>JBBSFX010000011.1:0-78759 GCA_038254735.1 Solirubrobacterales bacterium
GCCTGCGCCTCAATCACAGCAACGACAGCATCAACCCCAACCGCATACAGCGCTTCAACCTGATCCCGCCGCACGACCGCAAGATTCCCTGCAACCAGCAGGAACCCTTCACAACCGCCCGACGACCCCCTGAACGCTTACGTGGAGTCAAGCAGCGCGTGGACTTACCAGCGAAGTGCGTGTCTGAGATCATCAGCGCCCGCATGGTGATCCTCAGCGCCGGCGGGCTTCGCGCACGCCGGCCAGCGCAAACGCGGTGGCAGTCGCCACGTTGATCAGCGCCAGCCGGCGGCGATCGGGCGCCAGCAGCGCCAGGGCAAGCATCGTCGAGGCGTGGGTGGCGTCGAGCGCGGCCCCGGCCACGACCCATCGGCGGCTGGAGCCGCGCCGGCTGCCAGAGACCGCAGCCTGCGCGATGTGACGCGCGCCGAGGACCCGCGCGAACAACACGGCGCCCCGGTCGGCGCGCTGGTGAGACACAGTCTGCAGGACGCGCGCCGGCTCGAGGACGAGCAGCGCCCCCCATAGGGCGCGCGGAGCGCTCACCACGTCAGTGCGAGCCACACGCGGTCGAGCACAGAGCCCGCCCGGCTTCTCAGTCAATGCCCTTCTCCAGACGGCACGCCGCCGGAAAGGGGGCAGTCGCGCCGTCTCTCATCCGGGCTGGATCCCCCACGTTCCCGTGAACGACTCACCGGGCTTGAGTCTGTGCAGTCCCTCCCCGGACTGAAACGCGTTCGGCGCGCAGGTCATCGGCTCAACCCCGAGCGCGCGGCGGCGGCGCGCCCGGTCGGGCAGCGAATCGCCGGTGAACAGCATCAGATACGGATAGCGTTCGTCCATCCACAGGGTCACGCGCCGGCCGTCCTCGCCCGGTGCCTGAAGGACAACCCGCGCACGCCCGTCGGGATCACGGTCAGGCTCGCCGTAGCCGGTATCGAGCTGCGTGGAGCCGATCGGGCGGCGGGCACGGAAGTCATACTCGGTGCCGGTGACCGGCTCGCTGGAGGTGGGGATCGCCTGCTCATCGGTGAGCATCCGGACGGCACCCGGCGATTTCAGCATGCACCGGTCGATGCTGTCCGTGCCGACGGTGAGATAGGGGTGGGCGCCTGCTCCGTAGGGGCAATCGCTGCCGCCGAGATTAGTGGCGGTGGTCTCGACGGTGAGTCCGTCGACGTCCAGGCGATAGTCGATTCGCAGTGCAAGCGAGAACGGATAGCCGTCCTGGGCAGACAGGGTTTGCGCCATCGCCACGTGGCTCTCGCTGTGCTCGGTGGCGTTCCAATTGACCCAGCGCACCAGGCCATGGATGGCGTTGTGCTTGCCGGGCTCGCTGAGCGCCACCTGCAGGCGATCCCCGTCGAACTCATAGGTACCGTCCCGCAGGCGATTGGGCCACGGGATGAGTACTTCACCGCGGGCGGAAGGGCACATCTGATCCTCGGCGTAGCCGTCGAGCACCTCCTGGCCGGCCAGCGTGTAGGTGCGCAGGCCGCCGCCGACCTCCACCACCACGACCCGCTGCTCGCCGTGGCGCAACTCGAACTGGTCACCGGAGGGGGCGACGGGCGTCGAGGCTGACATCAACGGCTGGTTACCCGCAGCTCCGCGAACGCAAAACCACCCTCGCCTTCTCCGGCCAGATCGCTCAGGGGCGTAGACTCGTTCGCCAGCGGGTAGTTGATCCAGGCCTCGGTGACGCCCGAAGCACCCCGTCATGCGACCGTCTGGAGCAGTGTGGGACTCAGGCAGGAACCTCGCGTCGTCGCAAGCCCGTCAGTCCCGGAGGCCGCCGGCCCCCCCGGCGCGCTCGTGGTCGAGCGGCTGGAGGTGTCCGTCTACAGGGTTCCGACCGATGTTCCGGAGTCTGACGGCACGGCAACCTGGGAGGCGACCACGGTCGTGGTGGTAGAGGCCCGCGCCGGCGATCACACGGGGCTGGGTTGGACGTACGGCGATCCGGCCTGCGCGGCGCTGATCCACTCGACATTGGGCGAGGTGGTGCGGGGGCGTGACGCGATGCGCGTGCGCAGCTCGTGGGAGGCGATGGTGCGAGCGTGTCGCAACTTGGGCCGTCCGGGCGTGGCTTCGATGGCGGTCGCAGCGGTGGACACGGCGTTGTGGGATCTCAAGGCGCGGCTGCTCGGCCTGCCCCTGGCGACGCTCTTGGACGCGGCGCATGAGACGGTGCCCGTGTATGGGTCGGGTGGGTTCTGCTCCTATCCCGATGAGCGCTTGGCCGAGCAGCTGTCGGGCTGGGTTGCCCAGGGCATCCCGCGGGTCAAGATGAAGGTCGGCCGGGAGCCCGACCGCGACCTCGAGCGGGTCAGGGTGGCGCGCGAGGCGATCGGCCCGGACGCCGAGCTGTTTGTCGATGCCAACGGTGCTCACCAGCGCATGCAGGCGCTGTGGTTTGCGCACCGCTTCGCGGAGGACTTCCGTGTGAGTTGGTTCGAAGAGCCGGTGTCCTCGGATGATCTCAGCGGACTGGCTTTCCTGTGCGAGCGGGCGCCGGGGGGGATGGATATCGCGGCGGGTGAGTACGGCTACATGCTTGACTACTTCGAGCGGATGCTGACTGCGGGCGCGGTCACCTGCCTGCAGGCCGACGTGACCCGCTGCGCGGGGATCACCGGTTTCCTGTCGATCGCTGCGCTGTGTCAGGCGCGCTCGCTGGAGCTCTCGGCACATTGCGGCCCGTCGATTCACGCCCACGTCTGCTGCGCGGTGCAGCGATTCCGCCATCTCGAGTACTTCCACGACCACGTCCGCCTGGAGAAGATGCTGTTCGACGGAGTTTTAGAGCCTCACGAAGGCCTGCTTCGCCCCGACCTGTCGCGGCCGGGAAACGGCTTGGAGCTCAAGCGCGCCGATGCCGAGCAGTTCGCCAGCTAGAAAAGGGAGCCGAGCCGATGGGAATCCTGACCCGAGCCAAGTCCAAGCAGCGCTCAGAGCATCGGATCGACCGGTGGGTCTCCAACATCGAGCACGGTCGCTTCGAGCGGTCGCTGTCGGGGATGACGGCATTCGCGGCCGCGGTGACCACCGCAGAGATCTACCTCGAGCACTACCGGGCCAGCTTTGGGAACAAGATGATGTGGAGCCCGATCATCGTCACTCCGCCGGTGATGATCGCCGGGATCGGCGGGGTGTTCAGCCGCAAATGGGCCAAGACCTATCTGCCGATCACCGCGGTCATCTACACCGCCAACGGCCTGATCGGCGAGTACTACCACGCGCGGGGTGTCGCGCGGCGCCCCGGCGGCTTCTCCCAGGCCAGCTACAACCTGGCGATGGGGCCGCCGATCATGGCGCCCGGGCTGATGACGATCGTCGGTGGCATGGGCGTCCTGGCCGCCTTGCTGCGCCGAGAGGACTAGACCGTGGCCGCCGAGCGCGATCTGCGCCGCCCCGACCATCTGCCCAAGCGGCGTCCTGGCCGGCAGCCTCGACATCCCTCGTGGCTGCCGCGACAGCGCAACGGGACCACGCCCCAGATGATCGGCCGCTACCCCGACTACGACGTGCTCGACAACGCCGAGAACTGGGATCAAGCCACTCGCGAAGTCGTCACCGCGCGCCTGAAACCGTACGGGCCATTGCGGTTCTTCACCGCTCAGGAGGAGCCTGCGCTGCGGGCGCTGTGCGACGTGACGACCGGCCAGGACTCCGAGCCCCGAGTGCCGGTGGCCGAGATGGTCGACGAGAAGCTCGCCGCCGGGCGCCTGGACGGCTACCGCTACGCGAACATGCCCCGCGACACCGACACATGGAGGCTGGTGCTACGGGGGCTCGACGAGACCGCCCGCGATCGCTCCGGCGCACACGGAGGGTTCAGCGCGGCGGACGCCGACACCCGGGAGGGGATCGTGGCCGGCCTGTCCGACGGATCGCTGAGCGGCGGCGCCTGGGACGAGCTCGACGTAACGCGAGCGTTTTCGGTGTGCATGCGCGCGATCCTGGCGGCGTTCTACTCCCATCCGTGGGCGTGGAACGAGATCGGCTACGGCGGCCCGGCCTACCCGCAGGGCTACATGCGCCTCGGCCCGACGGCGATCCTCGAGCCCCACGAACGTCGCGGCGCCACCTCCGAGGATCCGGTCCGAAACGTCGAAGGCGACGGGTCATGACGGGGTGGCTGAAGGGCGCGGTCGGCCCGCCGGACAACGACTCGCGCTACCTGCTCGACGTCCACCGTCGTGACCTCCCCGGCCAGGACACAATGGCCCGGTACGACGACTCCGACGAGGTCGATCTCTGCATCGTCGGCGCGGGCGCGGGCGGCTCGGTTCTCGCCCAGCGGCTCGCCCGCTGCGGCTGGCGGATCGTGATCATCGAGGCGGGTCCGTTCTGGCACCCCGACGAGGACTGGGTGTCTGATGAGGCGGGCTCGCATCAGCTCTACTGGACGCAGGAGCGGGTGATCGGCGGCGAGGACCCGATCGAGATGGGCAAGAACAACTCGGGTCGCGGCGTCGGCGGCTCAATGGTCCACTACGCCGGGTATACGCCGCGCTTTCACCCCTCGGACTTCGAGACCCGGACGCTCGACGGGGTCGGTGCCGACTGGCCGATCTCCTACTGGGATCTGAAGCCCCATTACGAGCAGGTCGAACGGGAGCTGCCGGTGGCCGGACAGGACTGGCCGTGGGGGGACCCGCACCGCTACCCCTTCTCCCCGCATCCGATCGGCGAAGCGGCCCAGGTCTTGTGGCGCGGCGCGATCGAGCGGGGGATCGAGATGCGCGTCGGACCGGTGGGAATCGTCAACGGCACGTTCGGCAACCGTCCGCACTGCATCTACCGCGGCTTCTGCTTGCAGGGCTGCAAGGTCAACGCCAAGGCCAGCCCGTACGTCACCCACCTGCCCGACGCGCTCGCGCACGGGGTCGAGATCCGCGCGAGCAGTATGGCGGTCCCGGTGGAGATCGCCGCGGCGGGCGGCCAAGCGACCGGCGTCACGTACGTGCGCGAGGGCGACGACACCCACCACCACCAGCGCGCACGAGCGGTGGCGGTGTGCGGCTACTCGATCGAAACCCCCCGGCTGCTGTTGCACTCGACGTCCCGGCGGTTCCCTCACGGGCTGGGCAACGACTGCGATCAGGTCGGCCGCTACGTGATGGTGCAGGGGGCCTCCCAGACCGCCGGCCGATTCCCCGACGAACTGCGGATGTACAAGGGACCGCCGCCCGAGGTCTCCTCTGAGCAGTTCTATGAGACCGACGAGTCGCGCGGCTTCGCGCGCGGATTCTCGATCCAGACCGTTTCGCCGCAGCCGATCGGTTGGGCTGAGCACGTGCTCGCGGACGGCCACTGGGGCAAGTCGCTGCGCGAGTACATGCGGGACTACAACCACTGGACGACGATCGGGGTGCTCAACGAGCTCCTGCCTCACCCCGAGAACCGCGTCACGCTCGCCGACGACACCGATCCTTACGGGATCCCGGTCGCCCGTTTCGACTTCTCTCGCTCCGAGAACGACAAGGCCAACATGGCCTACTCCACCGACGTGATCAAGGACATCCTGAAGGCCGCCGGCGCCCAGGACGTGCTCACCATCCAGCGTTACGCCCACCTGGTCGGCGGCGGACGGATGGGCACGCGACCAGAGGAGAGCGTGGTCGACTCCGACCACCGCATCTGGGGCGTGCCAAACCTATTCCTGTCCGATGGAAGCGTATGCCCGACCCAGGGGTCGGCGAACCCCGCGCTGACGATCATGGCTCTCGCCTCACGTCTCGCCCAGCGCCTCGCCGGCGGACAGCTGGACCCGACCCGCGCGGGAGACCGGGCGGCGGCGTGACCAATACCCCGTGATCACCACGTCCATCATCACCGAGCCCTGGAGGGCAGCATGAGCGACAACGTCAGCCAGTACATCCTGCGCCGCCTGGTGCAGGACTGGGGAGTCAAGCGCATCTTCGGTTATGCCGGGGACGGGATCATCGGCTTCCTCGGCGCCTTGGGAGGCGAGGCCGGTGTCGACTGCCCGCACTTCGTGCAGGCTCGCCATGAGGAGATGGCCGCCTTCATGGCGTGCGCGCACGCGAAGTTCACCGGGGAGGTCGGTGTCTGCCTGGCCACCTCGGGTCCGGGCGCGATCCATCTGCTCAACGGCCTCTATGACGCCAAGCTCGACCACCAGCCGGTCCTGGCCATCGTCGGCCAGCAGGCGCGTGCGGGACTGGGCGGCAATTTTCAGCAGGAGGTGGATCTCGACGCGTTGTTCAAGGACGTCGCGCATGAGTACGTCCAGGTGTGCATGGACCCGACCCAGGCGCGTCACCTCGTCGATCGCGGGATGCGGATCGCGCTCGAGGAGCGCACCGTCACCTGCCTGATCGTCCCCAACGACGTCCAACAGCTCGACGCCGTCCCCGCACCCCCCCGCGCGCACGGCACCGTGCACTCGGGTCCGGGCTACAGCCGCGGGCGGCGCCTACCCACCGACGCCGACCTGCGACGCGCGGCCGACATCCTCAACGCCGGTGAGAAGGTGGCGAT
Organism: Solirubrobacterales bacterium; assembly: GCA_038254735.1. Classification (GTDB taxonomy): domain Bacteria; phylum Actinomycetota; class Thermoleophilia; order Solirubrobacterales; family Solirubrobacteraceae; genus Palsa-465. The sequence continues at coordinate 6,511 of JBBSFX010000011.1, forward strand.
GCTCGTCGGGCAGGGCGCACTGCACGCCTCGGATGAGGTGACCGAGGTCGCCGAGCTGCTGGGCGCCGGCGTCGCCAAGGCGCTCCTGGGTAAGGCGGTGCTGCCCGACGACCTGCCATGGGTGACAGGGTCGATCGGCCTGCTGGGCACCAAGCCCAGCTGGGACATGATGACCGGCGCGGACACGCTGCTGATGGTCGGCTCCTCGTTCCCCTACTCGGAGTTCCTGCCCGAGGAGGGACAAGCGCGCGGAGTCCAGATCGACATCGACGGCAAGATGATCGGGATCCGCTACCCGATGGAGGCCAACCTGATCGGCGACAGCGCCGAGACCCTCCGAGCCCTGATCCCACTGCTGAAGCACAAACAGGACCGCTCGTGGCGGGAGAAGATCGAGGGCGACGTCGGCGACTGGTGGAACCTGATGGAGGCCCGCGCCCAGCAGACCGCGGACCCGATCAACCCCCAGCTGCTGTTCTCAGAGCTCTCCCCGCGGCTGCCCGACGGGGCGATCCTCGCCGCGGACTCGGGCTCCTCGGCGAACTGGTACGCGCGCGACATCAAGCTGCGCAAAGGAATGATGGGCTCACTGTCGGGCACGCTGGCCACGATGGGACCGGGCGTCCCGTACGCAATCGCTGCGAAGTTCGCCCACCCCGACCGGCCCGTATTCGCGCTCGTCGGCGACGGCGCGATGCAGATGAACGGCCTTGCCGAGCTGATCACCGTCGCCAAATACTGGCGCACATGGTCTGACCCCCGCTTCTACGTGCTCGTTCTCAACAACCGCGATCTCAACCAGGTCACCTGGGAACTGCGCGCGATGGCCGGCGAAGCGCGCGTACCGACCACCCAGGACATCCCCGACGTGCCCTACGCCCAATGGGCCGATCTCATCGGCCTCAAGGGCATCCGCGTCGAGCAAGCCGACCAGGTCGCCGGGGCCTGGGACCAGGCGCTCGCCGCCGACCGGCCGGTCCTGATCGAAGCGATCACCGACCCCTCGGTGCCACCGCTGCCGCCCCACATCACCATCGAGCAGGCCAAGTCGTTCATGTACGCCCTGCTCGGCGGCGACCCCGACGCCCGGCAGATGATCACCCAGTCAGCCAAGCAAAAGCTCGAGGAGTTCCTCCCCGGACGTTGACAACGGTGTCGCCGTCAGTCAAGCGGATCCGGTGGCACTTCTCATGGCAGTACTGTCTCGTACGGAGCAGGATCAGGCCTCGGCGCTGCCACGGCCAGTGAGGCGTGAGGTACAGACGCGCGGAGTCCGGGCGTGAAATTTGAGCCGTAGAGCGCGAGCGACTCTGTCGGCGCTGTGGGCGCGGTTGGCCTCGGTGCGTGACGGTCTGCGGACACAGCTGTGGCCGCTGCCGACCATCGGAATCATCCTGGGAGTTGGCTTGGGAGTTGGCTTACCACGGGTGGATGGCCATGTCGATCATGGTTTCTCGGCGGCAACCGCGGCGTATCTGTTTGGGGGTGGGCCGAGCGCGGCGCGAACGTTTCTCGGGACGATCGCCGGCTCGTTGATCACGGTGACGGCGTTGACGTTTTCGTTGACCGTGGTGACGTTGCAGCTGGCCAGCAGTCAGTTCTCCCCGCGGCTGTTGCGAACGTTCAGCCGCGACCGGTTCGTGCACGTGACGCTGGGACTGTTTTTGGGGACCTTTACCTACGCTCTGGCGGTGCTGCGCACCGTGCGCAACGCGCGCGGCGGCCAGCCGGTGTTCGTTCCCCAACTGTCGGTGACGGTCGCGTTCGTGCTGTGCGTGCTAAGCGTTCTGGGCCTGGTCTTGTTTCTCGCGCATCTAGCGCAGCAGATCCGAGTCGAGACGATGCTGCGCAACGTTCACCACGAGGCCAGCGACACCGTCAAGAGGGTCCTGGGAGCCCGTGAATCCGGCCCGGGAACCGAGACGCCTCCGACCCCGCCTCCGGGTGCCGTGGTGATGCTGGCGGCCGCATCGGGTTTCCTGGTGCAGATCGATGAGCAGACGTTGCTCAGCGCAGCTGGCGAAGCCGACGCGATCATCTTGGTGGAGTGCTGGCCGGGAAGTTCGGTCATATCAGGCACGCCGATCGGCGCGGCGTGGCCCCGCACCGAGAGCGGCGATCCTGAACTCATCACGCGGCTCGCCGAGCACGCCCCGGAAGCGCTGACGGTCGGGTTTGAACGGACAGCCGTCCAGGACGTCGGCTACGGACTCAGACAGCTTGCTGACGTCACCAATAAGGCGCTCTCGCCCGGGATCAACGATCCAACGACCGCCGTGCACGCACTCGGGCACTGCTCAGCGCTGCTGTGCGAACTGGCCGGCAAAGACCTCGGACCGCGGCTCCTCTATGACGATCATGCGCAGCTGCGAGTCGTTCTCAACCGTCCCGGGTTCCCGGACATGCTGGAGAGCGCCATCACCCAACCCCGCCGCTACGGAGCGGAGGACCCGTTCGTGCTCGGGCGACTCTTTGAATTGCTGGCCGAGGTGGCCTGGTGCGCTCGGTATCCCGACCAGCGTGAGGCCATCACGGACCAACTTAGGCGGCTTCGGGCTACGGCGGCGGCACAGGACTTCGACAGGACCGAGGTTGACCGCCTAGCGGGCCTCGCGCAAATGGTGCGCTCCGCCCAGGCAACACGCTCGCCGCCGGACACGAGCAGCTCATGACCGAGTCAACGATCCTCGCCGCCAGTTCTCGCGTCAGTCCCGAGGCGGCGCTGTCGCACATCGGAACAGGAGCGGTTCGGCTGCTCGGCGTCACCCTGGTCGGTGTCAGCTCGGAGACCGGCCTCAAGCTCCTCTACACGATTGGTCTGGTGCTGGTGGTGCTCGGGGTCCGAGCCCTCGCGCGGATCCTGATCCGACAGGTGCTCGGCGGGGCGGTCGCCGACCCTCGGCGCTTCTGGGCCCGCCAAGGGGTGCAGGTCGTCACTGCCATCGTCCTAGCGCTGGGCGTGCTGTCGATTTGGATCACCCCGCACACCAACATCACGACCGGGGTCGGGCTTATCAGCGCCGGCCTGGCGTTCGCGCTGCAACAGGTGATCCTGTCGCTCGCGGCCTACTTCGTCATCCTCCGCGGCGACACCTTCGGGGTTGGCGATCGAATTACTCTGGGCGGAGTCCGGGGCGACGTGATGCGCCTCGGCTTTCTCAAGACGACCATCATGGAAATGGGCCAACCACCCTCGATCAGCGGAACCGACCCCGCCGTCTGGGTCAACTCCCGACAGTACACCGGCAGGCTGGTGACCGTCACCAACGGCGCGATCTTCCGCGAGCCGGTCTACAACTACACCCGCGATTTCCCCTACCTCTGGGAAGAGATCGTGGTGCCGGTCAGCTACGACGCCGACCGCGCCAAGGTCGAGCGGATCCTGCTCGCGGCCGCCAGCGCGCATGCGGTCGTCAACAGTCCCGAGGCGCACCAAGCGATCCAGCGCATGAGATCACGTTACGCCCTAACCGACGCGTCGCTTGAACCAGCGGTGTTCTGGCGCCTGACCGACAACTGGCTCGAGATGTCACTGCGGTTCCTCGTACCGGACCGGGGCGTGCGCGAGATCAAAGACGCCATCAGCCGTGACATTCTCACCGGACTAGACCACGCGCACATCGGCATCGCCTCCACCACATACAACATCGTTGGCGTTCCTCCGATCGTGCTAACCGATCCGCAGCCGGCCGTCGAACCCCAGGTGTAGACGCCGACCTCAAACTCGAGGTCGCTGTCAGGATGTCCCCGTCCGGCCGGCAATGGTGGCTGCGGGCGCCGGACCATCCTCCAACCTTCCGGACGCTGAGCACGTTGTCGCCGCCGGTCAATCGTCGGAGGCTCTGCTCCCCGCTTCGGAGGCGATCGCGGTCGCCACGTCTCGTGGGTAGTCGCGTCTGGCGCGCAGCATGATCAAGCCCGCGGCGGCCAGTGGAATCAGCATGATCAAGAACGTGGAGGAGATGCCACGGGAATTGGCGGCCTGCCCGGAGGAGTGGCTGGCTTGGCCTCCGTGCCCGAACTGATCCGAGATGAATCCGAACAGCAGGGGAGCGAACGCGGTGGCGACCGAGCGCAGCAACGTTCGCACGCCCTCGGCTCGGCCCCACAGCCAGTGGGGCATGATGTCCAGGCGCGCGGCGTCGAGAGGTGGATTTGAGGCGTAGAGGGCGGCGCCGGCCAGGCACAGGAACGGAAGGCCGACGACCAGCGAACGGGTCAGAAGCGGCGGCAGGAACAGCCCGCAGGCAACGAGGAAGGCGCCGGCGGTGACGATCACCCGTCCCGACACATGTCCGCGGCGGATCAGCGCGTCGGCCAGTCGCCCGGTCACGAGGACGCCGATCACGGCCACGATCGCCAGCACCGCGAGCAGGGACGTGGCCGCCGATTGGCCGACTGAGTACTGGTGGCGCACGAAGATGACGCCGAAGGTCAGGACTCCCGAGATGAAGAAGTAGCCCAGCGCGGAGGCGATGATCAGCGCGAGGTTCGTGGGGACGCGGAGCACGTAGCGCACGGCGTCGGCGAGCGTCATCCGGTCCGATCCGGGAACCAGGATATTCTCGCGGCGGGGGCGCACCTCGGCCTCTTTGATAGCTCCCTCGAGCTGCGAAGTGGGGGGCGAGGCATTATGGGCCCCGTCGTCGTCACCGTACTCGCGCACGTGATGGGCCGCCGCGCCGGTCTCGGGGCGGTCCCGTGGAGCCAGGCGGCTTGCGCCGCCGCGGGCGGGCTCGGGCAGGAATCTCCACACGGCCCAGGCCAGGATCGCGCTGGGGAGGACCAGCACCCAGAAGGCCAGCCGCCACGAGATCGCAGCCGCGTTGCCGCTGACCAGCAGGCCGGTCACCGAACCGACCAGCTCACCGCTCAGAATGAAGCCGTAGATCTTGCCCCGCTCGCGCGGCTCGAAGTAATCGCCCGTCAACGAGGCCAGCGTCGGGCCGCTGGTCGCAGTCACCGCGCCGAGAGCCAGTCGGCTGACCAGCAGCGTCTGAAATGACGTCGAGGCACCGGCGGCGATCAGCGCCAGACTCCACGCGACGATGCTCCATTTCAGCAGGGAGACGCGCGACACTCGGTCGCTGAGCGTCCCGATCGGGACGGTCGCGACCGCGGCCACCAGCGTGGGCAGCGCGACGAGCAGCCCGAGCTCAGTGAAGTCGAGGTGCAGCGCCCGTTTGAGGGGCGCCGCGGCGGCGCCGACCGCTGAGATGTCCGCGCTCGAGAGCGCGAGCACCGAGGCGAGCAGCAGGATCACTCGTGCCCGTGCTGCCCCGCCGAGCGCGCTGATCGTGCGGCGCCTGATCCGATCGCCGACGGGGAACCAGGCCGTCACGCCGCGGACTGGCCGCCGCGTCATCGGCGGCGTGATCCGGGCAGGTGAACGGCGAGACGATCCACAGCAGCGATCACAGCCCCCACCTACCCGCTCTCCAGGCTTCCCCTCACACCTGAGACCAGGCTCGGTAACTCTCAGTGGCGCTGCTGGTAGGCACCGGCGCGACTCCAGTCATAGGACCAACCGTCGCTCACGATTCGGTTGAGCCGTCCATCGAGGCTGCGGCGAGACCAGGAGACGCCGACCGGCCCCTGCAACGGGGGAAGCTGTCCGACCAGCGAGGGGATGGGCGGCATGGAACGCGGGTAGTCTCGCCGCGGTGGACCACTGGTGTGGGCTGATTCGTTGATCGGACAGCCAATCGAAAAAAGGAGCGCCGAAAGACATGGGTCAAGTTGCGGTCGTGACGGGAGCATCGGCTGGGGTGGGGAGAGCGACTGCGCGAGCGTTCGCCGCGAAGGGGTTCGATGTGGCGCTTCTGGCGCGTGGCGAGGGTGGTCTCGAGGCAGCCGCGAGCGAGGTGCGGGAGGCCGGGGTCAGAGCGCTGGCGATCCCCACCGACGTGTCGCAGTTCGAGCAGGTCGACGCGGCCGCGAGCCAGGTCGAACACGAGCTGGGACCAATCGATGTCTGGGTCAATGACGCGATGACGACCGTGTTCGCGCCGTCCTGGGAAGTCAAGCCGGCGGATTTTCAGCGAGCGATCGAGGTCACATTCCTCGGTCAGGTGTGGGGCACGATGGCGGCGCTGGCCAGGATGCGACCCCGCGACCGCGGGTCGATTGTGAACGTCGGGTCTGCGCTGGCGTTCATCGGGATCCCGCTGCAGTCGGCGTATTGCTCGTCCAAGTTCGCCTGTCGCGGCTTTTTCGAGTCGACCCGGGCGGAGCTGATTCACGAGGGCAGCCACGTCCGGATGAGCATGGTCCACCTTCCCGCCGTGAACACGCCGCAATTCGACTGGTGCCAAACCGCGATGTCGCACCATCCGATGCCGGTCCCGCCGATCTACCAGCCCGAGATCCCGGCCAAGTTCATCGTCGATGCAGCGCTCGACGGACGACGCGACAAGATCATCGGATCCTGGAACAAGATGCTCGTCGTCGTCGCCAGGCTTGCCCCCGGACTCGGCAACCAGTACGCCGCCATCGGTGCGTGGAGCGCCCAGCTGACCGAGCAGCCGGTCAGCCCTGACCGCCCGATCAACCTCTACCAGCCCGCCGACAGCGAACTCGATCATGGAGCGCATGGATCGTTCGATGACCGAGCCGGCGGTGTGATGGATCCGAGCTTTCTCAAGTCGCTGCCCAGCACGGCCAAGACCTTCGGCGTAGCGCTGGCCCACACCGCTCGCGAAAAGAAACGAGTCTGGGACAACCATAAACGCCGTGGTTAGCCGCCATGCCCGACAGGCGCCACGACTCCGAACCGATGGTTGACCGTCAGCAGCTCGTGACGGCCTGCCGGTCGGTGTTGGAGCGCAACTGGCGCGAGGGCACGCGGGGCGAGCGCGGATTCGCCTATACCGCGCCGAGCCCGGGTCGGTATCCCTGGCAGTGGTACTGGGACTCATGTTTCTCGGCCATCGTGTGGCGGCGTTTTGACCGCGCGCGTGCGCGGGCGGAGCTCTCGAGCCTGCTCGCGGCGGCGCGGCCCGACGGGTTCATCGGTCACACGATCTTCTGGGGCGAGCCGGTTGATCGGGTGCGGCGCCTCTTCTACAACGTGCAGTCTCGCTCGGACTTCATGACCAGCACAATCCAGCCGCCCCTGTTGGCCTGGGCGTGGCGCATTGCCGTGGGGGACCCGCGCGAGGTCCCCGCGATCGGCCGCCATCACGACCAGATCGAGCGCGAGCGAGACCTCGATGGGGACGGGTTGATCTGGATCCTGCAGCCAGACGAGTCCGGGCTTGACGCCTCACCCAAGTTTGACTCCGTCTGGGGGTGGCGGGCGGACGGACTGCCCGGCTTCCCGCTTCTCGTGGCGCGCAATCGCCGCTTGGGCTTCGACATCCGCCGCGTCGAGGCCGCGGGTGGGGCCGTGGTCTGCGGCACCGCAACCAACGTTCTGCACAATCTCTCACGCTTGGCGCTCGGGCGGCCCTCGATCACGCCAGTTCTGCTCGACCGCCTCTACGACGAACGCACGGGCTTGTTCAACCAGATGGTGCGCTCCCGGCGCTCTGGGCCCGATGCCCGGCGCCATCGCGTTGTGACGTGGTCGGCGCTGGCGCCGCTGGCGTTACCCGATCTTCCCGAGGCGATCGGAAGACGGCTCGTCGAGGAGCATCTGCTCGATCCCGCCAAGTTCTGGCTTCCTGTCCCGCCCCCATCGGTGTCGGCCAGCGAGCCGAGCTTCAGCACCCGAGACCGGTTCCTGTTTCTGCGCCGCTACTGGCGCGGTCCAACCTGGATCAACTCGGCCTGGCTGTTGTGGCTCGGCCTCCTGAGGCTGGGATATCACACCCACGCCGACGAGTTGGCGCTGCGGATCATGCGGGCCGTCAGCTCGGCCGGCTTGCGTGAGTACTACGACCCGATCACCGGTGCGGGCATGGGGGCCCGCGACTTTTCCTGGTCCTCGCTGGTCGTCGAGCTCGCCGATCCGGATCCCGGCGCCGCGCTCAGCTACCTCTGACGTTAGGTCTGTGGCCGGTCCCGATCAGCCCGCGGCGCGCCGCGCGGGTATCGACTCGACGTTCCGCGCTCACACGCGTCGCGAGCGATGGGTCACGGCGTGGATTCGCGCAGGAGTTGACGGCTGAAGGGGATGCTGAGGAAGATCGCGGCGCTACAGACCAGCCACATGGCCTGGTAGCCGTGCGTGCCCGAGAACGGCCCTCGCGCGACCTGGATGGCGATGCCCGCCACCAGCGGCCCGAGCAGGGTCCCGAGCCCGCGGGTGAGACTGAAAAATCCCGTCAGCGCGCCGTGCTCTCCGTCGGGCATCATCGGGATCAGGACCGCGTAGGGCAGCGTCATCACCACGCCCCCGCCCAACGCCACCACCGGCACGACCACGGCGAGCAGGATCGGTGCCTGGGACAGAAAAGGCAGCAGCAGCCCCGGTCCGTACGCCAGTAGCGAGAGGAACATCACCCGCCGCTTGCCGAACCGGTCGGCGAGCTTTCCGCTCAGGCCAGCCGAGATCAGCACGAACACCGCGGCCGCACCGATGATCAGCGAGGCTGTGCTGAGGCTGTGACCGAGACCCTCGGTGATGTAAAGGACCACGAAGGTCTTCAGTGCTGCCAGCGACAGTTCCCACAGAGCGTTGGCGATCAGGAACGATCGTATGCGGGGATCATCCCTCAACATCCGACGCAGCTCGCCGACGGTATGGCGAATCCCGTGGGCGGAGCCAGGACCGGGACCGAACAGCTCGCGGCGCACCAGCAGAGCGGCGAACGCCGCGACCACCAGCAGCAGGACTATCGCGGCGAACAGAAACGGGACGGCGCGTCCGAGCGACAGGAGTACGCCGCCGCCCACCAGAGCGATCCCGGTACCGGCACCGCGCCACAGCGCCTGGATGCTCTGCGCACGCCCGGTGACCTGTTCATCGACCAGGTCCGGATATAGCGCGCGATATGGTCCATACGCGACGAAATAGCCGACAAAGAAAACTCCCGCGGCCACCCCCAGCGCAACCAGCGATTGAACGAAGGCCATCAGCACCAGCCCTCCGACGACGACCGGGACGCCGGCCAACACGAACGGAAGCCGGCCTCCGACTCGAGAGCGGACGCCATCGGACCACGAGCCCGCAATCAGCGGGATCCACAGCGCCATCAGACCCTCCGCCCCCACGATCACGCCGATCACCGTGGTCGAGCTCGTGAACTGACGCGCCACCTTCGGCAGATACGTCGACACCATCGTGATCGACAGCGCCAACCCGAAGGTTGGGACCCCGAGGATCGTCAAGAACGTCCGCCCGGAGGCTTCCGTGGTATGCGGCCGCTCGGAGCCTTCGGGTCGTGTGATCGGTTGATTTAACAGCATCAGCCAGGGTGGCGGCGCCCAGGGCGCCGGTGGCGACTGCGGCGGCGAGGGCCCGGCGAGTCCGGGCGCGGCCGCGGACGGAGCGTGCGCGCCTGTTCAGCGCAGCGTGAGCGCAAACAGGCCGGCGAAGATCGCGGCTCCGGCGACCACCCACGCGACGTAGTCCCCGGGATGGCCGCTGTGCAGCGCATGCAATCCATCGGCGAGGGTTCGGACGCCCGAGGCGAACGCCCGGCCGGCCCGCCGGGGCAGCCGGGCGGCGAACAGGTTCAGTAGCGCGAGCGCTACCGCGCCCACCACGGCGCCCGCCGCGTAGAGGAAGTCCACGCCGGTCGGTGCCGATGACGGCCCGGGTGCGGGGATCGCGAGCACCCGACCGTGCAGGACCGCGGAGCTGTAGGCAGAGCCGTCGACGAAACGCTCCGCGGCGAGCTTGGCCAGATGCTCGACGCCGGGCACGACGCCGACCGCCAGCCCCCCGAGGAGCAGGACCAGCGCCGGGAGCCACAGGTGCGCCGGTGTCCGACGTTCGTCGCCGGCCGTCTCGGTGCCGGCGCCATGGCCGGATCCGTCGGCGGAGCCCGAGTCGTCGTTCGATCCCTCGGCGGAGCCCGAGTCGTCGCTCGATCCCTCGGCGGAGCCCGAGTCGTCGCTTGATCCCTCGGCGGAGCCCGAGTCGTCGCTCGATCCTTCGGCGGAGCCCGAGTCGTCGCTCGATCCTTCGGCGGAGCCCGAGTCGTTGCTCGATCCGTCCGCGCGGCCGTCCTCACCCCCCGAGGAGAGTGCGCGCAACGGCGGCCCCCAGCCCAGGAAGACACGTCCGGCGGCGCGCAGCACGGCCGCGCTGGTGAGGATCTCGGCCACGGTGAACACCGCCGGCACCCAGCCAAAGCCGCTGGTCTTCAGCGCCGTGTCCTCGATCATCGACTTGCCCAGGAACGTACCCCAGCCCGGCAGCGCCGCCAGCGCGAGCGCCCCGAACAAAAAGACGGCACCGGTGAACGGCATCGACGCGCACCGGCCGCGCAGACGCAGCTCGTCCACCTGCGCGAAGCGGTGCTGGAAGATCCCGACGCAGGTGAACAGCGATGCCTTGACGAGGCCGTCGGCCACGACGTAGACGGCGGTGCCGGCGAGCCCGTCAGGGACCAGGAAACCGATTCCCACCAGGAACGCCCCGATGTAGCTGATCGTCGCGAACGCGAGCATCCGCTTGAGGTGGTGCTGTATGAAGCACATCGTCGCCCCGAAAAGCGCCGTGAACGCGCCGGCGACGACGAGGATCGCCCGCAGCTCGGGGGCGTGGGGGGCGAGGGCGCCACCGAAGGCCGTCCAGTAGATGCGGGCCACCGCGTAGAGGCCGAGCTCGCTCATCACGCCGGCGAACAGGATGCACACCGGCGTCGGCGCCGTTGCGTAGGCGTCGGCCAGCCAAAAGTGGAAGGGCACGACGGCCGCCTTGACGAAGAAGCCCGAGACGAGCAGGCCGAACGCGATCACCACGAGCCCGTCGGCTCGGTGTCCGGCCAGCGTGACCCCGATCTGAGCCAGGTTCAGCGCGCCGGTGCGGCCGTAGATCAGGGCGATCCCGATGAGCACCATAACCGCCCCGATCGAGCTGGTGACAGCGAAGTTGATCGCGCCCTGCAGCGACCCGCGCTGTCCGGCCTGGTATCCGGTCAGCACGATCGCCGAGACCGACAAAAGCTCGAAGAAGACGAACATGTTGAAGATGTCACCGCTCAGGCAAAACCCGATCATCCCCGCGGCGAACACGAGCATCACCGCCGGAAACGCGTGGCCGACCGACTCGAAGTGGGTGGTCGCGAAGACGAGTGCCGCGATCGTGAGGATGCACACGAATGTCGCGAGGCCGGCGCCGATCGGGTCGACCGCGAACGAGACCCCGATCGCCACGCCGTGCCGTGGCTGCCAACCCCCGAACCAGACGACGACGTCGCCGTGGCGGCCCGCCAGCGCGAGATCGAGCACGCACAGCACGGTCGTCGCGACGGTGGCGCCGAGGGCGACGCTCATCCCGACCAGCCGGCGCCCGATCGACTGGGTGGCGCCGAGCAGCGCCGCCGTGAGCAGCGGCACCGCGACCGACAGCGCCGGGACGGCGCTCGTGGTCATCCCTTCAGGCTTCCGATCTCGTCGGGGTCGACCGTGCCGAAGCGCTTCTGCGCCTGCAGTACCAGCGCCAGCAGCAGCGCGGTGACCGTCGCCTCCACGACCACATCGGTCAGCGTCAGCGCCTGCACGACGGGGTCCACGACCCGGGACGAGGTCGGGATGTCGGCGAAGATCGGAGCCTTGGCGCCGGTGCGGTAGCCGATCGACAGGAGCAGCACGTACGTCGAGGCCTGGACGACGCCGAGGCACAGGACCATGTGGACGAGGTGGCGGCTGGTGACGACCCCGTAGAGGCCGATCAGGAACAGCCACGCCGCCACCGCATAGGCCAGAAAGCTCACGTCCCGCCTCCGCGCAGGAGGCGCTGGTCGATGAACTCGGACAGCACGAGGCTGAACGCGCCGGCGACCTCGAGGCCGACGACGGTGCTCAGCGCGGCGATCGTGCCGCCGGACAGGAGGTTGCCCGACGTGCCGAGCGGGACGAAGTTGAACAAGAAGTCCGAGCCGGAGATCAGCCCGCCGATCCCGATCGCGGCGTAACCGCCGGCCCCGAGCGCCTCGGCGACCTCTATCAGGGGCAACGGCCGGACCCGGGCCACCGCCACATAGCGCCCGGCGAGGTAGACGACGAACAGCGCGGCGGCAAGGATGCAGCCACCCTGGAAGCCGCCCCCCGGCGTGAGCTGCCCGTGCGTCACGACGTATACGCCGAGCACGACCAGGGGGCCGACGAGGGCCTGCCCGGCGACCCGGAGGGTCGCGCTCGTCGCGCGGTGGCGACGCTCGGGCTCGGCGGAGCCCTCGCTCCCGTCGCCCTCGTCATCCTCCTCGCCGCCCTTCTCCTCGCCGCCCTCCTCCTCGTCGGAGTTGCGGGACTCCCCGCGCAGTTCGCGCAGCAGGATGGCGAGCCCGATCGCCGCGGTGAACAGGATGAACTCCTCTCCCATCGTGTCGACCCCGCGGTAGTCGAACGTCACGGAGTTGACGATGTCGGTGGCCTTGCGCTGCGCGACCGCGATGCGCTGTATCCCCAGTCCGTAGACACCGTGGTAGTGCCCGACGCCCGGCAGCCCGGCGAGCGCGACGACGAGCAGGAGGCCGAGCGCCACCGCGGCGACCAGGAACAGGGCGGTCCGCCGCCGGCGGGTCACTCGTCCGCGGCCCCGGACTGCGCCTGCTCACGCAGCTTGGCCAAGGCGAGCAGGACGATCGCCGGCAGCACGAACCCGCCGACGATGATCTCCGACAGCGCCACGTCCGGCGCCTGGAAGACGAAGAACAGGATCGCCAGCAGCAGCCCGAAGACGCCGGTCACGACCGCCTGACGCAGGGGCACCCGGGTGAGGACGACCGTGGCGCCGGCGAGCGCGACAAGGACGAGGACGACGGCTTGGAGCACGTTCATCCGTCATCCCCCTCGTCCGGCGGCGTGAGCTCGACGTGGCCGACGTCACGGACCCGGGCTGCCCGGGCGGTGACGTGCGCGAGGACCGGCGAGACGATCAGCAGGAACGCCGCGATCAGCAGCGCCTTGTTGGCGATCAGCGAGAAACCCTCGCGGACGAGCACCGCAAGGGCGAGCAGCAGCGCCCCGAAGCTCGCCGGCCCGGTGTAGTGCACGCGGGCGAGCGCGCCGCGCATCACCGCGACGCCGAGGCAGGCGAACAGCTCGAGCGCGACGCCGGCGACCAGCAGGATCCCCACGACGACGTCCTTCCCGGCACTCCCGCTCACCGACCGCACCCGTCCCGCAACCGCACGTCCGTCACACCTCTCGCTCGAGGAAGCGCAGGAACGTCAGCGAGCCCGCGACCGAGGCGAAGGCGAGCACGACCGCCATGTCGATGAACGGCTGGCGGTGAAAGCCCTCGGCCAGGAGCGCCAGCACGAGGGTGGCGATCACACCCGCCAGATTGAGCGCCACGACCCCCTCGATCACGTCGCTGAAGCAGCTCACAACCCCGAGCGGGACGAGCCCACCGGCGATCAGCACGAGTGCGGCGATCACCCACTCGTTCATCCCAGCCTCATCGGGTCCACGGAGGCACGGTCGCCCGGCTGGGCGACGAGCTGGTGCACGAGCATCCGCCCCGTCTCCGCGTCGATGTCGAGGACGACCGTGTTGGGGGCGAACGATCCGGCCACCGTGGCCAGCACCCGTCGCCCCGTCTGCTCGGCGTAGTCACCGGGCGGTGCGAAGCGGACCGTCCGCAGGGTCCCGGTGGGGCGATCCCGGTGCGCCAGCGCCCGCCACAGGACACCGGCGAGAAGCCCGAGATCCCGGACGGCCTGGACCACCGGACGCCACGCATGCAGCGCCCAGCGCGCCTGACCTCGGACCTGCACCAGGCGCTCGGCGTACACGAGCGTCGCCGCTGTCGCGCCGAGCAACGCGGCAACCGCACCGTCGATCAGCTCCGCCAGCGCCGCGGTGTCATCGAGCGCCAGCCAGAAACTCGCTGACAGCAGCCACCACACGAGCCAGACCCAGGCGAGCTGCCGCGGGCGCGGACGGACCGCGTCGGGCGTGTCCCGATGACCCTCGTCGGAGCCGTGGGCGTCGGATCCGGAGCTCCCGGCGGGCACTGGCGCAGGATCGCAACTGGCCCGGACGGTCGCCTGAAGATCAACGCCCTCTCCAGCCGATCCAAGGTCCCGGCTCAGCCTGCGTGGTTTCAGCATTACCTCGCCACTCGGAGCTCGTGCGCTACGCCGGATGGGGTGTCCTCCCGGGGTCGTGGGGCTGGGGTTCGGTGCGCGTGCTCTATGCTGGCGAGGACTTGGTCGACCGGCTCTGGCGAGGCCCGGCATGGCTGCGGCCCGGCGCCGGCGGGCCGCTGCGGCTTGCGGTACCGGAGATGTATGGCGGCGGGTACCCGGTCGGCAGCGCGCGGTCGGTGGGCTCGCGCGATACGCATCGCCGAGCCACGAGCCGCCGACTTCGACACCACGCTGGGCGTGCGCGTCAAACCGCCACCTGCCGACTCGTCACCCAACTCCCCGTGATCGTCCTACGACCCCGATCAAACGTCGGTAGCGCTCGGTGATGCTCACGACACGTTTCACCGAGCAGCGTCGCCTCTGCGAACCCTCCGGCGGCTGACGGGAGTGATTCTGTGACGGGCGGGGCGCTCATGCCTGGGTTTCATCTCGGCGGCGACTATGCGATCGGGGTCCTGTTCGTTGGCTGCGTGCTGTTCGTCGGGGTCGCTGCCCTGTCGCGGCAGAACGATCGTCCGTATTCGGCGTCGGTGTTCTATCTGCTGCTCGGGGTGGGCGCTTCGGTCGCGATGGGGGTGCTGGGGGTCGGGCGGCTCGACGTGATCGGCGACCATGCGGTGTTCGAGCACGTGACGGAGCTCGCATTGGTGATCGCCGTGTTCGGCGCTGGGCTCGCGGTCGAGCGCGAGGTCAGTCGCCGCTCCCGGCGGGTCATTGCCCTGTTGTTGCTGGTGGTGATGCCGTTGACGATCGCGGCGATCGCCGCGGTCGGGGTGCTCGCGATGGGGTTGCCGTTCGCCGCGGCGGTGCTGCTCGGCGCGATCCTCGCGCCCACCGACCCGGTGCTGGCGGGTGATGTCGGACTCGGCCCGCCGGGGGGGGAGGATCAGGGCGAGCCGAGGCTCTCGCTGCATACCGAGGCCGGGATCAACGACGGGCTGGGATCCCCATTCGTGCTGATCGGCCTGTTCGTCGCGACTCACTCGGGGACCGGCTGGATCGGGGACTGGTTGCTCTCAGACGTGCTCTACGCCGTCGGGGTCGCGGTGGCGATCGGCGCCGCGGGCGGCTGGCTGATCGCCGCCGCGATCGCCCGCCTGCAGGCCCGGGAGGTGCTCACTCGCGACCTCGACGGGTTCTTCGCCCCCGCGACTGCACTGGTGATCTACGGGATCGCCGAGGCGCTCGGCAGCTATGGGCTGCTGGCCGTGTTCACGGCCGGGATCGCGTTCCGCCGCCACGAGTTCGACCACGAGATCAACACCCGGATCCATCACGGCGCCGAGACCGCGGGACGACTGCTCGAACTCGCCGTCCTGCTGCTGCTCGGCTCCACGATCACGGTCGCCGGACTCGAACTCCCCGGGGCCGCGGGCTGGCTGCTCGCCCCCCTACTCATTCTGATCATCCGCCCAATCCTGGTGCTGATGGTCACGGGCCGGCGATTCCTGGATCTACGCGGCCGCCTGTTTCTCGGGTTCTTCGGTGTCCGCGGCGTCGCCGCGATCTACTACGCCACGATCGTCGCCGAGACCGGCGACCTATCCCGAGCCGCCACCACCACCGTCGTGTGGACAACCGTCGTCTGCGTCGCGGTCTCGATCACTGTCCACGGGATCACCGCCACGCCACTGACCCGACAGCTGATCGACTAGTAGCAGAGCGCCGGAGAGGCCTTGCTCTGCCTCTGTCAACCCGGGGCTCTCAGAGCCTCCGAGAGGTATTCGTGTGCCGCGAAGAAGGCCGGTGTGGTCGGGCTGCTGCCCGGGTAGACCGATCGGCAGTTGCCGCGCGGGCACGCCGCGCGGGCACGGGATGACGCGTGCGAGCGTCGATAGCGAGGAGAGTCAGATGGGATTTGATCAGTACCACGAGCCGCCGGAGGAACTGCCGGCGCAGGCGCGTACGTTCGCGCGCATCTGTGTCTCGATGACCGAGGAGGCGGAGGCGATCGGCTGGTACGCGCAGCGGCTCGCGGTGGAGCCAGACGAGGAGGCCAAGGCGATCATGAAGAACGCTCAGGAGGAGGAGTTCAAGCATTTTGCGATGGACCTCGAGTTTCTCCTCCGTCGCACACCGAACTGGCGTGAGATCGCGCGGGGAATCCTGTTTACCGAGGGCGATATCGTCGCGCACGGAGAGAAGGCCGAGGAGGAGGCCGGATAGGCCTGCCACGTCGTCTCGAGAGGCCCGGCTGCGCGTGCGATTCGCACTTAAGCCGCGTCATCATCGCTCGACGCTGCCCGCGAGCTCACGGCCAGCTCCGTCGCGACTATCGCGAGATAGATGAGCGTCGCGGCAAATCCGCCCAGCGGCCATACCGCGAAGCTGTGGAGCAGCGCGACGAGCGCTGCGGCCCCCAGAGCCAGGCCGACCGCGAGGATCTGTGTGAGCCCGGTCCGGATCAGGTCTCCGGGCTTGGGTTTGAGCGGCGTTTCGTCCTCGGTCCGGCCGAGCGATCCCAGGACTGCGAAGCCTGCGACCGCTCCGATCAGGAATAGGAAGGTGTCGCCCACGGCGGGGGTGCCGTGCGAGTGCTCGATCGCCGCGCCGCTGGTCCAAACGGTGAGCGTGTAGCCGTACGGGATCGCGCTGCGGCGCACCACCGTCGCCAGCGCTCGAGCATAGAAGCGGCGGCTAAAGCCCGGCGTCACCTCTCACCTCCCTGCGTCGACCGCGATCACGGGGAGGTTATTCGGGCGGGTAATAGCTCGCCGCGAAGCAGCCGGCAGCGAGGGCCAAGCACTTCGCGAGCAAAAGGACTCAGGGGGTCGGGCTCGCGTCGTCGATGACGGCGGCGGCGTTGATGAGCGCGAGGTGGGTGAGGGCCTGGGGGAAGTTGCCGAGCATCTCGTGTCCATCGGGGCTCATCTCCTCGGAGTACAGGCCGACGTCATTGGCGAGCCCGACAAGCTCATCCATGAGGATCGTGGCTTCTTCAACGCGCTCGAGTCGGGCGAGGGCGTGGACGGTCCAGAACGCGCAGGCTAGAAACGTTCCCTCGGCGTCAGGCATGCCGGTGTAGCGGTAGAGCAATGGGCCCACTCCGAGGTGCTCGCGCAGCCGGTCGACGGTGGCGTGCAGGCGCTGACGATCGCTTGACCGGTAGTCCATGAAGATGCCGACCAGCACGCCGGCATCGAGCTCATCGCTGTCGGCACTGCGAGCGTAGGCGCCGAGCTTGGTCGACCAGCAGCGTTCCTCGACGAAGTCGTGGATGTGACCCGCCGCGCGGCGCCAGCGGGAAGTGTGATCGCCCGGGATCTTGCCCGCCCCGGCGAGCTTCATGGCCCGGTCGAGTGCAATCCAGCACTCCATCTTGGAAGCCGTGTAGTGGAGGCGAGTGCCGAGCTCCCAGATCCCGGAGTCGCGCTCGGTCCAGGCTTCGCAGACGTAGTCGGCGATCCCGGCCAGCCGCTCAGCGATATCGCCATCGAAGTCGTGACCGCGGTCGGCGTACAGGGCGGCGGACTGAAAGAGATCGCCGTAGTTTCCGAGCTGGCGCTGGTCGACCGCGCCGTTTCCCCGCAACACGGGCCGGGAGCCGCGGTAGCCGGCGAGATCTAGTGACTGTTGGGAGATCGCGGGGCTGCCGTCCAGACGGTAGAACGGGTGCAGCTGCGGGTGCTGATCGCGCGAGGCTTCCATTACCCAGGCGAGAAATCGGCGGGCCTCCTGATCGTCGCCGAGGCGCATCAGTGCGTCGACGGCGAACGATGAGTCACGTAGCCAGCAGAATCGGTAGTCCCAGTTACGCGAGCCACCGATCGACTCCGGCAGCCCAGTCGTCGGCGCGGCGGCCATCGCGTGCGTGTCCGCGTCAACGAGCATCTGGAGCACCAGGCCGCTGCGCAGTACCGCCTCCCGCCACCGTCCGTCGTAGGTGGCCGCGCGCCATCGCTGCCGCCACCAGTCGACGGTGGCGTCCAGACGCGCCTCGACATCTTCCCGAGCCGGGAACGGCAGCGGGCCGTCGGCGATCGAGATCGCGCTCAGCACCAGCAACGCCTGCTCTCCCCCCGCCACGGTGAAGCTGCCGTAGACGGCTCCGTCGTCGAGCCTTGGCTCTCCCGCCGCCCAGGCCTGGACGACCACGGCGTCACCGTCGCGGCGGGCGACCACCCCGTCAGGGTGAGAGTCGATGAACGCAGGGCGGTGGGTGTGCGCGAACCGCGGCGCCACTCGCCACGCGAGCTCGACCTCGCCGTGCAGTCCTTCGACCCGCCGGGCCAGCTCTCGGACCGGGCGCCCCTCGGAGGGGATCGTCAAGGCGTCGGTCACGCGCGCGGATCCGCCGGTGGTGTAAAAGGTCGTTTCGAGCACGTTGGTTTCAGGGACGTAGCGGCGCGAGACTTCGTAACCGTCGGCGGGCGCGAGCGAAAATCGTCCACCGCGGTCGGAGTCCACGAGCGCGCCGAGGACGAACGGCCCGTCAAAGCGCGGCAGGCACAGCCAGTCCACGGATCCGTCCAATCCGACCAGCGCGACGGTATGCCCGTCGCCGATCGCGGCGTAGTCCCGTATCGGCAGGTAGCCCTCGGTTCGCTGGGGACGGCGCCGCTGTACCGCCGTGCTCTTGCCCTGCCCCGTCATCGGCACAGCTCGAGCTCCGCCCGCGCAGGCGGACCGGCAGCTGCCCCCAGGCATCTCGACCGGCGATGACCGGCGGACCGAGGCTCCGGGACCTGGCCGCCCCTGACGCCGACATCGCCGCGAGAATCGGCATCATGGGTGTTGCGCATCAAGAGGCTGGCCTTTCGCTTGGATGAGATCGTTTGACGAATGTGGCGTTCGGCGCCCCTCCTGCTCCACGACCACGCGGTCCCGCAGGCGGTCGATTGCGGTGACGCCGGCACGGGCGGCGCGAGCAGCACGCTGGTCGGCCAGCGGTACGCCGTGGCGCGCGGCGAGGTCAAGCAGCGATTGCCGATCCTCGTCCTGGTGGACGAAACGATGAAACAGCCAGCCCAGCAGAAGGGTGGTGAGAATCACCTGCTCGATCATCATCACCCCGCCGGCCAGGTTCTGGTCAGAGAGCGGGCTCAGGCCTCGGGCTGCATCGGTCGCGCGATAGACGGGGTAGAAGACGGTCTGGGCCCAGATGAGCGCGTTGGCGAGCACCGCACCGGCGAAGCGCACGAGGATCACATAGCCGAGTCCCCACCAGCCGGCGAACCATTGGGGCTTGGGCAGCGGCCCGATCAACGCCAGCCAGAGCAGGATCCCGAACCAGAGCATACAGGCGTGTTCGAGGGCGTGGATGAGGTCGTGCTCGATCGCCAGCTGGTAGAAGACGGGAAGATGCCACGCATACACATCGACGGCCCAGAGGATCAGCGCCAGGACCGGATGAGATAGGCGGCGCAGGAGGCGGCTGGGGCGCGTGTGCAGGAGGGGCTGCAGAACCGGTCCGGTCAGGCCGAGCACGATCAGCAACGAGGCGAGATCGCCGATCACGATGTGCTGGACCATGTGGGCAACGAGCAAGCTGTCGGCGAGGCCGTCCAGCGGCGGCAGCTGCACCAAGATCATCACGAGCACTCCGGTAGCGAACGCGACCGTCCGCCATCTCTTCACTGTCCGCTGCTCGAGGGCGAGAGAGCGCGCGCGCTTGCGGTAGAGCAAGAGGTACAGAAAGCAGGCCGCGCACGGCGGCACAAACTCGCCGAGATGCTGAGCATCGAGAACCGCAAAGGCTGTCATCGGACGTGCGAACCGGTCCGGAGATCAGCGGTCAACCGCCCGACGTCGTGGGCGAGGGTTGCCAGGGTGCCGTACTGTCCGGTGTGGACGGAGGTCACCTGCCCGGCACGATTGATGAAGATCGTCGTCGGCAGTCCCTCGAGGACCCCCAGCGATGCCAGCTGTCCCGACGAGCTCTGGTAGCTGGGATAGCTGATCGGATGAGCGGCCAGGAAGGCCCGTCCGCTGCCCGGTGCATCGTTCGTGTCGACCGCGAGGAACGCGACTCGGCGCCCGTAGCGCGCCGCGGCCGCGGCGAAGATCGGGAACTCGCTGCGGCAAGGTCCGCACCACGACGCCCACGCGCTGAGCACGATCGGATAGCCGCGCAGCGCCGCGATCCGTGCCGCGAGCGCGGGTTCGCCGCCGAGCAGAGCTCCGGCCTGGGCGTGGACGGCGGCCAGGGCCCGAGGCGAGCCGGACAGCGCTCGTCGCGCGGCGTCACCGCTCGGCACGCTGACCGGAGCGTTCGTGGCGTCCCGCCCCATCAGCCCACGGAGGTCATCGAGCACCTGGCCGGCACTCCACGGCAGTTGGGGATGCGCGAGGTCAGTCCGGCCCTGGGCGCTGAGAAGGCTGCGCAACGCGGGCGAGAAGTGACCGGCGACGTCGGGCATACCCGCGTCGATGATCCGCTCGCGGCCGCTGGGATCGATGAAGAACAAGCCATCGGTGTGCTGCACGTCGAAAGCCTCCGGCCTGTGGGTCAACCAGTCCAAGGCGGGAGGCTGACCCGGCGCAAGCTGCCGGTAGTAAACGCCGAAGAAGTTCCAGAACCGCCGGATCTGTGCGGGTGAGCCGGTCAACAGCTCAAAGTCGGCGCCGGTCAGGCGCCGGTACGCGCGCAGCCGGCTGGGGATGTCGCGCCACGGATCGACCGTCACCTCGGCGACGACGACGCGACGCGCGAGCGACACGCGGCGAAGGTCGCTCTCCAAACCGATAAGCGCGCCGGTCGTGAGGGGGCAGACCTCGTGGCACAGCGTCATCGCCGACGCCAGGACGACCCACCGGCCTCGCCAAGCGTTCACTGCGAACGGCTGGCCCCGCTCGTTGACGAGCCTCAGCGTCGGCACGGGCCGCGGCCGCCGGAGGGCGGTCCCCACCGCAGGCGCCGCTACCGGGACTGGGTCGGCGGGCAGTCTGCGCGCGGCGCCCAATGCGGCGAGCACCGACAGGACGCTGAGCGGCGTCAAGACGGCGACCGTGGCGGCGAGCGCGATTCGCCGCAGCCGGGTGATGTTCACGGTGCCCGGCCGGCTGGCGCCGCGGTCAGCGAGCGGGCGTGCTCCTCGGCCTCGCGCTCGGCCTGCTTTTGCTCCGCGTCGATTCGCTCCGCGGCCACCCGGTCGCGACAGAGACGGCGCGTGAGGAAGAACAGCGCCAGCGGTATCACCCAGATGCCGATCCGGAAGATGGCCAGCTGCGTGTTGTAGCTCAGGCCGAAGAGCACGAAGATGCGGTCGGCGGCACCGAACACGAAGATCAGGAACACCCAGGTCAGGAACGCGACCCCGAACGCGGTGCGGTTGGGGGCGTCGCGGGGACGGTCAGCCAGGTTGTGGACGCTGCGGTCGCCGGTGAAACGCCGTTCGAGCCAGGGGAAGGCGCCGAGCACGCCGACCACGACCAGCGGGAACAGAGCACCCCCCCAGAACGGGTTGGGGATCAGCGTCCAGTGCCCGATCGTGACATCGAAACTGGGCATCAGCCGCAAAGCGCCGATCAGCCACCCCAGATACCAGTCGGGTTGGGCGCCGTTGGTGCCCAGCCACGGCTCAAACGGCCCCCACTGCCAGATCGGGTTGATCTGCACCAGGCCCCCGAGCAGGAACAGCACCCCGGCGACGAAGAACAGCAGCGCCAGCGAGCGGGGCAGCTGGGCGGGGAACATCGGCACGCCGACGATCCGGCGCTCCGTGGTGCGCGGGCCCTCACGAAACTGGGTGTGGTGGCGCGCCGCGATCAGCGCCAGGTGAGCCCCGATCAGCACCGCCAGCAGGATGGGGAGCAGAAACACATGCGCGATGTAGAGGCGGGAGAAGAAGTGCGTGTTGCCGGGGAACGGGGCGCCGAAGATCGCCAGTGTCATCGGGCCGCCAATCACCGGAAGCGAGAGCCCGACCCCGTAGCCGATCGCCAGGCCCATCCCGGACAGCAGGTCGTCGACCAGCGAGTAGCCGGCGAAGCCCTCGAGCAGGCCGACGAACAGGAGCGTCAGGCCGATCACCCAGGTCAGCTCCCGGGGCTTGCGAAATGCGCCGGTGAAGAACACGCGCATCAGGTGCAAGACGATCGAGACCATGAAGATGTCCGCGGCCCAGTGGTGGGTCTGGCGAATCAGCAGCCCGGCCTTGTAGGTGAGCGAGATGTCGAGCACCGACTTGTAGGCGGCGCTCATCGTCTCACCGTCTAGCGGGGTGTAGGCGCCGTGGTAGACCGTCTTGGCGGTGCTCGGGTCATAGAACAGCGCCAGGTAGATCCCGGTGGCGATCAGGACCATGAACGCGTACAGCGCCACCTCACCGAGCAGGAACGACCAGTGGTCGGGAAACAGGTAGCGCAGCGCCTTGCGCATCAGCGGCGCGGCCGAGGTGCGCTCGTCGACGAATCGCACCGGGTCCCGGATCGGATCGCTCATGTCGGCTTGTTCCTCACCGCCCACCAACTCGGCCCGACGCGAGCCGAGAAGTTGCCGGCGGCGCGCAGACCACCGAGGGCGTCGACCATCAGCGGCAGCTGGGGGAGCGGGCGGCCGGCCGGCCCGTAGATGACGGTGCCGCCCGTGAACGGATCAAACGTCGAATAGTGGCACGGACACACCAGCGCATTGTTGGCCTCGACCACCGCAAACAGGGGCTTTCGATACAGCGCGACCGCACACCCGGCATGGGTGCAGATCTTGGAGTAGGCCACGATCCCGTCTGGCGCCCACCCAAGGCGCTCCGCCGGAAGCCTGAGCTTGGCCGGATCCAGCCTGATCACCACCAGCGACGAGCCGATCAGCTCCGGATCCGCCCCCTCGGGGAAGGCGGTGTAGAACGTCTGCTGCTCGATGTCGGCCGCGCTGATCGCCCGTCCGTGCACGTCCACCAATCGAGTTCCTCGCCGCCAGGGCGTCTGGTCGAGAGGTCTCGTATCCCAGATCGGGCCGACCGAGAGTGCGGGGGTGAGCGCGGCCAGCCCGAGCGCTCCCCCGGTCGCGGCGCCGGTGCCGAGCAGCAGCCGCTTGCGTGTGATCCGGCTGCCGCTTTCGTGCACGATCTCGGCAATCTCCTGCTGCTGCTCGGGATTGGCCTGCGGGTAGTCATCCTCGAGCTCCTCGGTGACGACGAGGCGCTTGGACATCACCGTCAGGGCGACCCCGATGAACAGACAGCACATGCCCAGACAGATCCCCAGCAGCTCGTTGGGAAGTGCGGACGGGGCGAACTCGGCGTAGGTGACCACGAAACCGAGTGCGAACACCGTCGCGATCGCCAGGAGCATGAGGACGACGTTCTCGGCCTTGCGCTCGGGTGATCCCGCCGGGACGATCCGCGGGCGTTCGGCGCTCTCGCTGTCGCTCGCGGCGGCGTCGGTGTCTCGGGCACCGCGCCGTAGGCGGCCCAACAGCGCCGCGAGCAGGGCGACCAGCCACTGCCACGCTTTCATCTGCGCCGCCGCCTCCCCACCATCCGGCAGGAGATGATCAGCAGCGGCCCGGCGATCCACCAGGCCACGAGCCCCTCGGGGATCGGGCCGAGGTTGCCGATGCTCCAGCCGCCGTGGTTGTCGGGATGATTGGTGCTGCGCACGTACCTCACGATTGAGTTCAGCTCGGAGTTGGAGATCTGGGTGGTTGAGAACCTGGGCATCAGGTACGGCCCGATACGTACCGCCTCGGCGATCTTGGTGGCGGACACGTTCTGCAATGGCGGGACCTCGGCACCGGTGACAAACCCGCCACGCCCGACGATCTGATGGCAGCCCGCGCAGCGCAGCGCGAAGCTCTGCTGGCCCTCGGCCAAGCTGCCGGTGCTGGGCCTGGGCTGGGGGATCGCCGGCCCGGAGCCGAGCGAGGCCACGTAGGCGACGATCGAGCGCACCTCCGTATCGGAGAACAGCACCCGCTCCTGCTCGGGCCCGGGCTGGTCGTGGATGTTCCCCAGCGGCATGAAGCCCATGCGCAGGTAGAAATCGGGCGCCAGCGCCCCGACGCCGCGCAGCGGCGGGCCGGCGCCGAGAATGTCGCCGGCACCGGGTCGGGGCGATCTGATCCCGGCGCCGGCGATTCCGTGACAGCTGGCGCAATTGCCGGCGTACAGCTCGGCGCCGAGGCCGGCGCTGGGGACCGCGGGCTCGGTGGTGGGTCGCACGATCCCGGATCGAGGCTGGGCGAACGCCACGACCGCGGCGCCGAGCGCGAACAGCCAGGCCAACCCGAGGCCGACAGCAGGTGTCCGCTTGCGCATCATGACTGTTGACACACCGGCAGCAGCGGCGCCCCGACGCCGGTCATCACAATGATCGCCAGCGCCAGGAAGTTGACCGTCAGGCCGACCTGGGCGAGAAACTGGACGCGACCGAGTGGCGGGTGCACGCCGTCGCCGCGACGCTCGTGCCTCGCGGCGTCGTCGATTCCCTGGGTGCTTCGAAACAACCGCAGCGCCGTCGTCTCGGCTGTCACGGCGACGATCGCCGCCGCCGCCGAGAGAGCGATCTCCCACGTGTGCACCGGCAGCGTCCAGCGCGCCACCGGCTGGTCGCACTGGGCGAACGTGAAGGCCAGGTTGGCCACGAACTGCGCAGCCCACGCGCCGGCCCCACCGACGACCGCGAACCACACGACCAGGTTCGGGGGCGCGGACTTCACAGCGACGGGCTCAGCTGGGTCAGGACGACCAGCACGGCGATGACGTTGACGACATGCCAGTACAGGGCCACGCAGCGCACGGCGATCAGCCAGTAGTTGCTGAGCTTCCGCGCCGCCACGTGCCACAGGACGCCGATGTCGAGCAGCACCCCGAGCAGGACATGGGCGTGATGGGCGGCCAGCATCGTGAAGTAGATCGAGCCGTACGCCGTGCGCTGCGGCGAAAACTGCCGCAGATCGTGGCGGAACAGGAGGACCTGCCCCGCCAGGTAGCCGCACTGGATGATCAGCGCGAACCCGATCAGCCATGCCGTTCGGCCCCTGGAGCCGGCGCGCGAGGCGCGCACCGCCAGCAGCATCGGCACGGTGGTGCTGATCAGCCCGGCGGTGGCCAGCAGCGGCAACAAGACGCTCGGCGGCTTGATGCCCGCCGGCGGCCACCGATGCGCGCCGAAGTCCAGGTAGAAATAGGTCGCCAGCAGGGTGCCAAACAGCGTCACCTCGGCGCACAGGAACAGCGCCATCCCCCACCAGCCGTTCGGCTGGGCCAGCCGCTGCCGTGCGACCGCCGCGGCCTGCGGCGCGGTCTCGGCCGTGACACTGCGGGTTGGACCGCCGGCGCTCGTCCCGGTCATGCGGTGACCCCCTTGACGTGCCAGCGAAACAGCACCAGCGCCCCGACGACCAGGAACCCGAACGCGATCCAGTAATGGTGCAGCAGCAACATCGAGAAGATGCCGGCCAGCATCAGCGCGCTCACCGCCGGCCACACCGAATGCGACGGCATCGACAGGATCTCGTCCCACTCCGCGTCCTGCACGGTCGTCGCAGGCGTTTCGTGCCCGCGCTCCAGCAAGCCCTCGCCGCGGTCCAGCCGGCGGCTGTCGGCCTCGCGATCCTCCTTATCCCACATCGGATAAGCGCTGGTGACGGTCGGGATGACCGCATAGTTGTACGGCGGCGGCGGCGACGTGGTGGACCACTCCAGCGTGTCGCCGCCGAACGGGTCGTTGCCCGCCTCGGCTCCCCGGAAATAGCTGATCAGGAGGTTGGCGACGATCATCACCAGCCCGACGGCCAATACGTAGGACCCGATCGTCTCCAATGCGTTCAAGAAGCTCCACCCCAGGTCCGGCGGATACGTGTAGTTGCGCCGCGGCATCCCCAGCAAACCGAGAATGTGCATCGGAAAGAAGGTGACCAGGGTACCGAGGAAGGTCAGCCAGAAGCTGAGCTTGCCGACTCCCTCGTGGTACATCCGGCCGGTCAGCTTCGGAAACCAGAAGTACATCCCGCCCAGGATCGGGAAGACCGCCGCGCCGAAGATGACGAAATGGAAGTGGGCGACGATGTAGTAGCTGTCGTGGACCTGCTGATCGAATGGGATGGCCGCGAGGGTGATCCCCGACAGACCGCCGATCATGAAGTAGATGATGAATCCGACGATGAACAACAACGGTGTTTTGAACTCGGGCTTGCCGGTCAGGATGGTGGCGATCCAGGCGAACAACTGGATCGCCGATGGAATCACGATGATCAGGCTGGCGGCGGCGAAATAGACCGTCGTCAGGGTCGCGAAGCCGACCGTGAACATGTGATGAAGCCAGACGCCGAAGCCGAGAAACGCGACGAGGATCTCGGCCAGCGCCACGAGCGGGAAGAACACCATCTTCCGATGCACGAACGTCGGGATGATCGAGGTGGCGATCCCGAACGCCGGCAGGATGATGATGTACACCTCGGGATGGCCAAAGATCCAGAACAAGTTCTGCCACAACAGCGGATCGCCACCCTGCGCGGGGTCATAGAAGTGAAAGCCAAGCTGGCGATCGAGCTCGAGAAACAGCGCCGCGACACTCAGTGACGGCAGCGCGAACAGCAGGGCGAACGAGACGGCCAGGAACGCGAAGCAGAACAGCGGCATCCGGTTGAGCGACAGCCCCGGCGCGCGCATCTTGAAGATCGTGACGATGAAGTTGATCGACGCCGCCGTACTGGCGATGCCGTTGAAAATCAGCCCGTAGCCGTAGAAGTCGATGTTGGTGCCGGGGTCGTACTGCTTGGAGGCCAGCGGCACATAGTCGAACCAGCCGGCATTGGGAGCATGCCCCGACAGCAGCGCGACGTACATGAAGATCCCCGAGGCCAGGAAGATCCAATAGGAGAGCGCGTTCATCCGGGGAAACGCCATGTCCCGGGCGCCGATCATCAACGGGATCAGATAGTTCCCGAACGCGCCCGTGGTCATGGGGATCACGAACAGGAAGATCATCGTGATCCCGTGCATCGTGAACACCTGGTCATACGCCGCGGGGCTCAGGAGATGATGGTTGGGCCCGATCAGCTGGGTGCGGATCAGCAGCGCCTCGACGCCGCCCGCGCCGAAGAACGCCAGCGCGGTGAAGAAGTACATGATCCCGATCCGCTTGTGATCGGTCGTCGTCACCCAGCCCACTAGACCGGGACGCTCGGCCCAGATCCGCTCGAGCCGATCGACGTGCTGCTGACCCCGGGGCGTGATCGAGGTGGCCATCAGCGGAGGGCGTCCAGGTAAGCGACGAGTGAAGCGATCTGATTGTCCGAAAGACCGAGATCGGGCATTCGGTCACCCGGCTTGATCGCCTGCGGGTTTCGGATCCACGCCGCGAGCTCGCTCGGCACGTTGGGGATCGTGAGCGCCGCCAGGGAGCTCCGAGTGGCCAGATGCGACAGGTCAGGCCCGACGTCGGCCTGCGCAGGGGTACCGGCGATCCGGTGGCAGCTGGCGCACTGCGCCCCCATGAACACCTGCTCGCCCGTTCGTGCCGCGGCGGTGCTCGGTGTGCGCGCCGGCGCGCCCATGTTGGCCAGCCACGCCCGATACTGCGACGCGGGCTGCGCGTCGACGTACATGGACATGTGCGCGTGCTGGAGCCCGCAGAACTGAGAGCACTGCCCCCTGTACACGCCAGGGCTCGACGCGTACAGCAGAACCCGGTTGCGGCGACCCGGGATCATGTCAATCTTGCGGTTCAGTGCCGGCACCCAAAAACTGTGAATGACATCGGCGGTGGTGGCCACGATGTTGACCCGCGTCCGGACTGGGATGTGGATCTCGTTGGCGGTCACCGCGGCGCTGCCGGGATAGCGGACCTCCCACCACCACTGATGACCGATCACGTCAATCGTCATCGCCGTGCTGCGTGGGCTCGGCGGGGACGTCTGCCTGATCAGGTAAAGGTTGGCCACCCCGAAGAGCACGACCAGAACGACGACGGGGACCGCGATCCCGAACATCACCACCATCGCCTCCGGAGCGCTCTCGCGCTCGCCGAAGAACGGCAGTCCCGCAGTCCCGCGCCGAAACCACGCCAGCACCAGCAGCCCGAGCGCACCGAGGAACACGACAACCGCCGCTCCCAGCATCCACCACCAGAGCAGCATGATGTTGTGCGCCTGGGGGCTGCGAGTGGAGAGGATCGACTGCTTCCCGCAACCGGCGACCAGCACCCCGACCCCGATCGATCCGACGGCCGCAGCTACCGGCGGCGTCCGGGGGCGGGGCGGCTTCCGGGGGCGGAGGCGATCGCGGGAGTGGGCTAGCACGAAGCGAGACGAGCAGATCGAGCGTGACGGAGCGCGCACACGGTATCGCCGGACCGCCAGACACGCCAGCGCGAAATCTGGGAGCAGTCAGACGCGTTACTTACTGGCTCCGCCGTTCCCTGCCCGCGACGGTTGCCAACGCCGGCTCGACGCCGTCGATGCCCTTGTCACGCACCCGCCTGCTGGGGAACGTGTCACGCAGGCCCTCGATGGCGTGGGCGACTCGCTCGAGCATCGAGATCGTCTGGGCCAGCCGCTCCTCGAGGACCGGAACGCCGCTCAGCGGGGCGGCCGTCGCGTCCGCCTCGTCGGGTGGGTGCGGCGACTGTCGGTCCGTGATCCGTATCGGTGAATGGGCCGTAGCCAAGCTATGAGCTCCGCCTACAATCGCTTCCTGCACGTCGAGAACGTCGTACATCACCAGCTCATCCGCCACAGCATCACGGCGCTGCGCATCTCAGTCGGTGCGATCTTCCTCGGGTTCGGCATCCTGAAGTACTTCCCGGGCGTCAGCCCGGCTCAGAACCTGGCCGAAGCGACCACGCACATCCTGTTCGTCGGGTTGATCCCGGGCAGCGTCGCCATCAAGCTGGTCGCGACGCTCGAGTGCTTTATTGGAGTGTGCCTGCTGGCCAACCGCTGGATGCGACTCGCGATCTGGCTGCTGGCGATCGAGTTCGTCGGCGTTCTCGCGCCGATCTTCCTCCTGCCGGCGCGGCTGTTCGCCGGTCCCCATCACGCCCCGACGCTCGAAGGGCAATACGTGCTCAAGGATGTGATCCTGGTCACTGCCGGCCTGGTCATCGCGGCGGCGACGTTTCGCGGCGGACGCCTGGTCCGCAGTCATCTTCCGCCCGCCATGCGGTCCCGCGACGCGACCGAGCTGGGCCCGGACGAGAAGCTGCGCGTCGTCCTCGACGGGATCGGCGATGGCGCCCTCGTCAGCGGGCTCTGCGAGCACCATCAGATCTCCGAGGCGACCTTCTACGAGTGGCGTGACGCCGCTCTCGCCGCCGCCACCGACGCGCTCGCTCGCGACGCGCCGGACGCCGTCGCGGCGGGCGGTGCGGACCGCCGCGAGCTCGCAGCATCGCTGCGACGCCGTTAGCGACCAGCCGGGCTCGGCGGCGTCCGGGCGGATCGCGCGGTGGAAATCCTCCCGACCCGCGAGCTCAGCGGCGTGGGCTGCGCTGACCGGCCTGCCGGGCGCTCGCCTGCAGCGCGTGCGTGGTGGTGATCAGCTCGTTGGCCCGCTGGCGGAGCATCAGCGAGTGGCCGCTGCTGGGGGCCGAACGCGTCTGGCCAAGGGTGCGGGTCAGCGCCTCGGCCTCGCCGGTGAGGACCCAGAGCCCGTCCTCGCGTCGGGTCAGCCAGCCGTCCCGCTCGCCGCGTCGGACCGCCAGCGTGACGGTGGAGCGCCGCGCCGCGATCAGCTTGCCGAGCAGGTCGTGGGTCAGCTGGAGCGGGATCACCACGCCGTGCGGCGTCACCCGCCCCCACCGCGAGGCGAGGTGCCAGAGCGTGAACAGAAGCCGCTGATCGGCCCGCGGGAGGTGCACGATCAGCGCCTGGATCGACAGGCGCGTGCGCTGGGCGTCGATCCGCCGCTGCAGCGCGACGAGCACCGACGGCCATCGCGCCGCCGCCTGGATCAGCCCCGTGTCGAGCGCCATCGCCAGCACGTCGGTGACCGCCGTGACGCATCCTTCACCGCCGAGCTGCGGCCATTCGGGCTCGCAGATCGGCGAGACCACGTCGCCGGCGCCGAGCAACTCGAGCGAGCGCCGATCGACGAGGGCGAGCTCGCGGCAGACGATCCCGTCGACGATCAGGAAGCCGAGCCGGTCGGGCCGCGGCGCGAGCGTCCACGTCCCGGCGCGCACGCTGGTGAGCGGGTTGCGGCAGGAGCCGGCCGCCAGCGTCCGCTCGTCCTCGGTGAGCCCGTCGCCAAGCTTCGGCTCGATGTCGAGCAGCGAGCACAGCTCGAGCTGAACCGGCCCGCGCCGACCGCGCCCGCGCGAGCGCGCAGCGCGGCCGATGGACTCCGATGCGCTGCTCGCGGGTTCCGGTGCGCTACTCGTCATGTCCGCAGAGCTTCCCGGGATGCTCCGCCAGGAGACCCCGGCGGTCATCACAGTTACATCGGCGGCGGAGCTAGCCCGCGTTCGGCGGCTCGTTGTCGGGCTCGGGCTCCGAGCTCGTCGGTGGCCGCGAGCCTGGCTCGGCGCGCTCGTAGGCGCGCTCCTCCTCGTTGTCGCGGTAGCCGAGATCGGTGCTCTGCACCCGCTGAGGCTCGTCGGTCTTGGGCGGGTCGGTCTGGGGTCGGCGCTCGGGCACGATTGGTTCCTCCTGTCGCGTTTCGATCACGCCTACCCGCGGGCGGCCGGGCCGACGCGATTTCCGCGCGGCCCGGCCGGGTATGCAGGGACCGTGAGGCTCGCCGCACTCGGTCCACCCGCCCGCGCCTTCGCCGGGCTCGCCGGGCAGACGCTCGAGCGCTTCGGCGCGGCCGCCGGACGGGTCGTCGAGCTCGCGTTGGAGCTCACCGGGCTGCGCCGGGCGCCGGAGGGCTCGGAGCGGCCGCGCGCGAACGGGGGTGGAGCGCCACCGGACACGCCCCCCAAGCGACCACGGACGACCGCGCCGGCCGGCGGCGCGGGGCGGCGCGCGCCCGCCCCGGTCACCGGGCCGGGGCCGCGCCGGTCCGCCCCGATCGACGCTCCCGACCCAGTGGCCGAGCCCGACGAGGTCGTCGCCGAGTCCGCCGATGCGGGCGCCATTGACGGCGCGGGCGCATCGATGACGGTGGCGGCGCCGTGGACCGGATACGACCGGCTGCGCGCCCCCGACGTGATCGACCGGCTCGCCGGTGCCGACCAGGCCGAGCTGGCCGTCGCGGAGCTCTACGAGCGCGCCCACAAGAACCGCAGCACCGTCCTCGCGGCGCTGGCTCGGCGGCTCACCGAGGCCTCCGCGCCGGCCCGCCGAGCCGGCTCGGCCGGCCCCAGCGCAGGCGCAGGCGCCGGCTCGGCACGCGCCGACGGCTGAGCTCAGGCGGCCCCGACTGGCGCGGAGCGCCGCCGTCCCGGGACCGGTTCTCGATGCGGCCCTGCGAGTAACCGCCGCCTGGCCGCCGGGCAATTCAAGCACTATTTCGATCGAATCAGTGCAGCGTAACGTGGGTAGAGGCGGAACTGTGGCCGGGCGCGGCACCGCTACAGCGCGTCCTCCGCCTTCTTGCAGGCGATCTGCAGCGCGCCGGAGGCGGTCGCCAACCTCAGCACGGTGGCGATCCAGCGGATCAGCGCGCCCCCGGCCGGATTAGGAGCGGAATGCCGGTGGCGCAGCCCGGCCGCCAGCGCCGGCGATTCCCAGTCCGGCTCCTCGCCCGTGGGCGACGCCGGTGAGGACGGCGGCGCCGTCGGCCAGCACGGTCATCGCCAGCAGCGGGTACAGCGCCATCCAGCGGGTCCTGAACAGCACCCAGAAGATCGCCGCCGACAGCGCGGCGGCCCCGAGCTCGGGTCAGAACAGCGTCGCCAGGCGGGCCGGGTCGGTGCGCGAGGCGTACGCCGTCTGCACCAGCTCGACGATCGCCACCGACGCCGCCCCGGCGCACATCGCCAGCACGACCCCGGCCGGTTTGCCCCCCGCGCCGCCGCGGGTAGCCGGACCGCATGACCGAACGAGGCAGCGATACCGACCGCACCGTGGGGGACGCCGACGTCAGCGGCGAGATCTCCGACCAGAACCGCGAAGAGCCATCGCATCCCGGCGGCGCCGGGGGTGACGGGGAGGAGGGCGACGCGGCGCAGGGCGGCGCCCAGCGGCGCGGCCGCGAGGCCGAAGACGGAGGGCGCGTGGGCGGCGCCGGCGAGGGCTCCCAGGCCACCGGGCACCCGGGCAACGCCGGTTGAGCCGTCGCGACCGCCTGGTCGTCGCGGGCGTGGTAGCGAGACGGCGGCCCCAGTGAGCGAGACGGCGACCCAGTGACGAGCTCTCCGAGACCGACGACGTCGACAGCCCGCCGCCTCCCGCCGAGGACCCGCATCACCGGCTGAACGCTTCGGTCGGTGAGCCGTACACCGACGCCGACTCAGATCCCTACCGGTCCTCGACGCTCGACGACAAGGCTCCTCCACGGGTCCGGCCCCTTCGGCGCTCACCAGGGCGCCGCGGGCCGCTGAGCCTCGGCGCGGCCGGCGCCGGGCTCACGCGCTCACGGCGATCCGGAAGCTGGCGCGGTGCTCCTCGCCGGGCTCCAGCACGCGCAGGCCTTCGCCGCTGCGCAGCGCGTCGGCCGGTGCCGTCATCGGCTCGAAGCAGGCGAACTCGGCACCCGGCGGGGAGAACACCTGGGCGAAGCCGTAACCCTCGAGCAGCTCGACCTCCAGCTCGCGCTCCGGCGCGCGGGCGACGAACGTCGCGCGGGACCCGGTCAGCTCGTAAGCGTCGTCGAAGGCGTGTTCGGCCAGTCGCACCGAGCCGCCGGCCACCGGGGTCCGTTCGCCGGTGGGCAGCTGGCGGTCGTCGAGGACCAGACCGCGGCACGGCGGCAGCTCGACCTCCCACTCGGCGCGCTCGGCGCCCGTCAGCCTCAGATAGGGGTGAAAGCCGAAGCTCACCGGCACCCGTGCGCCGGCGTCGGCCCGCACGGTGGTGGTGATCCTCAGCGAGGCCGGGCCGACCTCGGCCTCGAGCGAAACGCGGTGCGCGAACGGGAACAGCTCGAGCAGCACAGGGTCGGTGAAGTCGAGCTCGGCGATCACCCGGTCGCCCCCGGCGGATCGTGCTCGCCAGCGCATCGTCGCCGGCGTCAGGCCGTGCAGCGGCAGCCCGCTCGCCTCCTCGTGCACCCGAGCGGGATCGTGCGGGAGCACCACCCGGTGCCCGGCCGTCGCGTACTCGTGAGCACCCAGCCGGTTGGCCCAGGGGTACAGCAGCGGCAGGCCCATCGTCGACCCCGCCGAGGCATAGGCGTCGAGGCCCCGGCGCTGGCTCAGCCGCTCCTCGCCGCCGACGGTGAGCGAGCAGCACACCATGCCTGCGGCGGGGACGAACGTCGCCACCGTGGTTGCGTCGGGCGAGCTCGCCTCGATCGTGGCGAAGCTCAGCACGCGGGGGAGTACTCCAGCATGCGCTCGCCGAGGCGGCTGTGGCGGCGACCCGTGTCGGGGGTTCGCGCGGCACGGGCGATGACCTCGCGCGTGCCCACGATCACGGTGGCCAGCCGGGCCCGCGTGACGGCGGTGTAGAGCATCTCGCGACGCAGGAAGAACGCGCCGCCGGCTGGGTGGGCGACGATCACCGCCACCGGCAGCTCGATCCCCTGGCCTCGGTGGACCGAGCACGCGTAGGCGAGCCGCAGCCGCTCGGACTCCTCCGGCGGCAGCCGGAACACCGCCTCCTCGGCGGCCAGCAGCAGCGTCCCGTCGTCGCCGTCGGCGTCGCCGACCTCGTCGAGCAGCCGCAGCACGGTGCCGTTCATCAGCCCCAGGTCGTGCAGGTTGCGCCCGGTCATCATCAGCTTGTCGCCGATCCGCAGGCGCCCGCCGCGGAGCTTCTCGCCGTCGGGGTTGAGCGCCTCCCGCAGCGCCTGGTTGAGGGCGTCGATACCCAGTTCGCCGCGGTACACGGGGGCGAACACCTGGATCTCGGACACCGGGTCCACGGCGTAGTGCCGGGGCAGCCGCTCGGCGACCAGCGACACGATCTCCTCGCGCGCCGCCCGCGGGTCGGCGCGCTCGACCAGGAACAGGTCGCGGCGCATCCCCTCGGCATGACGGAACGAAGGCGCGTCGCCGCGGCGAATCGCGTGCGCGCCCTGGACGATCATGCTCCCCGCGGCCTGGCGGAAGATGTGGGTCAGCCGCGTGGTGGGGACGAGCTCGGCGGCCACCAGCTCGGCGAACGGCTTCCCCGCCCCGACCGGCGCGAGCTGGTCGGCGTCGCCGACCAGCAACACGTGCGTGCGCGGGCCGACCGCCCGCAGCAGCGTGACCAGCAGCTCGAGGTTCGCCATCGAGGACTCGTCGACGATCAGCAGGTCGCACGGGAGCGGGTCGTCCTCATCGTGGGCGGGGCCGTCCCCCGGGACCCAGCCGAGCGCCGAGTGCACCGTCCGCGCCTCGACCCCGCTCGCCTCGGTCATCCGGATCGCCGCGCGTCCCGTGGGCGCGACCAGGGTGACCTTGGCGCCCTGCGCCTGCGCGAGCCGGGCGATCGCGCGGATCGACGCGGTCTTGCCCGTGCCCGGGCCGCCGGTGATCACCGACAGCCGGTGGAGGAACGGCGCGCGGACGCCGGCGCGCTGCTCGTCGGTCAGCCCGTCGACGAGCTCGTCCTCCGCTGCGTCATCCTCAGCGGGGAGCGGGTCGCGGAGCCGGCCGCCCGACTCGCCGGCGACCAGCTCGACCACGCGTCCGGCCAGCTCGGCCTCGAGCTCCGCGGTCGCGCGGCGGTAGACGAACTCGCCGGCGCGCTCGAGGACGCCGTCGGCGACCATCCGCTCGAGCTCCTCCTCGGTGATCGCCTCGCCCCCCAGCAGCTCGCGCGCCGCCGCCGACAGCGCCGGCAGCGGCAGGCAGGTGCTGCCGCTGCGCTCGGCCTCGCCGAGCAGGTGCAGGATCCCCGCGCGGTTGCGCTCGGCGCCGTGTCGCGCGGCACCGGACCCGTGCGCGATCCGGTCGGCGATCAGGAAGCCGACGCCGAACACGCTGGTCAGCTCGTAGGGGCGCTCGCTGACCAGCCGGTGCGCGCCCGAGCCGAGCTCGTCGTGGATCCGCTTGACCAGGTAGGCAAGGCCGTGCGGGGCGAGCAGCAGGTGCAGCCGCCGGGTCACCCGCAGCTCGTCCCACGAGGCCGCGGCCTCGCGCGCCCGGGACGCGCTCAGCCCGACGCCGGCGAACGCGGACACCGGATCGCGGTCGACCGCCTCCAGCACCTCGGCGGCGCCGTGGCGCTCGATCAGCTTCGCCGCCCGCCGGGCGCCGACGTACCGGGTCCGGCGCAGGTACACGATCAGCGTCTCCTCGTCGGCCGGCGAGAGCGGATGCGCCTGCGCGACCTTCACCTGCATCCCGTAGCGGCTGTCGTTCACCCACTCGCCGGTGATGTGCGCCCGCTCGCGCTCCTCCAGGTGGGTGAGCGGC
Organism: Solirubrobacterales bacterium; assembly: GCA_038254735.1. Classification (GTDB taxonomy): domain Bacteria; phylum Actinomycetota; class Thermoleophilia; order Solirubrobacterales; family Solirubrobacteraceae; genus Palsa-465. The sequence goes on from JBBSFX010000011.1 coordinate 42,054, forward strand.
CCGACCAGCACGACCTCGCCGCCCGCACCGTCGCTGACCTCCACCACCGCCCAGCCACTGTCGGGGTTCGCGTAGCGCGTGCGGCGAACCGTGACCTCGGCGTCGAACTGGGACATCGGTGCTCACGTTATCCCTCCCCGCCCCCAGATCCCGCGCCGGGGCAGAGATTTCACACTTCCGCGGCCCGTCCTGCCGAGGTGTGGTGAGAAAACGATCAACCTGATCGCTTCCTCACCACACCCCGGTTTCAGCGCGCTGCGGACGTCAGCCGCTGCACGTGATGCCGAAGGTCCGCACGCGCCGCGGGCCGGGTGAGGAGGATCCGCCGGGCGTAAGCCGCGAGCCCGTCAGCTCCTCATCGAGCGGCGGCGTCCGCCCGGCGCACCGCGGCGTCCAGCCCGTCGCTGCCGACCAGATGGCCGAAACGCTGCACGAGCGGGCGCACGGCGGCGACGCCGAGCCGGCCCTGCATGCCGATCGCCTCGACCCGCGCCTCGGAGGCCAGCGCGCAGCGCCCCTCGCCGGCCGGCTCGATCCAGTGCGCGAACAGCACCCGCGCCGTACCCCGCTGGGCGTGGCGGTGAAATGCGTCCGGCCCGGCGAGCTCGGGGTAGTCGCGGCGCAGCGTCCAGATCTTGCCCGCCAGGCCGCTGATCAGGCAGTGCTCGCGCTCCTCCAGGGCGACGAACGGCGGCTCGCGGAACAGCTCCCCGAACGCCAGCTCGGCCGTGGTGCCAGGGATCCGCCAGCGGATCAGGCGGCCGAGCAGCCCGGTGTCGCCGAGGGGGACGGTGGTGGCCGCGTGCCACAGCCGCGCCGGATCGGCGCGGGCCTCGCGGCGGGCGCTCACCGTGAGCGAGGGCGCCGGGAGCCAGCGGTCTAGATCCGGCACGCTAGACGGCTCCGCGCTCTCGGTCCGGCGCGCCGGCTCCGCGCTCTCGGGCGGGCGAAGTGGGTCGGCCGCGGGTCGGCGATCATCTGCCCGGTGATCAGGCACGCGCTTGCCCCGGTCCTACCACGGTGCGCCGCCGCCCTCGAGCTGCCCGTCCGGCTCGACGGTGCGCCCGGCGTGGCGCTCACCTTCGACGACGGCCCTCACGCCGAGGGGACCCCGGCGGTGCTCGACGTGCTCGCGCGCGCCGGTGCGAGAGCGACGTTCTTCGTGATCGGCGAGCAGGTCCGGCGCCGGCCCGAGCTGCTGCGCCGGATCGCCGCCGAGGGGCACCTGGTTGCGCTCCACGGCTTCCGCCACCGCCTGGAGCCGCGGCTCGGCGTCGCCGCGCTGCGCGAGGACCTCGGGCGCGGCCGCGAGGCGATCGCGGCGGTCCTCGGCGAGCCGCCGCTCCTCCACCGCCCGCCGTACGGGATCTACAGCCCGGCCGGGCTGCGGCTCGTGCGGGAGTCCGGGATGCGCCCGCTGCTGTGGTCGCGCTGGGGCAAGGACTGGCGCAGGCTCACGACGCCGGCTCGGATCGCGTCGCGGGCGCTGGCCGGCACCGGACCGGGCGACGTGATCCTCCTGCACGACGCGGACTTCTACAGCTCGCGTCACTCGCACCGCCGCACCGTCGCCGCGCTGGAGCTGATTACGAAGACACTTAGCGAGCGCGAAATCGGTACCGTCCTCCCAGTCTGACAGGCTGCTCGGGCGCACCGAGAAGAAGCGGGGGGCGCCCAGCGGGGTTGAGCGTCCGCGGGCCGGACCTTCTCCCGAGCGCGGCCCCACCCTCGGAGACCCATGACCACGGCTTCTGCTGACCAACAGAGCGCGCCCGACCATTCGCAATTCGCGATCGGCTTCGATCATCGCGATCGGGCCCGCTTGCACGCCCTGATCGATGAGGTCCTCGGCTCCAACCGCTGGTCGGAGGCCGACATGGTGGCTCGCTTCGAGGCGGCCTGGGAGGCCTGGAACGGCGCGCCCGCGGTGGCGGTGTCGAGCTGGGCCGGCGGAGCGCTCGCCGCGCTGCACTTCGCCGGGGTGCAGGGCGAGACCGTGCTGTGCCCGTCGAACACGTTCATGGCCACGCCGCTGGCGGCGATCCGCTCGGGCGCCGAGGTGCAGTTCGTCGACTGCAACCGCGAGGATCTGTGCATGTCGTTTCACTCCTTCGAGGCGGCGGCCGAGAAGTTTAAGCCGAGGGCCGCGTTCCTCGTCCACATCGGCGGCCACATCGCCTTCGACTCCGAGCGCATCGCCGCTTACTGCCGCGAGCACGACATCTTCCTGATCGAGGACTGCGCGCACGCCCACGGCGCCGATTGGGCCGGTCGCCGGCCGGGGACCTACGGCGACGCCGGCGTGTACTCGCTGTACGCGACCAAGACGATCTCCACCGGTGAGGGCGGCGTGCTCGTCTCGACCTGGCCGGAGGTGCTCGGGCACGCCCGAAGCTTCCGCAACTACGGCAAGCCCTCCTACGACGTTCCCGGGCTGAACTTCCGCATGAGCGAGTTCACCGCCGCACTGGGGCTGGTGCAGGTCGAGCGGATGCCCGAGATCGTGGCGTGGAAGAACGACGTCGCGCGCGAGCATCTGGACCCGGCCCAGCCGGCGCGCCTCGAGCTTCCTGAGGGCATGACCTCCGGGCTGTACAAGTACATCGTGTTCGACTGGCTCGAGAGGTCGACCGGTCGCGTGTACGACGAGCCGTGCCATCGCATCATGGGCCACGCGGTCGAGCTCCCCCACACCGACTGGGTCGCCGCGAACCATTCCTGCGTCCCTCTGTACTACCGACCCGACCACGGAGCGAGCGCGTGAGAGTCCTGGTCACCGGGGGGTCGGGCTTCATCGGCTCCCACGTCGTCGACAAGCTCCGCGCGCGCGGGCACGACCCCGTGATCTACGACCTGCGGCCCTCGCCGTGGCATCGCGACTCGGATCCCGCCCATCCGTCCCCGGCCGCCGGCCCGGTCGACACCGTGCTCGGGTCGATCACCGACCGCGAGGCGCTCGAGCGCGCGCTTCACTCGTGCGACGCCGTGGCTCACCTGGCCGCCGTGGCCGACGTCAACGACGTCCACGCCTCGCCCGAGGACGCCGAGCGCGTCAACGCGCGTGGGACGGTCGCCGTGCTCGAGGCCGCCCGCCGCGCCGGGGTCAAGCGGATCGTCTACGCCTCCACGATCTGGGTCTACTCCGACTGCGCCGACGAGGCGGTCGACGAGGAGACGCTGCTGCCCGCGCCCTCGCACCTGTACACGAGCACCAAGCTGGCCGGCGAGCTGTACTGCAAGGCCTACCAGGAGCTGTACGGGATCGACTACACGATCCTCCGCTTCGGGATCCCCTACGGTCCCCGCGCGCGCGAGGCCGCGGTGATCCCCGCGTTCGTCAACAAGGCGTTGAAGGGCGAGCCGCTGACGCTGGCCGGCGACGGCCTGCAGTCGCGCCGGTTCGTCTACGTCGAGGACCTTGCCGACGGCGTCGCCGCCGGCCTCGCCGACGTCGCCACCAACCGCGTCTACAACCTGGCCAGCGACGAGAACGTGACGATCAAGCAGATCGCCGAGACCGTGCAGGAGATCGTCGGCGACGTCGAGATCGTCTACACGCCCGCCCGCCCCGGCGACTTCGGCGGCAAGGTCGTCTCCTCGGAGCGTGCGCTGCGCGAGCTCGAGTGGAGCGCTGCCACCCCGTTCGCGGAGGGGGTGCGCCGCTACGTGGTCTGGCGCCGCGAGCAGGCCGCCAAGCAGGCCGACGCCGAGGCCGCCTCGGTGATCCCGGCCGGCGAGCCCGACGCCGAGGCCCCTCCACGCCACGTGCTGATCATCTCGGCCGACATCGGCGAGGGCCACGACCTGCCCGCCCGCGCGGTCGCTCGTGAGTTCCGCGACGAGGACCCCGACGCGCTGATCGCGATCGTCAACGGCCTCCCCGCGATGGGCCCGCTGCTGACCAAGACGCTGCGTGAGAACTCGCAGTTCATGTTTCGCTGGCTGCCGTGGCTGTTCGACCTCCAGTATGCGCTGTTCATGTACGTCGCGCCGACCCGGTGGCTGTCCGAGCGGATGCTGACGCTGCTCGGCCGCCGCGGCCTGATGCGGCTGATCCGCGCCCACGACCCCGACGTGATCGTCTCGACCTACCCCGGGGTCACCGCCGTGCTCGGCGACCTGCGCCGCAAGCGCAAGCTCAAGGTGCCCTGCTACTCGTCGATCACGGACCTGGCCGGGCTGCGCTTCTGGGCCCATCCGGGGATCGACATGCACTTCGTCACCCATCCCGAGTCGATCCCCGAGGTCGAGGAGATCGCCGGGCCGGGCAGCGTCACGTGGGCCAAGCCGCCGACCTCACCGGCCTTCCTCGCCGCCCGCGCGCGGGCCGACGCGCGCCGCTCGCTGGGGCTCCCGGCCGACGGCCAGGTGATCGCCGTGTCCGGCGGCGGCTGGGGCGTCGGCGATCTCGTCGGCGCCACCGGCGAGGCGCTGAAGGTGAAGGACGCCACCGTCCTGTGCCTGTGCGGTCGCAACGACGACCTGCGCCGCCGCGTCGCCGAGCGCTTCCCGGACGAGCCGCGCCTGCGGCTGATGGGCTTCACCGACCGGATGGGAGACGTGCTTGCGGCCGCCGACGCGTTGATCCACTCGAGCGCCGGGCTGACGGTGCTCGAGGCGATCATCCGCGGCTGCCCGGTGATCTCCTACGGCTTCGGCGTCGGCCACGTGCGGGCCTCGAACCGCGCGCTGGTCCGCTTCGGCCTCGCCCAGGTCGCCCGCCGGCAATCCGACATCGGCCCCGCCCTGGCCCGCGCGCTCGAGAGTCGGCCCGAGCCCAACCCGACGTTCGCCCGCCAGCCCTCGACGGCGTCGCTGATCATGAAGAACGAGCGCCACGTGGAGCCGCTCTCGGCGCTGCGGGTGTGGAGCCCGCGGGTCGCCTTCTCGAGCGCGGCGGCGGTGCTGCTGGCGGCGCTCGTGCTGACCAGCGGCGTCTCGTACCGCTTCCTGTCCAACTTCGTCCACATGCGCCCGGTGACCGCGGTCGAGACCGCTCGGCCCGAGGTCGGTGTGATCGTCGACGCGGCCAACGGAGCCGTTCCCGGGCTGGCCAGCGCGCTCGCCGCCAACGGCATGCACGTCTCCTTCGCGATCGGCCGCGCGCCCCGGGGCGCGGAGCTCGGCGTGCTCAACTACGGCGACCAGGCGGTCCCGCGGCTGCCCAGCGGCGGGTTGCTGCGGTGGCTCAAGGCGCGCGGCGAGCTGCACGCGTTGCTGCGCGCGATGGGCTTCTCCCACCACTTCCTCTACGCCTCCGGCGGCCCCAGCCTCGGCCAGTGGTTCATGGCCCACCAGCTCGGCGGCCGCCTGATCGCCGGCGCCGTCCGCGTCCGGGACCTGCAGGACACGATCGGCCGGCTGAAGCCCGGTGAGGTGATCGAGATCAGCGCTTCGGAGGGCACGGCGATGCTGCCGCTGCTGCAGAAGCTCCACGCCGAGCTCGAGGCACAGCACCTCAGCGCCGTTCCCGTCGGCCGGCTGATACGCGACGCCTCGGCCTGACCCGCGTCAGCCGGCGCCGAGCGGCTGCGGTTCGGGGGCCGTCGCCGCGGGGACGAAGCGTAGCCCCGGTCCCCGGCCCGCGCCGTCGCGCAGGCGCCCCGCGTCGCGCTCGCAGGCCATCGCCATCGTCCACCGCCCGCGCGTGCTACCAGTGGACGCCGCGGGTGGCCCGGACGAACGCGCGCTGCTCGGCGGTCTCCTTCTCGAGCGGCTTGTCGCCGCTCTCCGGGATCAGCTTGATCGCCTGGTTGAGGACGAGGTCCTGGGCGCCGGGGGCGAGGGCGTAGCTGAGCTGGCTGATGTTGCCGAGCGCCGTGGCCACGCGCTTGGGACGCTTGCGGATCGCGTCGACGATCATCTCGCCGGCCTCCTCCGGGCTGAGCGTGGGGAAGCGGTCGTAGATCTTCGTCGGGGCGATCATCGGCGTGCGCACCAGCGGCATGTAGACGGTGGTGATATGCACGCCGTCATCGATGATCTCCGAACTGATCGAGCGGCTGAACGCGTCGAGCGCGGCCTTGGAGGCGACGTAGGCGGCGAACCGCGGGGTGTTCGTCTGCACCCCGATCGAGGAGACGTTGATGATGTGCCCGTGGCCCGTCTCCCGCATCATCGGCAGCAGGTCGAGGATCAGCTTCACCGGGCCGAAGTAGTTCAGCTGCATCGTCCGCTGGTAGTCATGGAAGCGGTCGTAGGACCGGGCGATCGAGCGCCGGATCGAGCGACCGGCGTTGTTGATCAGGATGTCGACGGCGGCGCGGGACTCGAGCACGTCGCCGGCCATCCGGTCGATGTCGTCCATGTCGGCGAGGTCACAGGGGAACACGAAGGCCGTGCCGCCGAGGGCCTCGACCTCGTCCGCCACCTCGTCGAGCTTGCTCCTGGTGCGCGCCACCAGCAAGACCTCGCCGCCCGCCCGGGCGACCTGCAGCGCCGCCGAGCGGCCGATCCCCGACGACGCGCCGGTGATCATCACCGCGCGATCGCGCACGGCGCTGCGCAGCGACGGCGCCAGCATGTTGCCCGCCCCGGGGATCCGATGGCCGAAGGCGCGCAGCGTGCGCACCCCCTGCGTGGCGATGCCGGTCAGGTCGAGTGGCGCCATGCCGGGACCGTACCAACCGGCGCTCGCCGAGACGACATTGGCGCGGGACGCGTCCTGACCGACGAAGCGCTAGCCGCGAACGGCCGCGCGCGAATCCGGTCGGTGGGCGCGCAGGCGATCGCGGTGAGGACGGTGCTCGGCGCCGGCGGGCCGGAGCCGCCGCGGTACACGCCGCTCGTGAGGGCCAGCGGAGAGCCGGTGAACCGTCGGGCGTCACTGCTGCCGGTGATCGCCTGACCGACGCTCTGGTACGTGATCCCGCCGTAGATGACGGACGCCTCCTGGCGGCCCACGCCCAGGCAGTGCGAGGCGCTCGTGCCGCTGACGCCTGCCACTGGGGATGCCTGCAAGGACGCAGGACCCGTGTGTACTGGAGTTCACGAGGGGTCCGAGGACGCAGCCGGCCCCGCCAGGGGTGCCTCGAATGCAAGCCAAAATTGCGTGACGGGACACGAGATGCTCGGCGTTCCCGTCAACGCCTACCTCAGCCGACCCACCGGCCCTGACCGACCTCGCCTCGCCCGTCCACACGGGGGGAGATAACCGCCGCGAGAAGTGCGGAACGCGAGTAGATGCATTTGACATCTATTGCAACTGCCCACTCCGGGGCCTATCGTCGCTGCCGTATTCGCATCAGCATCGGAGGCGAGGGGTGAGTCGGTTGGCTTTGAAGCGTCGGTTGGTCGGGTTGACGGCTGTCTTAACGGCATTCGCCGGGTTTTCCGGGGCTGCCCACGCGGCGAGCCTCCAGCTCCTCGCCAAGAGCGATTTGGGCGGCGGCGGATTGAACGGGCAGGTCGCGACGGTCGGCAATACCGCGATCGTCGCGTCGGGCATCCTCTCCGGCAGCGGTCTTCGCTCGGGCTTCTACAACGGGCCGTACACCTGCCCGGCCACCACGGTGAAGGTCGTGGACGTGTCAGTGCCGAACGCCCCGAGGCTCGTGGCCCAGATCCCGGTCGTGCCGGGGGCGGTCGCGAACGACGTCTCGGCACTGCACGTGAACACCGCCTCGTTCAACGGTGACCTGCTGGCCGTCGCCCTGGTGCGCTGCAACTCCGCCGGCAACTACGTCGACCGCGGGGTCGCCTACTACAACATCACTACCCCGGCTCAGCCGGTGTTCCTGGGTCGCTACGAGGCGGACGCCAACCAGTCCCTGCCCACCGATCCGCCCTGCGGCCCTCCACCAGACCCCAGCAACTCGGGTCGTTACGGCTACACCTGTGCCTCCTCGCAGGATCAGGTTTCGCTCGTCCAGCGTCCGGACGGAAAGGTCCTGTCGCTGTCCACCGAGCCGTTCTCCTCCGCGAGCCAGGGCTCGGCGCCTGACCCGACCGCCTTCCACGGTGATCTGCGGATCGTCGACGTCACCAACCCCGCCCAGCCAACCGAGATCGGCTCCTACCCGAACGAATTTTCGCCAACCGATCAGCGGCCCGCCGGCTTCAACGGTCAACGCGTCGGCTACTCCAACAACGGATGCCGGGCCTTCGACGGGGCTATCGGCGTGGGTGCCTACCCGGACGGCAGCAAGGCGCTCCTCCCCGGTTTCGACCAGGGGCTCTTCACCGTCGATCTTGCCAATCCCGCGGCTCCCGCCACACTTGGGCAGTACCAGTATCCGCGCGCGGACCGGACGTTTGAGGGCAACGCGTCCTACGTCAGCTTCACGGCCTTCGGCGGGCATTCGCTGGCGCTCCTGGGGGAGTCCGATTGGATCGCTCCGACCTCTAGCCTGCGGATCGACGGCTCGAGCTCCGTCGCTGGATCGAAGTTCGCCTGCGAGGCGATATTCACGCTGTTCGACCCGAACAACACCGCCCAGGTGTACCGTCATCCCGGCAGCCAGGTGCCCGGCGGAATTGTCTATGTCGGGCGTGCCTGTCCCGGAGATCCGTACCCCAATGGAGTGACCGCGGCCGACCTCGCCGGCAATATCGCGTTCCGCGATCGCAGCGCGGTCGCCAGCCGGCAGGGAAAGGGTGGAACGGGTTGCTCGGTCGCCGCTGCGACGCTGCGACTTCAGGGCGATGGAGCCGTCGGCGTAGTCGTCGGCAACACCAGCACCACCGTCCCGCAGACGCCCAGCTTCGACGGCGATCCGACCGGCCTGTCGATTCCGACGAGCGGGATCGACACCGGGGATGCAGTCGCGGTGCGCGACGCACTGTGTCCCGCTCCCGCTACGGCGCCGGCGACCTTCACGGTGGCCTGTGGGCCCGGCGGCACCTCGCTCTCGGGGGCGATGGTCGACACGCCGGGTGCGTGGGGTGCCCTGCGGGTGGTCGACGTGACCAACCCCGCGGCACCCACCCTGCGCGGGGTCTATCAGCCTCCCGCCGCGACGGTGTTCCCGCCCCCGGATCTGGGCGTGTACTCGGTGCACCACGCGATCGCACGCGGCCCCATCGGTTACGTGGCCGGGCACGCCAACGGCCTGCACGTGATCGACCTCACGAGTGCCAATCCGTCGGAGGTGGCGTCGTTCGTGCCGCCCGACACCCCGGACCCGACGAACGAGATCCCGGCCAAGGCGAACGTCACGGGCGTCGATGTCGCGGCGAATGGGGCGATCGTGGTCAGTGACACCAACTCCGGGCTGTACGTTCTGGCGCTGCGGGGATACCGCTCCGACCTGTTCGCTCCCGGCGTCTCGGGCCTGCGGTTGACCAACAATCGCTTCGCGGTCGGAGGTGCGCCCACTCCGATTCGTGGCAGCGCGACGGCCAGGCGCCCGCGGAAGGGCACGACGTTCAGGTACACGCTCTCCCAGCCGGCGACGGTGCGGATCACGATCGTGCAGCGGCTCTCGGGTGAGCGCCGGGGTAGGCGGTGTGTCGCACCGAGCCGAAGGCTGCGCCGGGCGCGCCGGGCGCGCCGGTGCACGCGCGCGCTGACGCGCGGTACGCTGACGCGCACTAGTAGTCAGGGTGCCAACAGTGTGGTCTTCTCGGGGCGGATCGGCTCGCGGGCGCTGAGTCCCGGAACCTATGTGGCGACGCTGGTGGCCACCGATTCGATTGGCTACAGCTCAAAGCCGAAGACAGTCTCCTTCAAGATAGTCGGGCGATAGACGGCCGTCACGGATTCGGCTGGCCGGGCTCCGACCGCGTCGCGGGGGTCGGGATCGCTAGCGTCACAGCTGCAAGGAGGGATGACCCTCTGTCGAATGTCGGCGCGTTGCTAGCACGCTCGACGCTCCAGCGCGCCATGACAGCCGCGGCGCCGCGCGCCGGTCTGTGCTGGTAGGAACGGATCCGCAAGCACCTCGGCGTGGATACCCCGGGAGCTGCTCTGGACGGTGGCCGAGGAGAAGCAGGCAACGGCGACTCCGTGGAGGGCGGACTCCCCAGTAGCGGGCATCGAAAGTTTCCCACGCCTCGGCAACCGGTCCATCCGACCTGCATGCGAACATGCGTTCGTATGATGATCATCTGCGTCCTGCTCCCCCGCTTCGAGCTCACCGCCGCCGTCGGCGATCGCCTCGAGCTGCTGCACGCGCCGGTGGCGCTGGCCCCCGAGCCAGGTGGGATCCAGCGGGTGGGGGAGTGCTCGCTCGCCGCCGAGGCGTTCGGGATCCATTCCGGCATGAGGCTCGGGGAGGCGCTGGCCCGCTGCCCCCGGCTGACCCTGGTGCCTCCCGACCCCGCGGGAGTCGCCGATGCCTGGGAGCGCCTGCTGGTCCGGCTCGAGTCGATCGGCGCGGCGGTCGAGCCCGAGCGTCCGGGTTTGGTCTGCTTCGACGCGCGGGGGCTGCTGCGGCTGCACGGACGGAGCGCGGTCCGGGGTCCCGACGCGGTCCGGGGTCCGCTCGGCGGGCGCCGCGGCCTGCCCGCCACCGGCGCCATCGGCAGTCCCGAGCACCAGCTCCACGGCGTGCTCGAGGTCGCGCGGCGGGCCCTGCGCGCGCCGGCCCGGTTCGGCGTCGCTCCGTCGCGCTTCGCCGCCGTGGCCGCGGCGGCGCGCGCCCGCGTCCGCCGCCCGGTGGTCCTGCTCGGTGGTCGCGAGCAGGCGCGGGAGTTCCTCGCCGCCCAGCCGGTCGCGCTGCTGCGGGCCCGCCCGGCGCTGGCAGCGCTGCCGGAGTCGCTGGAGCGGCTCGGGATTGGTACCCTCGGCGAGCTCGCGGCGCTGCCCCCGGCGGCGATCGCCGATCGCTTTGGCCGTACCGGGCTGCTGGCCCACGAGCTCGCTCTCGGGGGCGACGGCGCGCTGCGACCGCGGCCCGCGAGCGAGTTCCTGCGCGAGTCGCTGGAGCTGCCCGAGGCGGCGTCCGGCCCCCAGCTCGAGCTCGTCCTGGGCCTGCTGATCGATCGTCTCCTCGCCCGGCGCGAGCGGCGCGGGCGGACGCTGCGCTCGGTGGTGCTCTCCGCGGCGCTGGTCGAGCAGGGTGGGACCTGGCGCGAACAGGTCAGCTTCCGCGAGGCGCTCGCCGACCCGTCGCGGATGCGCCTGGCGCTGTCGCCTCGCCTGGCGATGATCCCCGCTCCCGCCGAGGAGCTGCGGCTCTCGGTCGAGTGCTTCGGGCCGCTCGCCGCCGACCAGCGTCCGCTGCTCGAGGACCCGGCCGCGGCGCGTGCGGCCCGGCTGCGGGAGGCGATTCGCCAGACCCGGACCGGCACTGCGGGCCAGGACGCAGCGCTGCGGGTGCTGGAGATCGACCCCGGATCGCGCTTTCCCGAGCGACGCGCGGTCCTGACTCCGTTCGAGGCATGACCGAGCCGTCGGCGATCCCGGCCCGGTGCGGCGGCTGCCGAGCGGCGATCCCGGCCCCGTGCGGCGGCGGCTGCCGAGCGGCGATCCCGGCCCCGTGCGGCGGCGGCTGCCGAGCGGCGATCCCGGCCCCGTGCGGCGGCGGCTGCCGAGCGGCGATCCCGGCCCGGTGCGGCGGCTGCCGAGCGGCGATCGAGGGCCGGCGATGAGCGGGCCGCGGCGGCTCTCGGTCCCCCGGCGGGTCGCGGTCACCCCCGGCGACGGAGGCGCGCCGACGGTCGTCGACGGCCGCGCGATCGATGCGGTTCGGGAGTCCTGGCTGATCGAGGATCGCTGGTGGACCGAACGTCCGCTGCGCCGGCGCTACTGGGAGCTCGTCACCGTGTGCGGACGCAACGAGGTCGTGTTCCACGATCTCGCCGAGGGGAGGTGGTGGCGCCAGCGTTAGGCCCGCTCCGCCGGCCAGCCAGCGCTCGCGCGCCGTGCAGCGGGGACAGCCGAGGCCTCGGTGCGGTCGAGGAGCGGGACACTAGACTCGGGGCCCATGTCCTCCGCGCCGCCACCGCTCGCCCCCGGCCCGGTCGCGGTCGGCACGTGGAGCGGCGGCCGCTTCATGCGCTTCGGCGAGCCGCTCGACGACGAGCGCCTGCCCGCGGCGATCGCCCCCGACGGCGCGATCCGCACCGTGATCACCGCCGATGTCTATGGCACCGGCGAGGCCGACGCGATGCTCGGCCGGGCGCTGGCCGGTCGGCCCCGCGGGTCGTTCTGTGCCGTGGGCGCGATCGGCCACGACTTCTACACCGGCGAGCGCGACGGCGCCAGGGGCTTCCCCCGCTTCACCGACCCCCGGCTGCGCGGCCCCGACGGCTACGCCGGCTACCTGCGGATGGCGGCCGAGCGCAGCCTCGAGCGCTGCGGGCTCGATCGCTTCGACCTGCTGCTGCTCCACAACCCCGACCGGGCCGGCTACACCAGCCCGCTCGTGTGGGAGGGGATGGCGGCGCTGCGCGACGCTGGCCTGACCCGGATGATCGGGGTCGCGCCCGGCCCCGCCAACGGCTTCACGCTCGACCTGATCGACTGCCTCGAGCGCTTCGGGGCGCTGCTCGACTGGGCGATGGTGATCCTCAACCCGCTCGAGCCGTGGCCCGGCGAGCTGTGCCTCGCCGCCGCCGCCGCCGCGCAGATCGACGTCATCACCCGGGTCGTCGACTACGGGGGCATGTTCTACGACGACGTGCTCCCCGGCCACGAGCTGCTGCCCCACGACCACCGCGGGTTCCGCCCCGCCGGCTGGATCGAGGCCGGACGCGACCGGCTCGAGGCGATGCGCCCGGTCGCCGACCGCGCCGGGCTGACGATGATGCAGCTGGCCTGCCAGTGGAACCTCGCCCACGAGGCCGTGCGCTGCGTGGTCCCGACCCTGATCCAGGAGGCCGGGCCGAGCGCGCGCCCGCTCGAGGCCAAGCGCGCCGAGCTCGCGGCGCTCCCCGCCGAGCCGCGGCTGAGCGCCGCCGACGTCGCCGAGATCCGCGCGATCGGCGACAACACCGGCGGCATGGCGCTGAAGGGCGCGAACCCCGACCACAGCGGCGAGGAGCGACCCGACCGCTGGGGCATGAGCGAGGCACTCGCCGAGGTCGCCGCGCGCTGGCGGATCGAGCCCGAGCGCGACCTGGTCCAGCGCTCCGCGCCCGGCGCTCGCTGATCCCCGCCGTCCGCCGCGCCGCCGTCGGCTCGCGGTGAGGCGCCGGCCGCGCGTTCGCCCTCCCGCGCCGAGGCGCTAGGCTCCTGCGGGTCCGGACGCCAAACGGCGGGGAGCAGGTGCGGTGAAGGTCAAGATGGTCTGTCTGGAGGACGGCATCACCTCGTGCGGCTTTCGCAAGATGGCCGCCTACGTGCGCCGCCTGAACCCGGACACCGAGGCGCTGTACGTCACCACCAACCGCTACCGGGGGATCCGCAACGCGCTGTTCGGCGGACTCGGCTCCGGGGGCGGCCTGAGCGACGATGACGTTGACGAGATCGCCCGCGGGCTGCTCGGCTCCGACCTGGTCGGGTTCTCCTCGATGACCGGCTACGCCGACCTGACCCACCGGATCGCTCGCCGCGTGCGCGCGCTCGACCCCTCGATCTACATGATCTGGGGCGGTATCCACCCGATCATCCACCCCGAGGACGCGATCACCGCCGAGGTCGACGCGATCTGCACCGGTGAGGGCGAGCTCGCCTTCGAGACGTTCCTCGACGCCTTCCGCGTCGGCGGCGACGCCACGGCCACCGAGAACTTCTGGTTCAAGCCCGACCGCGACCGCCCGGACGAGGTGGTCCGCAACCGCTTCCTGCCGCTGATGAGCGCTCCGGAGATGGAGAGCCTGCCGTTCCCGCTCTACGGCGAGAGCGAGCGCATCTACCGGCCCGGCGAGGGCTTCCAACCGCTGGCCCTCGGTGACTACATGACCAACGACGGCCTCAGCTACACGACCCTGTGGTCGATCGGCTGCCCGTTCCACTGCACGTACTGCGGCAACACCAAGTTCATTGCCAACGACGCCAGGTACAAGCGGATCCGCCATCCCAGCGCGCGCTACATCGTCGAGCAGATCAAGGACGCCCGCCGGCGCTTCCCGCACCTCAGCCAGGTCAGCTTCCACGACGACTCGTTCATGGCCATCGGCTACCCGCAGCTCGAGGAGTTCGCGGAGCTGTGGAAGGCCGAGGTCGATCTCCCGTTCGCCGTCTACGGGGTGATCCCCAACTACGTCAAGCAGGACAAGTTCGAGCTGCTCACGTGGGCGGGGATGAACCGGATCCGAATGGGGATCCAGTCGGGCAGCGAGCACATCCTCGACTTCTACAAGCGGCCCTCGCCGCCGGCCAAGATCCGCGCCGCCGGCGAGGTGATCGGCAACTTCGCCCCGGAGTATCACCTCCCCCCGGCCTACGACCTGATCGTCGACAACCCGGTCGAGACCCGGCAGGACGTGGTCGACACGCTGCAGCTGATCTACGAGATGCCGCGTCCCTACACGCTGTTCGTCTATTCGCTCAAGGTGATCCCCAACACCGAGCTCGAGCGGCTGATCAAGGAGCGCGGGGTGGAGCTCGACGAGATCGACTCCGGCTATTTCGTGATCCCCCCGCGAGTCGGGAACCTGCTGCTCTACGTGCTGTGCCTGTGGAAGCCGCCGCCGTGGCTGTGGAAGCGGCTGCTGCGCCGAGTCCGGGCGAGCACCGAGCCGCAGAAGCTCTACCCGCGGATCGGTCTGGTCCTGCGCACGCTGTACCTGGCGCGCCGCGCGCTCGCCCACTTCGCCCGCATGGACTTCTCGATCTTCCCCGGCTGGACCGGTTACGCGTTCTGGCGGCTCGGGCTCGTCGGCCTCTACCAGCGCCGATTCGCCCGCCGCCATCCGCGCCCCGAGCGCCCCGAGAAGTGGCGCGGCGGCCGCAGCGCCGGGACGGCCTCCCGGCTCACCCGCGGAGCTCCTGTCGCACCCACTCGCAGCCCGCCGGCAGATCCGCGACCCCCGTTGCCGCGGCCACGTTGATCCACATCCGCCCGGTCGTCCGGACCGGATGCGAACATACGTTCCCGTGTACGCGGAGCTCCACTGCCACTCGGCCTTCTCCTTCCTAGACGGCGCCTCGCTGCCCGACGAGCTCGTCGCGGCGGCGCTTGAGCTCGGCCACACCTCGCTCGCGCTGACCGATCACAACACCGTCTCGGGCGCGATGGAGTTCGCCGTCAGCGCCCAGGCGCTGGGCCTGCGCCCGATCCACGGCGCCGAGCTCGACCTCGCGCCGGATGACTCGCGCGCGGCCCGTTCCGGCAGCTGGACGACTCGCGCGCCGGCCGATCCGGCGAGGCCGGACGCCGAGCGGCCGGCCAGCGCGAGCGGATGCCGGGCGGGGCGCGAGGGGCGCCACCTGACGCTGCTGGTCGAGAGCGCTCGCGGATGGTCGAACCTGTGCCGGATCCTCACGGTCGCGCACGCGCGCACGCGCGAGACCCCGGGGCCGGTCGGACAGCCGATGGTCCCGCTGGAGGAGGTGCTGGCCCATCCCGAGGGGCTGGTCTGCCTGAGCGGCTGCGCGCTCCGGGGCGTTCACGACGAGGCCACCCTCCGGCGCCTGCGGGACAGCTTCGGCCCCGACGGGCTGCGGGTCGAGCTCCAGCGCCCGTTCCTGCGCGACGATCGCGCCCGCAACCGCCGCCTCGCCGAGCTGGCCGGGCGGCTCGGGGTGGCGTGCGTGGCCACCGGCGACGTCCACGCGCACGCGCGCTCTCGCGCCCCGTTACAGGACGCCTTCGTGGCCATCCGCCTGCACACCACGCTCGACGCCTCCGAGCCCGAGCGGCGGGGTAACCACAGCCATGTGCTGGCCTCGCCGGCGGCGATGGCGGCCCGCTTCCCCGAGCATCCGGAGGCCGTCGCCGAGACCGTCCGGCTGGCCGACCGGCTGCGCTTCGATCTCGGCCAGGACCTCGGCTACCGCTATCCCGGCTCCGAGGACGAGGAGGCGCTGCGCAAGCTCTCGGAGCTGTCGCACCAGCGGCTGCGCGCGCGCTACAAGGACGTCTCGGCGGAGGTCCGCGCCACCGCCGAGTCGCGCCTGGGCGAGGAGCTGCGGATCATCGAGCGGCTGAGCCTGGCCGGCTTCTTCCTGCTCCACCACGACCTGCTCGAGCTCGCCCGTGAGGTCGCGGTCGAGGTTCGGGGGCCGAGCGAGGCGCGGGCGCTGCTGCCTGCGGGGCGGGGGCGGGGCTCGAGCGTCTCCTCGATCGTCTGCTACCTGACCGGGCTCTCGCACGTCGACCCGATCGAGAACGACCTGCTGATCGGGCGCTTCCTCAACGAGGAGCTGACCTCGCTGCCCGACATCGACCTCGACTTCCCCCGCGACATCCGGGAGACGCTGATCCCGCGGATCCACGAGCGCTACGGCCACGACCGCTCGGCGCTGGTGGCGGCGTTCCCCACCTATCGGGCGCGGGGGGCGATCCGGGAGCTCGGCAAGGCGCTGGGGCTGCCGCCGGGCGAGATCGAGCGGGTCGCGCGCGGGAGCGAGGGGTGGGATGCGCGAAATGTCGCCCGTGACATCGAGAGCGTGAAGCCGGCCGGCGCCGGCTTCATTGGAGGTTCGGCTGGCACCGAACCTCCGGGAGAACGTTTGCGGGGACGCTGGGCGTGGCTGGCCCGCCTGGCCGCCGAGGCGCACGGGCTGCCGCGCCATCTCAGCCAGCACTCGGGCGGGATGATCGTCTCCACGCGGCCGCTGGTCGACTGCTGCCCGATCGTGCCGGCGGCCATGGAGGGCCGACAGATCGTCCAGTGGGACAAGGACTCGTGCGCCGACGCGGGGTTTCTCAAGATCGACCTGCTCGGGCTGGGGATGCTCTCGGCGGTCGAGCGCTGCGTCGAGCTGATCGCGCGCACGCGGCGCGAGCACATCGACCTCAGCCGGATCCCCTACGACGACCCGGCGACCTACGAGTGCATCCAGACCGCCGACACCACCGGCGTGTTCCAGATCGAGAGCCGGGCGCAGATGCAGTCGCTGCGCCGCACGCGGCCGGAGACGCTCAAGGACATCACGATCCAGGTGGCGATCGTGCGCCCCGGGCCGATCCAGGGCGGCGCCGTCAACCCCTACATCGAGCGCCGCCAGCGGCTCCGTGAGGACCCCGACTTCGCCGTGCCCTACGAGCACCCGTCGCTCGAGCCGGCGCTCCGCGAGACGCTCGGCACGATCATCTTCCAGGACCAGGTGCTGGAGGTGGCGATGGCGTTCGCCGGGTTCTCCACCGGCGAGGCGGAGGGGTTGCGGCGGGCGATGAGCCGCAAGCGCTCCGATGCGGCGATCGAGGCCCATCACCGGCGCTTCGTCGCCGGGGCGCAGCGCCGGCACGGGGTCGACGAGGCGCTGGCCGAGCGCGTGTTCGCGATGGTTCAGGGCTTCTCCGGCTTCGGCTTCCCCAAGGCCCATGGCGCCGCCTTCGGCCTGCTGGCCTATCAGTCGACGTGGCTGCGCGTCCACTACGGCGAGGAGTTCCTGTGCTCGTTGCTCAACGAGCAGCCGATGGGCTTCTACCCCCCCGACGCGCTGGTCCACGAGGCCCAGCGCCGCGGCTTCGAGGTGCTGGCGCCCGATGTCAACGCCAGCGGGGCCGAGTGCGAGATCGTGGAATCGGCTGGCGCCGATTCCACTGCCACCGGCGGCGAGCGGCCGGCTGGCGCCGATTCCACTGCCACCGGCGGCGAGCGGCTGTGCGTGCGGATCGGGCTCGGCTACGTCCGCGGCGTCCGGGAGCGCGACGTCCGCGAGCTGATCGACGCGCGCACCGCCGGCGGACGCTTCCGCAGCCTGTCCGACCTCGCCTCCCGTGCCGGCGCGGGCGCGGCCGCCCTCGAGCTGCTGGCCTGGTCGGGAGCGTGCGACTCGCTCGCGGCGGACGCCACCGCCGTCTCGGCGCGGCGGCTGGCGCTGTGGCAGCTCGGGGTCTCCTCGCCGGGACGAGGCGTTCCGGGCGGCGTCCAGCTGGCGCTCCCCCTCGACCTGCCCGCGCCGCCGCAGCTGCGCGGGCTCTCGCGCTGGGAGTCGATGCTCGCCGACTACGCCACCACCGGGCTGACCGTCGGCTCGCACCCGCTGATGCTGCTGCGAAGCCGCCTGCCCGAGGGAACGGCGTGCAGCGGCGACCTGGAGCGGGGTGAGCACGGCGCGCGGATCCGGATCGGCGGGCTGGTGGTGGCCCGGCAGCGGCCTGGCACGGCCGGCGGGGTCGTGTTCGTGCTGCTGGAGGACGAGCTCGGGACGATCAACCTGATCGTCCCGCCGCAGGTGTATGAGCGCCACCGGCTGCTGGTGCGGACCGAGCCGCTGCTGCTCGTCGAGGGCAAGCTGGAGCGCTTCGCCGCGGCCGGCGGAGCGATCAACGTGCTCGTCGACAAGGTCTCCTCGATCGCCGCGCCCGACCGGCTGCTGGCCGAGATCAAGGACTTCTCGATGCTCGACGAGCAGGTACGGCTCGGGCTGGCCGCGCAGCGCGCCGGCAGCCCTTCGCGGGCCGGCGAACCCGCCGATGAGGGGATCGAGGGGGCCTCCGAGGCCGAGGATTTCCGCGCCGTCGCCCCTCCCGTGATGAGCTTCGCCTCGGGGCGTCGTCGCTGAGGATTCCGATATGGTCCCGCCGCAGTGCTCGCGGTCGTCATGTTCATCGCCCTGTGGGTCGGCCTCGCCCTCGGCCTGTTCTTTGTGGCCTCCCGCGGCGGTCTCGGCGGTGCGCGGGCGGCCCTGCACGTGCAGACCAGGGGTGCCCGCAAGGCAACGGGGCTGATCATGGTGGTCGTCTACGTCGGGTTCGGCGTCGCGCTGCCGGTGCTGCTGCTGACCGGCAACCACTCCAACGCCAGCGCACAGATCGGCGGCGTACGCCTGACCAAGGCGGAGAAGGAGGGCCGGGCTCTGTTCGGCGAGCACTGCGGCGTGTGCCACACGCTCGCCGCGGCCAACGCCGCCGGCAAGGTCGGACCGAACCTCGACACGCTGAAGGCGCCGAAGAGCCTCGTCCTCAACACGATCATCAACGGCTGCCTCCAGACCACCGCCACGCAGAACGACCCGCAGGCATGTCTCGGCTACGGCGTGATGCCGGCCAACGTGATCCAGGGCAAGGACGCGGCGAACGTGGCCGATTTCGTCGCCAAGGTCGCGGGCAAGGAATAGACGCCGCGTGCTCTGTCTTCCGTCGGCGCTCGGTGCTACGATCGCCGCTCCGTAAAAGCTGAATTCCCGTGCCGCTCGCCAACCGGGGAAACGCCGGTGGGACGCGGCAGGAAGCGGGGGAACCAGGTCAGTTGGGGCTAATCACACCTCGGTGTGTAGCGCCGCCCTTTCGGCGCGAGCCCGTCAGCTAACTCCGCAAGCACGAGAAAGAGGACGGTCTATGCCGCATCGAGGCATGACGGTGGCGCCTGCCCGCTCGGCTCACGCCGGCGAAGCGCCCGAACGCGAGCGCACCTGGATGCAGAACCGCGACTTCGGCTTTGGCGACTTCGAGCTCGTGAGTCGGCCGACCCGCCGTCGCGCGTACCCGGCGCCGGCCGACCGTGCCCGCCCGGTGCCCGCGGACCACGCCGCTCCCACCACCGCGGATCGCGGCCGCCCGGCGCCTGCGACTCACGACCGTCGTGCCGAGGAACCCGCCGCGGGTCCACGCCGCCCCGCTCCGCGGCCGGCCGCGGCCAGCGCCCGGCGCGTCAGCGGCCCCGTCGCCGAGGCCGCGCGCCGGCCCGCCGAGGCCGTGCGCCCGGTGCCGGTCACGGATGCGCATCCCGCCCGGCGCACGATCACGATCCAGGGCCGCGGCAGCGACCGCAACTGGTCGCCGACCGCTCCGAGCGCCGCCCGGCGGCCGCAGCGCAAGGCCTACGATCGCGCCGGCTACAAGCCTGACCGCGTCGCCCTGTGGGCAGTGCTGATGGGGATCGTGTTGCTGCTCGCCGCCGCCACCAGCGCGCACGCCGTGGTGCTCCACGCGAATCACGCCGCCCTGGCGCTGCTGACGCGTTAGCTCGCCGCCGGCCGCCTGACGCGTATTACAGCCCTCGGTGATCGGGCGTTTGTCGGCGTGCGTAAAGGGAAAGGACACGCCCGATCGCCCGCCTCGCCCGTCCTCCGGCCAACCCCGGAGAGCCGTCCGCGGGGAGCCCGGGTCGGGCGTTCCGAAGATCGTCGTAAGAGAGCGCTCCGGAGCCCTTGAACAGCCCCAGAGCGGCCGGTAAGCTAATAAAGCGTAAGCAAGTCTCGAAAGTGAAGGGCAGCGTCTGAACCGCGCTGCCGTCCTGACACGACCCCCCGGTGGTCATATGAAGATTTCCATGAGCAGGTTCCAGATCCACGACGACTTGACTGCACCCGAGGGGTCGGTCCCGGTGCTCCGGGGCGCCCTCGCCACCGGTGGCCAGCTGCCGAACTTTCTCGGGGTCCTGGCCGGGTCTCCGGCGGCGCTGCGCGCGTACGCCCGCTTCCGCTCCGAGCTGCGCCACGGCAAGCTCCCGGCGGCAACGCTCGAGCGGATCGCGCTGGCGGTGGCCGAGCGCTACCACTCCGAGCCGGACGTGGCGCTGCACTCGCGGGCCGCCCGCGGCGCCGGGCTGGCGCTCGACGAGGTCGCGCTGGCGCGGCAGTTCCGCTCCGGCGACGAGCGCGAGGCGGCGTTGTTGCGCTATCTCGACGCGCTGCTCGAGGACGGCCGGCCCCCGATGCACCTCCACGAGGAGGCACGCGAGGCGGGCTGGGACGACGAGCAGATCCTCGAGGCGATCGCCGCGGTCGCGCTGGAGGGCTTCACCGCGATGATCAACGTCGCCGGCGAGGTGCCGGTCGACGGCTCCAGCGAGGAGTCGCGGACCCTCAAGGCGGCCTAGGCGGTGCCTGACGCCGGCTAGACTCCATCTCGAGTCGATGGGCGCGAGCAGCGAGCAAACTGAGCAGCCGATCGGAGCTCGACGGTCGAGCTGCTGTCCCCTCTATCACGAGGCCGTCGAGCTCGTCGGCCGCCGCTGGACGGGCGCGATCCTGCAGGTCCTCATGGATGGCCCGCTGCGCTTCTCCGAGGTCTCCCAGGCCGTGCCCGAGCTATCGGATCGGCTCCTCTCCGAGCGGATGAAGGAGCTCGAGTCGCGCGGGATCGTCGAGCGCCGGGTCAAGCCCGGGCCCCCGATCCGGGTCGAGTACTCGCTGTCGAAGATGGGCCGCGAGCTCGAGCCGGCGCTGTGCGAGCTGGGGCGCTGGGCGCGCCGATGGCTGGCCGGCGGAGCGCGCTCGCGCCTGTGAGCCGCGGGCCCGCCCGTCCGGGCAAGTAACCTGCCGGGCGACATGAGCGCGCAACCATCCCTGACCGCCGATGACGTGATGGCGCTCGCCGGCGAGCGCGACATCCGCTTCATCCGCCTGTGGTTCACCGACATCCTCGGCCAGCTGAAGGCGTTCTCGATCAATGCCACCGAGCTCGCCGACGCGTTCGAGGGCGGGATGGGCTTCGATGGCTCGTCGATCACCGGCTTCAACGCGATCGAGGAGTCCGACATGATCGCCCAGCCGGACCCGGCGACGTTCTGCGCCCTGCCCTGGCGCCCCGGCGAGGCGGGCGTGGCGCGGATGTTCTGCGACATCCTCACGCCCGAGCGCACCCCGTACGAGGGCGACCCGCGCCACGTCCTGCGCCGCGCCGTCGAGCGCGCCACAGCGATGGGCTTCGACCACTTCTACGTCGGCCCCGAGCTCGAGTACTTCTACTTCCGCGACTCCAAGTCGACCGAGGTGCTCGACGAGGGCGGCTACTTCGACCTGACGACGCTCGACGCGGGCTCGGACCTGCGGCGCGAGACGATCCTGGCCCTCGAGCAGCTCGGGATCCACACCGAGTACGCCCACCACGAGGTCGGCCCGAGCCAGCACGAGATCGACATGCGCTACGCCGACGCGCTGAAGATGGCCGACGACTGCATGACCTACCGGATCACGGTCAAGGAGTACGCGCTCAAGTACGGCTTGCACGCCACCTTCATGCCCAAGCCGCTGTTCGGCAAGAACGGCTCCGGCATGCACACCCACCAGTCGCTGTTCCGCGGCGGGCGCAACGCCTTCTACGACGCCGATGACCCGTACTTCCTGTCCGACGTCGGCAAGGCGTTCATCGCCGGCCAGCTGCGCCACGCGCGGGAGATCAGCTCGATCTTCGCCCAGTGGGTCAACTCATACAAGCGCCTCGTGCCGGGTTACGAGGCGCCCGTGTACGTCGCCTGGTCGCGGCGCAACCGCTCTGCGCTCGTGCGCGTCCCGCTGTACCACCCCGGTAAGGAGGGCGCGACGCGGATGGAGCTCCGCTGCCCCGACCCGGCCTGCAACCCATACCTGACCTTCGCCGTGCTCCTGCAGGCGGGGCTCGAGGGGATCGAGCACGGCTACGAGCTCCCCGATCCGATGGAGAAGAACCTCTACCACCTGTCCCCGGACGAGCGCCGGCGGTTGGGGATCGAGCAGCTCCCCGAGACGCTCGGCGAGGCGATCGAGCTGACCGCGCAGTCCGAGCTGGTGCTCCGCACCCTCGGCGAGCACATGTTCAACCGCTACATCGAGATCAAGCGTCAGGAGTGGGACGACTACCGCGTGCAGGTCACGCCGTGGGAGCTCGAGCGCTACCTGCCGGTGCTGTAGCGACCGCCTGGTGTGGCGGGCCGCACCAGCTGCTAGCGCAGGTCGAAGGTGAAGAAGTCCCGCGCGTAGGGAAGCAGCAGCTGGCCGTTGATCCCCTGCTGGCCGGGGCTGGCCGGCACCGGCGTGACGTGCGGACCGGCGCGGTGGCGGGCGTATAGGTAGGCGGCGACCCAGTCGGGGTTGATGTCGAGCTCCGCCGCGCGGACGACGTGGGCGCCGAGCAGCGCGTCGACCAGGTCGGTGACGTGCAGGTGCAGCCCCCCGGCCCAGATCAGGTTGCCATCGGCGGTGATCCCGATCGCCGAGCGGGCCGTGGCCGACACCCCGCCGACGGTCGCCCCCCAGCAGCTGTCGCAGCCGGCCGACGCGGCGGGCCGGCCGTTGTCGATCAGCGGCGTCAGGTTCTGGCGGACCGACACCACCGCGCCGTGGCCGGCCCCCGGCACCTCGCCGTGCCAGGTGCCGATGTCGGTGTAGCCGTCGGTGTAGCCGACCACCGAGGCCAGCGCGTCGCGCAGCGGTGCCCCGGTCCTGCCGTAGGAGAAGAAGCCGCCGGGGTTCGTGCTCAGCCTGAAGCCACCGTTGACGGCGCCGAGCACCCGGGAGCGCTCGGGGCCGCCGATCATCGGCCCGAAGCGCCACCCGGCGCTGCCGGCGTCGGTGGTCCCGGAGTGCAGGCGCAGCACGACGCGGCGCTGGTTGAACGACAGCAGGGCGATGCCCGAGGCGGAGCGCGCCACGTAGGCGATCGGCCGCCCCGCGAGGGTCACTGCCGGCACGAACGGGGTCGCCCCGGTCAGCCCGGCGACCGCCAGCACGTGGGGGTAGTCGGGCGCGGGCCGGGGCTTCGGCGCCGCAGGGCGGGCGGTCGAGCGCGAGGCCGGGCCGGCCGCGGCGCCGCCGGTTCGCGATCGGGCGCTCCCGCGCGCGCCCGGGAGCGTGACCGTCGTCGTGCCCGAGCCGGTGCCCGCGCCCGCTGCGCCCGCTGCGCCCGTTGCGCCCGCTGCGCCCGCCGCGCCCGCCGCGCCCGCCGCGCCCGCGCGCGCCGCGGGTCGGTCCCCGCCACCACCCCCGCACGCCCCGAGCCCGGCGGCGAGCGCGGCGGCGCCCAGCAGTGTCGCGAGCCGGCTCAACCGCTCTCGAGCATCCGCGCCAGCGCCTGCGGATCGCCGGTGGGCGCCCGGCAGGCGAAGCCCTCGCAGACGTAGGCGGCGGCCGCGCCGTCCGGTCCGGGGGTCCGGTCGCGGAGCAGCGGCACGACCGCGGCGCCGCTCTCCCCGCCGCCGGCGGCCACCACGACGTGCGGGCGCAGGCGCCGGCGGACCACGCCGAGCAGCCCCGCCGCGCCCGGGCCGGCGCCGACGATCGCCACCTCGCGCACCGGGGCGGCATAGAAGTCCGCCGCCCGGAGCAGGTGCGCGAACGCGCCCGGGTGGCGCCCGGCGAGCGGGAAGCTCAGCGCCAGCACCTCGCGCGCGTGGTGCTCGTAGCGCGCCTCGCCGGACAGCCGCGCGAGCCGCAGCAGCCCGTACGCGGCGGCCGAGCTGCCGGACGGGATCGGCGAGTCCTCGAGGTCCCTGCGCCGCAGCAGCAGCCGCTCGTGGTCGGTGGCGGTGGTGAAGAAGCCGCCGCGCTCGTCGTCGTGGAAGCGGTCGATCAGCTGCTCGGCCAGACCGACCGCCTCGCTGTACCAGCGCGGCTCGAACGTCGCCTCGTACAGCGTCAGCAGCGCCTCGAGCATGAACGCGTGGTCCTCGAGATAACCCCGGAGCCGCCCGCGGCCGTCCTTCCAGGTCCGCAGCAGCCGCCCCTCGCCGTCGCGCAGCGCCGAGAGGACGAACTCCGCGCACGCGCCGGCGGCGTCCAGATAGCGCGGTTCTGAGAGCACCGCGCCGGCGTCCGCCAACGCCGAGAGGATCAGCGCGTTCCACGCCGTCAGCCGCTTGTCGTCGAGCCCCGGGCGCACGCGGCCGGTGCGGCGCTCGAACAGCCTCCGGCGGATCTCGGCGAGCTCGGCGGGCCGCTCGCCGCGGCCCTCGAGGACGTTCAGCCCGGGCTCGAAGTTGCCCTGCTCGGTGGCGCCGAAGTAGGCGATCGCGGGGCCGGCCAGCCGCTCGCCGAGGGTCTCGCGCAGCTCGGCCACGCTCCAGGCATAGAACCTGCCCTCGATGCCCTCGGAGTCGGCATCGAGCGCGGCGCAGAACCCGCCCTCCGCGCCGCGCATCTCGCGCAGCGCCCAGTCGAGCGTCTCGGTGCAGACCTCGCGCAGGCGCTCCTCGCCCGAGACCTGCCAGCCGTGCAGGTAGGCGCGCGCCAGCAGGGCGTTGTCGTAGAGCATCTTCTCGAAGTGGGGGACGGTCCAGGTGGCGTCCACCGCATAGCGCGCAAACCCGCCTCCGACGTGGTCGTAGATCCCGCCGCGCGCCATCGCCGCCAGCGCGTGCAGGGGCTCCTCGCGCTCGCCGCGGGCCAGCAGGAACTCGATCGAGGACGCCTGCGGGAACTTCGGTGCGCCGCCCCAGCCGCCGCCGGCGTGATCGTAGGTCTGCCGCAGTGCCGCCGTGGCGGCGCGCAGCCCCGCCTCGCCGATCTCCTCGGGCGAGGGCGCGAGCCGCGCTCCGGCGCCGAGGTGCGCGCGGAGCCGGTCGCCCTGCTCGTCGATCTCGGCGCGGCGGTTGGCCCACGCGTCAGCGACGGTGGCGAGCACCATCCGCCAGCTCGGCATCCCGTGGCGGGACTCCGGGGGGAAGTAGGTGCCGACGTAGAACGGGACCTGCTCGGGGGTGAGGAACGCGTTCAGCGGCCACCCGCCCTGGCCGGTCATCGCCTGGCACGCCTCCATGTAGATCGCGTCGACGTCGGGGCGCTCCTCGCGGTCGACCTTGACGCACACGAACCGCTGGTTCATCAGCGCCGCCGTCTCGGCGTCCTCGAAGGACTCGCGCTCCATCACGTGGCACCAGTGGCAGGCCGAGTAGCCGATCGAGACGAGCAGCGGCCGCTGTTCGGCACTCGCGCGGGCGAGCGCCGCCTCGCCCCACGGGTACCACTCCACGGGGTTGTCCTTGTGCTGGAGCAGGTACGGCGAGGTCTCGTCGGCGAGCCGGTTGGGCATCGTGTCCCACACTAGCTGCCCGTTCGCCGGGGCAATACGCTTGC
Organism: Solirubrobacterales bacterium; assembly: GCA_038254735.1. GTDB lineage: Bacteria > Actinomycetota > Thermoleophilia > Solirubrobacterales > Solirubrobacteraceae > Palsa-465. The sequence goes on from JBBSFX010000011.1 coordinate 67,765, forward strand.
CCCGGACCATCGAACGCCGAGGAGGCGAATTGCCAGCAAAACGCGAGTCGGTCACCGCTCCGGATGCCCCCGAGGCCGTCGGACCGTACGTCCACGCCGTCCGCGCCGGCGGGCTCCTGTTCTGCTCCGGGCAGATCCCGCTCGATCCTCGCACCGGGAACCTGGTCGAGGGCGGTCCGGCCGAGCAGACCGGCCGCTGCCTGGAGAACCTCGCCGCGGTGTGCGCCGCGGCCGGCGCCAACCTCGGGGATGCGGTCAAGCTCACCGTGTACCTGACCGACATGGCGTCGTTCGCCGAGGTCAACGAGGTCTACGGATCGTTCTTCGAGCGCTCGGCGCCGGCGCGGGTGGCGATCGGCGTCGCCGCGCTGCCCAAGGGCGCCCAGGTCGAGATCGACGCGGTGGTGGCGCTCCCTGACTGAGCCGACGCTCGCCCCCGCCCTCACCCCGGCCGACATCCACGACGCCGCGCGCGCCGGCAAGGGCGTGGTGCGCGTGACGCCGGTGCTCAGCTCGCGGACGCTGTCGGAGCGGGTCGGCGGGACGATCGCGCTGAAGGCCGAGAATCTCCAGCGGACCGGCTCGTTTAAGCTCCGCGGGGCACTGGCCAAGCTAGCGTCGCTGGGGGAGCGCTGCTCGCTCGGCGTGCTCACCGGCAGCGCCGGCAACCACGGCCAGGCGGTGGCCTACGCGGCGCGGACGCGGGGGGTCCCGTGCGAGGTGTTCATGCCCGACGGCGCGCCGATCGCCAAGGTGGACGCGGCGATCGCGCTGGGGGCGAGCGTCGAGCTCGGCGGGGCCAACGTCGACGAGGCCCTGGCCGTCGCCCGCGAGCGGGCCGCCGACACCGGCGCGGCGTTCGTGCACCCGTTCGACGACCCGGTGGTGATCGCCGGCCAGGGCGGGATCGGGCTCGAGCTGCTCGAGCAGATCCCCGACCTCGCCCGCGTGATCGTGCCGGTCGGAGGCGGCGGGCTGATCAGCGGGATCTCGATCGCGCTCAAGTCGGCCCGGCCGGAGATCGAGGTGATCGGGGTCCAGGTGGAGGCCTGCGCGCCGTTCCTCGGCTCGATCGCGGCCGGCGCGCCCGTGCCGGTCGGCTCGGCGCGGACGATCGCCGACGGGATCGCCGTCAAGCGGCCCGGGGCGCTGACGCTGTCGCTGATCTCGCGGTGGGTTGACGAGCTCGTCGTCGTCGGCGAGGACGACGTCGCCGAGGCGATGGTGTTCCTGCTCGAGCGGGCCAAGCTGGTCGTTGAGGGCGCCGGGGCGGTCGGCGTCGCGGCGCTGATGTCCGGGCGCACGCTGCCGGCGGCCGCCGGCCGCACCGCCGTCATCCTGTCCGGCGGCAACGTCGGGGCCGGGCTCCTGGCCGAGGTGGCGCGCCGGCACGAGACCCAGGCCGGCCGCCGGCTCGTGCTCCCCGCGCGGATCCCCGATCGGCCCGGCGCGCTGGCCGAGCTGCTCGAGGTGATCGCCGCCCGAGGCGCCAACCTGCTGGACGTCCAGCACATGCGCGAGGGACTCGCCCTGCACATCCGCGAGACCGCCGTTCAGCTCGTGCTGGAGACCCGTGGGAGCGCCCACGCCGAGGCGGTCACCGCCGCCGTGCGCGCCGCCGGCTACCCGGCGCCGGCCGGGCTCTCAGCCTGACGCGGGCACGGCGCCGGCGCTGTGCTGCCGCGCCTGCTCGACCAACACGGCGATCACGCGGCTGGCCGGGTCGGCCTCGGGGTGCCACTGCACGCCGAGCGCGAAGCGAACCGACGGGAGCTCGATCGCCTCGGGGAGCTCGTCGAGCGCCGAGCGTCCGCTGACCACCAGCCCGTCGCCGATCGCGTCGACCGCCTGATGGTGATGGGAGCGGACCTCGTGGTGCGCCGCGCCGATCGCGCGCGCGGCCAGCGATCCGGCGTCGAGGCGCACGTCGTGCTCGGAGCCGTCGAACGTGCCGGGGTTGCGCCGGTGCTGCTCGTGGCCGACGTGGTCCGGGAGGTGCTGGGTGAGGGTGCCGCCACGGGCCACGTTGAGCAGCTGCATCCCACGGCAGATGCCTAGCACCGGCAGCTCGCGGGCGATCGCCTCGCGCACCAGCGCCAGCTCGCTGCGATCGCGCTCGGGCACCGTCCCCTGCGTCCGCGGGTGGGGCTCGGCGCCGTAGACGGCGGGGTCGATGTCGCAGCCGCCGGCCAGGATCAGGCCGTCGAGCCGGTCGAGCAGCTCGCCGGGGTTCTCGACCAGCGCCGCGTCGGGCGGGATCATCACGCCGAGGCCGCCGGCGCGCTGGATCGCCCACAGGTAGTCGGCGGGCAGCAGCACCGCCGGCAGCGACCACACGCCCCAGCGGGCGGGCTCGAGCGCGGCGCAGATGCCGATCACGGGACGGCGCATCGCCGAGACAGGCTAGCGGGCACGGGGTGCTTGGTCGGGGGGTCCCGTCGGGGGTTCAGGAGCGCAGCAGCGCGCGCTGGATCTTGCCGCTGGCCGTCTTGGGCAGCTCGGCGGCGAACTCGACGATCCGCGGGTACTTGTACGGCGCTGTCTGAGCCTTGACGTGATCCTGGAGCTCGCGGGCCAGCGCCTCGCCGGCCGCGTAGCCGTCGCGCAGCACGACCACGGCGCGGACCACGGCGCCGCGCTCGTCGTCGGGCGCGGCGACGACCGCCGCCTCGGCCACGGCGGCGTGGGAGACCAGCGCCGACTCGACCTCAAACGGGCCGATCCGGTAGCCGGCCGAGATGATCAGGTCGTCGGCGCGGCCCTCGAAGTACAGGTAGCCGTCCTCGTCGCGGTTGACCCGGTCGCCGGTGCGCCACGGCTGGCGCTCCGGCGAGGCGCCCCCGCCGAGGTGGCCGACGAAGAACGTCGGGTCGGTCCTCGGATCGGCCAGCACCAGCTCGCCGTCGTCGACGACCAGCTCGATCCCGGGCAGCGGGCGTCCCATCGACCCCGCGCGGACCGGCTCGCCGAGCGGGGTGCCGGTCAGCTGACCGGTCTCGGTCTGGCCGTAGCCGTCGCGGATCTCGAGGCCGAGGCCCTCACTGAAGCTCCGCAGCACCTCCGGGTTGAGCGCCTCGCCGGCCGCCACCAGCCCGCGGAGCATCGGCAGCGGGCGCAGCTCGGCGCGCTTGGCGATCACCCGATACTCGGTCGGGGTCATGCAGAGCACGTTGACGCGCTCCTCGGCGAGCAGCTCGAGCCGCTCGTGGGGGTCGAAGCGGGCGTCGTGGAGCAGCGCCGCGGCGCCGCGCAGCCACGGGGCGATGAACGCATTGCGGGCCGACTTCGACCAGCCGCTCGCCGCGGTGCACCACACCAGCTCGCCGGGGTGAGCGTCGAGCCAGTGCTCGGCCTGCAGGCGCTGACCGGGCAGGTAGCGCTGGCCGTGGACGATCCCCCTGGCCTCTCCGGTGGTGCCGCTGGTGAAGGTGATCAGGCACGGGTCGCTCGGTGCGAGGTCGACGGCTGGGGCGGGGGCGGCCTCGAACAGCCGCGGGTCAGGGACGCTCAGCACGGGAGCGTCCGGCCCCGCCGCCGAGAGCTCGTCGGCGTTGCGCTCGTCTACGACGATCAGCTTCGGATCGGCGGCGACGAGGCGCGCACGCAGGTCGCCGGCGCGCAGCTGCTCGTTGCACGGCAGCGCCACGGCGCCGATGCGAAAGCAGGCCACCATCGTCAGGACCCACTCGGGCCGGTTGCCGATCAGCGTCATCACGATCTCGCCGCGGCCGACCCCGTGGGCGACCAGCGTTCCGGCGAGCCGCGCGCTCAGCTCCGCCACCTCGCCGAAGCTGTACTCGCGCCGGTGCCCGCTGCGGGTCAGCTCGACCAGCGCGCGGCGGTCGGGCGGAGCGGCGGCGGCGACGACGTCGGTGGCGAAGTTCACGGAGGTGGGCAGTGTGCCAGCAGAGACTCGGGACGCCGTCACGCGGCGCGCGGGCGCCCGTCCCGGCGCTCGTCGCGGCCTCCGTCCCGGTGCTCGTCCCGATGCCCGTCCCGGTGCTCGTCCCGATGTCCGTCCCGGTGCTCGTCCCGATGTCCGTCCCGGTGCTCGTCCCGATGTCCGTCCCGGTGCTCGTCCCGATGCCCGTCCCGGTGCTCGTCCCGATGCCCGTCCCGGTGCTCGTCCCGATGCCCGTCCCGGTGCTCGTCCCGGCCCCCGTTTCGGCGCACCGCGAGGATCCGGCGCAGCCGCTCGGCCTCGTCGGCCGGCGCGTCGCCGTACTGGCGGTCCCAGGTGATCCGGACGGTGACGATGTCGAGCGCGAGGTGCTCGGCGTCGCGCAGGCGGTCGCGGCGGAATGCCTCGCGGTCGTTGTGGAACTCCCAGGAGTCGAGCTCGATCGCCACCCGCTCCTGCGGGTACCAGCCGTCGAGCTCACGGCCGGCGACCACCTGGCTGAGCAGCGGGATCGGCACCCCGTGGCGCGCGCACCACGCGGGCAGGTCGTCCTCCCAGCCCGAGCGCGTCGGGTTCCCAGCGCTCGCGTCGCAGAACGGGAGGAGCAGCCTGGTGCCGCGGTGGGTGGGGTGGCGCGCGCACGCCTCGGTGAGCTGACCGCGCGTCAGGTAGAGGGTGTGGAGCGCGCCGTTGACCAGTCGCGGGAGCCGGTGGGGCGGGTAGCCGCGGGCGACGTCGAGCATCGCCCGGGCCGGGTGGGTGACGCGGATGCCGTGCTGCGTGGTCAGGTCGCGGGGGTGCAGCGTGCGGCACTGATGAGCCCGGATCCCCGGCGGGCGCACGTTGCGCGGCGTGATCACCTCGAGGATGGCGGGCCAGCGCTGGACGAACTCCCACAGGGCCAGCGCGGCATGGTGGCTCAGCGCGGCGCCGTCGCCGCAGGCCAGCACCGCGGCCGCGGCGCGCTCCAGCGGCGTCTGCGCCGGCTTGCCGACCGCGTACACGCACCGGTGCTCGCGGAACAGGCGCTTGACGTGGCAGCGGTAGGCGATCGCCTTGACGCCGAGGCCTGCGGCGCGCAGCTGCTCGTGGGTGATGTTGCCGTGCTGCCGGGCGGCGATCGCCGCGATGGCCGCGTCGACGCGCTCAGCCACGGCGCGTCCGGCCGAGCAGTTTGCGACTTATTCCCCATGAGCGAGCCTTTGCTGCGAACACGACGCCCAAGGATGCGGTACGGCCCACCGCCGAGCCCGAAATGTCACGAAGATTTGACGTATCTCGGGCTCAGAGTGACTTAGGGCCGCGACTGCGTACTGACGGTTCGGGCGGCGTCTGCTCGGGCGCGGCCCGCTCCGCATCCAGCCTCGCCGGTCCGGGCCGCGCCCGAGTCATCCGGCTGCCTGACACCGGCCGCTCACCCTCCTGGACACCAGTACACTCGGGGCGAGCGGACGACGCCAGATACGCCCAGCCACTCGCCGGATGCCGCCACTCACCCAGTCGCGGACCCTTAGGAGACCCATGGCCACCGCCACCGCCCATTCGGACCTCACCGACGAACAGAAGGCCATCTGCGAGATGGTCCACCAGTTCGCCGACGAGCAGATCCTCCCGAACGCCGAGCACTACGACCACGAGGACAGCTTCCCCGAGCCGATCGTCGAGCAGATGAAGGAGCTCGGGCTGTTCGGGGTGACGATCCCCGAGGAGTACGGCGGCATGGGCCTCGACCTGACGACCTACGCGATGATCGTCGAGGAGCTCAGCCGCGGCTGGATCAGCATCTCCGGGATCGTCAACACGCACTTCATCGGCTCCTACCTGCTGATGAAGTTCGGGACCGAGGAGCAGAAGCAGAAGTACCTGCCGAGGATGGCCACCGGCGAGATGCGGGCGGCGTTCAGCCTCTCCGAGCCCGAGCTCGGCTCCGACGTCGCCGCGATCAAGGCCGCCGCCAAGCGCGTCCCGGGCGAGGATGCCTACGAGATCAACGGCACGAAGATGTGGGTCACCAACGGCCTGCGCTCGAGCCTCGTGTTCGTGCTCGTGCGGACCGACCCGAACGCCGAGACCAAGCACAGGGGCCTGACCTGCTTCGTCGCCGAGAAGGAGGCCGGCGCCCACGAGAACACCGGCGACTACAAGGGCCTGAACGTCCCGCCGCAGATCAAGAAGATGGGCTACAAGGGCGTCGAGTCGACCGAGCTCGTGTTCGACGGCTACCGCACGCCGGCCGACAGCATCCTCGGCGGCGAGGAGGCGGGCCTGAACAAGGGCTTCGTGCAGATGATGGACGCGCTCGAGCTCGGCCGCGTCAACGTCGCCGCCCGCGGCGTAGGGATCGCCCAGCGAGCGCTCGAGCTCGCGCTTCGGTACAGCCAGGAGCGCAAGGCATTCGGCAAGCAGATCGCCCAGCACCAGGCGATCCAGTTCAAGCTCGCCGACATGGCCACCCAGGTCGACGCCGCGCGCCTGCTCACGCACCGCGCCGCCCGGATGAAGGATGCGGGCGAGCGAAGCGACATCGAGGCTGGGATGGCGAAACTGTTCGCCTCCGAGGCAGGGCGCTTCTGCGTCGAGGAGAGCTTCCGCATCCACGGCGGCTACGGCTACTCCAAGGAGTACGAGATCGAGCGCCTGTACCGGGACGCGCCGCTGCTGCTGATCGGCGAGGGCACCAGCGAGATCCAGCGGATGGTCATCGGCCGCAAGCTGCTGCAGCGCCACAAGATATGAGGCACCCGAAAGTAGTTCCTGACCTTTACCCGCGGCGCGGGTAGTCGTACTGTGGGACATGGTGTCGGCCAGCACAGCCACGGAACGTCCGCGTCGACGGATGGCGATCGCGCTCGGCGCCGCGAGCGACGAGCGCTTGGCGGAGCTGGTGGCCGACGGCCACGAGCGTGCCTTCACCACGATCTACTCGCGCTACCACCAGCGGCTCTACCGCTACTGCCTGGCGATGCTGCGCAACGAGGCCGACGCGCACGACGCGCTGCAGTCGGCGTTCACGGCGGCGTTCACGGCGCTGTCGGAGGCGAAGCGCAGCGCGCCGCTGCGCCCGTGGCTGTTCCGGATCGTCCACAACGAGGCGATCTCGCTGCTGCGGCGGCGCCGTCCCGAGGCGCCGCTGTCGGAGCTGAGCGAGATCGCGGACATCGGCGTCGAGGAGCACGCCGACCGGCGGGCCGAGCTGCAGCTGCTGCTCTGCGACCTGCGCGAGCTGCCCGACCGCCAGCGGGCGGCACTGGTCATGCGCGAGCTGAGCGGTCTCTCCCATGAGGAGATCGCGCTCGCTCTCGACGTCTCCGCGGCGGCCGCCAAGCAGACGATCTTCGAGGCCAGGAAGTCGCTGATGGAGTTTGCGGCCGGCCGCGAGATCGACTGCGAGGAGATCCGGCGTACGATCTCCGACGGCGACGGACGGGCGATCCGGGCCCGCCGCGTGCGCGGGCACCTAAGCGGATGCGCCGGCTGCGACGCGTTCGCCGCGCAGATGCGCCGGCGTCGGACGGCGCTGCGGGCGATCGCTCCGCCGCTGCCGGCGCTGGCCGCCCAGCAGCTGCTGGGCCGGGTGCTGCACTCGGGCGGCACCCACGGCGGGGGCGCCCAGCTCGGGGTCGGGGCGGGAGCCGGGGCCGTCGGCAAGCTCTCGGCCGTCGCGCTCAGCACCAAGGCGATCGCCGGAGTGGCCGTGATCGTGACCGCCGGAGCGGGCGTCGGCGTGCTCCACCACGTGCTCCACGCCGACCGCGCCCCGGCGCACGTCCGGGTTGCGCCGCCGCTTCCCCGCGGGCGCGACGCCGGCGCCGTGGTCGCGGCCCGCCACTCGGTCGGACGGGTGATCACGCTGTCGCGGCCGGGCGCGCCGGCGGTCGGAGGTGGGACGGCCGGCGAGGTTCACCGCCTGCGCCACGGGTTCTGGGCCTTCGGGCGCCCCAGTCACGGACCCGCGGGGGCCGTCGGCCACGGGGCCGCGCAGGCGGGCCGCCACGGCGCTGCGGGCAACGGCCCCTCGCGGTCCGGCGCGGGCACTCACGGCAACAGCCGCGGGCCCGCGGTGGGGCGCGGCGGCGGCACGACGACGAGCCGGCACGGGACGGGGACGAAGCGCTCGAGCGGTGCCGGGAGCATCGGCGTCGCGCACGGGGGCAACGGGACGGCCGGCACTGGCGTCGTGGGCACCCGCGGCGCGCAGCGGACCGGCACCGGCGGGGCGCCGGGGACCGGCGGCTCGGCCAAGTCGGGATGGAAGCCGCCCGTGACCAGGCTGCTCCAGCCGGTCGGCGGCGGGGGAAGCAGCTACGCGCCGGTCGCCAAGGGCCGGCCGGCGTCCCCCATCGTCCCCTGAGGCCCGAACCGCCGCAATCGAGGCCCGCCCGGCCGGGAGCAAGCCCTCCGGCCCGGAGCAGGCCCCGCCGGCCCGGAGCGAGCCCCGCCGGCCCGGAGCGAGCCCCGCCGGCCCGGAGCGAGCCCCGCCGGCCCGGAGCGAGCCCCGCCCGGCCCGGAGCGAGCCCCGCCGGCCCGGAGCGAGCCCCGCCCGGCCCGGAGCGAGCCCCGCCCGGCCCGGAGCGAGCCCCGCCCGGCCCGGAGCGAGCCCTCCGGCCGCGTAGACTAGGCCTCCTGTCCTCGCCGTCCGACACCAGATCGCTGATCGAGACCGCGGTCACGCGGTTTCTCGACGAGGTGCCGGCGCTCCAGCCGCTGAAGTTGATCGCCGGCCTCGAGCTGCACGGACGCGGGGACATCCAGCTCTACCGGGTGGAGCTGCCCGGTCCCCGGGTGACCAAGCAGATCCCCAGCGACGCCAAGGTGACGCTGACGATCCCGCGGGCGAGCTTCAACGAGCTGGCCACCAAGGGCCACATCCGGGACTGGCGGAGCTCGTTCGAGAAGGGCGAGGCCAAGGCCACCGGGATCGACCAGGTGCTGAAGCTGATCGTCCACGTGGTCGAGCGCCAGGAAGAGCGCTCGCGCACGCGCCGGGCCAAGCAGCACTGACGCCGAGCGGCGCCGACGGCTTCGACGCCCGCGGCGCGCCGGCCCGGCCGGCCGGCGCGAGCAGGCTAGGACCTGCGCAGCGAACCGGTCAGCCGCGTGATCACGCGAGCGGAGTCGCCGACCACCACCCCGAGCGACGAGCGCCGGAGGGTCCGGCCACCCGCCAGCGCCGGCGCCGCGATCGTCACCCGCACCGCGAACGCGGCCCGGAGCAGCGTCACCCGCAGCCCCGAGGCGGTTCGCTTCAGCGAGAAGCCCGAGCCGCCGGATACCGACACGCCCCGGCGCAGCGCGGCGGTCCGTCGCGCCAGCGACAGCCCGTGCGGGACGGCGATGTCGATCGTCTGCAGCGGCGCGGCGAACGCTCCGGCGGCCAGTGCGACCCGCAGCCGCGGGGTATCCGCGCGGATGCGGCTGACGGTAGCTGCGCCGACGATCCGGGGCGGTCCCGCGATCGTCCAGGTGAAGCTCGCCGTGGCCGGGCTCGCGCCGAGCGCGCTCGCGCCGACGACGATCACGTAGCGTCCGGCCCGGCTCGGCGTGCCGGCGATCGTGCCGCTGGTGGTGTCGAGCGCCAGCCCGGGCGGGAGCGGCGCCGCGGTGAAGGCGATCGGCGCGCCGTTGTCGTCGCGGGCGCGCAGCTGGAGCCCGGTCGCCCGGTCGCGCCGCCCCGACGGCGCCGCCGGCGCCGCGAGCGTGACCGTGGCCGGCGTCAGCGTCCAGCTGAAGCTCGTGGTCGCCGTGGTCAGCGCGCCGTCGATGGCGACGACGTGGACGGTGTAGCTCCCGGCGGCGCTCGGCGCGCCCGAGATCGTGCCGGTCGCGGGGTCGAGCGCGAGCCCGGGGGGCAGCCCCGCGGCCGCGTAGGTGACCGTCTGGCCGGCGGCGTCGCTGGCGTGCAGCTGCAGGCTGACCGCGCGTCCGGCGAGCCCGCTCTGGGGACCGGGGGAGGGGAGGCGCAGCGCCTGGCCGCACAGCCCGGCGACGAGCGCGGTCGCGTTCGGCGAGCCCAGCCCCGACGCCTGGTCGTAGCCCACCGCGGCGTAGAACAGGCCGCCGTTGCTCGAGGCCCAGTCGTTGTTGCCGGTGGTGACGTCGTTGAACGCCGGGCCGCCGGCCAGACGGTACAGCGCAGGATTGGCGAACCCGACCGGGCCGCCCGAGCAGGCGCTCGAGGCGTTGGCCAGTGCGAACAGCGCCGCCCACACCGGAGCGGCGCCCGAGGTGCCGGCGGCGCTCGCCCAGGCGCCGCCCAGGTACAGCAGGTAGCCGGGGCGGGGGTCGGCCTCGGCGGAGACGTCGGGGACCTCTCGGCAGACGCTGCCGGTCGGCGCTCCGCACGGCGTGGCGGAGGACTCGGCGTTGGCGGACTGGTAGGGGGGCATTCGCCACAGGGCGGAGTTCCCGCCGCCGCCGGCGCCGTCGGCCGGGCTCGTGCCGCGGACGTCCCAGACCGTCTCCACGCGGGGAGAGACGGAGCTCAGCGTCGTGCCGCCGACGCCGGTGACGTACGGCTGGGAGGCGGGGTCGTCGACGGCGGGGAAGGTCACCGGGTTGGTGCTCGAGTAGCAGTCCTGGGCGCCGTTGTCTCCGGCCGCCGCGACGATCGTCTGGCCCTGCACCGCCGCCTCCTGGAACAGCGTGCTCTCGGCCGCCGTGGCCTGGCTGCCGAGCGCCGGCTCGCACTCGCCCCACGAGGTGGAGATCACCTGGGCGCGGTCCTGGGTGATGATCGTCGCGTAGGTGTCGTAGGGGCCCTGTCCGGTGTTCGGACCCTGGTAGACGATCACGTTGGCCTGGGGGGCTAGGCCGACGATGTTCTCGACGTCGAGCACCGTCTCCCGGCCGTCACCCGGGCTGCCACCGCCGTCGACGGGTTGGAAGGCGACGGTGCCGCTCGAGCCGACGCAGCTCTGGAAATGGGCGATGTCCGGGCCGCCGGCGACCTCGAGCTCGTACACGGCGACCGTCTGCCCGGCGCCCTGATCGCCCCCCGCGTAGAGCCCGCCGAAGCCGTAGGCCTGGGCGATCTGGCTCGGCGTCCACGCGTTGACGGTCGAGGTGCAGCCGGCCGCCGCGGCCGCCGCACCGAA
>JBBSFX010000012.1:0-73365 GCA_038254735.1 Solirubrobacterales bacterium
AGAGACAAGCACGGGCTCGAAGCCCATCGCCAAAAACGGCCTACCCGTCTGCGTTCTCCCAAAGAAGGCCCCTGTCCCGGATCGCCGGACCGTAGGCCCGGACCCGGACGGACCCTCCGAGAAGCATTTTCATGCCGCGACTTGCGCGTCTCTCGGGATCGCCACCGGCAGACCTGGTTTCCCGTACAGGCAGTTATCCGGAATTCTGGATAACTGCCTTGCGCGGAAAGCGAGCGCGTTGCACGCCCGGGGGGCTCGTCGGTCCTCGCCCGGTCGATTTCCACCGATAGCTTGACAACATGTCGTCAGGCGACATATGCTGCGCCAGATGGAATTGCGCCCCCCGAGCTACTTCACGCTTGCCGCGTTGATCGACGGTCCGCTGCATGGCTACGCGATCATGCGGCGCGCCTCGGAGTTGTCGGATGGGTCGGTGCGGGTGTCGACGGGGACGCTGTATTCGATCCTCGATCGTGCGATGGCCGGGGGTCTGGTGACGGTCGGCGACCCGTATGTCGTCACCGGCCGCGAGCGGCGTGACTACGCGCTGACACCGGCCGGCAGGCTGGTTCTACAAGAAGAAACAGCCCAGCTTGCTCGCGCGGCGAGCGTCGTAGGGACCAGACTCAAAGCGACAGGAGCGCTCGCGACATGTCACGTCAGCTAATTGGCAGGACGCTGGTTCGGTTGTATCCCGCTGAGGTCCGGCGGGCACGCGGCAACGAGCTCGTCGGCACGCTGCTTGACGCCGGCGACGTGTCAACGTTGGCGTTCCTCGCAAATGCGGCATCAGTCGTGAGGTGTGGCTTGTGGGCGCGCGCCCGTGAGGAACTCGGGCGGCCCGTCGGGCAGCTCTTGGTCGGCGCGTTCTGCTGGGCAGCGGTGTTGATGGCGATGAGTAACGTGGTGGAAGGTGTCGGGACGGGGCTGTTCTGGGGCGGATCGATCTTCTCGTTCGGTAACGACCCGGAGACCGTCATCGACATGTACGTCCTCCCAGTCTTGATCCTGGCGCTGTTCACCACCGGCCGGAACAGAACGACCGGCCTGCTTGGCCTCCTGCGGGTGGCGATGCGCCTCCATCAATCTCCGCTGATCTCGTTGGCCGACTTCCTGATCCTGGTTCCCGTCCAAGTGCTCGGGTTCGGGCTGCTCGCGATCCGACCGCGCAGCATCCGACCTGCCGGCCGATACCTCTGGCCGATCCCAACAGCCATGTGGGCGTTCTACTGGCTAACGCTGCTCGGCCAACACTCCGGGATCGGCAGGATGACGCCGGTCATCGCGGCGCTCGTGTTCCTGCCGGTCGCACCATCGCTTGCGCTCGGAATCGGGATCGATTGGCTGCTGCAGGGAGTTGGCTACCTCACCTACCCCGGCGGCGACGGTTATCCGCTTTGGACCGCTGAGTTCCTAGCCTGCCTGCCGGTCGTGCTGCTCGCTGTAGGCGTCTACCGCCACGCGGCTACCTCCGCCGCACGAGTCGAGTAAACCTAAGACCACTACCGAAGCCCCGGCTCTTGCTTTCACGCTGGAGCGCATTGCCGGCCCTCGCAACCCCCATGCCTTGCGGAAGGGGAGTGCGCGGCTGTCCGTCGACGGGCACGTGGATTGGCCGCGCTGCGGTGACCTTGCTCGGGTTCGACCGAACCGTTGCCCACGCGAGCGGACGCCGTCGGGGTCAGTCGATCGCCACCGCGAGCGATGGCGCACCCCGCGCACGTCAGCCACGTAACTCCAAGGGTCGCCTGTTCATGTCTGCCCAGACGTGCCCGGGGCGAGAACCTTCGCACGGAGCGAGGTTTCGAGCCGGAAGTCCGGTATCTGGAAGTCAGAGCCAGCCATGAGGACAGAGAGAAACAACATCCGGCGTCTTCGAGCATGGTCACGTTTCACTCCGCCTGCCGAGCGGGAGGTCGATGTGTCGTCGTCCTCGACTTCGAGTGCATCGACCACGACGCCGAGGTCCTGGAGTCAGGGCCGGCGACGAAGAGTCGATTCGGGCGCGACTCGCGGCCCCAGATAGCTGGACCGCCGCCTCTCGCCCTGTGATGATCTGGGCTGATGTCGGCCAATCGCAGTTGGCGTGCGCGGGAACTTCACGAGAAGCACGGCTCCTGCACCAGGGGCCGGCGGACCTCGGACGGCGGCGAGCCCAATCGCAAGGTCTCTCGGGTGCCTGCTCCCGGCTCCTCGGACCGTCTCACGCCAGCCGGTGCTGACCGCGGCTTTTCAGAACGGCGACGTCCATCGCCTAAGAGCTACGCCGACCAGGCCATACCCCTGAGGACGCCGGCGATACCGCTGCGCTACGCGAAATCACTCTACGGCGCGAACGAGCCCCGGACGGCGCGACAGGAGGAGCGATCTGCCAATGCCGCCGCCGCGTAACCGGCGCCCGCGCGGCACCGGCACGATCGTCGAGAAGCACGACGCCTACTACGGCCAGTGGCGCGTCAGGGGCAAGCCGGTGCTCCGCAAGCTGGGCCCGGTGCGCAAACCCGGCACCCGCGAGGGGCTGACCAAGAGCCAGGCCGAGGCGAGGCTCCGCGAGCTGATGTCAGAGACGGCCAAGGCACCGGTGCCGGTGGCCGAGCGCATGTCAGTCGAGCAGGTCGGCAGGCGGCTGATCACGCACCTGAAAGCCAAGGGCCGCAAGGACTCGACGCTCGAGAACTACGAGAGCCACATGCGCGTGCACCTAACGCCGCATTTCGGCGAAATGCCGATCGCGGAGATCACATCCGACGACGTGGAGGACTTCATCGAGCTGTGCCTGTCCGAGGACGCCGGCCAGTCGATCAAGAGCACGCTCAACTACCTCGGGCTCCTGCACAGCATCTTCGAGTTCGCGATTCGCAAGCGCTTGGCGCACGAGAACCCGTGCAAGCTCGTCGAGAAGCCCGACCCTGACGACGAGGACAAGGACATCAGGTTCCTCGACCAGGCCGAGCTCGACGCGCTGCTCGACGCCGCGAGCGTCCGGCACCGCCACCGCCGCGAGACGCTCGAGCGCGGGGCACGCGTACGGCACCTCAGAGATGCGGACAAGCTGCCCTGGAAAGCGATCGCGGCCACGATCGGGGTCGCGGAGTCGACAGCGATCTACCTCTACCGGTGCGAGCCCGACGCCGTGTCGTCGTCCGACGAAGCGCTGTGCCGCGTGGAGCGGGTCCTGTACCTCACCGCCGCGATGAGCGGGCTGCGCCAGGGCGAGCTGCTCGCGCTGCGCTGGATGGACATCGACTGGGTGGCGCAGCGGATCCGGGTCCGGCGCAACTTCGTGCGCGGCAAGTTCGGCACCCCGAAGTCCAAGCGCTCCTCTCGCGCGGTACCGCTCGCCGACCGGGTCGCCGGCGAGCTCGAGCTGCTGTTCAAGTCCTCGGCCTACCAATCAGACGAGGAGCTCGTCTTCTGCCACCCGCACACCGGCAAGCCGCTTGACCGCTCCCAGGTGCTCAAGCGCTTCAAGAAGGCGCTGACGCGCGCCGGGGTGCGCGAGGCTCGGTTCCACGACCTGAGGCACACTTTTGGCACGCGGATGGCCGCCGCTGGCGTGCCGATGCGGACCCTGCAGGAGTGGATGGGCCACCGCGACTACAAGACCACCTTGATCTACGCCGACTACGCCCCGGCCGCCAACGAGGTCGACCTCGTCAACGCCGCATTCGTGGCCCACGGTCATCAAACGGTCATCAAACTGAGCGGAAGTGCAGCCAACTCAACCCAACAAAACCCCGATGAACTGGGGGGATCTGACTAGGCCGCACCCGATCCTTCTGGTTGTGGTCCAGGCGGTCGGGGGTTCGAGTCCCCTCGCTCACCTCTCGTGAAGTTGCTGGTAATCGGCGGTTTCTGTGGTGACCGGAGCCGCCCCGGCAGGGTCGCCGTCTACCAATCGTCTACCAAACGCGTGGTTCACGAGGTCGACTTCGCCCGCTGACGGCGCGTAGTCGGCGTAGATCAGCGTCGTCTTGAAGTCGCGGTGGCCCATCCACTCCTGCAAGGTCCGCATCGCCACGCCGGCCCCGGCCATCCGCGTGCCGAAGGTGTGGCGCAGATCATGGAACCGAACCTCGCGGACGCCAGCGGCCTTCAGCGCGGCCTTGTAGCGCTTCAGCAGCCGTGATCGGTCGATCGGCTTGCCGGTGTGCGGGTGGGCGAACACGAGGTCCGCGTCCGCCCCGTACGCGCTGTGCTGGTGATGTTGGTCAAGCTCGCCGCCGAGCATGTCCGCGAGCGGGACGCTGCGGGTCGAGCGCTTCGACTTCGGCGTGCCGTACTCGCCGCGAACGTAGTTCTGGCGGATCCGGATCCGACGGGCGGTCCAGTCGACGTCCTGCCAGCGAAGCGCGAGCAGCTCGCCCTGGCGCATTCCGGTCAGCGCCGCCGCGAGGTACATCACCCGCTCAACGTGGCCGAGATCATCGCCGGGCACGGCAGCGAGCAGCGCGTCCAGCTCGAGCTGGTCGAGGAACCGGACGTCGGCGTCCACGTCGATGGCCTTCGGCTTGTCCACCAGCTTGCACGGGTTCGAGCCGGTGACCCACCCGCGCCGTAGCGCCAGCTCGAAGATGCTGTGCAGCAGCCCGAGGTAGTTCAGCGTCGACTTCACGGACTGGTCACGGTCGCGGCATACGGCCATGAACGCCTCGACGTCGGCCGGCGTGATCGTCTGGAGCGCCCGGCCGGCGAAGAACGGGGCCAGGTGGATCTGGAGGTATGACCGGTAGCCCTCGAGGGTCGAGCGCTTGCGTCCCATCGCCTCCAGGTGCGCGATCAGCCGCTTGCCTGCGTCCTCGACGGTGATGCGCTCGGTCACGGTCGGGGCGATGATCTCGGACATCATCGCCCGTAGTCGCTGCTCGGCCATCGTCTTGGTCAGCCCGTCGCGGCTGGCTGGCCGGCGGACCGGGCCGAGCTTGCGCATGATCTGCCGATCGCCGATCCGCCACTTGGCGAAGTACGAGCCGTTCTTGACGATGATCGAGCCGGTGCCGTGCGTCCGGCGGCCGGTAGCGTCTGAGCTGCTCATCAGGTGTCCTCCTGCTGGGCCATGCCGGGGGCGGTTACAGCCGCGCCCCGGCGCTTTGGGTTGGCGGCCATCGTGCCACGTTCCAGCTCGCAGATCCACTCCTCGATGCTCTCGGCCCTGAAGCGGACGTATCGGCCGAGCTTGACGTGCGGGATCCGGCCGGCCCGAACCTGCGCGTAGATCCAGTCGGATCCCATGCCGATCATCTCGGCGACGTCCTCGGCGGTGAGGAGCGGGCTCATGACTGCGACTCCTGCTTGCGGGTGAGCACCTTGTGGGCCGCGAGGATGGTGATGCCGCGCTGCTCGGACAGCAGCGTCGCGTCGGCCATCAGCTTGAGCGCTGCTTCCTCCTCGGCGCTCGGCTCGGGTTCGGGCTCGGGTTCGGCCGGCGGGTCCTCCCACGGCATCACCTCGTCCAAATCCTGTCCACCGACGTCGCGCAGCGACGCTGGCTGGTCTAAATCAACTCGTTCTACTTCAACTGCTCTTTCTACTTCAGGGGCCAAGTTGGCCGCTAGGTCACCGGCCAACTTGGCCGCTAGGTCATGACCGATTTGGCCGCTAGGTGACCCCATTTCGGTCGTTTGCTGCACGTTTGCGTTCCTACCGTCCAGATTGGCCGCTAGGTCATCGGGTGGCCTAGGTGCCAAGTTGGCCGCTAGGTTCAGCGCCTCGCGGAGCGGCTCCAGGTCGAGGAAGCTCGACGCCTTCGCCCCGTTCGCACGGTGCCGCCGGTGGCGCTTGAGCAGTCCCATCGCCTCCAACTCCGCAAGCGACCGCCGGACGCTGCGCTTCGAGATCCCGGAGCGCTCGGCGAGCGTCTCCTCATCCGGGAACACGGACTCGATCACGCTGCGGCGCTGCATGTTCAGCCACCCGAGCAGCTCAATCGCGAGCAGCTTGGTCGACGCGCTCGCCTTCCTGCCGTGATGCGGATGGCCGTCAGGCAGCTTCCACGTCGCCGCGAGCAGCACTCGCGGCACGGCCACGAACGACTGCCACGCCGGCCCGTGCAGCTCCGCAAGCGTCGGGTCGCCGAGCTGCACGGCGCGATCCTTGACATAGGCCGGCACGCCGCAGCACTCGGTCACCCACGCGTCCTCGTACAGCTCGGCGAGCGAGTCGAGGTCGACGGGCTCGTGACAGGTCGAACAGAACGCCGGCTCGTGACAGTCCTGCGCCAGTGCGACGTCCTGCTCGGTGCGGAGGATCATCGCCCACCGTCCTCGCCGAGCTCGAGCTGCCCGCGAGCCGCCGTGATGATCGCCCGCTTAGGACAGCCGCGCCGGCAGTAGAACGACAGGCGCAGGTGCGGCTCGACCACCCAGTAGTGGAGCCGGCCGCCGCAGCGCGGGCAGTCAGCCGACCATCTGACCTTTCCCTTGCGGGGCCGGCAGCCACGGGACTTCAGCAAGCCGTGCAGCTCCCGGAAGGTCATGGCCGCGCCCCATCAACGCGAGTCTGCGTGATATTAAGCGGGCGACCTCCGGGTGGTTCCCCTGGAGGGTCGTCGCCGCTGTCGCCAGACCTCGCACTCGAGCGGGTGCAGGAGCGGCGTCGGGCACCTGCGGGTCGTCCAGCGCCTCGACGCCTGGCACCGGGCGGCACAGCGCGCCGCAGCGCCGCCCTGGTCGTCTGCTCGGCTCCCAGCCCGGCTCGCGTTTTCATCCGGTCGAGCCGGTCGATGATCTCGAACCCGAGATTGACCTCCGCCTGGCCGCGCGCGGCGTCTTCGGCCGAGCCCTCCAGGTGGACGGTCTCGGTGCCGTCGGCGGGCTGGCAGTCGGCGAACGGGTCGCTTGCCTTCCATCCGAACGTGTCGCTACGGTGATCTTTCCGCCTTGGTGACCTCACGGTGGTGGTTCCTCCTCGGTGGTGGTGATTGATCTCACCGGCCGGGTCGCGTTCTCGATTGCGCGGCCCGGCCAGCTCTTGCCTCAGATGATCGCGGCGAGGTCGGTCGGATAGATCAGCCGGGGATCACGCCGACCAGCGGGTCAGGCCGAACCCCCTTGGCGGGAGCTGCCGCCGGTACGCGGCCTCCCACGCCGGCGCGCTCCACTTCACGCATCGCAGAAGGTCCTCCTCAGCCAGGTCGACGCGCTCGAGCGCCGTCGCCCACGCCCGATCGAAGTCGTAGCCGTGACGGCGCAGCTCGGCGAGCACGTCCACGAGCTCGGACAGGTCGAGTTCCGTGGAGATCGGGATCGTGTTGTCCCGACCCGCGACGGCGGAGCGCGGCTCCTCCCACGCCGCGAGCTTGCCGACACGCTCGAGCGCAGCGACGGCGTCCGCGTCGCCGGCCTCGGCGAGCACGAGCGCCCGTTCCAGCGCCGCAAGGTTGTCACGGATCATCGTCGCCTGGTCGAGCTGCGCCCACCGGACATCCAAGCACGCGCTGCGCACGGCGTTGCGGCGCTCACCCGCGCGCCCCTCCCCGTTCCTCACCAGCTCAACCTTGCGCCTCAACTCGGCGATCGTGCTGGCGAGCGGCAAGCTTGCGGACGGGGTCACGGCAAGGTCAGGGGTACACCAGCGGGGGCACCGGGACCGGCGTCGGCAAGGCGCATCCGCTGCGGCGGTACAGACCATGACCGGCGAGCGCCTCGAGCACCTTCGGGCCCGGCGGCCGGCCACCACGCCACGCCACCGCCAGCCCGCCGGCCACGAACTCGGACGCGCCGACCAGCTCATCGTCGGCCTCGAGCCGGAACTCCGCGGCGAAGATCGTTGCGCGCCTGAGCGCGTCGACCTGGCCGGGAAGCAGGAGAGTCGGGTCCAAGGCGAGCCCGGACGCGAGCTTCGGATACGGCCCGATGGCGATATCGACGTCCTGCTCAGCCTCACGGAGCAGCCCTTCGACGTCCGCAGGGAGCGAAGCGGCCAGGTCCGGCCGGGCCACCAGATAGGCCCGCAGGTCCGCGGCGAGCGCGTAGACGGCCACGTCAGCGGCCCTTCCGCTCCGGTAGCGCCTTGAACGCAGCGCCGGACCTCGCGGCCGATTTCGCCCACGGCAGGCGTCTCGCGAAGCTCATTTTCTGCTGAGCCTTCGAGACGGTGCGCCCACCCTTCGGCGCGGCACCCCTGCCCGCAGTCGGCTTCTTCGGGGCCGGCTTCTTCGGGGCCGGCGCACGAGCGCCGGCCGGCTTCGAGACATGACCGACCGGACCGGCCCGCGCGGAAGAACTACCGGAACTTACGCGCGGACCCGGCCCGATCTGCCTCGACGCAACGGCGGCCGGCAGGTGCCGCTGCGTCGAAGTCTTGTGGCGACGCACACGCCCGGTGATCCGCGCCAATACGCGGCGTGCACGTGACACTCGCCTAGCCCGCCTTGCCATGTTTACAAGACACCCACGATCCGACACACAGCCGCCGGGTTCGGCACAAGCAGATCCGCTCGCAGCTTGCCGCGCATCTCCGACTGATCGAGGTTGAACAATCTTGACCTGTCAAGTTCGATGGTCGCGTCCTGGCGTCTCACCAGTACAACCTGGCTCGGCGCGAACACGTACACACTCGACGCCACACCCGTCGACGTGCCTTGCGTCTCAGTTTTCGAGAGCTGACTTGACACGTACACTGGCATTCCGTAGATCCTCGGCGGTGCCATTTCAGTCGGGAATGCTTCGAGGAGTGGTCGGTTGAAACCGCCACCCTCTTTCAGCTTCGAGAGTTCCTGCCACAAGTTCGGTCCCATTACGATCACGTACTGGCCGCCTGCGTTACTTGCGTTGAGGAGGCCCTGAGCGTCGGCAAAAGGATCCAGGTTGGTGAACAGTGCCCCGTTCGTGCCCATACTGACACTCTGAATCCCGGCGGTGTTCTTCAGGCCGACGATGCTGTTAGCCGTTCCGTCACCCTCGAACACTGACAGGTCAAGTTTCAGCGCCAGGAGCTTGGACATGTTCGCTGACAAAACGTCGGTGATCGACGGCACACTGTCATCGATTACCTCGTTTGACACAACCGTCCGAACAGCGAGTTTCTTCGGCGTGGCTGTCAGGTTCGCGAACGTCGGGTCAGTCTCCGGGATCAGTGCACCCTCGGCGACGTAGCCGGGTGCCACATCGCCGGTGAGCTTCGGCCAGACGATCGCCTCACGGTCAGTGCTCAGGACCGTGATTCCGGTTTGGAGTGCAATCGACGTGGCGCGGAGTTTCTCGAATAGGTACGCGGAGAGCTCGGGTGGTGACACATTGGCGACAGTGGCGGTTGCCAGGTCGCGCGCCTCGCCTTTGCTGACACCCCGCAATGCTTCGAGCACGCGGGCCTCGACAGTCGGGCGGTCGTCTGCGGCAGAACGGTCCTCGAGAATGAGGCCGCCCGCTGGGATCGGATCGGGCACGGTGGCCTCCGGGGGTTCGGGTGTGGGTGCCGGCGGTGCCGGCGGGTCAGGTGCTGAGCGGTACTCGGCGCGGGCGTGATCGCCGTACGCGGGGCTGGCGGTCACGGTCACATCGAGGAGAGCGCCGATCTCGTGGACGTGGCGCACGTCGCCGCGCCACTCGTCGCGCTTGACCCGCATCCGCCAGCTCGTCGAGCGCAGGTCTCCGCGCTCGACTGCCACGCGCACGTCCTCGCCGACGGGGGAATGCGGCAAATCGACCGACCACCCGAAGCCGTCGGCGCGGTCCTCGGTGGTCAACGTCGACGGGTGACGGCCGAGCAGGTGCGAGCGGTCGTGCTCGCGCGTGGCGATCAGGTCCGTCAGGTCAGCGCCGGCCAGCGCGCCGGGCTCGATGATCTCGCGCCAGCCGCCCAGGTCGCGCGACTCGAGCGAGTACGGGATCCGGCCGTGCAAGCGGCGGCCGTCGACGGCGGGAGCCTGCTCGACGGGTGCGTCTCGCTGCTCGACCTCGCCGACGGTCGGGCGCTGGCGGGTGCTGGTGCTCATGCGGGGATCTCCTCGGGTGGGTTCGCGGCGAACTTGTCGGCGAGCGCGGTCACCGTTGCGCTTGGCTGCTCGGGCAGCTCGTCGGCCGGGAGCGGCGGCAAGCCCTCGGCGGCGCGGACCTCATCGCGGCTCATCCACCCGCCGGCCAGCGCCTGCGTCCAGACGGCGGCGCGAGCGGCGCTGTCGCCGCGCAGCAAGTGCGAGTAGTCGAACTCGGCCGCGAGGTTGCCGGCGCACAAGTCGGCGTCGCCGGTCAGGGCCTGCTCGATGCAGGTCAGCCACGGCCGCAATGACTGGTCGATGAAGCTCTGCTGCTGGCTCTCGACGTTGCTGTATTGCATGCTCGACGCGTCGCCCGCCGCGATCATCCACGGCGGCACCCTGAACGCCCGGGCGATCTGCCTGACGGCCTGCTCTCGAAGCTGCACGAACTGTGACTGCTCCGGGTTCATCGAGATCGCGCTGAAGTCGACCTCTCCGCTCATCACGGCTATGCGGTGCGCGTTGTCAGCGCCGCCGTGCCGCGCCTCCCACGCCTTGCGCAGATTCTCGACCTGCTCATCGGCCTGCGGCCCGGCGGGCACCTTGAGGATGCCGCTCGGCCGCGCATCGTTGGCGAAGAACCGGCCGGCGTGGTCCTGCATCGCGGCGCACAATGCGATCGCGTCGGCGCACTCTGCGACGCAACTCAAGCCCCGGTACCCATCTAGGCTCATTCCCCTCAGGTGCACGATGTCGCGCACGGTGGCCTGCTGCACGGTGCCGGCCAGCGTCGTGATCGTGTAGAGCGGCTGGCCGTCCTTGATCTGCCAGTACACGCGCTCGTTCGGGATGATCCCGAGCTGCTCAAGGTTGCCGTCCGGGTCGCGGTACTTCGCCAACCACGCCTCCCCGTTCAGCGCCAGGCGCAGCACGATTGAGCCGATCAGGTTCCCGGCTGTCACGGCCGGCGCGGGATGCTGGAGCAAGTCGAACGTCTGCCCGCCGGTGACCTCGACCCGGCCGCCGGCCGCTCGTTGGCGGTACAGGCGCAGCGGCAACGATGCGGCGGCGTCTGAGAGCACGCGGCAGCACGCCCACACTTCGGGCACCCGGAGCGCGGTGCGGACGCTGACGGGCTGCCCGGTCGCGGTCGGGCGCAGCATCACCGTCGGGAAGAACCCGGACTCGACGGTCAGGTCGCGATCTTCGGGCTGTCCACTTTCTCGACGCCAGCGCATATGACCGTCAAGGTTGCGGCAGTGCCCTCGCAATCCGCAAGTTTTCGGCCGAGCTATCGCGGGTTCTTGAACTTCGTGCGGGCGGTCGGCTACGACGAGCAGCTCAAGCCGTTTCAGCGGCGCATCAGCCGCGCGAGCTTCGCCGCCGAGCGCGAGGTCTGCGCGATCCTGCCGCGCGGCTCGGCGAAATCGACGCTTGCGGCACTGATCGCCACCCACCACGTCCTCAGCCGGCCGAACCCCGGCGTGTACATCGCTGCGAGCTCGAGAGATCAAGCTCGCGTCGTCGGCTCGATGGTCCGCGCGCTGTCGCTGCACCCGGCGGTCTCGCCGCACGTCCTCTGGCGCACCGACAGCCTGCGGTGGGCCAGCGACCCGAAGGGCACGGCCGTGCTCCAGGTCGTCGCCGCCGACGGCGCGAAGGCGCACGGTTGGCCGCACCCCACATTGCTGATCGCCGACGAGGTCTGGGCGTGGCTCGACCGCGAGCCGACGATGCTCGGAGCGATGTCGAGCGCGATGCTCAAGAACGCCGAGTGCCGGATGCTCTCCATCTCGACCGCCTCGGCGACGCTCGACAGTCCGCTCGGGCGGCTCCGGACCCGGGCCCTCGCAGCGCCCCACGTCGAGCGCAAGGGCGCGGTGCTCGAGGCCGGCGGTGACGGGCTGCGCTGGCTCGAGTGGTCGGTCGCCGAGGACGCCGACGCTGAGGACCCGCGCACCGTCGCCGCCGCCAACCCGCTGCGAACCGTCGCCGAGATCCGCGAGCAGCGCCCCCGCGTCAGCGACGTCGAGTGGCTGCAGTTCCATTGCTGCCGGTGGGGCGTCGGCTCGGCCAGATGGCTCCCGCCGGGCGCGTGGGCCGCGTGCCGCGCCGCCTACGAGGTCGAGGCCGGCGAGCCGCTGATCCTCGGCGTTGACGTCGGCGGGTCGCGCAGCGCCACGGCGGTAGTCGGCTGCGTTGCCGGCGAGGACGGAGGCGTGCGCGTCGCCGTCGTCGAGATCTGGCAGGGCACCGACGCCGTGCTCAAGGCCAGCGCCTACATCGAGCAGCTCGTCGCCGCCGGCCGTCCCATCCGCGAGTGCGTGTACGACCCGATGCGCTTCTCGAGCGAAGCGCTGCGCCTCGAGCGCGACCACGGCCTGACGCTCGTCGAGTGGCCGCAATCCGAGACCCGCATGACGGTCTGCTCGGAGAACCTGCACCGCCTCGTCGTCGAGCAACGCCTACGGCACCCCGGCGACCGCGAGCTCGACAAGCACGTCGCCGCCGCGATGGCGAAGCCCACGCCGCGCGGCTGGCGGCTCGTGAAGTCCTCAGACGGCCTCCAGATCGACGGAGTGATCGCCCTCGCGATGGCCGCCGAGCGCGCCAGCGCGCCGCTCAAGCCCCCCACACGCCTCGTGGGCTGGCTCTGACCAAGGATCGTCACGCCGGCATTTTTGCGCGGTCGATTGGGCGCATACCGGCGGGCGGGCCCTCAAAGAACCGGCCTGGTCGTGGCCCTCCTGCCCGCCACGGCGGACACGCTCATGCTGTTGTGCATGCTCATGCTCATGGGCGCGGGTCTCGACGTAGTACATGAGCGTCGAGACTGACCGCAATTGCGGTCAGGACGTGGGGACCGCTCCCCACCTGACCCCTACATTTGTAGGTCCGAGCGCTCGATGATCCCGTGGTGCTTGCGACACAGCGCGACCCCGCCGGCCGGGTTGTTGGTGCCGCCGTCCCGCAGGCCGTGGTCGTGGTGCGCCTCCAGGCCGAGCCTCGCCGTACATCTCGCGCCGTCGCCGTTGACGAACTGGCATCGATGGCCGGCCGACGCCAACACGGCGGCGCGGAACTTGCTGGCGCTCGAGCCGCCACCACGGCCGGGCGTGTTGCGTGATGCGCCGCCGTGGCGAGCGCAGCGGGAGGCGTTCGACAGCCGCCCGCACTGAAGGCAGGGCTTGAGCATCCCTCAGGCGGCGGCGAGTTGGTCGAGCCGGCCACGGATCAGGAGCATCACGTCGAGTAGCTGATCGGTGCTGAGCTGCCTGGCGAGCCTGTCGGTCCAGGTGAACCCGAGCCGGCGGCCGTAGCGCGCCGCCGTGAGCACGTCGGCCAGCAGGTCCAGCTCGGTCGGGCTCATCTCGTCGAGCAGCGTCGCCCACGCCAGCGCGTTGGCGGTGTCCTCCATGGACGACATCGTCCCAGCCGGCGGCCTGAGAGATCAAGGCGTTCGTTCACTTCAGGCCAATTGGCCTGAAGTGATTTCGGTCGTCCCGGATGACCTCCTTCGGGATCGCCGCGACCTTGCGGGCCTGCCGCTTCGCCTCCCTAGCCGCACCAGTAAAGCCGTCAGCGGCGCTGACGGCTTTATGACCCCGGCCCGGACCGGCCTTGGGTGCCACGTTCTCCGCCGGTCCGAGCAGCTCGCCGTAGCGATGGACCGTCTACCAATCCGTCTACCAATCTGAGGCCAACTCGGACCAACTCGGATCGGCTCAGGCCCCGTAAACACTGAGAGATCCGCCGTGGTCAACCCGCCTGAGCCGGTTGTGGTCCAGGCGGTCGGGGGTTCGAGTCCCCTCGCTCACCCTCAAGAAAGCCCCGCTAACGCGGGGCTTTCGGCTTTCGGGCTTTCGGGTCCGTCCGGAGCGGCGCTTGCCGGCGGACTGGTCGTTGCCGGGGCACCGTCCCGCCCACGAGGCGAGATGCCCGGCAAGACCCTCGAAGCATGAGCGCGCGGACTAACAGGATGAACCACTAGCTAAGCTAGGGTGCTGCGGAGTAGTCTCGCGGGCGTGGACCCTCCGCTCGCAGCGTCGTGTTGGCGGCGCGCCGCCGGCGCCGTGGTGATGCTGTTGACCGCAGCCGCAGCGGCGGGCTGCGGGTCCCAAAGCGGCCCGACGACGAGCGCTGCGACGAGTTCCACCGCGCTTGCGGCACCGGGCGTATCCGGGCGGACGGTGCGTCCCGTTCGCTCACGGGCGCCGGCTGCCCACCGGTCGAGCGCTGCTGCGCGCCATCCGGCCGTCTGCCGGGCGCCCACGCATGTTCTCGGTGGCGTCTACCACCCCGCTCGTCTCCAGATCCTCGCCGCCTGCCGACGTGTCACCGGAACGGTAGCTCGCGTGCGCGCCGAACCCGACGGGGATCTACACGTTGAGCTGACCGCCGATCCGGGGTACACGAGATTGCTCAACGACGTCAACCGCAGCAGCCAAGCCGGCGCGCTGGTCGTCGAGTTGATGGCGCGCGACGGCGCTCACCTGCCCGCGCCCAGCGTGGGCGATCGGCTCCTGCTGACCGGGGCGTGGGTCAACGACGCCGGCCACGGCTGGAACGAGCTGCACCCGGTCTGGACCGAGCAGATCAATCGCGGAGCGACCCGCCGCAGCGGCCCGCAATACGGCGGCAGCCCCCCGGCCGATCGGTCCTACGACGCGGCAGCCGACTGCCGCACCCAGCGCGGCGCGACTTGTCGAGGCTACGGCGCTCCTACGAGGACCGGCAACACCAACGGCAACCGATCAAGCGGCGGTGCTGGCGGATCGTCGAGCTCATCGAGCGCCGGCGCGGCCGGTGGCCTACATCTGCGCGGCGGCGAGTTCTGTACGCCGACGAAAGAGCCGCTCTACGATCCGGCCGGCTACACGTGCGCGGCCGGCTCGGACGGGCGCAACCGCCTGCACCGGCGCTGAGCACGCCGCGGCGTGCCGGCGGAGCCTCGGTTCGACGAAATCAGGGATAGGGAGAAGTCGGCTGCCGTCGGGGTTGACGCTCGTGTTCACGCGGGAGCGATCGCCCGGTCGACCCAGGCCGGACGATCGGATCCATGGCCAAGCAGTCGCGCGACGCCGGCACGGCCGGGCCACTCGTACGTCGCCAACGTCTCTGTGGCATGACCGCGATCCGTATCGCTCCTCGAGCCCGAGGATTCACGTGCCAGCCGGTGAGGTGAGCGGGCGACCGACCGCCTCAGTGCACCTGTCAGCCGCGACCGGGGGGAAATCCGACCTGGCGCCGCCCGTCGCGCCAGACGATCGTCGGGACGATCCCTCGATCGTTCGTGTAACCCATGAGCTCGGCCTTCCATGCCGCGCTCTTCGTCGCGTCGCGCTCCTCAACCGTCTCGCCTTCAGCCGCCAGATGCTCCCGGGCCGCCTGGCAGTACGGGCAGCTCGGCTTGACGTACATGACGATGTTCATGGCGCTCGAGCGCAAGATAGCCGCTCTGGCGCGGGCAGGTCAACGCCGGCAGATGCGCCGCTATGCGTAATCATGGTTGCGGCAACGACGGCGAGGAACTGACGACGCGCATCGGGCCGGCGAACCCGGAGGCTCGGCGCATGCGTGAGGGCTGGCTGAGGGGCTGAGGAACGCGGGCTCCCATTCGGAGTGGCCTGCCGCTTCCCACGCCGCTGTCAGCCTGTGGCTTGCTCGTGATCGCGAAATGCCGGGCAAGGTCCTCAGCGCCGCCCGCTCCGGACAACTGATCACTTTCGACGGCACGCCCGAACCCTTCGTCACGCTAAATACGCTGACCGGGCGCTGGGTCGCGGTTCGCCGCCACGACGACCTCTGCATACGCACCACGCTGTATTGGGCGGGCAACACCGACCTATCTGGCGACGAGCAGGTCACTCAGGCTCTCCTGTCGCGGCCCTGCTTTGCCCTCGTCCAGGGTGCACTCGCACTTGGCCAGGCTCCCGGTCTTGGCCGGCGGTGACGCGAGGGCGCGGGTTCAAATCCCGCCGTCTCAACCGTCCTTTGGCAAGGAATTCGAGCCGCCCCTCCAGTCCGGAGGGCGGTTCGTCTATCGGGGCGGGTGCGCCGAGCGTCGTGACGGCCGGGCAGTACGGCCGCACGACGTTCGGGAACTAAACGGTCAAACGTCTAATGTTTGGCGTAGATACCGGTGCCGCTCATCTGCGTGGCGATGTTGGTGTGATCACACGCCGAGGTGTCGCTACCGGCCGAGGTGCACCCGGGAGCGTTCGGCTTATGATTCGCGTCGTTCTGGTACTGGTCGTCGGAGTAGATGACTGACGCGAAGCCGGTCGTCGGGGAGGCCTTGACGCCGAAGTCGTCGAACAGATCGCGGTTCCCGGTGCAGAGCGCACCGCCTTGGCAGACGCCGCCGTGGTGGACCACCGCGTTCACCGTGGTGTAGCCGAAGGCCGGCGAGGGCGATGCCGCACTCACGCTCTGAGCCATGACGACCTTCCACGCCGTCGCGCCGGGAGCGGTCTCCGGATTCCCCGTATAGCCTGTCGCCTGGTAGTAGACGGCGTCGATCTTGCCGCCGGCTCCGGCGGAGACCCACGGGAAGATCGCTGTGTCGGGGCCCTGCGAGATCTGGACCGGTGGGCTGAAGGCCTGCCCGTGATTGGTCGAGTACTGGTAGGAGACGCTGTGCTGGTCGGAGTAGGTCACATAGACCGTGCCGGCCTGATCCACCGAGACGTTGACGAATTGGTTGTCGTACTTGGCGGCCGGGTCGGGGTTCACGCGCACGGGATAGTCGTGCCAGGTCGACCCACCATCGCTGGAAACCGCGATGCCGACATTGTGAAGATTGACGGTGCCCGTGTTCGCGTTGTCGGCGATGTTCTGATACGCGAACACCGTGTACAGGTAGTTCGGATGAACCGGATCGAAGGTCAGGTTGCCCGTCCGGCTGCCGCCCTGGGATGCGTTGAGGCCGACCGGCGAGGTGTCGTAGGCGTTCGATACCTGCGGGAAGGTCTTCCCCGCATCCGCGCTGCACTGAACGTGCAGGCCGAGGTTGGGGAGCAGCACCCCCGGAGCGGTCAGGTAGGAGATGCAGACCTTCGAGGGGCCGGTCGCCGCGATCCACGGACGATCGTCGATCGGCAGGGCTGCCGCCGGATTGAGCGACCAACTCGCTCCGTTGTCGGTCGATGTCGACACGTCGACGCTCGCGAGGGTCAGCGAGGCGACGTACGCGTTGAAGCGGCCGAACGGATTCTTCGCCGTGGCCACGGCGACATCGGTGTCGCCGCCGCCCAACTCCAGTCCGAGCGCCTTGCCGACCGACGTCGAGCCGACCGAGACGTCGTCCGGGGACGGCGTCGAGGCGTAGTGCAGCCCGTTGTCAGCCGAGGTCCAGGCGATGGTTCCGGCGAGCAGCCCGTTCTCCGACGCTCCGTAGAAGCGGCCATCCGGGCTGACCCCGATCGCCGGCTCAGCGGCACCGTTGAAGCAGAGCGGCGAGCCGGGGCAGAGGGTTCCGACGGGACTGGGCGGTGAGGACGCGCCGGTCAGATCGGTGAAACCGGCGGAGGCCGCAAGCGCCGGCGACGCCGAGGCTGCCAAGGCGAGCGCCGAAATCACGCCGGTGGTCGTGACCGAAAACTTCCAGTTCATCCGAAACCCCTGTCTTGGTGGATCCGAGGACATCATCGGAAAGGCGCCTCCCAGCGACCAGATGTCCGCCGAGACTTTAGGCCCATCGCCGTCGTTTGCCAACTTGGAGCGAGACGGTCGTCTTGGCTGGACAGGAGCCGGGCGATCTCAACCTCGCGTCAGTTGCCGGTGTCGCTCCGTCGCAGTCAGGTACCAGACGGCGATGAGATCGCTCAGGTGCAGGCAGCTTCGCATCGTTCGCCTCAGTCGTCTCCACTTCGCAAAGAATTCGAACCGCCCTCCGCACGAGCGGGGGGGCGTTTCGATGTGTCAAATTGGGCGCCGTGACGGCTGTTCTGAACGTCGTGCCAGGCCACGTAGACCTCGCCATTGGGCCTCGCGAACGAAGGGATCGGCACCGATCTCGCCGTTGGGTCCCCGAGGAGCCCGCCGACGCCGTCGGCGTGCTGGAGGGATTGACGTCGACGGCGAGCGTCGGCTTGTCGTAGAACTTGCCACCGCCACTGTTGGAGTGCCAGTAGGTGACCTGCGGCCAGGTGGCGCCGTCATCCGAGGACTTGGCCACGGCGAGCTCGGTCCCCTGAATCGAGCCGCTGGTACAGTCGAAGAAGCCGACGATGTAGGCGTAGTACACGTTGCCTCGGGTGTCGACGGCGACCCCGGGATCCGAACCGAAGTCGGTCCCGTTGGTGCTCGCCGGCGTCGGCAGCAGGAGACCGCCGTGTGCTCGTGATGACGCACGACCTCGACCGCCGAGCAGCCGGTGACCGGGAAGCTGCGATGATCCCGGCGCCCGATCCGAGCCTAGAGGACCCTGACCTTGCCCGAGCTGAAGCCCGTCGATGAGAGCTTCTTCGACCTCGCCCCCGAGCGCTACGCCGAGACCTGGTCGATCCCGCTCCCGGCCGAAGCGGTGTGGGGCGAGCTGGTCGGTGAGCGGCCGCTGCACTGGTGCCGAGGGCTGTCGACGAACTGGACCTCGCCGCGCCCGTTCGGCGTCGGGACCACCCGGCAGGCCAAGGTGCTGGGCGGCGCGATCAAGGTCCAGGAGCGCTTCTTCCTGTGGGAGGAGGGGCATCGCTACGCGTTCTACGTGACCGAGGCCAACGTACCCGTGTTCGCGAGCCTCGCCGAGGATTACGTCGTCGAGCCCGACGGCCCGGGACGCTGCCGCTACAGCTGGCGGGTCGCCATCGCCCCGACCGCCGTCGGCCGTCCCGGCGGCTCCCTCAACAGGCCGCTGTTCGGGAGCTTCTTCCGGGACACGGGGCGGTACTTCGGCGCGTCGTGAGCGCGGCGCGAGGACTCGGGCGCCGTCACCCACAGCCGGTCCCGGATCATCCGCTGAGCGCCGCGATCACCGTCGGCTCGCGCGGCAGCAGCTGGAGCGCTGCGGGGTCGAGGTCCTCGACCCGGACGAGGAACCGCGCCGACGCCGAGCGCGCGAACAGCCACGCGACGAGCGCGGTGCGCAGGCTGGCAGGTGGAGCGGGCCGGTGGGGGAGGGCGCGAAGCGCCCGTCGGCCGAGGCGGCCGGCGACGTTGCCGTCATCGCCGGCCGGGGAGGGCCCCGTCCGCCGCAATCGGTTCCGGCCCGCGCCGGTGCACGAACAGCGTGCCGCGCCGCTCGCCCTCCAGTCCCAGCTCGGCGACCGCCTCGGCGATCCCCGGATACCGGGCGTGGCCGTAATCGTCGAACACGACCAGCGCTCCCGGCGCCAGCGCCGGGAGCCAGGCCGTCAGCTCCGCGACCGTCTGCTCGCGCTCGTGCGAGCTGTCGACGTAGAGCATCTCGGCCGGGCGCGGCGTCGTCGGTCCCGCCGACCCGGGGGCGCAGACGAACTCGATCCGCTCGCGGGTGCGCACGCCGATCAGCGTGAGATAGTGCTCGCGCTCGGGACGCTCGCACGGGTCGAAGGACACCACTCGCCGCCGCCGGTCGGACACGGCCAGGGCGATCGTCGTCCACGCCGTGCCGGTTCCCAGCTCGACCACGTAGTGCCGCCCGCGGGCCAGCTCGAGCAACCGGGCGAGGTCGGGCGGGCGCGTCGCCGAGGTCAGGCTGAACAGGTCTCCGCGGCGCCGGGCCCGGAAGCGCGAACGTAGCTGAACTGCCGCGACCCGCGGCGGCAGCGCCCGCAGCGCCAGCGCGTAGCGCGTGTCGGCAAGCCCGTGTCGCGCGGGGCCTCGGACACGGAGCGGGAGCGGCGGCGCCATGCCGCCATCGTAGTTTTCCCGGGCCGACCCAGTACGCCGCCGAGCGCAGAACCGCCCCGGGGGCGCGGAATAGACTGCGGTGCGATGTTCGACGGCTTCCGAACGCGCTCACTGGACACGCCGCGGGGGGCGATCGCGGCGGTCTGCGGCGGCGACGGGCCGCCGCTGCTGCTGCTGCACGGCTACCCCGAGACGCACCTGATGTGGCGCGACGTCGCGCCGCGGCTCGCCGAGCGCTTCACCGTGATTGCCGCCGACCTCCCCGGCTACGGTGCGTCGTTCCGCCCGCCGGCCAGCGAGGATCACGCCGCGCACGGCAAGCGGGCGATGGCCACCGACCTCGTGGCGGCGATGGCCGCGGCCGGGTTCGAGCGGTTCGCCGTCGCCGGTCACGACCGCGGGGCGCGTGTGGCCTACCGGATGGCGCTCGACCATCCCGAGCGCGTGACCCGGCTCGCCGTGCTCGACATCGTCCCGACCGGCGCGACGTGGGAGCGGGCCGACCGCTGGTTCGCCCTCGGCTACTGGCACTGGGGGTTCCTCGCCCAGCCGGCCCCGCTGCCCGAGCGGCTGATCGGCGCCGACCCCGCCGCGTTCTCCGAGCACCACCTGCGGCGAATCGGGCTCGGGGCCGCGCCCGGCCGCTATCCCGAGGCGGTGCTGGCCGCCTATCGGGCCCAGCTCGATGACCCCGGCGTCGTCGCGGCGATCTGCGAGGACTACCGCGCCGGCGCCTCGATCGACGTCGAGCACGATGCCGAGGGGGGCGTGATCGATTGCCCGGTGCTCGTGCTGTGGGGATCGCGCGGGGCGATGGAGCTGTTCTACGGCGACGTGCTCGAGGTCTGGCGCCCGCTCGCCGCCGACCTGCGCGGGCACGCGGTCGAGGCCTCGCACTTCCTCGTCGAGGACGAGCCGGAGCGAGTCGCCGCCGACCTGCTGGAGTTCTTCGCCCCGGGCGCCGAAGCCTCCCGGCCCGGCTGGCGTTAGTGGTGTCGGATGCGAGAGCGCGCGTTCGGCCCGCAGCGCGCGGTCTCCGGACTCGCCGCGCCCTCCGTCAATCGGTGAGCAGGATCGCCGCCGCGTGGACCTCGCCGTCAGCGGCGGTGATCCACCGCCGGGGCCCGTCGGCCAGCACGCGCTGCTCGCCCGGCTGCGCCGGGGTGCGGTACTCGATCTCGAGGTCGAGGTGGCCGGGCTCCTCGCCGCGCCCGAGCAGCTCCTCCTCGAGCACCTGCAGGTAGACGGCGTTGTTGACGTGCCCGGCGATGTCGCAGTCGGTGGCGCGGAAGCTGAAGCGGCTGACCTCGGCGGCCCCGTCAGGCGCGGGGTGGCGCAGCCGCGCGGTGATCCGGCGATCGGGCAGGCCGTCGCCGTAAACAGCCAGCTCCTCGGCGGAGAACGGGGTCGGGCGCCAGCTCGCGGGATCGAGGTGCACCCACAGCGACACGGCCTCTACGTCGGGCTCGGCGGCACCGTCGCGGGTCACGCTGGTGCGCCGCTCGGCCCACATCCGCCCGAGGCCGCTGCAGAACGTGACGGCGGCGCAGCGCTCGGCGAAGCGGGGGAAGCGGCGCACGCGGATCCGCGTTCGCCGCACCACCCACACGGCGCTGAAGTGCAGCCCGGCGTCCTCGACGTCGGCGTAGGCGACGTCCTGCAGCCAGCGAGCCAGCCCGTCGAGCCGGATCCGTCCGCCGGGCGCGCAGTCGCCGAGGCCGGGACGGTAGGCAACGGCGAAGCTGCGCACGCGGTCGGGGCGGGGGGCGAGCTCGGCTGAGAACCGCGCGCGGGTCATCCTCAGCAGGCCGGGAGCGGCTCGCACAGCCGCTCCGCGGTGCTCCGGCGAGGACCAGCGGTGCGCAGGCTCATCGAGCAGGTCAGGAGGACCAGCAGGCGGCGCGCGCGGCTGGGTCGCAGGGGCGGCGCGGGGCGGGCGGGCGGGCTCATCCCGGCGATCCTACCCCCCCGCCCTCGGCGTTCCCGCCGGGCCATCAGGTACGGTTAAGGCGGACTCCGGCCGGTCCTTCTCTTGCCCAACGAACACACCGCCCAATCTGAGGGGACATCGTCGTTCCCGCAGGCGGCGTCGCTCGAGCTCCGCGCCGTGACCAAGCGCTACCCGGGGCAGCGAGAGCCCGCGATCGCCGAGCTGAGCTTCGAGGTGGAAGCCGGTCAGGTGTGCGTGCTCGTCGGCCCCTCGGGATCCGGCAAGACCACGGCGATGCGCCTGATCAACCGCATGATCCCGCTCAGCGGCGGGGACATCCTGCTCGGTGGGCGCAGCGTGCTGAAGCGCGATCCGACCGAGCTGCGGCGCGAGATCGGCTACGTGATCCAGCAGATCGGGCTGTTCCCGCACCAGACGGTGGCCGAGAACATCGCCACCGTCCCGAAGCTGCTCGGCTGGGAGCGCTCGCGGATCGCCGCGCGGGTGACCGAGCTGCTGGCGCTGATCGGGATGGACCCCGAGGAGATCGGGCCGCGCTACCCGGCGCAGCTCTCGGGCGGCCAGCGCCAGCGGGTGGGCGTCGCCCGCGCGCTCGCCGCGGACCCGCCGCTGATGCTGATGGACGAGCCGTTCGGCGCGATCGACCCGATCAACCGGGCGCGGCTGCAGGACGAGTTCCAGCGCCTCCAAGCGCAGGTGCGCAAGACCGTCGTGTTCGTCACGCACGACATCGACGAGGCGATCAAGATGGGCGACAAGATCGCGATCCTGCGCCAGGGCGGCCACCTCGCGCAGTACGACACGCCGGAGGAGATCCTCACCCACCCGGCCGACGAGTTCGTGGCCGAGTTCGTCGGCGCCGACCGCGCGCTCAAGCGGCTGGGGCTGAGCACGCTGGCCGACGTCGAGCTGGTGAGCCCGAACGGGCTGCGGCCCGGGGCCGACCGTGTGGCGCTGGGCGCCACCGTGCGCGACGCGCTGTCACAGCTGCTCGCGGCGGGCGGGCGCCCGCTCACCGTCGTCGACGAACACGACGAGGTAGCCGGGCTGGTCACCCTCGAGCTGCTCGGTAGCGTGCTCGGCGCGGACGGACGCGGGCTCGGCGAGAGGCGATGAGCCCGGTGCTGGTCGCCGGCGGCCCGGTGATCCCGAACTTCGGCGGCGGCGCCTCCTCGTTCGGCTGCGAGCGGGCCAACCACCTGTTCTGCACCAGCTGGATCTCCCACAACTGGAGCTCGGTGCTGTGGCCGGCGCTGCGCCAGCACGTCGTCCTGACGCTGATCGCGATCGCCTTCGGTTTTGCGATCTCAACTGCGCTGGCGCTGCTCGCGTACCGCCGCCAATGGCTCGAGCGGCCCGTGCTGATCGTCACCTCGGTCCTCTACACGATCCCGTCGCTGGCGCTGTTCGAGCTGCTCGAGCCGGTGCCGGGACTGGGGCTGAGCCGGACCACGGCGGAGATCGCGCTCGTCTCCTACACGCTGTTGATCCTGTTCCGCAACATGCTCACCGGCCTGCGCGAAGTCCCCGCCGAGGTGCGCGACGCGGCGGCCGGGATGGGGATGGGCACGACGCAGTCGCTGTTGCGCGTCGAGCTGCCGTTGGCGCTGCCGGCGATCATCGCCGGCCTGCGGATCGCCACCGTCACGGTGATCTCGCTGGCCACGGTGGCCTCGCTGATCGACAACGAGGGACTCGGGGTGCCGATCCTCAATGCGATCTCGAACGATGTGTTCAAGACCGAGCTGATCGCCGCCGGCGGGATGGCGGTGCTGCTGGCGCTCCTCGCCGACGGGCTGCTGGTGGCGCTGCAGTGGGTCGTGACGCCGTGGACGCGGGCGTGATGCATCCGCTCCTGCTCGGCTCCGTGCTCGGCGACGCGCTGTCGTTCATCGGCCGCAACGGCCAGATCCCCGGCCAGCCGCACTTCCCCACGCTCGTGTACCTGACGCTCGAGACGCTCAAGGTGGCGGGGCTGGGGATGGCGGTCTCGCTGGTGGTGGCGATCCCGCTCGGGGTGTGGCTCGGCCACATCCACCGCGGCTCGTTCGTGGCCATCAACCTCGGCAACATCTGGCGCGCGCTGCCGAGCCTGGCCGTGCTGGCGATCGGCGTGGCGTTCCTGGGAATCGGGCTCGGCAACGTCGAGTTGGCGCTGATCGTGCTCGCCGTGCCGCCGATCATCACCAACGCCTATGTGGCCGTCGACGGCGTCGACCGCGAGGTCGTCGACGCTGCGCGGGGGATGGGTCTCACCGGCTGGCAGGTGCTGCGGCAGGTCGAGCTGCCGCAGGCGATCCCGCTGGTCTTCGCGGGGGTCCGCACGGCGGCGCTGTTCGTCGTCTCGACGACGACGATCGCCTCGCTGACCGGCTACAGCGGCAGCCTCGGCGACATCATCAACAACGAGACCAGCTACCACCTGTCGGGCGTGCTCGGGGCGGCGATCTGCATCGCCGCGCTGGCGCTGGTGGTCGAGTTCGTCCTCGCCGGGGTGCAGCGGCTGCTGACCCCGCGCGGCCTGATCCTGGCCGGCGAGGACGAGCCCGCGCTCGAGCTGGTGCCGGCGGTCGGCTGAGGCCGCCACGTGACGCGAACAAACAACGAGGAGGCAACATGCTGAGGAGTCAATTCACGCGCGCGCCCGCGATATTCGCGGTGCTCGCCGTGGCGGTCGCGCTCGGGGCGTGCGGCAGCTCGTCGTCGAGCTCGAGCAAGAGCCCGGCGACGAGCTCGGGCACCAGCACCACACAGAGCACCGGAGGAGTCAGCGCGAGTGGGTCGCTGCCCGGCAGCGGCAAGCCGGCGGTGACGATCGGCGACAAGAACTTCACCGAGGAGTACATCCTCGGCGCCCTGTACACCCAGGCGCTTCAGGCGCAGGGCTACAAGGTGACCCTAAAGGGCAACATCGGCACCACCGAGATCACCTACAAGGCGCTGCAGTCAGGGCAGATCGACATGTACCCCGAGTACGACGGGACGCTGCTGTCCTCGGTGTTCAACTACACCAAGGTGCCGACCAGCGCCGCGCAGACCTACGCGCTGACCCAGACTCAGGTCAAGAAGCACGGCTTCGTGCTGCTCCAGCCGACGCCGTTCTACGACACTGACGCGCTGGCGGTGACGAAGAAGTTCGGCACCGCCCACGGGCTGCACACGATCGCCGACCTGAAGAAGCTCGGGCACTCGCTGAAGCTCGGCGGCGCGCCCGAGTTCGCCACCCGCTTCAGCGGCCTCGTCGGGCTGAGGAAGCTGTACGGCGTCAACCCGACGTTCGTGCCGCTGGCCATCGGGATCACCTACAAGGCGATCGACACCGGCCAGGTCGATACCTTCGACGCGTTCTCCACCGACGCGCAGCTGACCAGCGGCAAGTACGCGCTGCTGTCGGACCCGAAGCACGTGTTCGGCTTCCAGTACGTGACCCCGGTGGTCAAGCAGAGCGTGCTCGACGCCGAGGGGCCGGCCTTCGCGCAGACGATCGACAAGGTCAGCGCGCTGCTGACGCTGCCGGCGATCCAGAAGATGAACGCCGCTGTGGCGCTCGACCAGCAGTCGCCGAGCGTCGTCGCGCAGGCGTTCCTGAAGGCCAACGGGCTGGTCAAGTAACCCCCGCGGCGCGCATCCGGTCCGGGCGCAGCTTCGCGTCCGGACCGGTCCGCGCGCTCGAAGGACAAGGCCGGCGCCCCGCGCTCAGGTGACCAGCTGGACGATCGCGGCGATCCCGACGGCGACGATCAGCGCCCGCAGTGCCGCCGGCGGCAGCCGCCGGGCGTGACGCGCGCCGAGGATGCCGCCGAGGATCGAGCCGCCCGCGATCAGCCCCGCCGGCGCCCAGGCGACGTGCGCGGCGAACACGAAGATCAGCCCCGAGATCAGGTTGACCAGGCCGACGAGGACGACCTTCAGCGCGTTGACTCGCTGCAGCGGCTCGTCGAGTACGAGTCCGAGCACGGCCAGCAGCATGATCCCCTGGGCCGCGCCGAAGTAACCGCCATAGACCCCCGCCGCCAGGACGCCGGCCAGCGCCACCGGGCCGGCCTCCTGGCGCCGGTGCTCGCGCCGCCGGTCCATCCAGCCCGAGATCTGATTCTGGCCGAGGATCAGGGCCACCGCCAGCGCGATGAACACCGGCACGATCGCCTTGAACGCCGAGGCGGGCAGGCTCAGGAGCAGGATCGCGCCGGCGACCCCCCCGGCCAGCGAGGCCAGCGAGAGCCGAGCCAGCCGGCGGCCCTGGCCGCGCAGCTCGCGGCGATAGCCGATCGCGCCGCTCATCGATCCGGGGACGAGCCCGATTGTGTTCGACACGTTGGCGGTCACCGGCGGGTAGCCGAAGCCGAGCAGGACCGGGAAGGTGATCAGCGTGCCGCTGCCGACGACCGTGTTGATCGTCCCGGCGGCGATGCCGGCGGCGAAGATGGCCAGGGCGTGCCAGAGGCTCACGCGCGGCAACGGTACATGTGGCCGGCTCGCCGGTGCGGACGAATCCCGCGTGCGCGCGGGCTAAGCTTCCACCCTGATGCCAGAGCCCTCCCGGTTCCGAGCCGCGTCGACGCGAACCTTCTCGCTGGTGATGGTCGCGCTCGGTTGCATCCTGGTCGTCCGCACGATCGCCGCCGGCGGCGGTGGGCTGGCCGCCGGGGTGCTGCTCGGGGTGCTGTTCATCGCGGCCGGCGCCGGCCGCATGTACCTGCAGCTCCGCGGGTGACCGACCCGCGCCACCCCAGTCGCCGTCGCCGCCCGTGAGCAGCCGCCCGATCAGCTATCGCGCCCTGTTCGCGGTCGTGTACACGACCTCGGTGGGCGCCGTGTACTTCGCCCTCGGCGTCGTCACGCGCCGCGCCGAGGGCCTCACGCCGCTGGTGTTCCTGCTCGCCGGGATGTTCTTCCAGCTCACCGCGATGACGTTCGCCGAGGGGGCCTCGCTGCACCAGGAGCGCGGCGGCTCGGCGGTGCTGGCCCGCTACGCCTTCAACGAGCTGGTCAGCTTCGTCGCCGGCTGGGCGCTCGCTCTCGACTACACGATCCTGCTCGCCGTCACCTCGCTGACGATCCCGAGCTATCTGGCCGCTTTCTGGTCGCCACTCGGTCACGGCGCGGCGCGGCTGCTCGTCGCCTTCGGCGTGATCGCGTTCGTGGCGCTCGACAACCTGACCGGGGTGCGCTCGCGCCGGCTGCGGCGGCAGGTGTTCGTCACCGCCGGCGACCTCGCGATCCAGGCCACGCTGATCGTGCTCGGGCTGGCGCTCGCGTTCCACCCCGGGCACCTGACCCAGACGATCCACCTGGGCAGCGTCCCGACGGTGGCGAACCTGGCCTTCGCGCTGCCGATCGCGGTGATCGCCTTCACCGGCCTCGAGGCCGCGGCCAGCCTGGCCGGCGAGGTGACGGCGAGCGCCAAGGAGATCCGGCGGCTGGTCACCGGCGGCTCGGCGGTGATCGTGCTGATCTACGTGGGGATCGCGATCGTCGGGCTCGGCGTGCTGCCGGTGATCCATGGGCACTCGGCGCTCGGCGAGCGCCACGTCAAGGCGCCGCTGCTCGGGCTGGCGCTGGCGCTGCACCCGCACTGGATCGCCATCGCGCTCAAGTACGTGGTCGCTGTCGGCGGTGCACTCGGCCTGGCGGCGGCCGGCGGCTCGGCGATGCTCGGGGTCTCGAGGACCGGCTACTCGCTGGCCACCAACCGCCAGATCCCCAGCGCGGTCGGCCGTCTGAGCGGGCGCTGGGGGACCCCTTGGGTGGTGATCCTGGCCGCCGCGCTCGGCGCCGCCGCGCTCGTGCTGCCGGTCAACCTGGACTTCCTGATCGGCATCTACGCGTTCGGGGCGCTGGTCGCGTTCACCGTCGCGCACCTGTCGGTGATCGCCCTGCGCTTCCGTGAGCCCGACCGCCCCCGCGGCTACGAGGTCCCGTGGTCGATCACCGTCAAGGGCGCCCGGGTGCCCGTGCCCTCGGCGCTCGGCGCGGTGTTCTCGGCGATCGGGCTGGCCGTGGTGCTGATCTTCCACGCCCCCGCCCGCTATGTCGGCCTGAGCTGGCTGCTGGTCGGCATCGCCCTGTACGTCGGCTACCGCAAGACCCAGGGCAAGCCGCTGCTGCGGCGGGTGACGATCCCGGAGCGGGCGCTCCGCCACGAGGTCGCCGAGCCCGACTTCGGCTCGATCCTGGTCCCGATCTTCGGCAGCCCGCTCGACGACGACATCATCCAGACGGCCGGCCGTCTGGCCGGGGAGACGCACGACGACGTCGAGGAGGAGGGCGCGGTGATCGAGGCGATCTGGGTGTTCGAGATGCCGCTGTCGCTGCCGCTCGACGCGCCCCTCCCCGACGCCCAGGTGCAGCGCGCCCGGGTGGCGCTGAAGCGGGCCAAGCAGGTGGGGGAGGAGTACGAGGGCGTCGAGGTTGCGACGGCGATGGTCCGCGCGCGGCGGGCCGGCCAGGCGATCGTCAGCGAGGCCAAGCGCCGCGGCGTCGAGGCGATCGTGCTGGCCGCCGAGGAGCCCTCGCGGGTGCGCGGCGGCTCCCGCCTCGGCGCGCCCAGCGGGCCGCTCGACAACTACGTCGGCGAGATCACCAAGTACGTGATCCGCAAGGCCCCGTGCCGGGTGATCCTGACCGCGCCGCCGGCCG
This sequence comes from Solirubrobacterales bacterium, assembly GCA_038254735.1. GTDB lineage: Bacteria > Actinomycetota > Thermoleophilia > Solirubrobacterales > Solirubrobacteraceae > Palsa-465. Next base: position 28,338 of record JBBSFX010000012.1, read on the forward strand.
ATTGGGAGGCCAAGTTCCGCCGTCCCGTCGACGAGTCCGCCACCCCCGCCGCCGGCCCGGCGCCGGCCCGCGCCGGCCCGGCCGCGGCCCCCTCTCCGCCGCGCCCGGCGCCGGCGCGCAAGGACGGCTGATGGCCGAGCGCCGCCTCCCCGGCCTGCAGCGGGTGCTGGGCGTCAATGCGCTGTTCTCGACCGCATACGGCAACGTCGGCTCCTCGATCTACTACGCGCTCGGTCTGGTCGCCTCCTACGCGCTCGGGCTGACCCCGATCGTGTTCGTGCTCACCGGGGTGATCTTCTACCTGACCGCCGCCACCTACGCCGAGGCGACCGCGATGTACCCCGAGGCTGGCGGCTCCTCGAGCTTCGCCCGGCACGCCTTCAACGAGTTCTGGTCGTTCTTCGCCGCGTGGGCCCAGATGCTCAACTACACGATCACGATCGCGATCTCGGCGTTCTTCGTCCCGCACTACATCGGCGGCCTGTTCTGGGCCTACCTGAAGACCTCCCCGGGGGACATCATCTTCGGCGTCGCCGTGATCGCGCTGCTGTGCGCGATCAACGTCGTCGGCGTCACCGAGGCAGCGACACTCAACATCGCGCTGGCGATCACTGACTTCTGTACCCAGCTGCTGCTGGTGCTGGTCGGCGGCGTGCTGGTGTTCTCGCCCCACACCCTGATCCACAACGTCCACCTCGGCACGGTGCCCCACTGGAAGGACTTCCTGATCGCGATCCCGGTGGGGATGATCGCCTATACGGGGATCGAGACGATCTCGAACATGGCCGAGGAGGCGAAGGACGAGTCCAAGACGATCCCGGCTGCCATCAATCGCGTGGTGATCGCCGTGTTCGCGATCTACGCGGCGCTGCCCGCAGTGGCGCTGTCGGCGCTGCCCGTGATCAAGGTCCACGGCCACTACCAGACCCTGTTGGGTGTCGACGAGGCGCACGGCGGCTTCGCCGGCGACCCCGTGCTCGGGATCGTCAAGCACCTGCATCTCGGGGCCTTCCAGCACGCCGGCGAGATCTATGTCGGGCTGCTGGCGGCGACGATCCTGTTCATCGCCACCAACGCGGGGATCATTGGCGTCTCGCGGCTCGTCTACTCGATGGGCCTGCATCGCCAGGTCCCCGACGGCCTGCGCCGATTGCACCCGCGCTTCCGAACCCCCTGGATCGGGATCGTCCTGTTCGGCGCGATCGCCTGCCTGACCCTGATCCCCGGTCAGGCCACCTTCCTCGGGAACATGTACGCGTTCGGAGCGATGCTGTCGTTCACGATCGCGCACGTGTCGGTGATCCGGTTGCGCCGGACCCAACCCGACCATGCGCGCCCGTATCGGGGCCCGGGTACGCTGCGCGTGGCCGGGCGCGAGCTGCCGCTGTTCGCCGTCGCGGGCGGCGCGGGAACGTTCCTCGCGTTCCTCACCGTGACCGCGCTGCACGTGACCGTGGCGCTGGCCGGCGTCGGCTGGCTGGCGGCGGGGATCGGCGTGTTCATCCTCTACCGCCGCAACCAGGGCCTCGACCTGGTGACCACGACCAAGATCGTGGTAGCCGGCCCGGCGACGAGCACCGAGGCCGCCTACGAGTCGGTGCTGGTCGCCTTCGACGAGCACGGCTACTCGCCCGACGTGATGGCCACGGCGGCGCGGATGGCGGCTCGCCGGCGGCGCGGCATCTATGTGCTGGTGACGATCGCCGTGCCCGCCTCGAGCCCGATTGACGCTGCGATGCCCGAGCACGAGGCGAAGGCCCAGTCGGTCCTCGAGGAGGCCAAGGTGCAGGCGGGCCGGCGGGTGTCCGGGCGTTGGGAGAAGGTCCGGCCGGGGCAGACGGGCCGGCGCATCGTCGACGAGGCCAAGCGGCTCCGGGCCGGCGCGATCGTGATGCCGATGCCGCAGGGCGGCGCCGGCTTCGGCCGGGCGCTCGAGACGATCCTGCGCGAGCGACCGTGCCGGGTGATCATCGAGTCGACGCCCGAGCGAGGCGAGTCACGGGCCCCCGCAGTCGCCTGATCGCCGCCGCCGTCGAGGTGCTCGCCGCGGTGGCGCTGACCACCGGCGCGGTGGCGGCGCTCGAGCCGGCGATCCCGGCCGTCCGGCTCGAGGCGCTGTACCTGCTGGCCGTGCTGGCGATCGCGATCCGGCGCGGCGAGCTGGCGGCGCTGGCCACGGCGCTGCTCAGCGGCCTCGCGGTCAACTTCTTCTTCCTCACCCCGCGCCACCAGCTGGCGATCGCCCACTCGCGCGACTTCGTCCAGCTCGTCGTGCTGCTGATCGCGGCCGTTGTCGTCGGCCGCCTCGCCGCCACCGCCCGCCAGCGCGCCGCCGAGGCCGAGAGCCGCGCCCGCGTGGCGACGATCCGCGAGCGCGAGGCGACGCTGGTCGCCTACGTCGCCTCGGCGATCCTGGCCGGACGGAGCCTCGCCACCCAGCTTGACTCGATCGGCCAGCGCGTCGCCCAGGCCACCGGCGCGTCGGCCGCCCGGCTGGTGCTGGCGCCGGTCCCCGACCCGGCCGACGGCGAGCTGGTGGTGCCGCTGCCGGCCCGCGGGCGCACGGCGTGGCTGTACGTGGGCGCCGAGACCGGTTGGGCGCGAGCCGACCTCGAGCGGATCGCGGTGCCGCTGGGGCGGCTGCTCGAGGTCGCCCTCGAGCGCGAGCGGCTCGCCGACGTGGCCGCCGAGTCCGAGGCGGCGCGCCGGGCCGACACCGCCCGGACGGCGATCCTGCACACGCTCTCCCACGACCTGCGCACCCCGCTGACCGCGATCACCACGGCCGGCGGCGCGCTGCGCGCGCCGGCGCTGACCGACGCCGAGCGCAGCGAGCTGCTCGACGTGATCGACCACGAGGGGGCCCGGTTGGCCGACCTGATGAGCGATCTGCTCGACCTCTCGAGGATCCAGGCCGGCGCCGTCGCCCCGCAGCCCGACTGGTGCGATCTCGGGGAGATCGCCGCCGCAGCCGCCGCCGGGCTGCGCGGCGAGCACCCGATCGAGTTCGCGCTGCCGGTGAGCCTGCCGCTGGTCCGGGCCGACGCGGCGCAGCTCGAGCGGGTGTTCTCGAACCTGCTCGAGAACGCGGTCCGGTACTCGCCGCCGTCCGAGCCGGTGCGGATCACCGCCGGGGTGGGGGCGGCGCTGGTCACCGTCCGCATCATCGACCAGGGCCGGGGGATCTCCGGCGCCGACCGCGCGCGGGTCTTCGAGCCGTTCCTCCGCCTCCGGGGGGCCGCTGGTCCGGCCGGCGCGGCGGGCTCGGGCTCCGGGTCGGGCTCCGGGCTCGGGCTGGCGATCTGCCGCGGGTTCGTCGAGGCCAACGGCGGTCGCATCGTGCTCCAGTCCGGGGCTGGGCGCGGGACCTCGTTCGCGGTCAGCCTGCCCCTCCAGGAGCAGCCCTCGACCGCCGGGCCGCCGGCTTGACCGCGCCCTCCTCGCGGATCCTCGTCGTCGACGACGAGCCACAGATCGTCCGCGGGCTCAAGATCATCCTCCGCAGCGCCGGCTACGCCGTGCAGGAGGCGGACACCGTCGCCGCGGCGCTGGCCGTGCTGGCCGTCCGTCCGCCCGACGCGCTGGTCCTCGACCTGGTGCTCCCGGACGGCCCGGGGGTCGAGGTGTGCCGCGAGGTGCGGCGCTGGAGCCAGTTGCCGATCCTCGTCCTCTCGGCCGTCGGCGACGAGCGCGAGAAGGTGAAGGCGCTCGACGCCGGGGCCGACGACTACGTGACCAAGCCGTTCGGCGCCGACGAGCTGCTGGCCCGCCTGCGCGCGCTGCTGCGGCGCACCGCGACCGTCGGCGGGAGCCCGGTGATCGAGATCGGCGAGCTGCGGATCGACCTCGCCGACCGCGGCGTCACCCGCGGCGGGGCGCCGGTCCATCTCACCCCGATCGAGTTCGACCTGCTCGCCGTGCTCGCCCAGCACCGCGGGCGCCTGGTCACCCACCGCCAGCTGCTGCGCGAGGTGTGGGGGCCCGAGTACGGCTCGGAGACCCACTACCTGCGCGTCCACGTCGCTCACATCCGCTCGAAGCTCGAGGACGATCCGTCCCGTCCCCGCTACGTGATCACCGAGCCCGGCGTGGGCTACCGGCTGCGCGACGAGCCGTCTTAGCGGTTTCTCTACGCCCGCGGGGCGATCCTTAGCGGGTCCTTGACGTGACCCCTCCTACCGTCGCAGTCGGTGGCCAGGATCGAGACACACGGGCTGCGGCGGACCGTCGGGCTCAGCGGGCTGTTCGCGACCGCCTACGGGAACGTCGGGTCCTCGATCTACTACGCCCTCGGGATCGTCGCCCTCTACGCGCTCGGGTTCACGCCGGTCATCTTCATGATCGCCGGCGGTCTGTTCGCCCTCACGGCGAAGACATACGCCGAGGGCTCCGCGATGATCCCGGAGGCGGGTGGGTCCTCATCGTTCGCGCGGCACGCGTTCAACGAGTTCGTGTCGTTCTTCGCCGGGTGGGCGCTGAGCCTCGACTACATCCTCACGATCGCGATCTCGGCGTTCTTCGTGCCGCACTACCTGGGCGCGTTCTGGCCGGCCCTGACGCACCCGCCCGGCGACGTGATCGGCGGCCTGATCGTGATCGCGCTGCTCGCCTGGCTCAACATCCGCGGAATCGGCGAGTCGGCGAAGCTGAACTTCCTCCTGGCGATAGCGGACCTCGTGACGCAGTGCCTGATCATCTTGCTCGGAGCATTCCTGGTGCTCAAGCCGGCGCTGCTCGTGCGCCAGGTGCACCTCGGCAGCGCCCCGACGTACTCGCACGTGATCTTCGCACTGTCGCTGTCGATGCTCGCCTACACGGGGATCGAGACCGTCTCGAACATGGCCGAGGAGGCCCGCGATCCGGGCAGAGACGTGCCGAAGGCCGTCAACCTGATCCTGATCGCGGTGATCGGCGTCTACGCGGGCATGACCGTCGTCGCACTCTCGGCGTTGCCGGTGATCGGCCACGGCAGCCACGCGCATACGTTGCTCGGCTCCAAGTACGAGGCCGACCCGGTGCTGGGGATCATCGAGAACCTCGGGCTCCCAACGGCGGTCTCACACATCCTCCGCTACTACGTCGGCGTGCTCGCGGCGACGATCCTGTTCATCGCGACGAACGCCGGGCTGATCGGGATCTCGCGGCTGTCGTGGTCGCTGGCCGAGCACAAGCAGCTGCCCGCGATCTTCGCCCGGCTGCACCCGAAGTACCGGACACCGTGGTTCACGATCATCGTCTTCTCGATCTTCGCCGGGCTCGTGCTGATCCCCGGCCAGATCAACTTCCTCGGCAACCTCTACTCGTTCGGGGCGATGCTGTCGTTCACGACGGCGCACGCCGCGATCATCCGGCTGAGGATCAAGGAACCCGATCGCGACCGCCCCTACCGGACGCCGTGGAACATCCGCTACCGGGGCAGTGAGATCCCGATCACCGCCGTGATCGGCGGGATCGCGACGTTCACCGCGTGGATCTCGGTGCTGGCGCTGCACGTCGACGCCCGCTACGTCGGCACCGGCTGGATGATCCTCGGACTCGTCGGCTACGTGTTCTACCGCCGCACCCAGGGACTCGACCTGAGCTCGCACCACAAGATCGAGCGCCGCGCGCGCCCGGCGGCGTTCATCGAGCTCGAGTACCGCTCGGCGGTGGTCCCGATCTTCGGCACCGACGTCGACGCCCGGGCGCTGCGCTCGGCGGCCAAGCTGATCGGCGAGGGCGCGCTGCTCGACGCCATCTACGTGCTGCGGGTGCCCAACCAGCTCTCGCTCGACGCCGGGCTGGCCGAGGAGGAGCAGCTCGGGCTCGGGGTGCTCGAGGCGGCCAAGGTGGCGGGTCGCCGAGCCGGCGTCAAGGTCCAGACTCGGCTGATCCGCACCCGCAACCCGGGCGCGGCGATCGTCGAGGAGGCCGAGCGGACCGGCGCCGAGATCATCTATCTGGGCACCGCCCACGCGCCGCCGTCCGAGCGCGCGCTCGGTCCGACCACGAGCTACCTGCTGGCGCAGCGGCCCTGCCGGGTGGTGATCGAGACCGGCCCGGTTTCCCGCGGCGGTCAGGCGCCGCTGTAGGACCCGCCGGGCGCGGGATCGCTCTGCGCCGACTGGATCTGCGACAGCAGCGCTGTCGGGCTGGTCCCGCCGAGCACGCGCAGCCGCGGCAGCGCGAACGGATCCTCGGCGGGGTTGGCCCATCCGGGGATCACCGTCGTCGAGCCGACGTACCCGGCCGCCCGGGCCGCGGCGACCACGGTCGTGTTGTAGTGCCCCGACGGGTAGGCGAACCAGTTGACGGGCACGTGGTAGCGCTGCTGCAGCACCCGGCGCGCGGTCACCACCTGGTCGCGCAGCGCGCTCGGATCGAGCGCGATCAGGTCGGCGTGGCTGATCCCCTGCGTGTCGAGCTCCCAGCCGGCGGCGACGAGCCCGCGTACCTCGGCATCCGAGAGCCCGCCCTGCGAGGGCGGCAGCCCGGTCAACTGGATGTTCTCGTCGGCCACCCAGTGCAGGCGCGAGAGCACCGGCAGCGCCGCCGTGTACTGCGAGTGGTAGCCGTTGTCGAAGGTCAGCACGATCGGCTTGCCCGGCCCCAGCGGCACCCCGCGGAGCCAGTTGGCGCGCAGCTGGTCGAGCGTCACCGCGTGCCAGCCGGCGTCCTTGAGCGCCTGCATCTGGGCGGCGAACTCGCCCGCGTCGACGTACAGGCCGGGGAACGGCGCGCCGGCCGGGGGAGGTGCGATCACGTGGTACATCAGCACCGGCACGTGGACGGTCCCCCGGACGTCGGTGGGCCGTCCGGTGACCGTCGACCCGCGCGCCGCGGCCGGGCGCGCGCGGCCCCGGTGCGCTGCGGTGAGCTGCCGGCCCGTCCGCGCCGCGGCGGGCTTCGGCCTCGCCCCTCCGCCGGAGGCGAGCACGGCCACCACCGCGGCGATCCCTGCGACCAGCCCCGTGGCCGCGAGCAGCCGGGCGCGCCGGCCGCGGCGCCGGGCGTGGCGGGCGGCCAGGCGGCGCGACTGCGATTCGTGCAGGTTCATTCAGGGGCAGAGTAGACCCTGGCGAGACGGGTCAGGTGGCGGATCGCCTCACCGAAGAACTTGTCGGGAGGACAACCGCCCGCCGTCGCGAAACGCACCATCATGCTGCTCAGACATCGCGCTCCGGGGATCGAGGCCCGGCCCACCACTCCGGCGAGCACTTTCCGGCACCTCGATCCCAGCTCGCTGGCGGTGCTCCGCTGGCTGACCGAAAACCGCGCCGACTTCGTCCTCGTCGGCCCCGTAGCCCGCGCCATCCGCGGCGACGGCTCGGCCCGCGGGCCGGTCGCGCTCGTCCCGGCCCCCTACGGCCGCAACCTCGATCGCCTCGCCCGGGCGCTGTGCTCGGCCCACGCGCGACTGCGCGTCGACGTCGGCGAGGGGGCCGGCGCCGACACGATCCCGGTCAAGATGTCGGCCGAGAAGCTCGTGCGCTCCGAGCGCTGGACGCTGCGCTGTGGGGTCTACGACATCGACATCGAGGGCCGGCCGCCCGGCGTCCCCCGCTATCAGGAGCTGCTCTATGAGGCGGCCCGCTTCGAGCTCGCTCCCGAGGTGACGGTCGAGGTCGGCTCCCCGGAGGACATCGAGCACTACGATCACGTACGGCGCACGGGCGTCTCGCCCGAGATCAAGATCACGCGCACCCACTCCTCCTAGCCGCCGTTTAGGCGGTGGTCAGGGGCCCGGGTAGCCTGACCACGATGCAGCAACGCGCGCGTATCGCCCTGCTCGGCGCGGGGGCCGGGATCGTCCTGCTCCTCGCGGTCGACTTCGCCACCTTCCACGTGCTGCGCGTCGAGCGGCTCGACGCCAGGTTGTTCGACGGCTTCGGCGGCCTGCGCGCCCACCCGCACGTGAGCGGCGTGGCGGGGCTGCTGGCCGGCCTCGCCGACCCAGGCTCCTACCTCCTCCTGTGCGTCGTGCCGCTGGCCATCGCCGTGCTGCGCCGCCGCGGCGATCTGGCGCTGCTGGCCGCGGTCGTCCTGCTCGGCTCGGGCGCCACCACCCACGTGCTCAAGGCGCTACTGGACCAGGCGCGCTCGGCCGCGCTCGTCGACGTCCGCGCGCCTCTCCGGGGCGCGTGGCCGAGCGGGCACGCGACGGCGGCGATGGCGCTCGCGCTGTGCCTGGTGCTGGTGTCGGCCCCGCGCTGGCGCGGGCGGGCGGCGCTGGGCGGGGCGGCGTTCGCGCTCGGCGTCGGCTACTCGGTCCTGACGCTCGGCTGGCACTACCCGGACGACGTGATCGGCGGCTTCCTGGTTGCGTTCACGTGGATGAGCCTCGGCGTGGCTGCGCATACGCGGCTGCGGCGCGAGGGCCGGCCGGTGGCGGGGCGGTTTCGGTCCACAGCGGCGTCTCGAGACCTTGTTCCGCTCGGCGCCGGCGTGCTCGCGGTGCTCGCCGCCGTGGCGGCGGCGACGCTGGCCCGGCCGCAACCGATCGTCGCCTTCGTTCGCGCCCACGAGCTGCTCGTCGCCGGCGCCGGCGGGCTCGGCACGCTGGCCGTGGCGCTGGCCGCGGCGATGGTCGTCGTCCTGCGTCGCGCGTGACCCGACCGGGAGCGGCGCCGTCACCTGAAGCGGCCGGGCTCCCAGAGCGGCTCCTCGTCGGCGTTGGCGCCGCGGCTGAGGATGAACAGCAGGTCCGAGAGCCGGTTGAGGTAGCGCACGACCTCGGCGTTGACCTCGCCGCCGCAGGCGATGGCCAGCCGCTCGGCGCGCCGGCACACCGTCCGGCACACGTGCAGGTGCGCGGCCGCCGGGGTGCCGCCGGGGAGCACGAACGACCTCAGCGGCTTGAGCGTCTCGTTGACCTCGTCGCAGCGCTGCTCGAGCCACGCCGTCTGCTCGGGGATCACCCGCAGCCGCTCCTTTGACCGGTCCTCGGGCACGGCGATGTCGGCGCCGACATCGAACAGGTCGTTCTGGATCCGGCGCAGCCAGCCGGCGTAGTCGCCGGGCAGCCCCGCGACGGTCAAGGTCAGCCCGAGCTGAGCGTTGAGCTCGTCGACGGTCCCGTACGCCTCGATCCGTGGATGGGTCTTGGCCACCCGGCTCATGTCCCCGAGGTGGGTCTCGCCGCCGTCGCCGAGCCGGGTGTAGATCCGCGTCAGGTTGACAGTCACGGGTGGGCAGTTTATCCCCTCGCCCCGCGAAGAGGCCCCGTCGCGCCGGACTCGCCGCGGGGCGCCGGGACGCGGTAAGATCGCCGCGTTCAAGGTCGGTGGCAGGGAAGCCGGTGCAACGCCGGCGCGGACCCGCCACTGTGATCGGGGATGCCGGCCGCATCCAGCCACTGACGCCGTCGAGGCGATGGGAAGGCGCGGCCGGTAGGCCCGCAAGCCAGGACACCTGCGCCGACCACAAAGCCGCAAGCCCTCGTGGAAAGGGGTGGCTCTCAATGCACCGCAGACAAATGTTGCTCTCGGGGACCGCGCTCGCCGCGGTCTCACTGGCCCTGACCGCCGTACCGCCGGCGCTCGCCGGGACAAGCTCGCCGAAGGTGAGCGTCCGGGTCGAGGGCAGGACGAAGACGCTCGTCGCCGCCACCGTCGTGCGGCCGTCCGGCGGGCTCGTCACCAAGGACGGCCACTCCTGCTCGGCGCAGTCCGGAGCCGGTGCCTTCGACACGGCGACGAGGGGAAGGTGGACGGGGACGTATTCCTCGTCGCTGTCGGACTTCGAGGTCACGAAGATCTTCGGCGACACCGAGAGCTACACGGTGACCAAGTCCTACTGGGAGCTGTTCGTCGACAACGTCCCCGCGTCGACTGGGCTCTGCGGGATGACGCCGCTGCACGCCGGCGAGCGGATCCTCGTCGCGGCCGTGCCGGCTACCGGGACCGTGCACCCGATCGGCGTCAGCGCTCCGGGGACCACCCGGGTGGGCAAGCCGTTCATCGCCAGGGTCGTGGCCTATGACGCCAAGGGCAAGGCGAAGCCGCTGGCCGGCGCGACGGTCGCCGTCGGCGCCAAGATCGGCCACACCGGCGGCGCGGGCACGATCAAGCTGATCCCGTCGAAGCCGGGGCGGTTCACGATCGCGGTCGCCAAGAAGGGCTTCATCCGCGACTCGGTGACGCTCACGGTCAAGGGTGCGTAGCCACGCCCGCATGCTCACGGCGCTCGCCGCCGCCCTCGTGGCGGTGGCGCTCGCCGGCTGCGGCCTCGGACCCGGCCCGGGGACCTCGGAGGTCAGCCTGACGGTCACCCACGACTTCGGCGCCGCCGCGGTCGGCGCCCACACGGAGGCCAGGGTGCCCGGCTCGGAGACGGTGATGCGGATGCTCGAGCGGTACTTCACCGTGCAGACGAAGTACGGCGGCGGCTTCGTGCAGGCGATCGGCAGCCTCGCCGGCAGCGCCGCGCGCCGCGACTGGTTCTTCTACGTCAACGGCGTCCAGGGCGAGGCGGGCGCCGCCGCGACCGCCGTCCACAAGGGCGACCGGGTGTGGTGGGACCTCCACGACTGGAGCGCCACCCCCACGATTCCCGCCGTCGTCGGCTCCTACCCCGAGCCGTTCCTCCACGGGATCGGCGGCAAGCGCTACCCGACGACGCTCGAGTGCGCCACCGACGTCCAGGCCACCTGCCGGCGCGTCTCCTCGGCGCTCCGTGGGCAGGGGATCCCGGTGGCCGACCAGCTGCTCGGCACCGGCTCCGGACAGGACACGCTGAACGTCGTCGTCGCCACCTGGCGCGACCTCCGCGGCTCGCTGGCCGGCGACCTCGTCTCCCACGGCCCGCACCACAGCGGCATCTATGCCCGCTTCGCCGCCGGCGGGCGGCAGCTCCTGCTGCTCGACCCCGAGGGGCGCGTCGCGCGCACGCTGGGCGCCGGCGGCGGGCTGGTCGCCGCCACCAACGACCAGGTCAACCAGCCGGAGTGGCTGATCACCGGGACCGACGCCGCCGGGGTCGCGGCCGCCGCCGCCGAGCTGACCCCGGCCCGGCTCCACGACCGCTTCGCCGTGGCCGTGCAGGGGGTACAGGCGACGGGGCTGCCGCTGCGGGCGGCACAGTGATCCCGTCGCCGCCCGCACGATGAGCTACCGGTCCCGCGCCAGCCCGCTGCACGCGGTCCGGGCCGGGATCGCGTGCCTGTGGTTCCTGGCGCTGGCCTTCGCCGCCCTGCTCGAGTCGAGCCCGGTCGTGCTCGGAGCGCTGAGCACCGCGGTGCTGCTGGCCGCCGCCGGCGCGCGGGTCGCCCGGGCGCTGCGCGGAGCGCTGGCGATGGGCCTCGGCCTGGCGGTGGTGATCGCTCTCGTCAACGCGCTCGTGACCCGGGACGGACTGACGGTGCTCGTCCGCCTCGGCGAGCTGCCGATCCTCGGGCACGTCGACGTCACGCTCGAGGCGACCGTCTACGGCGGCGTGCTCGGGCTGCGCGCGCTGACGCTGATCCTGCTCGGCGCGCTGTACACCGTCGCGGTCGATCCCGACGGCGTGCTGCGGCTGTTCCGGCGGATCTCGTTCCGCTCCGCGCTGAGCGCGACGATCGCCACCCGAATGGTCCCGGTGCTGATCCGCGACGCCCGGCGACTCGCCGACGCCCAGCGCTGCCGCCCGGGTCCGCCCCCGTCGCGTTCGGCGCTCCTGCGCGCCGGCACCGCCAACGTGCTCGACCGTGCGCTCGACGTCGCCGCCGCGCTCGAGGTCCGCGGCTACGGCGGCGCCCGGCGCCCGCCGCGCGCCAGGCTTCCGTACTCCCGCCACGACCTCGCGTTCGCCGCCTCGGCGGCGGCGGTCGCGGCGCTGGCGCTGGCCGCCCGCGTGGCCGGCTGGGCGGCATTCCGTGCCTACCCGTCGCTGCACGCCCCGGCCGGACCGCGCGAGCTGGCCGTCGCGCTCGCGTTGGCGGCCTGCGCGCTGCTGCCGTTCGCCGAGCGGCGGGGGGTCTCGCCGGCGTGAGCGCGCTCAGCTTCGAGCGCGTCACGTACGCCTATCCCGGCGCCCCGCGGCCGGCGCTCGACGACGTCTCGCTGCAGGTCCTCCCCGGTGAGCTGGTGCTGTGCGTCGGCGCGTCGGGCTCCGGCAAGTCGACGCTGCTGCGGGCGGCCGGCGGGCTCGTGCCGCACTTCCACGGCGGCAGCTTCGCCGGCCGAGTCCTCGCCGCGGGGATGGACACCCGCGAGCACCCGCCCGGCGAGCTGGCGGCGGGCGTCGGCACGCTGTTCCAGGATCCCGAGACCCAGGTGGTGATGGGCACCGTCCGCGCCGAGCTCGGCTTCGGCCTCGAGAACCGCGGCGCCGGCGCCTCGGTGGTTGCCCGGGCGGTCGAGGAGACGGCGCTGGCGCTGGCCATCGATCCGCTGCTGGCGCGCTCGACAGCCGAGCTGTCGGGTGGGGAGCTGCAGCGCGTGGTGCTCGGCGCGACGCTGGCCGGCGGCCCGCGGCTGGTCGTCCTCGACGAGCCGACCTCGCAGCTCGACCCGGTCGCCGGCGACGAGCTGATCTCGCTGCTGCGCCGGCTCAACGAGGACTTCGACACGACGATCGTGCTGGCCGAGCACCGCCTCGAGCGCTGCCTTCCCGCGGCCGACCGGGTGGTGGCGATGGACCGCGGGCGGATCGTCTGCGACGCCGCGCCGGCCGAGTTCCTGGCCTGGGCGACGCGGTCGGCTCCGGCGCTGTGCTCCTCCGGCGCGCGGCTGCTCCACGCGGTCGGGCTGGCGCCGGTACCGGGGGTCAAGGCGGCCCGTGCGTCGCTCCGCGCCCGGGGCCTGCTGCCCGAGCGCAACGAGCGTGGACCGGGCGCGGCGGCGGGATCCGGGGCGGGCTCTGCGGCGGGATCCGGGGCGGGCTCTGCGGCGGGATCCGGGGCGGGCTCTGCGGCGGGATCCGGGGCGGGCTCGGTGGCGGGATCCGGGGCGGGCTCGGGGGCGGGCCGGCGCGCGCCCGCTGCTCCCCGGTGGCGCGGCCGCCGCGCGCACTCGGGGCCGCCGGCGGCGCTCGAGCTCCACGACGTCTGGTGCGAGCTCCACGACGGCCCCGCGATCCTCCGCGGTGTCTCGCTGCGCGTCGGCGCCGGCGAGCGGATCGCGCTGATGGGGCGTAACGGCGCGGGCAAGTCCACGCTGCTGCGCCACGCCGCCGGCCTTGACACGCCGACCCGCGGCCGCGTCGAGGCTGCCGGCCGCGTCGCGCTGCTGCTCCAGAACCCCGGCGACTACCTGATCCACGAGCGCGTCGGCGACGAGGCTCCGCCGATGGCGCTGCGGAGCGTCGGCCTCGACCCCGAGGAGCTCGGCGAACGCCATCCCCGCGAGCTGTCCGGCGGCGAGCGCCAGCGCCTCGCGCTGGCGATCGTCCTGGGCGGCGGCGATGCGGAGCCCCCGGGCGTGGTCTGCCTCGACGAGCCGACGCGCGGGATCGACCGCCACCTCCGCGACGAGCTGGTGGCGCTGCTGCGCGGCCTGCCCGGGGCGGTGATCGTGGCCACCCATGACCCCGAGTTCGTGGCCGGCTTCGCCGAGCGGGTGATCCTGCTCGGCGACGGCGTCCCGATCGCCGACGGCCCCGCGGCCGAGCTGCTGGCCGGCGGCAGCTACTTCGCCACCGAGACCGCCCGGATCCTCGGCGGCGCCGGCGGCGCGCTGTCCCCCGCGGACGGGGCCGCCGTGCTCGCCGCGCGCGCCCGGCTCGATCACCCGGGGGGGGTTTTCGATCCTGGGACGCGAAATACCCCCCAGAGTCGGAGCGGGGCGCGCGCATGAGCTGGCAGCTGGCCGCGTTCGGGATCCTCGGCCTGGGGCTGGCCGGCGGCTTGGCGTGGTACGAGCGCTCGTGCCCCGATGCCCGGACCGTCGCGCTGGTGGGCACGCTGGCGGCGTTCGCGGCGCTCGGGCGGATCGCCTTCGCGGCGCTACCCAACGTCAAGCCGACGACCGACATCGTGCTGATCGCCGGCTACGCGCTCGGCGGCGCCCCCGGGTTCGTCGTCGGCGCCGTCGCCGGGCTGACCTCGAACTTCTTCTTCGGCCAGGGGCCGTGGACGCCGTTCCAGATGGCGGCGTGGGGGGCGTGCGGGGTACTCGGCGCGACGATCGCCCGGACCGAGCGCCGGCCCGCCGGGCGCTGGCGGATGGCGATCGTGTGCGCGCTCGTCGGCTACGCGTTCGCGGCGTTCCAGGACCTCGGCGACTGGGTCAACTTCTCCGACCACTCGGCGGCCCAGCTCGGTGTCTATGTCGGTAGGGGGACGGGCTTCGACGTGATCCACGCCGCCGGCTGCCTCGGCTTCGCGCTCGCCTTCGGCCCGGCGCTGGCCCGCGCGCTGCGGCGCTTCGAGCAACGGCTGCACGTGCGCTGGCAGGCGCCGGAGGGGCTCGGTGCGGCAGAGGGGCTCGGCGCTGCGGAGGGGCTCGGCGCACCGAACGGGCTCGGTGCGGCGGAGGGGCCTGGCGCGGCGGAGGGTCTCGGTGTGGGGGACGGGCGCCGCGCGCCGCTGGCGCTGGCGCTGGTCGTCGCGGTCGCGGTCGCGGTCGCGGCGCTCGCCGGCGGGCTCGGCGGCGCCCACGCGGTCCGCGCGGCGGGCACGCCGACGGGCTACCTGGCTGCGGCCCAGAACCCCGACGGAGGCTTCGGGGCGGCGCCGGGGGCGCCGTCGAGCCCGCTGTTCTCCGGCTGGACGGCACTCGGTCTGGCCGCCGCGGGCGAGAACCCGGCCGATGTCGGGCGGGCCGGCCGCAGCCTGCTCGCCTACGTCGCCGCCGGCGCCGCGCACCCCGGCGACGTCGGCTCGCTGGAGCGGACGCTGCTCGTGGCCGGTGCGGCCGGCGCCGACCCCGCGGCGTTCGGCGGGGCCGACCTGCCCGTCGCGCTGCGCCGCGCGATCGGCCGCGACGGCTCGGTCTCCGAGCAGGTCAACCTGACCGCCTTCGCCGTCCTTGCGCTGCGTGCCGCCGGCCAACCGTCGCCCGGGCGCACGGTCGCCTGGCTGGCCCGTCAGCAGGACGCCGACGGCGGCTTCAACTTCGCCACCGCCGGCGCGAGCAGCGACGCCGACGACACCGGCGCCGTGCTCGAGGCGCTGGGCGGCCTCGGCACACCGGGTCTGGCTCGCGTCCGGGCCCGCGCCGTCGCCTTTCTGCGCGGCGATGAGAACCGCGACGGCGGCTTCCCGGCTGCCCCCGGCGCGAGCTCCAACGCGCAGTCGACGGCATTCGCGGTCCAGGGGCTGATCGCCGCCGGCGTCGCGCCGGCCGCGCTACGCCGCCCCGGGGGCCCCTCGCCGCTGAGCTACCTGACCGGCCTGATCGCACCGGATGGCCACATTCGTTATGCGCGCGGGGCCGACCAGACCCCGGTATGGGTGACCGCCGAGGCGGAGATGGCGCTGGCCGGCCGCGCGCTGCCGCTCGCCGCCGTGCCGCGCGCCCGCCGCGCGGCGGCGGGCGCCGGGCCCGTTGGACCCGCCACCGGTGGCGAGCCGGCCGCGGGCCGCCGCGCCCGCGCTCACGGGCACGGCCGTCCCGGCTCCGCCCGCTCGGCGCGTCCTCGGGGCGCCCGCCGCCCGCCGGGAAACCCGCGCCGGCGTATCGCGGGCCCCGCCTGGCTTACCGCCGACGCGGGCTTCCTGACCGCGCTCGCACTGGCCCCCGTCGGCCCGTGAGAGATCTATGAACGCGAATGTTCGTGAACCGCTAGGCTCTCGCCGCGCATGAAGATCGGCGTCCCCAAGGAGACGGCCGAGGGCGAGCGCCGTGTCGCGCTGGTGCCCGAGGTGGTCAAGAAGCTGGTCGGCGATGGACACGAGGTGCTGGTCGAGCGCGGCGCCGGCGACGGCGCGCTGATTCCCGACTCGGCATACGAGGAGGCGGGCGCCGAGCTGGCCGACGCCGCGGCGACGCTCGCCTGTCAGTTGGTGGCCAAGGTCGCGCCGCCGAGTGAGGCGGAGACCGCGCAGCTCGGCTCGGGGACGGTGCTGATCGCCTTCCTGGCGCCGCTGACCAACGGCCCGGGGATCAGCGCGATCGCCCGGACCGGTGCGACGAGCTTCGCGCTCGAGGCGGTGCCGCGAATCAGCCGTGCGCAGTCGATGGACGCGCTCTCGAGCCAGGCCAACATCGCCGGCTATCGCGCCGCACTGATCGGTGCCATGGAGCTGGGCCGCTACTACCCGATGCTGATGACCGCCGCGGGGACGATCCGCCCGGCCACCGTGCTGGTGCTCGGCGCCGGCGTCGCCGGTCTGCAGGCGATCGCCACCGCGCGCCGGCTCGGCGCCGTCGTCCAGGGCTTCGACGTGCGGGCCGCGGTCAAGGAGCAGGTCGAGTCGCTGGGGGCGAAGTTCCTCGAGTTCGACCTCGGCGGCGACCTCGAGGGCAGCGGCGGCTACGCCAAGGAGCTGAGCGCCGAGCAGCAGGCCCGCCAGCAGGAGCTGATGGCCGAGGCGATCGGCAAGGTCGACGTCGTCATCACCACCGCGCTCGTCCCCGGCCGCCGCGCCCCGATCCTGGTCACCAAGGAGGCGGTGGAGAAGATGAAGCCGGGCTCGGTGATCGTCGACCTGGCCGGCGAGCAGGGCGGCAACTGCGAGCTCTCGCAGCCGGGGGAGACCGTGATCGAGCACGGCGTGAAGATCCTCGCGCCGCTGAACGTGCCGAGCACGCTGGCCGAGCACGCGTCGCAGCTGTACGCGAAGAACATCCAGGCGCTGCTCGGCCTGATGATCGGGGCACCGACGGACGGCCCGGACGGCCGACGGGTGGTCGGGCAGCTGCAGCTCGACTTCGACGACGCGGTGATCGCCGGCGCCTGCATCACCCGCGACGGCGAGATCGTCCACGAGGGCGCCAAGCAGGCCGCGGCCGCTGCCGCCTAGTCACAGGAGGCTCTTCGCAGACCATGGACAGACTCGTCATCGACATCGCCGTGCTGGTGCTCGCCGGGTTCGTGGGCTTCGCGGTGATCTCGAAGGTCCCCAACACGCTGCACACGCCGCTGATGTCCGGCACCAACGCGATCCACGGGATCGTCGTGCTCGGCGGCCTGCTGCTCGTCTCGGAGTCAAACGGCGTGCTCGAGAAGATCCTGCTGGTGATCGCCGTGGCGTTCGGCACAATCAACGTCGTCGGCGGCTTCCTGGTCACCGACCGGATGCTCGGCATGTTCAAGCGCAAGGACCCGCCCAAGCCCGAAGAGGTCGAGGCGAAGCTGGCCGAGTCCTCGGGCCCGACGCAGGCCGAGTCATCGGGCCCGCCGCAGGCCGGGTCGTGATGCGCGCGGCCGGGACGATCTTCCTGCAGTACCAGAACTTCGTCGATGTCATGTACATCGTCGCGTTCGCTCTGTTCATCTACGGGCTGAGCGGGCTGACCGGCCCGCGGACGGCCGTGCGGGGCAACAAGATCGCCGCCGTCGGCATGGCCATCGCGGTCGTCGCGACGCTGCTGCACCGCCACGCGCTGTCGGGCTCGAGCACGCCGTGGCTGATCGTGCTCGGAATTGTGATCGGCACGGCGGTGGGCATCCCCGCGGCGCGCAACGTGAAGATGACCCAGATACCACAGATGGTCGCGCTGTTCAACGGCGTCGGCGGCGGCGCCGTGGCGCTGATCGCGTGGGTCGAGTATCGCCACCACTTCACCGCGGCGGGCCTTCACCCGTGGGCGCTGCGGGTGGAGATCCCGTCGCTGTTCGCGGCGATCGTCGGCTCGGTCTCGTTCTGGGGCTCCAACATCGCCTTCGCGAAGCTGCAGGAGATCCTCCCCGGCAAGCCGATCAAGCTCCCCGCGCAGTCGCTGATCAACCTGGCGCTGTTCTCGATCGCGGTGATCGCGGCGGTCGTGCTGGCCGCCGGGACCCACTCGCAGGCGCTGTTCGTGCTCGGGGTCCTCGCCGCCGCGGGGGCGCTCGGGAACATGGTCGTGCTGCCGATCGGCGGCGCCGACATGCCGGTCGTGATCTCGCTGCTCAACGCCTTCACCGGGCTGTCGGCGGCCGCCACCGGCCTTGCCCTCGGCAACTCGGCGCTGATCGTCGCCGGCATGATCGTCGGCGCCTCGGGCACAATCCTCACCAACCTGATGGCGGTGGCGATGAACCGCTCGGTCCCGGCGATCATCGCCGGCGGGTTCGGCGGCGCTGTCGCCGCGCCCGCCGGACTATCGGATTCCGACCACCCGACCGGCGGCACGGTCCGCTCGACCAGCCCCGCCGATGTCGCGATCCAGCTCTCGTACGCGCGCCAGGTCGTCGTCGCCCCCGGCTACGGGATGGCGGTGGCGCAGGCCCAGCACGCCGTGCGCGAGCTCGAGCGGGCGCTGGAGGCCAAGGGCGTCGAGGTCAAGTACGCGATCCATCCGGTCGCCGGGCGGATGCCCGGGCACATGAACGTGCTGCTGGCTGAGGCCGACGTCCCCTACGACCTGCTCAGGGAGATGGACGACATCAACCCCGAGTTCGGCCGCACCGACGTGACGCTGGTGATCGG
Source organism: Solirubrobacterales bacterium (assembly GCA_038254735.1). Lineage (GTDB taxonomy): Bacteria > Actinomycetota > Thermoleophilia > Solirubrobacterales > Solirubrobacteraceae > Palsa-465. The sequence continues at coordinate 46,813 of JBBSFX010000012.1, forward strand.
CGCCAACGACGTCACCAACCCGGCGGCCAAGAACGAGCCCGGCTCCCCGATCTACGGGATGCCGATCCTCGAGGTCGACAAGTCCGCCGCGGTGATCGTGCTCAAGCGCTCGATGGCCTCAGGCTTCGCCGGGATCGACAACCCGCTGTTCTACGACCCCAAGACCACACTCCTGTTCGGCGACGCCAAGGCCTCCGTGGCCGAGATCACCGCCGAGGTGCAGGCGCTGTAGCTGTGCCGCTTGTCACGCTCGCGCGTGGGAATGCGGCTAGAGTCGGACCGGTACACCCCGGCGAGGAGCGCGCATGGATTCAGATCGGCTGACGGCAATCCCCCTGTTCTCCGAGCTGTCCAAGAGCGAGGCCAACCGGCTCGCCGCGTTCGCGACCGAGACCAGCGTCGCCGACGGACAGATCCTGATGAAGGAGGGCGACTACTCGACCGAGTTGATCGCCATCCAGGAGGGCACCGCCGACGTGATGCAGGGCGGCAGGAAGGTCGCCTCGCTCAAGCAGGGGGACCTGATCGGCGAGATGGGACTGCTCTCGCGCGAGCCGCGCAACGCCGACGTGATCGCCACCTCGCCGATGCGGGTGCTGAAGCTCACCCACTGGGAGGTCCGCCGCATGTCCGAGGACACGCTGAACCGGATCAAGGAGATCATCGCCGCGCGCCGGCAGGCGGGCGTCGCCGATCCCGCCTCGCAGCGCTGAGCCCCGGCGGTCTCGCCTCGCATCACTGAGCCCGCCCGGCCGTAGCGACTGGCTTCGCTCGCATCGGCGGCGCAGGTCTGGTACGTTTCCGGCGCCGAATCCCCGGAATGCCGCCCCGGGGAGCGGGGAACCCAACCCATAGGGGCTAGTCGCGTGGTGATCCACGCGAGGCGACGTACGCCGTCGCCAGCCCGTCAGCTAACTCCGCAGGCTCCAGGCACCGCATGCAACGTCGTGCCCGCGTGGGACCTCGCGTGTCAGCTTCCTGCAGCTTCTCCATTTACAACCAGCGCAAGGCGATCCGCGGACCCGGCGCGGCTGCGCCCCTGGCCGATGCTGGGCTCGTGCCCGTCTCACCGCTCCGGTCCACTCGCGCGCGCCGTGGCGCGCTCGCCGGCGCGCTGGCCCTGGGAATGCTCGCCGCCATGCTCGGGTCGGCGCCGGGGGCGCTGGCCGCCAGCGGCGGCGCCGGCCTGATCGGGCCGCGCCCTCCGAAAGGCATCGTCGACGACCCCGCGCACGCGGCGGTGTTCACGCGGACGCTGCGGGTCGGCAACCGTGGCACCGACGTGAAGACGCTCCAGGGCTGGCTCGGCGACATCGGCTTCTCCGTGCCCCAGACCGGCTACTTCGGCTTGATGACGCGCGACGCGGTGGTCGGCTTCCAGGGCTCCAAGGCCCTTACCCCGGCCACCGGCACGGTCGGGCGCAAGACCGCCACGGCGCTGCTCACGGCGGTCAACCAGGGCGCTCGCGCCGGCGGCTCGGGGCAGGTCACCTCGGGCGCCGCAGGGTCGCTGGTGTTTCCGCTGCGGCCGCTGTCCAAGGTGCTGGCGCCGTCGAGCTGGACGCTCGACCAGGGGATCGACATCGGCACCGTCGGCAACGCCTGCGGATCGCACGTCACGGAGGTGGCGGCCGCGGACGGCACGATCGTCCAGGAGGGGATCTCCGGCTTCGGCCCCGCCGCCCCGATCCTGAAGGTCTCCCATGGCCCCTACGCCGGTCGCTACATCTACTACGGCCACGCCGAGCCGGCGCTCGTGCCGGTTGGCGCCACCGTCACCGCCGGCCAGCCGATCGCCGAGCTGGGCTGCGGTCAGGTCGGCATCTCCAGCGCCCCGCACCTCGAGTTCGGGATCAGCGCCCCCGGCGACACCACCCCCTGCTGCCCGGGCTACCAGGAGACCGCGCCGGCGCTGCTGCCGGTGGTCAGGGCCGCCTACGCGGCGGCCGGCGGCCGCTGAGGATCTGTCACAGACCCTGGGCCGCCCTCGTCCCCGGCCGCGCCTGCGCCACCGGGCTGCATTGCGCCCGGCTGCGCCCCGGCTAGATTGCGGGCATGCTCAGCCGTGACCGCGCGATCGAGGCGCTGAGGGCCGAGGTGTTCGACGTCGTCGTGATCGGCGGCGGCATCACCGGCGCCGGGGTCGCCCTCGACGCCGCCTCGCGCGGCTACAGCGTCGCGCTGGTCGAGAAGCGCGACTACGCCGCCGGGACCAGCAGCCGCTCGTCGAAGCTCGTCCACGGCGGGCTGCGCTATCTGCAGAACTTCGACATCGGGCTGGTCCGCGAGGCGCTGCTCGAGCGCCAGCTGATGGTCAAGCTGGCGCCGCACCTGGTCACCCCGCTGCAGCTCGTGGTGCCGGCCTTCGACGGCGCCCGTCCCGACCGGCTGGTCGGGTTCGGGCTGAACATGTACGACGTGATGGCGACGCCGCGGCTGCGTGGCCGCCGCAGCTCCCGCCGCGAAGCCGGCGAGGGCGCTGAGGCCGACTGGAGCCCCGAGCGCCACCGGGTCATCTCCGGCGAGGAGGTCGTGGAGCTGCTGCCCGCGCTGGCCGGCCGCAACCCGACCGGCGGCTACCTGTTCTACGACTGCCAGACCGACGATGCCCGGCTGGTGCTGACCGTGCTCGGGGAGGCCGAGCGGTTCGGCGCGATCTGCGCCAACCGGGTTGAGGTCACCGAGCTGCTGACCGACTTCGGCGCGCCGACCGGGCCGGCCGGGGTCAAGGTCCGCGACCGCGACGCCGGCGAGGAGTTCGTGGTCCGCGCCGACAACGTCATCAATGCCACGGGCGTATGGGCCGACCGGATCCGGCCCGAGGAGCTTCACTCCGAGGCCGAGGCGCCGCGGATCGCGCCCAGCCGCGGCACCCACGTCACGCTCGCCCACGCCGATCTGCCGCTGGTCTCGGGGGCGATCGTGCCGGCCGGCGACGGGCGCTCGATCTTCGCCCTGCCGTGGCTCGGGCGAAGCCTGATCGGCACCACCGACAACAACTACGACGGCGACATCGACCACGTCCGGCCCTCCGCCGAGGACATCGACTACCTGCTCGCCGCGGTCAACGGCTTCTTCGGGACACACCTGAGCGCCGCCGAGCTGACCGGCGCCTACGCCGGCGTGCGCCCGCTGATCTCGAGCGGGGACACGCGCAAGTCGGTCGACATCTCGCGCAAGGCCGAGCTGTACGAGACCTCGAGCGGGCTGATCACGATCACCGGCGGCAAGCTCACGACGTGGCGGCGGATGGCGAAGCTCGCCGTCGACCGGCTGGTCGAGCGCGACGGCCGCACGGCGCCGTGCCGGACGCACGAGATCCCGCTCGGCCTGCCGATCGACCCCACGCGGCTGCCGCGCGTCGAGGGCGTCCCCGCCGGCAGCTACGCCGCGATCGCCTCGCGCTACGGCTACACCGCCGAGAAGCTGCTGGCGCTCGCCTCCGAGCGCGGCGAGCTCGCCCAGCCGATCGTCGCCGGGCTCCCCGACCTGCTCGCCGAGGCGCCGTTCGCGGCACGCCACGAGCAGGCCCGCAGCGTCGGCGACGTGCTGCTGCGACGAACGCGGCTGGGGCTGCTGGCCGGCCGCGAGGTGTGCGCCGCCGGCGGCGAGCACCCCCGCCGGGTCGCTCAGGCGCTGGCCGGCGAGCTGGGCTGGGACGCCCGACGGGTGCAGGACGAGGTCGAGCGCTTCCGGCGCGAGGCGACCGCCGAGGGGATCGGGCTCGATACCGCTCTATCCTGAAGACTTCGATGGACGAGGTGCTCGAGTTCTGCCGGCGCATGCTGATCGACCCGGAGCTGGCCGCGCAGGCCGCCGCGGTGGCGCGCGCATCGGCCGCGGACGCCGGGGACCGGCTGGCGCTGCTCGCCGCCGCCGGCCGCGCCTGCCGCGAACGGGCCGGCGGGGTCGGGACGCCGCCGCCGGTCAACGGCGCAGCACCGGACCTGGACGGCGCGGTCGACCGCGAGCTCGCCGCTGCCAGTGCCCAGCTGGCCGAGCGCCACCGCGAGACGCTCGCCCTCCGCGAGCTGCTCGGCCTCTCCTACGCGGAGATCGCGGCGGTGATCGGGGTCGAGCCGGCGGCGGTGGCGCCGCTCCTGTCGCGCGCGCGGCTACGGCTGCGGACCGCGCTGCGCGGGCCGGGCCCGACGATCGAGGGCGCCTGCGACTCCCGCGACCGCTCGCTGCGCGCGCTGGCCCGCCGCCAGGACGCTCAGCCGATGTCGGCCGAGGACGAGGCGTGGCTGCTCTCGCACCTGGCCGAGTGCGCGCTGTGCGAGGGCGCCCACGCGGCGATGCTCGAGTCCGCCGCGTGCTATCGCGGCTGGACCTCGGCCGCGGCCGGATGACCGCCCCCGGGCGGAGCTGGCAGACCGCCCGGGGGGAGCTCGAGCTGGGGGGGCGGATGTGGCTGATGGGGATCGTCAACGCGACCCCCGACTCGTTCTCCGACACCGACCCCGAGCGGTCGCTCGACGCGCGGGTGGCACTGGCCCGCGACCAGCTCGCCGCGGGCGCCGAGGTGATCGACATCGGCGGCGAGTCCGGCGTCACCAACCGTCTCCCGGTCAGCCCGGAGGAGGAGATCGCGCGCGTTGTGCCGCTGATCGAGCGGGTGGCCGGCGAGCTCGGGGCACTGGTCTCGGTCGACACCTACAAGCCGGCCGTGGCGCGCGCGGCGATCGCCGCTGGGGCGGCGATCGTCAACGACGTCAGCGGTCTGCGCGACCCCGCGCTGGCCGACGTGTGCGCCGACACCGGCGCCGGGTTGATCCTCATGCACACGCGCGCGGAGCCCAAGCGGAAGCTGCTCGATCCGGCCTATGACGGGGTGATCGTCGACGACGTCAAGGCCATGCTGGAGGAGCTGATCGAGCAGGCGACGCGGCGTGGGGTGACCCGCGAGCAGCTGATGCTCGACCCGGGACCCGACTTCGCCAAGACGCCGGCCCAGACGATCGAGGTGCTCCGTCACCTCGCCGGCCTCCACGACCTCGGCCGGCCGCTGCTGCTGGCGGTGAGCCGCAAGGACTTCATCGGCGCGCTGACCGGCCGCGCGCCCCGGGAACGGCTCGCCGGGACGCTGGCCGCGCTCGGCTGCGGCGTCGACGCCGGCGCCCACGTGGCGCGGATCCACGACGTCGCCGCGGCGGCCGACTTCCTCGCCGTCCGCGCCGCCCTGAACGGTTCGGCGCCGGTGGCCTCGGAGCTGCGCGTGCCCGAGCGGCTGCGCCGCACCGTCCCGGCGCGCTAGCCCGGAGTTCCGAGGGACCGATGCACTAGTCTCGGTGGACATCGCCGGCCGCTGCCCCAACGCGGCCGGAGCCAACCGATATCCGACCAGGAGGAACACCATGCCCGTACTCGACCCGGCCTCGCTCGAGGCCAGCACGCTCGCCGATCTGCACGAGATCGCCTCGGAGCTCTTGATCGACGGCTTCCGGCGGCTCCGCCGCAGCGAGCTGATCGACGCGATCGTCGAGCGCCAGGGCGGCGAGCCCGCCAAGCCGGCCCGCCGGCGCGCCCGCGTCGAAAAGCCGGCGGCGGCGGCGAAGGCCGCTCCCCGACGCCGCGCCGTCAAGGCCGCGCCCGAGGACGCCGAGGAGGAGCTGGAGGCGAAGACCGACGTCAAGCCCGACGCGGAGGAAGGGGAGGCCGACGCGGGCCGGCGCCGGCGCAGCCGCCGCGGCGGCCGCACCCGCGCCGAGGCGGCCGAGGCGCCCGACAACGCCGACACGCCCGACAACGCCGAGAAGGCCGACAACGCCGACAAGGGCGCCCAGCACGCTGACGACCCACCGACAGCTTCCGGCTCGTCCGGGCGCAAGGCCGACAAGGCCGACAAGGCCGACAAGGCCGACAAGGCCCCCAGGAGGCGCGCCGAGTCCGAGCCGGACGACGAGGACGGCCGCGTGGCCGAGGACGAGGAGGCCGTCGAGGGGGTCGTCGAGCTGCTACCCAACGGCTCGGGCTTCGTTCGCGTCAGCCCGCCTGAGCCCTCCGACGACGACGTCTACGTCAGCGCCGCCCAGGTCAAGCGCTGCGAGCTCGTCTCGGGCGACCGGATCGCCGGGCCGCGCCGCGTGCCGCGCCGCTCCGAGCGCTTCGCCTCGCTGGTCCGGATCGACACGATCAACGGGGCCCCGGCCTCCGAGGTGGCCGATGGCGGCCGCTTCGACGAGCTCCCGGCGGCGTTCCCCGGCGAGCGCTTCAAGCTCGGCTCCGAGGATCCGACGGTCAAGGCGATCGAGTGGCTGACGCCGTTCGGTCGCGGCTCGCGGGTGGCGATCGTCGGTGCCGCCCGCGCCGGCAAGAGTGAGGCGCTGCGCCGGCTCGCCGGCGCGCTGTCGGCGACCGAGGGGCTGCAGCTGTCGGTGGTGCTGGCCGGCGTGCGGCCCGAGGAGATCAGCGCCTGGGCCGAGGAGCCGGTCAAGCCGGCGGCGGCGCTCAGCTTCGCCGCCTCGGCCGACGCCCAGGATCACAGCGTCGAGCTGGTGATCGACCAGGCCCGGCGGCTGGCCGCTCGCGGGGCGCACGCCGTCGTGCTGATCGACACCCTCGACGGGATGCACGAGCACTCGGCGCGGCGGGCGATGGCGGCCGCGCGCAACCTCGTCGACGGCGGCTCGCTGACCGTGATCGCGACTGCCTCGGCGCCGATCGGCGGCGAGACCACGGTGATCTCGCTGAACGCGAGGCTGACCTCGACCGGCCGCTTCCCCGCCATCGACCTGGCCGGCAGCGGCACGATCAGGCCCGAGCTGCTCGTCGGAGCGGCCGGCGCCGACGCGATCGCCAGCGCGCGCGCGGAGGCGCTCGAGGACTGATCGGCGGGGCGGTGTGACGACCTGAGCGCTCGCTACCGTCTGAGGTGGCCCGATGCTCGAGACGAACACGCCAGAGGACACCGACGACAAGCTGGAGGCGCTGCTCACCGGGCTGAACCCGCCCCAGCGGGAGGCCGTCGAGCATGACCAGGGGCCGCTGCTGATCCTGGCCGGCGCCGGCTCGGGCAAGACGCGGGTGCTCGCCCACCGGATCGCCTATCTGGTGGCCACCGATCGGGCCCGGGCCAACGAGATCCTCGCCATCACCTTCACCAACAAGGCCGCCGCCGAGATGCGCAACCGGGTCGAGCTGCTGGTCGGGCGCAGCGTGCGGGCGATGTGGGTCATGACCTTCCACGCCGCCTGCGCGCGGATGCTCCGCGCCCACGCCGACAAGCTCGGCTACACGCGCCAGTTCACGATCTACGACCAGGCCGACTCGCGCCGCCTGGTCAAGCGCTGCCTGGAGGACAACGGCGTCGACACCAAGCGCTTCACCCCCGGCTCGGTCCAGCACCAGATCTCCGACGCCAAGAACAAGCTCCGCGACGCCGACGCCTACGGGCAGATGGTCGGCTCGTACTTCGAGCAGACGGTCGCGGACGCCTACCGCAGCTACGAGCGCGAGCTGATGCGGATGAACGCGATGGACTTCGACGACCTGCTGGTCCGAGCGGTCAACGTGCTCGAGCTCTTCCAGGAGGTCCGCGACCATTACGCCGACGGCTTCCGCCAGGTGATGGTCGACGAGTACCAGGACACCAACCACGTCCAGTACCGGTGGCTGCAGCTGCTGGCCTCGGGCACGGCCGGCGAAGCCGGCGGCCACCGGAACCTGATGGTGGTCGGCGACGACGCCCAGGCGATCTACGGCTTCCGCGGCGCCGACATCCGCAACATCCTCGAGTTCCAGGACACGTTCCCCGACGCCCACGTGGTCAAGCTCGAGCAGAACTACCGCTCGACCGAGACGATCCTCGATGCGGCCAACGCGGTGATCTCCAGCAACCGGGCGCAGATGTCCAAGCAGCTGTGGACCGACCTCGGCCAGGGCGACCCGATCAGGGTCCGCGAGCTCGACGACGAGCACGCCGAGGCGCGGTTCGTCACCGGCGAGGTCCAGCGGCTCGTCGACGAGGGCACCTCGCGGGCGCAGATCGCCGTCTTCTACCGCACCAACGCCCAGTCGCGGGTGCTCGAGGACACGCTCGTGCGGGCCGAGATCGCCTACCAGGTGATCGGCGGCGCGAAGTTCTACGAGCGGGCCGAGATCAGGGACGCGATCGCCTACCTGACCACGCTGGTCAACCCCCAGGACGCGGGCGCGTTCACCCGGGTGGTCAACTCGCCGCGCCGCGGGATCGGCGCCACCTCGATCTCGCGCGTGCTCGCGTACGCCAACACGCTCGGCGCGTCGGTGTGGGAGGTGGCGGGCGAGCCCGCGAGTGTCCCCGGCCTCGGCGCCGCCGCGATCAAGGCGCTGAGCCGGTTCATGGGCACGATGCACGTGCTCAGGGAGCGCGCCGACGGCGGGGCGCCGATCGCCACGCTACTGAACGAGCTGCTGGCCGAGACCGGCTACCTCGAGTCGCTCGAGGCCGAGCGGACGATCGAGGCCCAGGGCCGGATCGAGAATCTGCAGGAGCTCGTCAACGTCGCCGCCGAGTATGACGCCGCGGAGTCGGCTGGCGCCGACTCCGGGGGAGAATCCGCGGGGGCGGATTCTCCCGGGACGGGCAACTTTGCCGACGCCGCGGAGTCGGCTGGCGCCGACTCCGGGGGAGAATCCGCGGGGGCGGATTCTCCCGGGACGGGCAATTTGGGCGAGTTCCTCCAGCGGCTCGCGCTGGTCGCCGACGCCGACGAGCGGACCGACGACGACGGCCTGGTGACGCTGATGACGCTGCACAACGCCAAGGGCCTCGAGTACCCGATCGTGTTCATGATCGGGTGCGAGGAGGGCGTGTTCCCGCACTCGCGCGCCCTCGACGAGGGCGGGCTGGAGGAGGAGCGGCGCCTCTGTTACGTCGGGATCACCCGGGCCGAGCGCGACCTGTACCTGACCTTCGCGCGTAGCCGCACCGTGTTCGGGGCCCGCAGCTACGGGATCCCCAGCCGCTTTCTGTCCGAGATCCCCCCGTCGCTGACCGATCGCGAGGACCCGTCGATCCGCGCTCGCGGCGGTGCCCGCGCCGGTGCGCTCGGCGGCGGCTCCCACGGCGGCGCCGGGAGCGGCTCCGCGTCCGCGTTCCGGACGCGCGCGACGAGGTGGGGAGGCTCGGGCCGGGGCGACGCGCCGGCGCCGGTCGCCTACCGGCTCGGTGACGACGTCGTGCACCCGTCGTTCGGTGACGGCGTGGTCACCGGGGTCGAGCCGGGCGGGATCGTCGTGGTCCGCTTCGCCCGGGATCGTTCCGAGCGCAAGCTCGTGGCCGACATGGCGCCGATCGCCAAGCGCTGATGGACGGGCCGGGCCCCCCCGCCGAGACCTCGCCCGAGCCCGAAGCAGCCGCGGAGCCCGCGCGCGGGCCCGAGACCGAAGGCGCCGCGGAGCCCGTGCTCGGGCCCGTGCCCGAGGCCGTCGACACCCGGCCCGCGCGGGCGCCGGCGGGGGAGCTGACCACCGCGCTGTGCGCGTTGACGCTGTTCGTGACGCTGTTCGCCGCCAAGTGGTACGGCGTCGTCGCGCTGCCCCGCAGCGCCGATCGCTCGGGGCTCCAGACCGCGGCTTCGGCGTGGGACGAGCTCGCCCTGCTGCGTTGGCTGATGCTGCTGTGCGTGCTGGTCACCCTGGGCTCGGTGGCCATCCATGTCTCGCAGCGCTCTCACGGCTCCCAGACCGACACCAGCCTCGGCGTGGCGGCGGTCGGGACGCTCACCGCCGGGCTGCTGTTCGTGCGGGTGCTGGTCGTGCTCCCGGCCCCCGGGTCGGTCCTCGACGCCAAGCTGGGGGCGTACGTGGGGCTGCTGGCCGCCGTGGGGATCGCGCTCGGCGGGGTCGAGTCGGTGCTCGACCAGCGCCGGCACCGGCGCCGGCGGCAGGCGCGCTCGCACCGCCGCATTGGGCTGGCCACCGACCTCCCCGCACGCTAGGGTTGCGCGAACTGGGGGATCGTGACACGGGGGCGTGATCTCAGCTCGTCGGTGAAGGTATCCATCACCCCATGAGGAGGATTCGCATGCCCTTGGACAAGCTCACGCGCGAGGACCGGATATTGGGCGGCCTGTCGCTGCTGCTGGTGATCTCGCTGCTGTTCTTCCCCTGGTTCTCGCTCTCGCTGGGCCCGCTCACCTACACCACCACCGGGACCGGCGATCCTGACGGCTGGCTGGGGATCCTCGCCGTGCTCGCGGCGTTGGCGCTGATCGTCGATCTGGCGATCGAGCGGTTCTCGCCGCAGACCACGCTGCCGGCGCTCGGCGGCGGTCGCACCGCGACACGCTTCGTCCTGGCCGCTGCGGCAGCGGTGTTCGTGATCCTGAAGTTCCTCTTCCACATCGGCCACGTCAGCGACCTCGGCTGGGGATTCTGGCTGTCAGCGATCCTCGTCGTCGCGCTCGTGTACTTCGCCCTGCAGGCCCGCGGCGGGGGCGTCTCGATGCCCTCGGCGCGCCGAGGGGGTTCACCGCCGGCGGTATGAGCACGAATGGCTTCCGGCTCGCGCGGCTCCGCGCGGGGGAGTGGGTGATCGGCGCCGGCGCGCTGGTGCTGCTGGTCTCGACCTTGGCGCTGCCCTGGTACGGGCTGCGGGGAGTCTTCGCGCGCACCGCCGGCGAGCTCGGCGCCACGGTCACCAGCACCGGCTGGGAGACGCTCGTGGTCGCGCGGTGGTTCATTCTTGCCACCGCGCTGCTCGGGCTCGGCGTGTGGCTGGCCCAGGCGAGCCGGCGTGCGCCCGCGCTCCCGGTCGCGATGACCGTGACGCTGGTGCCGGTGTCGGTGATCAGCCTGCTGTTCCTGATCCACCGCGTGGTGCTCTCGGAGCCCGGGCCATCGAGCCTGATCAGCCTGCGCGCGGGGGCGGTGATCGCGCTGTTCAGCGGGATCGCGGTGTTCGCCGGCGCCTACCTCAGCCTGCGCGAGGACGGCGTGCACCCGGTCGACGGGGCGCCGGAGATCGAGTCCGCGGGCGTCGGCGCCGGCTCGCCGCGCCCCGCCTGAGCGCCGCGGTGCTACGGGCCGCGCGCCCTGAGCACCGCGGTTCCCAGGGCGGCACGCCGCCTCGGCGCCGCGATTCCTAGAATCGGGGATCCGATGATCGATCGCGAACAGGTGCTCCACGTCGCCCGTCTGGCCCGGCTCGCGTTGTCCGAGGAGGAGGTCGAGCGGATGGCCACCGAGCTGTCAGACGTGCTCGCCCAGATCGAGAAGATCGGCGAGCTCGACCTCGCCGACGTGCCCCCGACCTCCCACGTGATTGACGTCGTCAACGCGCTGCGCCCCGACGAGCCCCACGTCTCACTGCCGGTGGAGGTCGCGCTGGCCGCCGCGCCGGCTCCCGTCGCGGGCGGCTTCGGCGTCCCCAGCCCCGGCGACTCGTGAGCGAGCTGATCGCCCTGAGCGCCGCGCAGGCGGGTAAGCGCGTGCGCGCCGGCGAAGTCTCGCCGGCGGAGCTGTTCGAGGCATATCGGGCACGCGCGGCGGCGGAGGAGCTGAACGCGTTCACCTGGGTCGCCGAGGCGCGCCCGGGCGCCGGGGCCGGCGACGCCACGGCGCCGCTCGCCGGGGTGCCGGTGGCGGTCAAGGACCTGTTCTGTACCGAGGGCGTGCCGAGCCAGGCCGGCTCGCGGATCCTCGAGGGCTACCGCCCGCCGTATTCGGCGACCGTCGTCGCGCAGCTGGCCGCGGCGGGCGCGCCGCTGCTCGGCAAGACCAACCAGGACGAGTTCGCGATGGGCTCCTCGAACGAGAACTCGGGCTACGGCCCGGTGCTCAACCCGTGGGATCGCGGCCGCGTTCCCGGCGGTAGCTCGGGCGGGAGCGCCGCCGCGGTCGCCGCCGGGCTGGCCCCGTGGGCGATCGGCACCGACACCGGCGGCTCGATCCGCCAGCCCGCCGCGCTGTGCGGGATCGTCGGGCTGAAGCCGACCTATGGCGCCTGCTCGCGCTACGGGATGATCGCCTTCGCGTCCTCGCTGGACCAGGCCGGCCCGCTGACGCGCGACGTCACCGACGCGGCGCTGCTGTTCTCGGCGATGGTCGGCCGCGACCCGCGGGACTCGACCTCCCTGGCCTTCCCCGCGCCGATCGCCGTCCCCCGCCGCACCGACCTGAAGGGCGTGCGGCTGGGGGTCCCCGAAGAGCTGACCGGGTCCGGCAGCGGCGTGGAGGCGGGCGTGCGGTCGAGCTTCGAGGCGACGCTGGCGCTGGCCGAGGCGCTGGGCGCGGAGATCGAGCCGTGTCGGCTCCCGCACGCGCCGCACGCGCTCGCCGCCTACTACGTGATCGCGCCCGCCGAGGCCTCGGCCAACCTCGCCCGCTTCGACGGCGTTCGCTACGGGCTGCGGGTCGACGGCGACGGCACTCTCGACACGATGTACTGCCGCACCCGCGCCGCGGGCTTCGGCCCCGAGGTCAAGCGGCGGATCATGCTCGGGACCTACGCGCTGTCCTCGGGCTACTACGACGCCTACTACAGTCAGGCCCAGAAGGTGCGAACGAAGATCGCCGAGGACTTCGCCGCGGCGTTCGCCGGGTTCGATTTCGTCGTCACCCCGACCAGCCCGTGGACGGCGTTCCCGCTCGGGGCCAAGAGCGAGGATCCCTACGCGATGTACCTCAACGACTTCTGCACGGTGCCGATGCCGCTGGCCGGGATCCCCGCGGTCTCGATCCCCTCAGGCCTCAGCGACGGGCTGCCCGTCGGCTTCCAGCTCGCCGGGCCCGCATTCAGCGAGAACCGGCTGCTCGACGCGGCCTTCGCGCTCGAGCAGGCGATCGGCTTCGACCTCGCCCCGGCGCTGGGGCTGGGCGCATGACCGTCGGCTACGAGCCGGTGATCGGGCTGGAAATCCACGTGCAGCTGAGCACGCGGACGAAGATGTTCTGCGGCTGCCGGCTGTCGTTCGGCGCGGCGCCGAACACCCACACCTGCCCGGTGTGCCTGGGGCTTCCGGGGAGCCTGCCGGTGATCAACGAGCGCGCCGTGCAGTCCGCGATCATGATCGGCCTGGCGCTCGGCTGCGAGATCGCGCCGCGCTCGCTGTTTCACCGCAAGAACTACTTCTATCCCGATCTTCCCAAGGGCTACCAGATCTCCCAATACGACGTGCCGATCTGCTCGGACGGTCGGCTCGGCGACGTCCGCATCCACCGCGCCCACCTGGAGGAGGACGCGGCCAAGCTCACCCACCTCGGCGAGAGCGGGCGGATCCACGGCGCCGAGGCCAGCGTCGTCGACTTCAACCGTGGCGGCACGCCGCTGGTGGAGATCGTCACCGAGCCCGACCTGCCCTCGGCCGAGGGCGCCCGCGAGTGGCTGATCCTGCTGCGCACGACGCTCCGGACGCTCGGCGTCTCCGACGTCGACATGTCCCAGGGGTCGCTGCGCTGCGACGCCAACGTGTCGGTGCGGCCCGCCGGATCGACCGCGCTGGGGACGAAGACCGAGCTGAAGAACATGAACTCGTTCAAGTTCGTCAAGGACGGGATCGAGGCCGAGATCGAGCGCCAGGTGGGGTTGCTCGAGGCGGGCCGGGAGGTCGTGCCGGAAACCCTCCACTACGACCCTCGGAGCGGCCGGATCAGCTCGCTGCGCTCCAAGGAGGAGGCCCACGACTACCGCTACTTCCCCGAGCCCGACCTCGTCCCGCTCGAGGCCACCGCGGCGATGATCGCCGCCGCGCGCGAGGCGATCCCGGAGCTGCCGGCGGCCCGCGCCGAGCGCTACGAGCGCGAGCTCGGGTTGAGCGCCGATAAGGCGTGGGAGCTCGCCACCCGCCCCGAGCGCGCCGACTACTTCGAGGCCGCGCTGGCCGCCGACTCGGCCGAGGCGGTGGCGCTGGCCAACTGGATCTCGCAGCTCGTGGAGCGGATCGGACCCGATGCCGACCCGGCGGCCTCGCGCGTGACCCCGGCCGGCCTGGCCGCGCTGGTCGGGATGGTCGGCGCCCGGCAGGTCAACCAGAACGCGGCCCGCGATGTGCTCTCGATGCTCGTCGAGGACGGCGGCGACCCGCGCGCGATCGTCGAGCGCGAGGGGCTGGGCGCGATCTCCGCCGAGGACTCCGGCCTGGCCGAGGTCGTCGCCCGGGCGTTGGCCGCCGACCCCGCCGCGGCCGCCAAGGTCCGCGAGGGCAACGACAAGGCGATCGGGCCGCTGGTCGGGTTCGTGATGCGGGAGACCAAGGGCCGCGCCGACGGAGGCGAGGTGCGGCGGCTGATCCTCGAGCAGGTCGGCGGCTAATCCGGCCGGGTCTTGGCTCCCTCGACTTCAGTCGAGCTGTTGAGTGCCCAGACCCGAGGATTGGCGGGTTGAGGCGAGCGCCGGGCGGTCTGTCGCTGAGGGCGGGGTGTGGTCGGCAGCCGGGTCGCTCCCGCCGCCGCAGCCGCAGTCGGGGCCGCAGCCGGTGGTCGCCTCGGCGGCCTGCTCGGGGCGGCGCTCGGCGTGGCTGTCGCGTTCGTTCTCCACGGTGGGGGGGCAGCACTGACAGGTCATGAATCACCTCGTGGTTCGATTTGGATCAGGGGCACATCGTCGAGACAACCGCAGAAAGCGCCGTGGCTGTCGCAGCCACAGCCCTCGCCGCGACCTTCCCGGTACGCCACCAGCTTTGCGCGAAACGCGGCCAGATCCGCCATCCGGGCGTCGATCGCGGCGACCCTTTCATCGAGCAAGCGCTCAACCTCGGGGACTACCTCGCCGCAGCAGCCGCGCTCGGCGGCCTCGATCAACGAGCGGATCTCTTGGAGCGAGAAGCCCAGCGCCTTGGCCCGACGGATGAATTGCAGCTTTCCCTCGTCCTCGGGACCGTAGAACCGGTAGCCGCTGTCGCTGCGCTCGGGGCGTACGAGGCCGATGCGGTCGTAGTAGCGGATCGTCCGACTCGGAAGACCCACGCGGGAGGCGGTCTGTTTCACGGTGTGGTGCACGCGAATCAATATAAACCTGACACCTGGGTGTCAGGTCAAGCACATCAGCGCGGACACCGGGGGCCGTTGCGGGCCAGCGGCCGCTTGAGAGGATCTCTGCGGTCCTCTTCGAGCGCTTCATACTCGTCGATCGGAACGAGCGCCGCCGCTGGCTTGTCTTGGGATCTACGATCAGGGCAATGACTTCAGACCCGGAGGAGAAGCGCATGTCACGGCTCATCCGCATGGACCAGAGCGGCCACACCACCCTGGCGGAGTGGACGGCCGCCGACCCCGACGCCGTCGAGCGCGCGGTGGCGGCGTTCCGCGCCGAGCTTGAGCTCGGCTACCTGGCCGTCGTCTCGCACCCCGACGGCAGCGCCGAGCAGGTCCGCGAGCTGCCGCTCGACGCCTCGCTGGTGATCATGCGCCGCCCGATCGCCGGCGGGTAGCGTTGGCGCTCCAGGGACCATCCGGGGCGGCGTTGAACGAGCCGGCCTGGTACCAGGCCGCCCCGGGGGCGCTGCCCGAGCTGGCCGCCGTGTACTGGCGCCCGCGGGTCAGCGACAGCTCGCTGCGGCGCTATGGGCGGCTGTGGACGCTGACCAGCGTCGCCCACACGGTCCCGTTCGGGCTCGCCGCAATCCTGCTCGCGGCGCTCAAGCCCGTGACGATCCCGGTGTCGCTGATCCTGCTCGCCCACGCGTGGATCATCCCGGAGCTGTACGCAGCCCGGGGCTCCGGCGTCCTGCGCCGCCGGGCCGCCACCGCCGGGGAGGCCGAGCGGACCGCGCTGCTGCTGCTCGGCGACCTGCTCGACACGAGCGCGCGCGAGCTCCACGGCCGCACCGGACTGGCACTCCAGCGCGGCGCGCTCGGCGTGTGGCTCCTCGGCGAGGCCGGCGCGCTCCTGGTCCGCCCGGGGGGACGGCGGGTCAACTGCTACTGCGTCAAGGCGACCGGGACCGGTCTGCCCGCCGCCGACCGGGTCGCGCACCTGCTGCTGGCGCTGCGCGCCGACGAGTCCGGGTTCGCCACCGTGGCCAACCTCGCCTTCTCGGGCGCCCGCTGGCGCCTGCGCCGGCGCCTCCCGCGCGAGCTGCGCCCGGCGCTCGAGGCGGCCGCCGTCGAGGCTCGCCGGCCGCGCCCGGGGGACGGTGCGGCTAGCGGTTCGGCGGTCCCCGCGCCGGGGGACGGTGCGGCGAGCGGTTCGGCGGTCTCCGCGCCGGGGTAAATTCCCGTGGATGAGATCGCTGCTCGCTCGCCCCGATCCCGGCGTCCCGGAGGGGCTCGAGCGGCGGCTGGTCCCCGCCCTAAGGCACGCGCGTGAGGCCGGCGCGCCGAAGCTGCTCAGCGGCACGGCCCGGTGGCCCGGCCTCGCCGACCCGACGGCGGTGATCGCTGCCTCTCGCGTCCCCGGCGAGCCTTGGTTCTGCCTCGAGCAGCCCGACCGCGACGGCACCGCGCTGGCCGCGTTGGGCAGCGCCGTCGCGCTCGAGCACGCGGGTCCCGACCGCTTCGCCATCCTGGCCCGCCGCTGGCGCGCGCTGGCCGGCGGGGCGATCGTCGAGGACCCGCCTGCGGCCGCCCCGCCCGGCGCCGGACTGACCGCCCTCGGCGGCTTCGCGTTCGACCCGCTGGGCGGCGGCTCCGAGGCCTGGGGCGGCTTCGCCCCGGCGTCGCTGCACGTGCCCGAGTTGTCGCTGGCCCGCCGCGGGGCGGAAACCTGGATCACGGTCAACCTGCTCGTCGGGCCCGACGACACCGTCGAGGACCTCCGCGCGCGGGCCGCGCGACGCGTCGAGTCGCTGCGCTCGGCGCCGCTGCCGCTGCTCGATCCGGCGCCCGCCGGGCGCTACCGGGTGCAGAGCCCGATGCCCCCCTCGCACTACGAGGAGGCGGTCGCCCGCGGGGTGCAGCGGATCGCCGCCGGCGAGCTCCAGAAGCTGGTGCTGGCGCGCGAGGTCCAGGTTCGGGCGCCGGTGGCGCACGACCCGGCGGCGGTCCTCGGGGTGCTGCGCGAGGCGTTCCCCTCGTGCTTCGTGTTCGCCGTCGGGCGCGGCGAGGCGACATTCATCGGCGCCAGCCCCGAGCTGCTGGTGCGCCGCGAGGGCCAGCGCGCCAGCACCGTGGCGCTGGCCGGCTCGGCCCGCCGCAGCGCCGACCCCGCCGTCGACGACCACCTCGGCGAGCGCCTGATGCGCAGCGACAAGGACCGCGAGGAGAACGCGATCGTCGCCCGCCGGATCGCCCGCGTGCTCCGCCCGCACGCCGTGTGGGTGACCTCGCCGCAGGAGCCGGTGCTGATCCGCGTGGCCAACATCCAGCACCTCGCCGCGCCGATCCGGGCGCAGCTGCACTCGCCGCTCGGCGCCGTCGAGCTAGCGGGGATGCTCCACCCGACGCCGGCGGTCGGCGGCGAGCCGAGCGACGTGGCGATGAAGCTGATCCCCGCGCTCGAGGGGCTGGACCGCGGCTGGTACGCCGGCACGATCGGCTGGTCGGATCGCTCCGGCGACGGCGAGTTCTGCGTCGCGCTGCGCTGCGCGCACCTCGAAGGCCGGCTGGCCCGCTGCTACGCGGGCTGCGGGATCGTCCGGGGCTCCGAGCCCGCGGCCGAGCTCGCCGAGACCGAGATCAAGCTGCAGGCGCTGCTGCCGGTGCTGGCGGGGTAGCGATCCCGGACTGGTGCGATGCGTGAACGGATGACCCCTACATGGGAGACGCGACGTTCAATCCGGCGGCGCCGGCGCCTTGCGCCTGGCGCGTGTCGTAGGTCACGAGGACGAGCGCGTCCAGCCGCAGATCGAGTGCCGTGGCGATGTGCAGCGCGTCAAGGGCGCGCTGCGCGGGCACAAACGTTCCGCCGGCGCGTGCGCGTATCGCCGGTGTGAAGGGCAGCAGGTCCAGCGCAGCGCAGATGTGATCGGCACGGTCAACCAGCTCTTCGCCGCCCTCCCGGTGGGCGACGCAGTGCAGCTCGATCTCGAGCAACTCGCTGGAGACATGCCCGGCGATCGCGGCCAGCGCGGCCCGTAACGCGGACGTCTCGGGCTCCGGGCGCAGCAGCTTGACAGCGGCCGACGCATCCAGGTAGGCCATGGTGGCGCTCACCGCTCACCGCTCACCGCTCACCGCTCACCGCTCACCGCTCACCGCGGACCCATTCGAGCGTCTGGCTCGCACGGCGATTCTCGTCGACCGGGTCGGCCTCCAACCACGGCAGGTCCTCGAGAGCGCGAGTAGCGGGTCGGACCCCGGGACGCTCCCGTAGGCGCTGACGATCGAGTATCGCCCGCGCCTGCGTCGTGCCGGCCCGGAGCGCGCCGGCCCCGATCAGCGCGAGCCGGCGCACGTGCCCGGCCTCCGAGCGCGTCTCTTCGGGATCGAGCAATGGCCGCGTGAGGTCGAGTGCGGCCGCCAGATCGGCATCCTTGGTCACGCCGATGCGCGGGTTAGTCGTACCCATAGGACCGACGTTACACCCTTGGTGTAACAGTCAGGGATGTACTGAGCGCACGGCCCACCGATGCGTCAGCGGGCGGGCCCCGCGAGTTGAGGGGTCCAGGCCGAGATCGCCGCGACGACGCCCTCGGCGGCCCGGCCCGCCCGGTACAGGTCGGGCTGTGGCGCCTTCGGGACCCCGCGCTCCAACGCGGCCAGCGCCGCCGCGGGGGAGAGGCCGACGAGCGTGTTCCAGCCGGCCGTGACGGTCTCGACCCACTCGGTCCGCTCGCGCAGCGTGATGCACGGAGTGCCGAGCACGTAGGCCTCCTTCTGCAGGCCGCCGGAGTCGGTCAGGACGGCGCGGGCGTGGCCGACCAGCGCCAGTAGGTCGAGGTAGCCGACGGGCTCGTGCAGGGTGAGGTGCTCGGCGCGCTCTAACCGCGCGATCAGCCCGGTGGCCACGAGCCGGGACCGGGTGCGCGGGTGCACGGGGTAGAACAGGCGCAGCGGCATCGCCTCGAGCACCGCCACCAGCGACTCGAGGCGGTCCGGGTCGTCGACGTTGCCCGCGCGGTGGGCGGTGACGAGCGCGAACGCGCCCGGCGCCAGGCCGGCGTCGGCGAGGATCGTCGAGCGCTCCTGCGCCAGCGCCGAGAAGCGCAGCGCGACGTCGGCCATGACGTCGCCGCACAGCACGGCGCCGCCGGCCAGCCCCTCGGCGGCGAGGTTCGCCACCGCCGCCGGCGTCGAGCACAGGCACAGCCCTGAGACGTGGTCGGTCAGCACGCGGTTGACCTCCTCGGGCATCGTCCGGTCGAACGAACGCATCCCCGCCTCGACGTGGATCAGCGGCAGTTTCAGCCCGGCCGCCGTGATCGCCGCCGCCAGCGTCGTGTTGGTGTCGCCGTAGACGAGCACGGCGTCGGGGGCGATCGCCGCCAGCTCCGGCTCGAGCGCGCTCAGCATCCGTCCGGTCTGCTCGAGGTTCGAGCCGCCACCGAGTCCCAGCGAGCGCGCCGGGGCGGGGATCCCCAGCTCGTCGAAGAAGATCCGGCTGAGCTGGTCGTCGTAGTGCTGTCCGGTGTGGATCAGCACCTCCTCGTGGCATTCGCGCAGCCGGTGGGAGACTGCCGCCGCCTTGACGAACTGGGGCCGGTTGCCGACGATCGTGGCGACCCGCATCCCGGCGTCCCCGGCGGCCTAGGCGCGGGCGCCGAGCGCGGCGCCGACGCGGACGGTGACCTCGGCGGCCTGCTCCTCGCTCAGGACGGGGCTGAGCGGGATCGCTAGGTGGGCGCCGGCGAGCGCGTCGGTGACCGGCAGCTCGCCGCGGTCGTGGTAGGGCGCGAGCGCCGGGTGGCGGTGGAGGCCGGGACGGTAGTAGACCTTGGCGGCGATCTGCGCCTCGGCCAGCGCGGCGGCGATCGCGTCGACGTGCGGGGAGCGGATCACGTACACGTGCCACGCGGCCAGTGCGCCCGGGGTGGGGGAGGGCAGCGTGACCAGCTCGCCCAGTCCCGCCGCCGCGTAGCGCTCCCCGGCACGGGCCCGGGCCCGCGCCCAGCCGTCGAGCTCGGGCAGCAGCACGCGCAGGAACGCGGCCTGGAGCTCGTCGAGCCGGGAGTTGTAGCCGATCAGCTCCCACCGCTGCTGGTCGCGCGAGCCGTGGCAGCGGAGCATCCGCGCCAGCTCGGCGACGCCGTCATCGGAGGTGACGATCGCGCCGCCGTCGCCCATCGCGCCGAGGTTCTTGGACGGGTAGAAGCTGAACGTGGCCGCCCGCCCGAGCGCCCCCGGGCGCCCGTGCGGCCCGCGCGACCCGGACGCCTGGGCGGCGTCCTCGAGCACGGGCACCCCGAGCGCCGCGATCTCGGCCACCGGCGCGACGTTGCCGAACAGGTGCACGGCGATCACCGCCCGGGTGCGTTCGGTGATCCGCGCCCGCACGGTCTCGGCGCTGACCATCATCGTGTCGGGTTCGACGTCGCAGAAGACCGGCCGCGCGCCGGTCGGCGGGATTGCCTCGGCGGAGGCGTAGAAGCTGAACGCGGGGACGATCACCTCGTCGCCCGGCCCGACCCCCATCGCCCGCAGCGCGATCGTCAGCGCGTCGGTGCCGTTGGCCACCCCGATCACGTGGCGCACGCCGAGATAGGCGGCGAGCTCGGCCTCGAAGCGCTCGACCTCGGGCCCGAGGATGAACACACCGCGCTCGAGCGTGCGCCGTGCCGCCTCCTCGAGCCGCTCGCGCAGCGGCGCCAGCGGCGTCTTCAGGTCGAACAGGGGGATCGCCATCGCGCCCGGGAGCGTAACCACCTCCTCGGCTATGCTCGCGCCCCTGTGAGCGCCGGAGAGCCACCGCGATGATCCGAGGCGCGGTCATCGGCCTGGGGATGATCGGCCGCCACCACGCGCGGCTGCTCCAGGGCTCCGAGCGGGCCGAGCTGGCCGGCGCCGTGGACCCCGGCGGCGATCGCTACCGCGCCGTGCACGACCGCGCGCTGGTGCACGGGTCGGTGGACGAGCTGCTGGCCGGGGACGCGCCGGACTTCGCGATCCTCGCCGTGCCCACCGAGCTTCACCTGCCGGTCGCCGAGCGGCTCGCCGCGGCGGGCTGCTCGCTGCTGATCGAGAAGCCGCTGGCCGCCACCGGCGAGGAGGCCCGGGCGATCGTCGAGCTGTGCCGGCGGGCCGGCGTGCAGGGGGCCGTGGGGCACGTCGAGCGCTTCAACCCGGCCCTCCAGGAGCTCCGCCGGCGGCTGCTGGGCGGCCAGATCGGGCGGCTGTTCACCGTCTCGACAACCCGCACCGGCCCGTTCCCGGACCGCATCCAGGACGTCGGCGTGGTCAAGGACCTGGCCACCCACGACATCGACCTGGTCAGCTGGCTGGCCGACTCGCAGATCGCCACGCTGGCCGCCCAGACCCAGTACCTGAGCGGGCGCCGCCACGAGGACCTGGTGCTGATCAACGGCGCGCTGCGCTCCGGGGCGGCGTTCAGCATCGTCGTCGACTGGGTATCGCCGCGCAAGCTCCGCAGCACCCGCGTGCTGGGGGAGCGGGGGATGCTCGAGGCCGACACGCTGTCGGCGGACCTGACCTTCTACGCCAACGCCGAGGTCGACGTCACGTGGTCGACCTCGCAGCAGTTCCGTGGCGTCAGCGAGGGCGACGTGACTCGCTACGCGCTGCGCCGTGAGGAGCCGCTGCGGATCGAGCACGAGCGCTTCCTCGACATGCTCGAGGGCCGGCTCGACGCCGGTGTGGTGACGCTCGAGCAGGGGGTGGCGATCGTCTCCGTGGCCGAGGCGGCGCTCCGCAGCGCCCGCACCGGCGAGACGGTGACGCTGCCCGGCGCCGCGGACGGCTGACGTGCGCGCGGTCGTCGTCGCGCTGGGGAAGATTGGGCTGCCGCTGGCGGCGAGGATCGCGCTGGCCGGCCACCAGGTGATCGGCTGCGACATCGACCCGGCGACGGTGGAGCTGGTCAACGCCGCGCGCGAGCCGTTCCCCGGCGAGGCCGGCCTCGCCGCGGCGCTGGCCGAGACGGTCGGCGACGGGCGGCTGCGGGCCGTCACCGACACGCGCTCCGCCGTCGCCGCCGGCCCCGACCTCGTCGTTGCGGTGCCGCCGTTGCTCCTCGACGCGCAGGCCCGCCCGGACTTCCGGATCATCGATGCGGTGATCGACGACATCGGCGCGGCGCTGGCGCCGGGGACGGTGCTCAGCGTCGAGACGACGATCCCCGTGGGGACCACGCGGGAGCGCTTCGCGCCGCGCCTGGCCGAGCTCTCGGGGCTCGAGTCCGAGCGCGACTTCTTCCTCGTCCACAGCCCGGAGCGCGTGTTCTCCGGGCGGGTGCTCGCCGACCTCGACGCTTATCCGAAGCTCGTCGGCGGGCTGAGCGAGGCCGGCGAGGCGCGGGCGATCGCGCTGTACGAGGCGTTCCTGGCCGCCGAGGTGCGGGGGATGGGGTCGGCCGAGGCGGCCGAGCTGACGAAGCTCGCCGAGACGACGTACCGCGACGTCAACATCGCGCTGGCCAACGAGTTCGCCGCGTTCGCCGATCGCCGCGGGATCGACGTGGCGCGGGTGATCGAGGCAGCCAACTCGCAGCCGTTCTCGCACATCCACCGCCCCGGGATCGCCGTCGGCGGGCACTGCATCCCCGTGTACCCGCGGTTCTACCTGGCGGGTGATCCGGACGCGCGGCTGCCCGCCGCCGCGCGGGCGGTCAACGCGGCGATGCCGGTGTACGCGGTGGCGAAGCTGGCCGCGGCGCGCGGGGGACTCGTCGGCGACCGGGTGCTGATCCTCGGCGTCGCCTACCGCGGCGACGTCAAGGAGACGGCGTTCTCCGGCGCCCACGCGCTGCGCGACGCGCTGGCCGCCGCCGGCGCCGTGCCGCTGGCCGCCGACCCGCTGTATGACGCCGCCGAGCTGCGCGCGCTCGGCTACGCGCCGTGGGATGGCGAGCCGATCGACGCGGCCGTGCTGCAGGCCGACCACGCCGCCTACCGCGCGCTCGAGCCGACCTCGCTACCGGGCGTCAAGGTGCTGCTCGACGGGCGCGACGTGCTCGACCCCGAGGCGTGGCGGGAGGCGGGTGTCCGGGTGTTGCGGATCGGCCGGCCGTAGGCGGCCCGGCGGCCCTCTGGACGGCGGCCGGCGAAGAACTTTGTCCCCGCGGCCAATGCCTTCTCGAGCCCGGAAGTCCATCATCCTCGCCATGAACAGCTCTCACGCAGTCTCCAAGGTGCTGCTGGTCCCCGATCAGCGCTTCCGGGCTCCGCGCACGGCGACCGCGCCACTGCGCCGCTACCGCATCGCGCGCCTGCGGCTCGACGGTCGCTCGACCGAGCCGGAAGCTCGCTTCGACCATCTCAAGCGCGCTTTCGACTGACCCGCGCCGTGCCCGGAGTAGGCTTACGGGCATGGGCAAACAACTGGAAGCACAGCGGCACCGCACCCCGGTGGTCAAGAAGGCAGCGGCGGGCGTCTTGCTCGTCGTCATCGCCGGCCTCGTGGTCAAGGCCGTGATCGGCACGATCATCTCGATCATCGTCGTCGTGGCGGTGGCCGTCGCGGTGCTCTGGGCGCTCAAGACGATCGTCTGGTAGACGTGACGGATGGCCGGTGCCGGTGGTTATCTGGTCATCGTGGTGTGCTTCGGCCTAGCCGGCGGGATCGTCGGTCGGATCAAGGGCGCGGGCTTCTTCACCTGGTTCCTGATCTCCGCCTGCGTCCCCTTCGTCGGGCTGCTCACGGCGGTCCTTTACCGCTACGACAACGACGAGCTGCGGCGCCAGTGCCCGAGCTGCGGGCGCGTGGTCAAGCTCTATGACGCGGTCTGCATGCGCTGCGGCGAGGAGCTCGATTTCCCCGATGTCGCGATCGCCCCGGAGGCGGCCATGCGGCGCCCGCGCGTGAGCACTCCCCGGACCGGATAAAATCCTTTGCCTCCCCGGGCCGCGGAGCGTTTCCGCGTGCCTGAATAGCTCTCTGGGAAAGGAGGCGAGCGCCATGCGTGCAGTCGATGCTCTGATGGAATGTCTTAAAGCGGAAGGTGTCGACGTCGTATTCGGCCTTCCCGGCGGCGCCAACCTTCCCACCTACGACGCCTTCTACGACGCCGGGATCCGTCACATCCTCGTCCGCCACGAGGCCGGCGGCGGCCATGCCGCCGAGGGCTACGCCAAGGCCACCGGCAAGGTCGGCGTGTCGCTGGGCACGAGCGGCCCCGGCGCGACGAACCTGGTGACGCCGATCTGCGACGCGATGATGGACTCCGTGCCGGTGGTATTCATCACCGGCCAGGTCCGCACCGACCTGCTCGGCACCGACGGCTTCCAGGAGGCGGACACGATCGGGATCACGATGCCGATCGTCAAGCACAGCTTCATGATCCAGCACCCGCTGGAGATCCCGCGCTCGATCCACGAGGCGTTCCACATCGCCCGGACCGGCCGTCCGGGCCCGGTCGTCGTCGACATCCCGCAGGACCTCAGCCGGGCCGAGATCCCGTACGAGCCGGTGACCGACGTGCACCTGCCCGGCTACCAGCCAACCACCGACGGCAACCAGAAGCAGATCCGGCTGGCCGCCAAGGCGCTGGCCAACTCACACCGCCCGGTGATCTACGCCGGCGGCGGCGTGGTCAGCGCCGGCGCCGCGGCCGAGCTGAGCGAGCTCGGCGCCGTCGACCGCTTCCCGGTCACCTGCACGGTGATGGGGCTGGGCGCGTTCCCGGCCCCGCACGAGCAGTGGCTGGGGATGCTGGGGATGCACGGCACCCGCACGGCCAACTACGCGATGGACGAGGCCGACCTGATCGTGGCCATCGGCGCCCGCTTCGACGACCGCATCACCGGCAAGCTGTCGGAGTTCGCGCCGCGGGCGAAGTTCATCCACATCGACGTCGACCCGGCCGAGATCTCCAAGAACATCCCCGCCCACATCCCGATCGTCGGCGACGCCAAAAGGATCCTCCCGCGGCTGACCGCCGAGTACCGCGCGCTCGGCGCCGACCCCGCCCGCCTGGAGGGGTGGTGGAGCCGCATCCGCGGCTGGCAGGAGCGCTACCCGCTCGTCTACGAGGACTCCAAGGACGCCGAGATCAAGCCGCAGTTCATGGTCGACGCGCTGTACGAGGCGACCGGCGGCGACGCGATCGTCACCAGCGACGTGGGCCAGCACCAGATGTGGGCCGCGCAGCGCTACCACTTCGCAAAGCCCCGCCGCTGGATCAACTCCGGCGGGCTCGGGACGATGGGGTTCGGGCTGCCGGCGGCGATGGGCGCCAAGGTCGGCTGCCCCGAGGCGACCGTGGTCTGCATCGCCGGCGACGGCTCGGTGCAGATGAACATGCAGGAGCTCGCGACCTGCTCGCAGGAGGGGATCGCGATCAAGGTGTTCATCATGAACAACGGCTACCTGGGCATGGTCCGCCAGTGGCAGGAGCTGTTCTGGGACCGGCGCTACAGCCAGGTTGACATGGGACGCTACCCGGACTTCGTCAAGCTCGCCGAGGCCTACGGCGCGACCGGCATGCGGCTGACCGACAAGACCTCGCTGGTGGACGGGATGCGCGCGGCGCTGGACACCGAGGGCCCGGTGCTGGTCGACGTCCGCGTGACCCCCGAGGAGAACGTCTACCCGATGATCCCGGCGGGCCAGGCCGCCCGGGACATGGTCGGCTGACCATGGGCGAGCCTGGAACCAAGGAGATGCTCAGCCTCGACCAGCTCGAGGCCGCCGGCAACCTCCGCAGCGGTCGCAAGCACATCCTCTCGATTCTGGTCGAGAACAAGCCCGGCGTGCTGACCCGGATCACCGGGCTGTTCGCGCGGCGTGGCTTCAACATCGACACGCTGGCCGTCGGCCCCACCGACGACGAGCGCTTCAGCCGGGTCACGCTGACCCTGGACGGCGCCGTGCACTCGATCGACCAGGTCAACAAGCAGCTGCACAAGCTGGTCAACGTGCTGAAGATCCGCGACCTCGAGCCGGCCGAGACGCTGGCCCGCGAGCTGGCGCTGTTCAAGGTCTCGGCCGATGGCGCCGGCCGCGCCGAGGTGATGCAGATCTGCGAGATCTTCCGCGCCAAGGTGGTCGACGTCTCGAAGCGCTCGGTGACCATCGAGGTCACCGGCACCTACGAGAAGATCGAGGCCTTCGAGCGGCTGGTGCGCCCGTTTGGGCTGGTCGAGATGGCGCGCACGGGCGAGATCGCGATCGCCCGCGGTCGCAGCGAAACCTGAGCGACCGCCGCCAGTCGCGGGAAGCCCGGTCGCGGAGCGCCCTCACCGAGCGCAACTCCAGAGGTCTAGGTCTAGGCTAGGCGGCGTGCTGGGGGTGGTCAAGGGGCAGGGCCGTGCAGCACCCGTGGAGGGACGGTATTCGGCTACCCTCCGGCCAGGCCGGCTCGGCCGCCCAGTGCGACGGTTAGACACTATGGCTTGGGCCGCCCGTTGCAGGGGTTGCCCGCCGGGCTGAGAGGCCGGACGCTCCTCGCGGGGATTTGTCTGGCCGGAGATCGGCTCCGGCTGACCCCAGAACTGAGGAGGTCCGGCCATGCCCGGAACGATGACCTATGTCGGGTTCGATGTCCACGCCCGGTCGGCGCATGCCGCGGCGATCGACGTGATGACCGGGGAGCTGTCCCGGATGCGGTTCGGCGGGGGCGTTGATGCTGCGGTTGACTGG
>JBBSFX010000013.1:0-70587 GCA_038254735.1 Solirubrobacterales bacterium
CGCTCCCAGCTTCACCGTCTACAGCGCCGGAACCTCGTTCACGGAGACCGCTCCCCCCGGCTCGGCCGGGACGGTGGACGTCACCGTCGTGACGCCCGGCGGCACCAGCCCCACCGGCACCGCCGACCGCTTCACCTACCAGGCGCCGGCGCCGGCGCCGACGTCGGCGCCGACGCCACCGCCACCGCCACCGACGCCGTCGGTCACCGGGATCAGCCCGGGCTCCGGGCCCGTCGCCGGCGGCACCACGGTGACGATCACCGGCACCGACCTGACCGGCGCCACCAGCGTCAGCTTCGGCCCCAACTCGTCCGTCTTCTACAGCGTCGACGCCGCGGGGACCTCGATCACCGCGGTCTCGCCCCCAGGCTCGCCCGGACCCGTGTACGTCTCCGTCACGACGCCGGGCGGCACCAGCACCGCCAGCGGCGGCGGGGTGTTCACCTACGTCGCGGCGCCGACGGTCACCTCCGTGAGCCCCGGCTCCGGCCCTCCGGGCGGCGGCACCACGGTGACGATCACCGGCACCGACCTGGCCGGCGCGACCGCGGTCAACTTCGGCTCGACCCCCGCTCCCAGCTTCACCGTCAACAGCGCCGGAACCTCGATCACGGCGACCGCTCCCCCCGGCTCGGCCGGGACGGTGGACGTCACCGTCGTGACGCCCGGCGGCACCAGCCCCACCGGCACCGCCGACCGCTTCACCTACCAGGCGCCGGCGCCGACGCCGACGCCTACGCCGACTCCACCGACGCCGTCGGTCACCGGGATCAGCCCTGGCTCCGGTCCGGACGCCGGGGGCAGCCCCGTGACGATCACCGGCACCGGGTTTACCGGCGCGACCGGGGTCGGCTTCGGCACGGCCGCGGGCGGCTCGCTGCAGGTGCTCAGCGATACGACGATCACCGTGTCCTCGCCCCCGGGGACCGGGACGGTGGACGTCACGGTCACCGGCCCCGGTGGGACCAGTTCCATCGGCACGGCCGATCAGTTCACCTACACCGCCGCGCTCGCCGGCGCGCCGACCGTGTCGGGCCAGTCGGCCACGCCCCGGAGCAGCACCACCGAGGCGCTGAGCGCCTTCGTGAACCCCAACGGCCAGCCGACCAGCGCGCACTACGAGTATGGCCTCGACCCGAGCCTCCGGACGACGCCGGGCCCGCTCTACGACCAGCGCACGCCCGATCAGCCGGTCGGCTCGGGAACCGCCGGCGTGCCGGTGAGCGCCGGCCTCACCGGCCTGATCCCCCACGCGCTCTACCACGCGCGACTGGTCACGACCTCGAGCGCGGGCACCACCTACGGGCCGGAGCTGACGTTCACGACGCTAGCCGATCCCGCCCCGCCGCCCCCGGTGCTCGGGCAGTCGGCCGACGTTTTCCCGATCTCCGGGCAAGTGTTCGTCAAGCTGCCGCCGGGTGACACGCTGTACGGCGCCGCAGGCCACAGCGCGCAGGCCAACCTCACCAAGGGCTCGGGGTTCCTGCCCCTGACCGAGGCGCGCCAGATCCCCTCCGGGTCTCAGATCGACGCCCGCACGGGCACGCTCCAGCTCGTCACCGCGACGAGCGGGACCGGCCAGAACACCAAGACGCAGGCCGGCATCTTCGGGGGCGGCCTGTTCACCAACTCGCAGTCGGCCTCGGGTGTCACCAAGGGCCTAACTACGCTCAGGCTGCTCGAGGACATCTTCCCCGGCGCGCCCAGCTACCGGAGCTGCTCAAGCACGATCGGCAAGGCCTTCGGCGCCCACGCCGCGAAGGGCAACCCGGTGCTCCAGACCCTCCACGCCCGGGACAGCCATGGCCGCTTCCGGACCCAGGGGCGCTACAGCGCCGGCACGGTCCGCGGCACCGTCTGGGACACCTCCGACACCTGCGCCGGCACGCTGACCGTCGTGCACCGCGGCACCGTCGCCGTCTACGACTACGGCACGGGCAGGACGGTCGCCGTGCACGCCGGGCACCGGTACCTGGCCCTCGCGCCGACCCGGCACCCCAAGAAAAAGAAGTAGCAACCAGCGACGTTCGGCCCGCTCCGGCACCGTATCCGTCCGGCCCGGCGGATACGGTGCCGTGCATGCTATCGCTGATCACTCGCGAGGAGGCGCTCGCGCTCGGGGAGCTCGAGGACCACGCCGCGATCGGCGCACTGGTCGAGCGCGCCTGGGCGGCGCGTGTCGAGCGCTTCGGCGACGCGACCGACATGTGCTCGCTGGTCAACGCCAAGTCGGGCGGCTGCGCCGAGGACTGCGGGTTCTGCGCCCAATCAAAGTATGCCGAGGCCGAGACGCCGCTGCACGCGATGATGGACCCCGAGCAGATCCTCGAGCACGCGCGCGCAGCCGAGGCGGCGGGCGCGCACCGGTTCTGCATGGTCACGCAGGGCCAGGGCCTCTCGAAGCGCGACTTCGAGAAGGTGCTGGCGGGCGCGCGGCTGGTCTCCGAGCACACAAACCTCAAGCGCTGCGTGTCGATCGGCCACATGTCTGCCGAGCGAGCCCGGGCGCTCAAGCAGGCCGGGATCCAGCGGGTCCACCACAACGTCGAGACCGCGCGCAGCCACTATCCGGAGGTTTCGACGACGGTCCGCTATGAGGGCAGGCTGCGGACGATCGAGGCGGTCCGCGAGGCCGGGCTCGAGACATGCGTGGGCGGGATCCTCAACCTCGGCGAGACGCGCGAGCAGCGGGTCGAGATGGCCTTCCAGCTGGCCGGCATCGACCCCACCAGCGTCCCCATCAACCTGCTCAACCCGCGCGCCGGGACGAAGTTCGGCGACCGCGAGCGGATGGACCCGTGGGAGGTCGTGAAGTGGATCGCGATCTTCCGCCTGATCTTGCCCGAGGCGCTGTTCCGGCTGTGCGGCGGCCGGGTCGAGAACCTCGGCGAGCTCCAGGCCACGGCGGTGAGGGCGGGGCTCAACGGGGTGATGATGGGGAACTTCCTCACCACCCTCGGGAACACCCCCGAGGAAGATCGCGGCATGTTCGAGGAGCTCGGGCTGAACGTCGCCCGCCACCCCGACAACGGCGCCAACCCGCGCCCGGACAACCGCTCGGGCTGGCTCGCCGGCACCACCCCGGAGACCGCGGACGTAGTGAAGGCAGCGCCGGCCGAGCCCCCCGACGGCCTCGACGTCCGGCTGTGGGACCCGTCCCGGCAGCTGCGCTTCCACGCCAAGCGGGCCGTGCCGCCGCGGCCCGACGGGGCGCCGAACACCGGACGGAACGTGGCGGCATGATCGAGATCGAGGCACGACTCGACGAGCTCAAGCAGCTCGGGCTGCACCGCCGGACCCGTATGATCAGCGGGCCGCAGGGCCCGCACGTCCTGCTGGACGGCAAGCCGGTGATGCTGCTGTGCTCCAACAACTACCTGGGGCTGGCCGACCACCCGCGGCTGCGCTTCGCCGCCGCCGACGCGGCCACCCGCTGGGGCGTCGGCGCGGGGGCCTCGCGGCTGGTCTCGGGGACGATGACGATCCATCGCCGCCTCGAGGAGCGCCTGGCCGACTTCAAGGGCCGCGAGGCGGCGCTGCTGTTCGGCTCCGGGTACCTCGCCAACGCCGGGGTGATCTCGGCGCTGGCGCGTCCCGGCGAGGTGGTCTTCTCCGACGAGCTCAACCATGCATCGATCGTCGACGGCTGCCGGCTGTCCCGGGCGGAGGTGTTCGTCTACCAGCACCGGGACCTCGAGCACCTGCGCTGGGGGATCCGCCAGGCCGAGGGGCGCGGCGCGCTGATCGTCAGCGACACGGTGTTCTCGATGGACGGCGATGTCGCCCCGCTCGCCGAGCTGGTCGAGCTCGCGCACCGCTCGCGGGTGCGACTGATGGTCGACGAGGCCCACGGCACCGGCGTGCTCGGACCCGGCGGCCGGGGGGCCGCCGCCGAGGCGGGGCTCGAGGACGAGATCGACGTGATCACCGGCACGCTCGGCAAGGCGCTCGGGTCCTACGGCGCGTTCGCCGCCTGCGACGCGACGATGGCCCGGTTCCTTACCAACCAGGCGCGGACGTTTATCTTCTCGACCGCGCTCCCGCCTCCGGCCGTCGCCGCCGCACTGGCCGCGCTCGAGCTGCTCGGGGAGCGGCCCCGCCTGGTCGAGAAGCTGTCGGCCAACGCCTCGGCGCTGCGCGCCGAGCTCGCACTACAGGGCTTCGACGTGCGCGGGTCGCGCACGCAGATCATCCCGCTGATCGTCGGCGAGCCCGCCCTCGCGGTGAGGATCTGCGAGGCCGCGCTGACCCGCGGCGTGTTCGCCCAGGCGATCCGCCCGCCGACCGTGCCGGCGGGCACCTCGCGCCTGCGCCTGGCCGTGATGGCCTCCCACCGGCCCGAGGAGCTGCGGCTGGCCGCGCGGCTGCTGGCTGAGTCGGCCCGGGCGGTCGGGTTCGAGCCGCGCCTGCACGAGACCTCGCTCGCCGCCCCGGCGACGGAGGAGCCGCCGGCGCCGGACGAGCGGCACCACGAGCGTGAGCGCGACGACCGCGACCGCGACCGCGACGACCGCCCGCTGCCGGCCCGCGGAGAGCGCACCGTCGCGTCCGCGGTGTTCGACTTCGAGGCCCGCGCCGCGTAGGCCGTCCCGCCCCGCGTGCGCGGCTGCTTCGTCACCGGGACCGACACCGGGGTCGGCAAGACTGTGCTGGCGGCGGCGATCGTCGCTGCGCTGCGCTCCCGGGGCGTCGCCGCGCGGCCGCTGAAGCCGGTGATCACGGGGCTCGACGATCCGCCCGGCGACGACTGGCCGCCCGACGACGAGCTGCTCGGCGGCGCCGCGGGGATCCCGGCCGCCGAGGTCTCCCCACTCCGCTACGGCCCCGCGGTCTCGCCCCATCTCGCCGCCGAGCTCGCCGGTGCGCCGCTGACCCGGGAGGCGCTGCTGGAGGCGGTGCGGGAGGCGGCGGCGCGCGCGGCCGACGTGCTCGTCGTCGAGGGGGTCGGCGGCCTGCTCGTGCCCCTCGCCCCCGGCTACGACGTGCGCGACCTGGCCCGGGACGTGGGGCTGCCGGTGCTGCTCGCGGCGCGGCCCGGACTCGGCACGATCAACCACACGCGGCTGACCCTGGAGGCCGCCCGCGCCGCCGAGCTCGACGTGCGCGCGGTCGTGTTGACGCCATGGCCCGCGGAGCCCGATGCGATCGCGCGCTCCAATCGCGCCACGATCGCCCAGCTCGGGGAGGTACCGGTGGCAACCCTGCCGGCGCTCCCCCGCGCCGACCCGGCGGCGCTGGCGGCCGCCGGCGCCGGACTCCCGGTCGACGACTGGCTCGGCCGGCGCCGCCTCACCCCGTCAGCGTAGATTAGGTGGCGTGTCCGCGCGTCCGCTACCCCTCCCCCGCCGGCTGCTCCCCGTCCTGGTTGCCCTGGCGCTGGCCGCCGCGCCGGTGGCGGCGGGCGCCGACGCGTTCACCCGGGTCGAGAACGCCTACCAGCGGACCGGCACGATCGACGCCTGCTCGTTCTCCACGGCGACGCTGTCGGCGGCGCTGCGACAGGAGGACACCTACGCCACGCAGTACTTCCAGGACTTCAGCACCGCCGTGCAGGGAGCCCTCAACACCCGCGCCGGCGGCATCTGCGCCCGCGGCGCGGGGGCGCGCC
Organism: Solirubrobacterales bacterium; assembly: GCA_038254735.1. Taxonomy (GTDB): domain Bacteria; phylum Actinomycetota; class Thermoleophilia; order Solirubrobacterales; family Solirubrobacteraceae; genus Palsa-465. The sequence goes on from JBBSFX010000013.1 coordinate 5,609, forward strand.
CGGCGCGTCCGGTGGGCACGCTGAGGGGCGGCGGTAGCCCCCCGCCCGGCTCGGTGACCGCCCACTCGAGCTCGGGGATCCCCGCCCCGCTCGCCGTGCTCGGGGTCCTGGCCGCGCTGGTCGCCCTCGGTGTCGCGGGCTGGGCGCTCGGCCGCGGCTGGGCGCCACTGTGGGCGGCCGACTGGCGCCACGCGTGGGCCGAGGCCGGCTACCGGATCAGCATCCGCTGGTCGGATCTCGCCGACCGCCGTCCGCGGCGCTGAGCCGAAAGCGCCGCTCCCGCCGGGACCCCTCAGCGCCCGACCCGCACCGCCACGGCACGGCTGAACTGCGCCGCTGCGCCCCGCGGGACCCATTTCACCCGTACCTGGCCGCTGCCGGGCAGGCGCACGCCGGCCGAGAGGATCCGGCCGCGGGCGCCGGCGCTGAGCTCGGCGACGGCGCGGAACCCGCCGCGGCGCCCGCGCCACTGCACCGTCGCGGACTGACTGCCTCCGTCGGGCGCGGCGCGGAGCATCGCCCACACCCCCACGTCGGAGCCGGCCGGAACCACCGGGTGGGCGATGAAGATCGGCAGCCGGTAGGCGGAGAACGAGGGCTTGCGGGCGCCCCCGAGGAACTCGAGCCCGGTCTGGAAGGTCGACCAGCGCCTGACGTCGCCGGGCGGATAGGCGGGGTCGGGCGGCGAGTCGACGAGCAGGAACTGCGAGAGCCCCTCGACGCGGGGGTCGCGCGTGGCCAGGTACGTGGCCTGGTTCAGATAGGCCGCCTGCTCGCCGAGCGTCATACCCCGGGGGGTCGGGTCGGGCGGGTTGGTCTCGTAGCCGTACTCGGTCAAATACAGCGGCAGCCGCCGGCTCACGCCGTAGGCGGCGAAGGTGCGGTCGAGCGCGCGCTCGAGCCGGCCGAGGTCGGCCAGCGGCACGAACGGCGAGGGCAGCGAGGCGCTCGGGGCGACGAAGAACGAATACGGGTGGTGGGCGAACGCGCTGGCCCGCAACAGGCCGGGGTGAGCCCGCAGGAAGCGGTCGCGGCCGCCGCCGGCCGGGCACCCGAGCGCGGTGGCGCCGGCGGCGCGCAGCGGCCGGTAGCCAGGGCTCAGGCAGTACAGCGCCTGGAGGAACGGCAGCGGCGTGATCGGCTGGTCGACCGAGGTGTAGAAGCACTGGCCGGCGCCGCCGGGGACGCAGCCCTCCGGCGCGAGCTCGCCGACCAGGAAGCGGTCGGCGCCGTGGCCGGTGGCGCGGAGCGCCACGTAGGCGGCGTCGACGTAGGCCCGGTAGAGCACCGGCGCCGCCGGCACCCGGGCGCCCGCCACCTGATGCCACTGCGGCGCCAGCCAGCCCGGCTGGTTGGGCTCGTTCCACACCGTCCAGAAGCTCACCCGGGGCAGCGTCACCGGTGCCCGGCCCGGCGCGCGCAGCGTGAAGTGGCCGCTGTAGCGGCGCCCGACGGCGGTGACGAACTCCCGGAAGGCGACCGGCGAGAGCCCGTAGACGGCGGCCACGTGGGCGTTGGGCGGGTGCGGGGCGGCGGCCCACAGGGGCCCGGGGCCGGTGAGGTCGAAGTCGACGGCGAGCCCGTGCCGCGCGGCCAGCAGGACGATCCGGTCATAGCGCGCCCAGCCGCCCCCGTAGGCCGCGGGGTCGGTGGCGTCGAACCCCCCCGGTGGGGTGCGCGAGGCGGCGCCCGGGGCGATGTCGCTCCACTTCACGGTCAGCCGCAGCCGGTCGACGCCGAGCCGCTCGAGCGTCGTCAGGGTCGAGTCGATCGACGCCGCCGAGGGGTTGTAGATCAGCAGCGCGTCGTCCTGGAACATCGACTCGAAGGCGCGGCCGGTGGGGCCGCCGGAGCCGGCCAGGGCGACGATCACAGCGGCCACGGCCGCCGCCGCGAGCAGCCCCAGGGCGCCCCGCCACGCGCGCGGGCCGCCCTGCCGACCTCCGACCCTGCGTCGGCTTCTCCGTGCTGTGAGCACGCGCCTAGGCTGCCAGACGGCGCTAAAGCGGACCCCCACTCGGCCCCGGCCTGCGCCGGCCGCCGATCCACTCGGCCCGGCCTGCGCCGGCCGCCGATCCACCCGGCCCGGCCTGCGCCGGCCGCCGATCCACCCGGCCCCGGCCTGCGCCGGCCGCCGACCCCACCCGCCGCGCCTCGCTCCGTCCGACCGTATCGGGAGCTAACGTGCCCGGAGATGCGCAGCACCGAGGATCTCGCCGCCGCCGACCGCCGCCACCTGTGGCATCCGTTCACCCAGCAGCGCGGCTGGTGCGAGGAGGAGCCGCCGCTGGTGATCGACCGCGCCGAGGGCACCGACCTCTACGACACCGACGGCCGGGCGTACATCGACGGCGTCTCGTCGCTGTGGTGCAACGTCCACGGCCACCGGCATCCGGCGATCGACGCGGCGATCGAGGCTCAGCTCGGGCGCGTCGCGCACTCGACGATGCTGGGGCTCTCGCACGCGCCGGCGATCGAGCTGGCCGAGCGGCTGCTCGCCGTCGCCCCGGCGGGGATGAGCCGCGTGTTCTACTCCGACAGCGGCTCCGCCGCGGTCGAGATCGCCCTGAAGATGGCCTTCCAGTGGTGGGCGCAGCGCGGCGAGCCGCGGCGCACCCGCTTTGTGTGCCTCGAGAACGCCTACCACGGCGACACGATCGGCGCCGTCTCGGTCGGCGGGATCGAACTGTTCCACTCGCTGTACCGCCCGCTGCTGTTCGACGCCTGGCGGGCGCGGGCCGGCGACGTCGCGCACCTCGCCGAACTGCTCGCGGCGCACGGCGCCGAGGTGGCGGCGGTGATCATCGAGCCGCTCGTGCAGGGCGCGGCGGGGATGCTGATGGCGCCCGACGGATACGTGCGCGCGGTGCGCGAGCTGTGCGACCGCCACGGCGTGCTGATGATCTGCGACGAGGTGGCGACCGGATTCGGCCGCACCGGCGCGATGTTCGCCTGTGGGCTGGAGGGCGTCACGCCCGACCTGATGGCGGTCGGCAAGGGCCTGACCGGCGGCTACCTGCCGCTGTCGGCGACGCTCGCCACCGAGCGGATCTACGCGGGCTTCCTCGGCGCCCACGAGGAGTTCCGCACGTTCTTTCACGGCCACACCTACACCGGCAACCCGCTGGCCTGCGCGGCCGGGATCGCCACCCTTCAGACGTTCGAGCGAGAGCGCACGCTGGAGCGCCTGCAGCCGAAGATCGCCCTGCTGCGGGACGCGCTGCGCGAGCGGGTGGCGGGGCTTCCGGGAGTGGCCGAGGTGCGCCAGCGCGGCTTCATGGTGGGGATCGAACTGGAGGGGGCGCCCACCCACCCGGTGGCCGCGCGCCGCGGCCATCTGGTCACGCTGGCGGCGCGCGAGCGGGGCGCGATCATCCGCCCGCTCGGCGACGTGATCGTGCTGATGCCGGCGCTGGCGATGTCGGCCGCCGACCTCGGCCGCCTGGTCGAGATCACGGCCGCGTCGATCGCCGCGGTGACGGCCGGCGCACCGGCCGGCGCCCCGGTCTAGCTTAAGCCGCGCGACTCTGAGCAGGTTAGTACCGCCTGCAGCTACCAACCCGCTCAGAGTGGGTTCGAGCCGGCGCGATCAGCCCGCGACCGCGACCCGCGGATCGACGTACCGGCCAACCTGGCGGACGGTGATCAGGCGTGCGCGCAGCGTCAATCGTCGTAGGGGGTGAAGTCCCGCTTGCGCGCGCCGCACACGGGACAGAACCACGTCTCGGGGATGTCCTCGAACGCGGTTCCGGGCGGGATGCCGCCGTCGGGGTCGCCCTCCGCGGGGTCGTAGATGAACCCGCACGATTCGCACATGTACTTCCGCATGGCGGCCAATGTACCGGCCCGCCCCGATCGCGGCGGCGCGATAGGGTCGGGCGGTGGAGAGACAGGGCCCCGCACCCGGCGAGGAGCTCAACCCGGGCGCGGCCACGACGCCGCGGCCGGCCTCGACGGTGGTGGTGCTGCGCGGTGGCGGCGAGAGCCTGGAGGTGCTGCTGGTGCGCCGCAACCCCGCAGCGCGGTTCATGGGCGGCGCGTGGGTGTTCCCCGGCGGCGCCGTGTCCGGCGAGGAGGGCACGGGTCAGGCCGCCCACCGGCTCGCCGCCGTCCGCGAGCTCGAGGAGGAGGCCGGGATCGCCGTCGCCGATCCGGACGCGCTGGTGGCGTTCGCCCGCTGGATCACCCCGGCCGAGGTCAAGATCCGCTTCGACACGTGGTTCTACCTCGCCCCCGCCCCGGCCGGGGTCGAGCCGGCGATCGACGGCGCCGAGGTCGTCGACGCGCGCTGGTACGCGCCGGACGCCGCGCTCGAGGCGGGCCGGCGCGGCGAGCTGTTCATGGTCTTCCCGACGATCAAGACGCTCGAGCAGCTGGCGGGCTTCGCCACCGCCGAGGCGTTGATCGAGCACGCCGCGGGACGCGAGGTGGTGGCGACGGCGCCCCGGGTGCTCACCTCGGGCGAGACCGCGCGGATCCTTCTGCCCGGCGAGCCGGGCTACCGATGACGATCTCGGGACCGGCCAAGCCGAAGCTGACCGTCGCCGTCACCGGCCCGACCGGCGTCATCGGCCGCTCGCTGCTGCGCGCGCTCGAGCGCGCGCGGGAGGTCGGCGAGATCCGGGCGATGGCCCGGCGGCCATTCGACCCCGAGGCGGCCGGGCTGCGCAAGACCGTCTACCGCCAGGGCGACGTCCTCAGCGCCCCGGCGGTGGCCGAGCTCGTCGCCGGCGCCGACGTCGTCGTGCACCTGGCGTTCATCATCATCGGCGGCCGCGACGAGACCGAGCTGATCAACCTGAAGGGTTCACGCACCGTGTTCGAGGCGGCCCGGGACGCCGGCGCGCGGCGGCTCGTCTACGCCTCCTCGGTCGCCGCCTACGGCTTCCACGCCGAGAACCCCGCGCGGCTCACCGAGGACATCGCCCCGCGGGGCACCAAGCGCCACTACTACTCGGCGCAGAAGGCGGCGCTCGAGTCGGTGCTGGACGAGGTGCTGCACGGCAGCGAGACCGAGGCCTACGTGTTCCGGCCCTGCATCGTCGCGGGCCCGGACGCGGTGGCGCTGGTCCAGAACATCCCCTACGTCACGCTGTCGGAGCGCATGCCGGCGGCGGTGCTGCGGGCGCTCGAGCTGCTGCCGATGCTGCGACCCGTGCTGCCCGACCCCGGGGTGCCGTTCCAGCTCGTCCACCACGACGACGTCGCCACGGCGATGCGCGCCGGCGTGGTCGGCCGCGGGAGCCCGGGTGTCTACAACCTGGCCGCCGACGGCGAGCTGTCGATCTCCGACCTCGCCGACGCGCTCGGCTACTACAGCCTCCCGGTGCCCGAGCTCGCCGTCGACACCGCCGCGGAGCTGGTGGCCCGACTGCCGTTCGTGCCCGCCGAGGCGCAGTGGATCGAGACCTTCCGCGCCCCCGTGCTGATGGACACCGCCAAGGCCCGGCGCGAGCTGCGCTGGCGCCCCCGGCACGATGCGATCCAAACGCTCCGCGGAATGGTCGACGCCGCCCGCGGCGAGCGCCTGATCCGCTGAGCTTGAAGTCGTGGGCGCTCAGGCCGACAGCGCGGGCAGCAGAGCGAGGACGGCCCTGCGCGCCTCCCGCCGGTCGCTCAGCCGGGCCGGCGCGCGGTGATCAGGGCGGCGCCGACCTCGCTCGGCGCCTCGCCGGGCTCGGCACGGCACCAGCTCAGCGCGTCGCGACGCCAGACCACCGCGAGGTCGACCACCTCCCAGTCGCCGAGCAGCTCGCGCACGTCCCGGAGAGAGTACGTCCGCTGGAAGTCGTCGACGTCCGATACGACGCCGCACGGGACGGTGAGGACGAGCGTGGCTCCCGGGGACAGCCGCCGCCGGATGTCGTCGAGAGCCGCTCGGTCCTCGCGCCCTGCCCCGGCCTGGAGACCGTAGGCGCCGAGCCCGAAGTGCTCGACCGCCGAGAGCGCGAGCGCGGCGTCGAAGCGCAGGCCCGGATCGAGCTGGTCGAGCCGACAGGCGTGGACGTGGAGGTTGGGGTGGCGCAGCGGTGAGCCGCGCGGGTCGACGAGATGGACCTCGTGGCCGAGCGTCGCCAGCGACAGCCCGACCGTGCTCTCGGCGCCACCGAGGTCGAGCACCCGCGCGGACCGGGCGAGGCCGGCCAGGGCGGCGAAGGCGTAGGGCTGCTCGGCGATCCGCTCGTTGACCAGCAGCAGCTCGGGGCCGCCGGCCTCGTAGCGCAGCGCCACCGGCGGGTTGAACCACAGCCCGGCGCGGGCCGCCGGTCCCCCCGGTCCCGCCGCCCAGTTGAGGAACGCGGCGGTGTCGGCGGGCAGCGCGGGGTCGCCGGCCGCGGCCAGGGTGGTGAGCCGGCGATCGAGCAGCGCCTCGGCGAGGACGCGCTGGCTGCTGCGCACCGACGCCTCGAGCGCGTCGAGGCGTCGGTGGAGGCTGGGGCGGCCGGGGCGCACGCCGACCCGCTCGTCGAGCGCCGCGATCAGCCACCGCACCCGCCGGTCGAGCACGCGCCGCAGCGGCCAGCCGAGGATCCGCCGCAGCGGCCGGCTCGGGTTACGCCGACAGGGCCGGCTCGGGTTCGGCCGCCGCGGCCGCCGCGGCCGGCTCGGGCTGCGCCGACGCGGCCGGATCAGTGTCGCAACCAAGCTGACATCGCCGCGACTGTAGTGGAGCGCCGCCACGCCGACACGCCGCACGCGCACGGTCGTACGCAAACCTTTTGCGTATAATGACCGTATCGTCCGTCACTGCATCCGCTACGGACCCGCCCCGACTCTACCCGCCGGGCTGCGGGTCGACACGGGCGTGGCGGCGGACGCCGAGGGCGAGCGCACCCGGCTGGCCGAGGCGCTGGCGGCGATCGCCGCGGGCCAGGCCGACACGCTGCTGGTCGCCGCGCTCGGCGCCGTCGCCGACTCGCTGGCCCAGCTGCTGCGCCTGCTCGAGTGGCTGGAGGCGGCGGACGCGAGCCTGCTGGCGCTGGACGTCGGGTTCGACAGCGCCGACGGGAGCGTCCGTGACGCCACCGCGCTGCTGCGCGAGATCGACCGCTGGGGCCGCGAGCCGGGGCCGCACAAGCGTCCCCGCGGCCGCCCCGGCCTCGGCCACGCGCACCCCGAACTGGCCGAGCGGATTGCCGGGCTGCGCGAGGACGGCGCGAGCCTGCAGGCGATCGCCGAGCGGCTCAACCGCGAGGGCGTCCCGACGCCGCGGGGCGGGCGCGAGTGGCGCGCCTCGAGTGTGCAGTCAGCGCTCGGCTACAAGCGACCGCGGCCCCCCGCTCCCGGGGCGCCGCCGCCGGGGAACGGCCCCGAGCCCCGCCCCGGGCGCAAGCCGGGACCCGAGCACCGCCCCGGCGGGAAGCACGACCCCGAGCACCGCCCCGGAGGGAAGCACGACCCCGAGCACCGCCCCGGCGGGAAGCACGACCCCGAGCACCGCCCCGGAGGGAAGCACGACCCCGAGCACCGCCCCCGCGGGAAGCACGACCCCGAGCACCGCCCCGGCGGGAAGCACGACCCCGAGCACCCTCCCGGCGGGAAGCACGGCCCCAAGGGCAAGCGCGGAGAGCGGCCGTGACCGAGGTGATCCGCCAGTTCGGCGTGCTCGGCGTGTTCCTGCTGATGGTCCCCGAGAGCGCCGGCATCCCGGTCCCCAGCGAGGTGACCCTGCTGTTCTCCGGCTTCGCCGTCTCCCAGGGCTGGATGGCCTTCGGCCCCGCGGTGCTAGCCGCCACCGCCGGCAACCTCGTCGGCTCGCTGCTCGCCTACGGGATCGGCGCCACGCAGCTCCTCCAGCGCGTGCCCGGCGCCCGCGTGGTGCTCGGGCGCTTTGAGGCGATGATCGACGAGCAGGGTCTGCGGGCGGTGTTCGTGGCGCGGCTGCTGCCGCTGGCGCGGACGTTCGTGTCGCTGCCGGCCGGATCCCGGCGGCTCCCGCTCGGCCGCTTCACGCTGCTGACGATCGCCGGATGCGCCCTGTGGGCGGCCGCGTTCATCCTCATCGGGCTGCTCTCGGGCACCGCCTGGGCGCAGGTCTCGGGGATCGCCGGCAAGGCGCTGCTCGGGGCGGGGATCGTCGTCGTGCTGAGGATCGTGCTGAAGCGGTCACATGCCTCCCGCGGAGGATCGCGCTGACGCGCTCACACGCCTCCGGCTGAGGACCCGGCGGGTCGCCGGGCGACTCCGTCGCGGCACCGCAACCTATTAAAGATCTTCCTCGTCGCCGATCACGTGCATCACCGCATTGATCAGGCCCAGGTGGGTGAACGCCTGGGGGTAGTTGCCGAGGTGGCGGCCGCTCGCCGCCTCGAGCTCCTCGGCGTAGAGGCCGAGCGGGGAGGCGTGGGCGAGCAGCTTCTCGCACAGCGTCGCGGCGCGCTCGGCCTCGCCGATCTCCGACAGCGCCGAAACGAGCCAGAACGAGCAGATCAGGAACGTCCCCTCCTCGCCGTGCAGCCCGTCGTCGGTCTCGTCGACCTTGTAGCGCATGACGAAGCCGCCGTCGGAGAGCTCGTCGGCGATCGCCAGCACGGTCGCGCGGACGCGCTCGTCGTCGCCGGGCAGGAAGCGCAGCAGCGGGATCAGGAGCGTCGAGGCGTCGAGCGCGTCGGTGTCGTAATGCTGGCGGAACACGCCGCGGTCCGAGACACCGCGGGCGAGGATGTCCTCGCCGATCCGGTCGGCGGCCGCCTGCCACTCGGCGGCGACGGAGCGCTCGCCCTGGCGCTCGGCCAGGCGCGCGCCGCGGTCGGCGGCGACCCAGCACATCAGCTTCGAGGAGACGTAGTGCTTGGGCTCGCCGCGGGCCTCCCAGATCCCCTGGTCGGGGTGGTCCCACACCGACAGCGCGCAGGAGACCTGGTCGCGCAGGACCGACCACAGCCGCTGCGGGATGTGTCCGCCCATCTTCGTGTGCAGGTACACCGAGTCGAGCACCGACCCGAACACGTCGTTCTGCTTCTGGCCGAAGGCGCCGTTGCCGATGCGGACCGGCTTCGAGTCGGCGTACCCAGTCAGGTGGTCGAGCTCGCGCTCGGTCAGGTCGCGCTCGCCGCCGAGGCCGTACATGATCTGCAGGCCGCCGTCCTCGTCGCGGGGCAGGTCGGCGACGAACTGCATGAAGTCGTCGGCCTCCCAGTCGAAGCCGAGCGCGTGCAGCCCCCACAGCGTGAAGCTGGCGTCGCGCATCCAGCAGTAGCGGTAGTCCCAGTTGCGCTCGCCGCCCGGCGTCTCCGGCAGCGAGGTCGTCGACGCCGCGACGGTGGCGCCGGTCGGGGCGTAGGTGAGCCCCTTGAGCGTCAGCGCCGAGCGGTGCAGGTGCCCGCGCCAGCGATGGTCGGGGAAGCGCCCGTCGGCCAGCCAGCTGCGCCAGTAGTGCTCGGTCAGCTCGATCCGCCGGCACGCCGCCTCGAGGCCGCCGGGGCCGTCGATGCCGTGGGCCCAGCCGAGCGCGACGTAGCGGCGCTCACCCTCCGAGAGCGTGTGCCGGGCGCGGGCGCGCGAGCCCTCGATCCCGATCCGCAGGTCCGAGTACAGCCGCAGCGTCATCTCGCCGTCGGTCGCCTCGGCGGCGCTCCAGTCCTCCGAGACCATCCGCCAGCTGGCGGCGTGGCGGCCGTAGTCGAGGATCGGCTCGCACACGGCCTCGATCTGGACCTGGCCCTGGAGGCACTCGATCGTCCGCACCAGCATGTGGTCGGCGTCGTGATCGGTCGGCGGCCGGGTGTGCGAGGTCTCGTCGGCGTGGTCGTCGTGCCACGCGCCGATCGTCAGGCCGTCGCGGACGACCAACCACCCCGACGGGCCCATCCAGGTCGTCTCGAGCACCATCGTCCCCGGCACGTAGCGGACGCTCAGCGGCACGTTCAGCCCGTACGGTCCGACCCGGAACGAGCCGGCGCGGCGGTCGAGCAACGCGCCGAAGATGCTCGGGGAGTCGAACCGCGGCACGCACATCCACTCGATCGCACCGTCCGAGGCGACCAGGGCGCTGGTGTGGCAATCGGATAGGAACGCGTAGTCGGCGATCGCCGGGAACGGCGAGCCGCCGGTCAGCGGCGTGTTGTGGGGCGGCAGCGGGATCGACGGGCTCATGCGCGCGCCAGAGCCTATACGGGCATCACGCCTGGGGAGCGGGCTCGGCCTCCGGCTCGAATGAGCGCACCAGCGCCAGGTCCAGGTAGGCTAGGTATTGGCGTTGAGGTCCGGCAGGCCGAGCGAGGTCAGCCAGTGGTTGACGGTGATGTTCAGCTGGGTGAACTCGCCGGTCCAGATCATCACGCCCATCCAGATCAGGACCGCGCCGCCGCCGACGATGATCACCGCGTAGTGGCGCTTGACCACGGCCAGCGCGCTGGTCACCTTCCCGAACGCCAGCCCGGTGATCAGGAACGGGATCCCGAGCCCGGCGCAGTACACGGCGAGCAACAAGGCGCCGCGGCCGGCCGAGCCCGAGGTCCCGGTCGCGGTCACGATCGCGCCCAGCGTGGGACCCGTGCAGGGCGTCCAGGCGAGCGCGAAGGCGGCCCCGGTCAGCACCGGCCCGCCGCGGCCGGCGCGCTGCATCAGCGCACCGACGTGGATCTCCCCGGCCAGCCGGGGGACCAGCGGCGCGAGCATGAACAGCACGCCCATCAGCACGATCAAGGCGCCGGAGACCTTCAGCGCGGTGGGCCCGATGAGGACCGAGTGGAGCGCCTGCTGCCCGAGCAGTCCGAGGACGATGAAGATCGTCGAGAAGCTGGCGACGAAGGCGAGGGTCGGGCCGATCACGCGCCGCGGGCGGATCTCGTCCGGCCCCACCCCGGCGACGGCCGCGATGTACCCGGGCACCAGCGGCAGCACGCAGGGGGACAGGAACGAGATCAGCCCGGCACCGAAGGCCACCGGGATGCCGACGCCGGAGGCAGGGTCGATCACAGTGCGACGAGCGTACCGCCGGGGGCTCACCGGCCGGCTACGCCGCGGGCAGCCGGACGACGAACCGCGCCCCCGCCGAGCTGTCCTCGACCTCGACGCCGCCGCCGGCGCCCCGGGCCAGACGCCGGCACAGCGCCAGTCCGAGGCCGGCCCCGGCCAGCGTCGCGACCCCCTGATCGGCCGCCGCCCGGTGTCCGGGCAGGAAGATCGCCTCGCGCTCCTCGGCGGGGACGCCGGGGCCGTCGTCCTCGATCGCGAAGCTCACCTCGCTCGCCTCGCGGGTGATCGACACGGTGACCGCGCCGGCGGCGTGACGCGCCGCGTTCTCGAGCAACGGCGCCAGCACCCGCTCCACCAGCTCGGGTTCGACGGCGACCCGGATCGGGGCGGCCGGCGGCGCCACGCGGATCCGGAGCTCCCCGGCGCGGGGCGCGTCGGCGCCGGCCCGCGCGGCGGCCTGAGCGGACGCGAACGCGTCGCTGGTCGCGCGGTGAGGGTCGAACTGCGCCCGCGCGGCGGCCATCAGCGCGTCGAGCGTCCGGGTGAGCTGGTGGGCGCCGTCGAGGATCCGCTCGAGCGCCAGTTCGTGCTCGGGGTCGCCGTCCCCCCGGCGCCGGGCCAGCTGGGCCTCGGCGACGATCTTGGCCAGCGGCGTGCGCAGCTCGTGCGAGATCTCGGCCGACAGCCGCTGCTCGTGGCGCAGACTGCCGGCGAGCCGCTCGAGCAGGCCGTTGAGCGTTCGGGCCAGCAGCGCGAGCTCGTCGTCGGCCGGGCCGGGGGCGAAGCGTCGGTCGAGGTCACGCTCGCTCCACTCCGACGCCTGGCGGGTCATCCGCGCCACCGGGCGCAGGGCCCGGTCGATCAGCCACGACGCGGCCAGCCCGACCGCGACGAGCACGGCCACGGCGAGGATCAGCGAGCCGACCAGGGCGGTCGTCCGGCTCTGCTCGTAGGCGGCGAGCCCCACCCCCACGACGACGGTACCGGCGCGGCGGGCCGAGCCGACGGGCAGCGCGTAGAGCCGCGTGTCGCTCGCCGCCACGTCGGCGAACGTCGGACCGCCACCGGCCAGGCGCGCCGCGGCCCGCCGGTTGGCGGTGCCGGTGCGGGGCGCCTCGATCGCGCGATCGCCCGCGAACACCCACAGGAGCAGGTCCGGGTTGCCCGCGTCGGGGGCCTCGGGCAGCACGATCCGGGCCCCGCTGACCTGCAGCGTCGCCACTTCGGCCGCCGCGCGGGCGCGCGCCGCATCGTCGGCCTGGCGGTTCAGCCGCGCCGACAGGACGAGGTTGAAGGCGAGCACCAGCGCCGCGAGCACGACCGCGATCGCGCCGATCACCGACAGCAGCAGCCGGCCGCGGAGGCCGAGCCTGCGGGCGGCGCGGCTCACTTTCCGAGCCGGTAGCCGACGCCGTGCTGGGTGGCGATCGCCGGCGCCTGCGGCAGGCGGTTCAGCTTGCGCCGGATGCGGGCGATGTAGACGTCGAGCGTGTTGTCCTGGACGAGCGCGCCGTGCGGCCACGCCGAGCTGACCAGCTCGTGGCGCGAGACCGCCCGGCCCGGGCGCGCGGCCAACGCCGCCAGCAGCCGGAACTCGGTCGGGGTCAGCGTCTCGGTGTGACCGTGCCCGGCCACCGCGTGCTCGGCCGGGTCCAGGGTGATCCCCAGCTCCGCGAGCGCCCGCGGCTCCGGCGAGGCCCGTCGCAGCAGGGCGCGGATCCGGGCCACCACCTCCTCGATGTCGAACGGCTTGGTCACGTAGTCGTCGCCGCCCGCGCTGAAGCCGCTGAGGCGGTCGGTGAGCGCGTCCCGGGCGGTCACGAACAGCACCGGCGCGAGCACGCCCTGGGCCCGCAGCGCCTGGCAGACGTCGCGCCCGTCGGCGTCGGGCAGCCCGATGTCGATCAGCAGCGCGTCCGGCGCGCCGTGCTCGGCGACGTGGCCGACCAGCTCCTGGCCGGTGCGCACGGCCCGGGCGGTGAAGCCCTCGGCCTGGAGCGCCCGCACCAGCACGTCGCGCAGCCCGGAGTCATCCTCGACGATCAGCACCCGCGGACCCAGCACGCAGCGAAGTATCGCGATCGGCGCGAGCGGTGGCGAAGCGTCCGTTCAGGACATAGTCAGATCGGCTCGTCACGCTGGGTGCCATGTCGCCTTCCCGCCGCGCGCTGCCGCTCCTCCCGATCCTGCTCGCGACCGCCGTGGCGGGCTGCGGGTCCTCGACCAAGGCCGGCCCCGGCGCAGCGCCGTCGGCGGCGTCCGGGGCGTCGTCGGGGGCATCCGGGGTGCCTTCGGGGGCGGGCGGCTCGGGCCCGGGGGCGCTGTCCGCCGACGCCCGCTCCGCGGCCACCGGCGACATCCCCGACAACCAGGTGTTCCTGACCTTCTCCGCTCCCCGCGCCGGCTTCTCGATGAAGTACCCGGAGGGCTGGACGCAGTCCGGGGGCTCGGGGTCGATCAGCTTCCGCGACAAGAACAACATCGTCCGCGTGCTGATCTCTCGCGGCTCGGCGCCGACGCCGTCGTCGGTGACGGCGCAGCTGCGGCGCCTGTCCGGCTCGGTGCGGCGCTTCTCCGCGCCGCGGACGGTGACGCTCGGCGCCGCCGGCACGGCGATCGAGGTGGTCTACGAGACCGAGAGCGCCCCGAACGCGGTCACCGGCAAACGCGTGCGGCTGATGGTCAACCGCTATCTGCTGGCCCGGGACGGCCGCGTGGCGGTCGTCGACGAGGGCACGCCCGTCGGGGTCGACAACGTCGACGCCTACCGGAAGATGATCGAGAGCTTCCGGTGGCGGTGAGCCGCGACGGCGCGAGCGCGCGGAGCCTGTGGCGCGAGCCCGAGGCGGCCGCCAACGACGCCGCCGCCCCCGCGCTGGAGTTCCGCGACGTGTTCAAGATCTACCGCTCGGGGCCGGTCGAGACGGTCGCGCTGCGCGGGCTCTCACTGCGGATCGAGTCCGGCGAGATCGTCGGCGTGCTCGGCCCGTCGGGGTGCGGCAAGAGCACGATGCTGGCGCTCGCCGCCGCCCTCGATCAGCCCTCCGCGGGCGAGGTCCGGGTCGCGACGGGGTCACTGCAGCGCCTCGACGAGGCCGAGCTCGCCGCCTATCGCGCCGGCGGCCTCGCTCTGATCTTCCAGAACGACAACCTGTGGCCGTCGCTGTCGGCGCGCGAGAACGTCGCCCTCAGCCTGCGGCTGGCCGGGCACGCGGATCCGGGCGCGGCGGCCGCCGCGGCCCTCGAGCGCTTCGGCCTCGGCGCGCGGGCCGGCCATCGTGCCGGGGCGCTGTCGGGCGGCGAGCAGCAGCGTGTGGCGATCGCCGGGGCGTATGCGCGCGGCTCCTCGCTGGTGCTGGCCGACGAGCCGACCGGCGAGCTCGACGCGGGCAACGAGGCGCGGGTGATCGAGGCGCTGGCGCAGCTGCGCGACGAGGGCGCCGGCGCCGTCGTCGTCGTGACGCACTCGGCGCGAGTCGCCGAGGCGACCGACCGGGTGATCGAGATGCGCGACGGGAGGGTGTGGTCGTGACCGTCACCGCCGCCGGCGCCGAGCTGGCCGTCTGCCGCCGCGCGACCGTCGTGCACGGCCGCGGCCCGACCGCGGTGACCGCCCTGGCCGACGTCGAGCTCACCGTGCACCAGCGCGAGCGGATCGCCCTGCAGGGCGCCTCGGGCTCGGGCAAGACGACGCTGCTGCACCTGCTCGGCGGCCTGATCCTGCCCACCGAGGGCGAGGTCCGCTGGCGCGGCGAGCCGCTGTCGAGCCTCGATGCCGCCGGCCGCGGGCGCGCCCGAGCGCGGGGGATCGCGTTCGTGTTCCAGGCCGCCAACCTGCTGCCGAACCTGAGCGCGTACGAGAACGTGGCCTTCGCGGCGTGGGCGGCGCGGGCGGGCGGGGCGGCGGGCGGCGAGGCGCGAGCGGGCGGGGAGGATCCGGACGAGCTGCTGGCGCTGGTCGGGCTCGAGGCCAAGCTCGATGCCCTCCCCGCTGAGCTCTCGGGCGGCGAGGCCCAGCGGGTGGCGATCGCGCGGGCCCTGGCCGGCCGGCCCGAGCTGCTCCTGTGCGACGAGCCGACCGGGCACCTCGACTCCGATACCGGCGGCCGCGTGCTCGACCTGATCGACGCGCTCCAGGCCGAGTACGGGTTCGCGCAGGTGACGGCGACGCACGACGCCGACGTGGCGGCGCGCTACGACCGCGCGGTCGGGCTCGGCGACGGCCGGATCGTCAGCGGGGCGCAGGTCCCATGAGGGCCGGGCTGACGCTGGCGCGCGCCGGGCTCCTGCGGGCACCCGGGCGCACCGCGGTGCGCGTCGTCGTGCTGGCGGCGGCGGTCGCCCTGCTCGGCGCGATGCTGCTGTTCATCGGCCACTCGCTGCGGACGATGACCGGCGCGGCCGTTCGCAGCGTGCCACTCGACTGGCAGGGGCCCGTCGGCTCCTACGCCCAGGCCCGCCGGGTGGCCGCCGGCGTCGCGCGCCAGGCGGGGATCCAGCAGGCCTCGCCGACCGCGACGGCGCCGTTCACCGGGGTCTCGCACGCGTCCGCGGCCGGGACCACGAACGCGGGCAGCGGGGCGCTGTTCGCCGTGCCCACCGGCTACGGGGCCCACATCCACGCCTTCCGGATCCTCCAGGGCGCGCTCGTGCCGGGGGCCGTGGTGCTCGACCAGCAGCTCGCCGCGACGCTCCAGGCGCGGATCGGCGACACGGTGAGGTTGACGCCGCGGCCAGGCGCGCGGGCGCTGGCCTTCCCGGTCTCCGGCGTCGGCCTGATCACGGCGCCCGACGTCGTCTTCCAGCCGCTCAACCCGCTGCTCGGCCCCGCCCCCGCGCAGCCGCCGGCCAACGCCGCGATCATGCCGCTGGCCACGTTCGCCGCCACCGTCGCGCCCGAGCTGCCGACCGTCGCCTCGGCGACCAGCGGCGCCGCCGCGGTGCCGGGGGCGCTCGCCGGGGTCCAGTGGCAGGTCCACGCCCAGGTCGACCCCCGCGGGCTCGGCAACTCGCCCGGCCAGGCGTTCACGCGCGCCGGCCAGATCGTCCACCGGATCGAGCGCACGCTGCCCGGTCAGGTGCAGTTCGTCGACAACCTCTCCGACCAGTTGAACACCGCGGCCGGCGACGCGCTGTACGCCGAGACGCTGTACGTGATGCTGGCCGTCCCGGGCGCGCTGATCGCGCTCGGGCTGGCCTATCTGGCCGCGCTCGGGACGGTCGAGCGCGATCGCCGCGACCTGGCGCTGCTCCGCGCTCGCGGCGCGACCCGCCGCGAGATGCTCGGCGTGGCGGTCGCCGAGAGCGCCGTGCTCGGGCTCGTCGCGGGTCTGCTCGGCGCGGTCGCCGCACTGCTCGCCGTGACCGCGATCATCTCCGGCGGCGTCGAGCTGACCGTCGCCCGGGGAATCGTCATCGCCGTGGTGTGCGCGCTGCTCGCCTTCGCCGGCGCGCTCGGCGCTCGGCTCGGCGCGACCGCGTCGGTGTGGCGAGCGTCGGTCAGCGACAGCCGCCGCAGCGTGCGGCGCGAGCAGCCGGCGCTGTGGCAGCGGCTGTACCTCGACATCGTTGCGCTGGCGATCAGCGGTCTGGTCTACTGGCTGACCGCCAGCACCGGGTTCTCCGCCGTCGTCAACCCCGACTCCAACCCGACGCTGTCGCTGTCGATCTACATGTTCTTCGCTCCGGCGCTCCTGTGGCTCGGCGCGACGATGCTGCTCGTCCGGCTCCGCGGCCGGGCGCTGGCGTGGCTCGCCGGACGTGCCGCGGGCGGCCGCGCCCACACCCCCCGCGGCTTCGTGCTGGCCAGCGCCGGCCGGCGCGGCGCAGCGATCAACCGCGGCCTGATCTTCGTCGGGCTGCTGCTCGCCTTCGGCGTCAACCTGGGGATCTTCACCGCCACCTACGACCGTCAGGCCGGCGTCGATGCGGAGCTGACGCTGGGTGCCGACATCGTCGTCACCGCGCCTCCCGGCGTCACCGCGGGCCACGCGCTGCGCTCGCGGATCGCCGCCGTGCCGGGCGTCGGTGCTACGACCTCGGTCGACCACTCCTACGCCTACGTCGGCCCCGACCTGCAGGACACCTTCGGGATCGACACCGGCAGCATCGGCTCAGCCACGACGCTGCGCGACTCGTACTTCCTCGGCGCCGGCGCGGCCCCGACGATCGCCCGCCTGGGCCGGACCCCGGACGGCATCGTCGTCTCCAAGGAGACGATCAGCGACTATCAGCTGAAGCTCGGCGACCTGCTCAACCTGCGCGTGCTCGACCGCTCGACCGGCCGCTTCCACACCGTGCCCTTCCACGTCGCCGGGACGGTCCAGGAGTTCCCCTCCGCCCCGCGCGACTCGTTCATGGTGGCCAACCTCTCCTACCTGCGGGCGGCCGACCACGCCGGAGGCCCGAACCTGGTGTTCGCGCGGGCCTCCGATCCGACGGCGACGGCCGCCCGGGTCGCCGCCGCGACCCGGGCCGACGGGACGATCGTGCGCAACATCGACCAGCAGGCGCAGCAGACGGTCAGCTCGATCACCACCGTCGACCTGCGCGGGATCAGCCGGATCGAGGAGGCGTTCGCGATCGTGCTGGCCGCCGCGGCGGTGGCGCTGTTCGTCGCGCTGGCGGTGATCGAGCGCCGCCACGAGTTCGCGACGATGGTCGCGGTCGGCGCCAGCCTCCGCACCGTCAGCTCGTTCGTGTGGAGCGAGGCCGCACTCGTGCTCGGGGCCGGAATCGCGCTGGCGCTGGGGCTGGGGACGCTGCTGGCGCTGATGCTGGTGGCCATGCTCCAGCACGTGTTCGATCCTCCGCCCGACGCGCTGACGGTCCCGTGGGCGTTCCTCGGCGAGCTGGTCGGCACGGCGGCGGTCACCGGGGCGCTGGCGATGGCGCTGACGATCGCGCGGCTGAAGGCGCTCCCGGTGGGACGCCTGCTCCGCGAGCAGTAGCCCGCGGGGCGGGTTTCGCCGGTGGTAGCGTCCGACGCAGGAATGCCGCTCCCAGAGAGGTCAGATGCGATGACGACGACCGCGCCCACCGTGCAGAACTTCATCGACGCCGCCTACGTCGCGCCGGCCGACGGCGCGAGCGAGCCGGTGCTGAACCCGGCGACCGGCGAAGTGATCGCGCACGCGCCACTGTCGAACGCCGCCGACGTCGACGCCGCCGTGCGCGCCGCGCGCCGGGCCTTCGACGGCGGCTGGTCGACGACCACGCCGGGCGAGCGCGCGCTGGCGCTGCTGAAGCTGGCCGACGCGATCGAGGCGCACGCCGACGAGCTGACCGAGCTCGAGTCGGCCAACGCCGGCAAGCCGGTCAACGCCTTCCGCGACGACGAGATCCCGTTCATGGTCGACAACCTGCGCTTCTTCGCCGGGGCTGCGCGGTGCCTCGAGGGGCGCGCGGCCGGCGAGTACACGAGCGGCTACACGTCGTTCGTCCGCCGCGAGCCGGTGGGCGTGATCGGCCAGATCGCCCCGTGGAACTACCCGCTGATGATGGCGATCTGGAAGATCGGGCCGGCGCTGGCGGCGGGCAACGCGATCGTGCTCAAGCCGGCCGAGACGACGCCGCTGAGCACGCTCAAGCTGGCCGAGTACGCGGCCGAGATCCTCCCCGCAGGAGTGCTCAACGTGATCACCGGCCACGGCGACCCCGCCGGGCAGGCGCTGGTCACCCACCCCGAGGTCGACATGGTCTCGCTGACCGGATCGGTGGCCACCGGCAAGTGGATCGCCCGGCACGCCGCCGACTCGCTCAAGCGCGTCCATCTCGAGCTCGGCGGCAAGGCGCCGGTGGTGGTGTTCGACGACGTCGAGATCGAGACGGCGCTCGAGACGATCGCCGGCACCGGCTACTACAACGCCGGCCAGGACTGCACCGCTGCCACGCGGGTGCTGGCCGGGGCGAAGGTCTACGACGATGTCGTCAACGGGCTGGCCGAGCAGGCGCGCGGCGTCGTGCTCGGCGACACCACCGCGCAGGACACCACGCTGGGACCGCTCAACTCGTCCCGCCAGCGCTCGCGGGTCGAGGGCTTCCTGGCGCGCCGGCCCTCGCACGTCGAGGTCGTGACGGGCGGGGTCGCCCCCGATCGGCCGGGCTTCTACCTCGAGCCGGCCGTCGTCGCCGGGCTGCGCCAGGACGACGAGATGATCCAGCAGGAGATCTTCGGGCCGGTGATCACCGTGCAGCCGTTCACCGACGAGGCGCAGGCGATCGAGTGCGCCAACGGCACCCCCTATGGCCTGGCGTCCTCGGTGTGGACCCGCGACGTGGCCCGCGCGCTGCGGGTCTCGGGCGCGCTGCGGTTCGGCTGCGTGTGGGTCAACGACCACATTCCCCTGGCCTCTGAGATGCCCCACGGCGGCTTCAAGCAGTCCGGCTACGGCAAGGACCTCAGCATGTACTCGCTCGAGGACTACACCGAGGTCAAGCACGTGATGGTGTCGCTGAGCTGAGGGCCGGGGGGCGGGACGAGCGGCCTTTTGGGCCGTCCCGCGACTTCCGCCCGCCCGAGGGGTTAAAGTGCGGACAGGTATCACGTGGAAGCGTCGGCACTCCAAGCCCCGGCCGCACTCGCTCATCGACGCGTCGCGATCGGGCTGCCATGGTTGCGCCTGCGCTCCGACGACCAGCTCGTCGCACTGTTCCGGGCCGGGAACGAGGAAGCGTTCAGCGTCATCCACGATCGCTACCGCCAGCGGCTGTTCGCGTATGCCCGACAGATGCTGCCGGGCCCGCGCCAGGATGCCGAGGATGCGCTCCAGGACGTGTTCGTGCGCGCCTACGGTGGCCTGCGCGCAAACGACCGTCAGCTCGCGCTCCGTGCCTGGCTCTATCGGGTCGCCCACAACCGCTGCATCGACGAGCTGCGACGCCCGCCGCTGCCGAGCCCCGAGCTGCTCGAGGTCTCGCGCCCGCCGACCGCCGATCCGCCGGCGATCGCCGAGCAGCGCGAGACGCTGCGGCGCCTGATCGCCGACGTCCGCCGGCTCCCCGAGCAGCAGCGCTCGGCGCTGCTGATGCGGGAGCTCAGCGACATGAGCTATGCCGAGCTCGCCCAGGCGCTCGACGTCTCGGTCCCGGCGGTCAAGTCGCTGCTGGTGCGGGCGCGAATCGGCCTCGCCCGGGCCGCCGACGCACGGGACACGGCCTGCTCGCAGATCCGCGAGGAGCTGACGCTCGCCCACGACCGCGGCGTGCGCCCGACGGGCACCGCCCGGCGCCACCTGCGCGACTGCGACGGCTGCCGAGAGTTCCGCCGCGAGGTCCGCGGCCTGCGCCGCCAGCTGGCGGCGCTGACGCCGGTGCTCGGACCGGTGGGGGTGGTGGCCAAGCTGGTCGGCGGCGGCGCCGGCAGCGGCGCGGCCGGGGGCGTGGCCGTGGCCGGGGGGGCCGGCGGGGCGGTCACCGCCGGCGGATTGCTGGCCGGGAGCGCCAGCCACATCGCCGCGCTGATGGCGGCGGCGGTGATCACCGCGGGCGGCGCCGTCGAGCTCCAGAACACGCTGATCCCGGCCGCGGCGGGACATCACGCGGCACGGCACGCCGCCCACCCGGCGCGTGCCGTCGCGCGAGCCGCGGGGGCGGAGACGGTGGCTCGGTCGCCCGCCGGCTCGGCCCCGAGCGCGGCTGGCGCCGCCACGGCTGCCGCCGGCGCCGTGGGGCCGGCCGGGGTCGCCGGCAACGCGGGCAGTGGCGCGGCCTCGGATCTCGCCGGCTCCCAAACCGGCATCGCGCCTGAGCGGCGGCGCGGCGGCGCCCCGGGAGCCACATTCGATCTGACGGCGCCGCCGAGCGCCTACCTCCCGCTCGCCCCGGGCGACGGCAGCGCCGGCACGGGCAGCGGGCCGGGGAGCGTCGGCTCGAGCATCTCGGGGACCGGCACCGGCGCGAGTGGCTCGACCACGGGCGGCGACTCGTCCGGTGGTCTGCTCGGCCTCCTGACCGGTGGCGGCAGCTCGAGCGGCCCCCCCGGCGCCAGCGCCGGCTCGGGGACCACCTCGAGCACGGGCGGCGGGAGCACGGGCGGGGGAGCGGCGGGCGGCGCTGCCGGCGGCAGCTCGAGTCCGACCGGCCCCGGAGCCATCAGCGGCGCTTCGAGCTCGACCGGCGCCGGCCCGAGCGGGGGCACGACCCCGGCCCCCAGCGGTTACGGCGGCTCCGGCACGCCGGTGGGCACCCGCGGCGGGGGCGGCGCTCCGAGCGGCGGCGCGACCCTTCCGTCGTAGCGTCGCTTGGGTTTCGCGCCATCGACCGCTACCTGGAGAGGCTCGACCACGAAGAGGTGCTGATGCGGCGCGGGCGGCGCTCGGGTCTGTACACGACGGTGG
This sequence comes from Solirubrobacterales bacterium, assembly GCA_038254735.1. Lineage (GTDB taxonomy): Bacteria > Actinomycetota > Thermoleophilia > Solirubrobacterales > Solirubrobacteraceae > Palsa-465. Next base: position 26,866 of record JBBSFX010000013.1, read on the forward strand.
CGATCCACTCGACGGTTCGCGGCCCCTCGCTCGGGGGCTGCCGAATGTGGCGCTACGACGACTCCCGCTCCGCGCTACGCGACGCACTGCGGCTGTCGCGGGCGATGACGTTCAAGGCCGCGGTGGCCGACCTCCCGCTCGGCGGTGGCAAGGGCGTGATCATGCTCCCGGCCGGCGCCCCCGTCAGCCCGGCGCGCCGGCGCGACGCGCTGCTCGACTTCGCCGACACCGTCGACGCGCTCGGCGGCCGCTACATCACCGCCGAGGACGTCGGCACCTCGAGCCGCGACATGAGCCTGATCGCCACCGGGACGAGCCACGTCGCCGGGCTCGCGCGCCGGCGCGGTGGCTCGGGCGATCCGAGCCCCTACACGGCCCTCGGGGTCGAGTCGGCGATCCGCGCCTGCTGCCAGCGGGCGATGGGCTCCGCTTCGCTCGAGGACCGGACGGTCTGCGTGATCGGCCTCGGCCATGTCGGATCACGCGTGGCCAGGCGCTGCGCCAAGGCCGGGGCGAAGCTGCTGTTGTCCGACGTCGACGAGGGCAAGCGCGGGCTCGCCGACGAGCTCGGGGCGCGCTGGAGCAGCCCCGAGAAGGCCCTCGAGGCGGACGTCGACGTGCTCGTCCCCTGCGCGCTGGGCGGGATCCTCGACGATCAGAGCGTCCCGCGCCTGCGCTGCCGGCTCGTCTCCGGGGCGGCCAACAACCAGCTGGCCGACGACTGGATCGCCGACCTGCTGGTGCAGCGCGAGATCCTGTGGGCGCCGGACTTCGTCGTCAACGCCGGCGGACTGATCCACATCGCCCAGGAGGCCGCCGGATATGAGCCCGCGGATGCTCGCCGCCGGGTCCGCGAGATCGGCCGGACGCTGTTGACGATCTTCGACGACGCAGCGCGGATCGGGGCCTCCCCGCTGACCGCGGCGATGGAGTTGGCGCGGCGGCGTATCGCCGCGGCGAGCGCCGCGGTGTAGGCGGCTACGCGCCTCCGGCGCCCGAGGCGAGTCGGAGCAGCGCCTCGATCCCCCGGGGCCGTTCGACCCCGGCGGGGAGCCGCCCCTCGCCCTCGAGCTTGTCGAGGTGCGCCGCCAGCGTCACCGCCGCGGCCGGCCGCAGCCCGGCGGACACCTCGGTCCAGGCGGCGTCGAGCAGCTCCTCGACGCTGCGGCGGCCCTCGCCGAGGGCGCCCAGGAGCCTCTGCTCGCGCTCGAGCCGGTGGGCGAGGTACCGATCGAGCTTGGCGTGGGGGTCGGCCACCAGGGGGCCGTGCCCGGGGCAGATCACGTCGAGGGCGAGCTCGCGCAGGCGGGCCAGGGCGGCCAGGTAGCCGGCCAGGGCGTTCGGCTCGGGGGCGATGAACACGCTGCCCTCGCCGAGCACGGCGTCGCCGGTGAACAGCGCCGTCCCGCCGAGGAACACGAGGTGGTCGCTGGCGTGGCCGGGGACGGCGAGCACCGCCAGCGGCCCGATCCGGTCGCCGTCGCGCAGGCGCTCGTCGACCTCGCCGCGGGCCGCCGCGAGCCGCGCGGCGGGGAAGCGGCCCCGGATCTCGGGCACCGCCTCGGCGTGGTCGTGGTGGTCGTGGGTGAGGACGATCGCGCGCAGGCCGCCGCGGGCGCTCAGCTCGTCGCTCAGCGCGCTCACGTGCTCGGCGAGGGCCGGCCCCGGGTCGATCAGCGTGGCGGGGCCGCGGCCGACGATCCACGAGTTGGTGCCACTGAGGCTGAACGGGCCCGGGTTGGCCGCGCGCAGACCGACGGCGTCGTGGCCGGGCACCTCGATCATCGCCCCAGCATGACAGCGACGGCTCCGAGACCAGCCCGCTGCGCGCCGCGTACATCGTTGCTTCCTCGAGCTACGGCGGAGGCGACGGAAGCCCCACGCAGTCCGAGGGGCGTGGAGCCGACGCCGGCGAGGAGACGACTCCGGACGAGCTGGCGGCCCCAGAGGAGAGCCGCTAGCCGGCAACCTTGCCGAGCGGACCGATCCAACGCTCGCTCGACTCGATGCCGTCAGGATTGGCCCTGAGCACCGTCTCGATGCTGGTGGCGATAGCGTCGACGTATGCGCGCGTGCGGGTGCGCTTCGAGGGCAGCAGGATCAGCCCACCGTGACCCAGACCTCGCGCGAGACGCTCGGCCGCAAGGGGACGGAAGTCCTTGACGTTGTTCGTGACCACGGCTCGCCGCTCGGCAGCTGCGACCTCGAAGATGATCCTGTCGCTGCGCCCGATCAGATCGTCGCGCTCGGCTACCGCGACGACGTCATGGCCTCGTTGATGCCACTGGGCTGCGATCCACGGTGACAACTGCCCGTCGAGCAGAGCTCTCACTCGCGTAGCGCGCGGTCGCCGCTGGTGGCCGCGGCCAGGCCATGCTCGTATTCGGCCTCATTGAGTTGGACCTCCTCGTCGATCTCGCCGCGGTACTCCCCGTAGTAGGCGACGGCCGCCTGGACGAGGCCGGCCGAGACCTCCAGGTAGGCCGCCGCCTCCGCGGTGGAGCCGTCGTTGTCGCGAACAGTGGCGATGACCTCCCACACGTCCAGCCCGGAGCCAATCAGGCTCGCTCGGCGGCCGCTCGGGCCATCCAGGAACTGGATCAGCGGGTGGGCGTCGTGTCGCAACCCCTCCTCGACGTAGCTCGTCGGGGAACTCCTGGCGGTAGCGGGCGCAGATCTCGCGGGCGAGGGGGAGCAGGTCGATCGGAGTGCCGTCGGCGGTGAACGCGTTGCTCTTCATGTACGCCTTGAAGTAATCACGGTCGTGCGCCCTTTGCGGGTGTTGCGCAGCGGGTTATGATCGGTGTGCGAGCAGGTCGCTACCGGTCCGCGGGAAGGGCGAAGCCCACCTGATCTGTGTGGTTGTGCTCGGTGTCGGTGTCTCCTTTCCGGCTCGCGATTGTGGACTCGGAGCTGTGGTGAAAGGAGGCTTTTGTGCCACCCCGCGGTCTTCCCGGCAACGCCAATCTCGAGCAGCTGCGCAACGGCGCCAAGTCGTTTCAGCGTGCCGTCCGCGCCGGTGACGCCGGCGCGGCTGAGGTGGTGGGCGAGTTCCACCCGCGCCTGCCTGACGCGCAGCCCGGCTCGCCGGAGCTCACCGGCTTTGCCCGCGCGGACGCGCAGCTGGTGATCGCCCGCCAGTTCGGGTTCGCGAGCTGGCCCAAGCTCAAGGCGCATCTGGAGCTGGTGGAGCGCTACGCCCGCTCTCCCCACGAGCAGCCGGTCGGCGGTCCGCTGGCCGACGAGCGGGCGGTGATCGACGAGTTCCTGGGGCTGGCGTGCCTGACCTACGGCGACGATGACCCGGACCGGTTGCGCCGCGCCCGATCGCTGCGGGAGCAGCACGATTGGCTGGCGCGCGCGAGCATCCACACGATCGCCGCGACCGGCGAGCTCGACGCCGCACGCGAGTTGCTGGGCCGCGATCCGGCGCAAGCGTCGCTGGTGAGCGGCCCGCACGAGTGGGAGCCGTTGCTGTATCTCACCTACTCGCGCGTCGGTGTCGGGCCGGCCGGCTCGGCGGTCGGGGTGGCGCGGCTGCTGTTGGAGCACGGCGCGGATCCGAACGCCGGGTACTTGTGGGAGGGGCTGGTCCCGCCGTTCACCGCACTGACCGGCGCGCTCGGGGGTGGCGGCACCATCCCAGCCCACCCGGAGCGGCTCGCGCTGGCGCGTCTGCTGTTGGAGGCCGGTGCCGATGCCAACGACGGTCAGGCGCTCTACAACCAGGGCTGGGGGCCGGCCCCGCACGGGGACTGGCTTGAGTTGCTCTTCGAGTTCGGGCTGGGGAGCGGCGACGGTGGGCCGTGGCGGCGGCGGCTCGGCGAGCGGCAGGACTCACCGAAGGCGATGGTGGAGGATCTCCTGATGGCCGCGACCGCTCACGGGTTCACTGACCGGGTCCGCCGGCTGCTGGCCCGGGGTGTGGACCCTGAGGGCCGAGGGTCGCGCCATCCGATCTACAAGGGACGCTCGCCGGTGCAAGAGGCGGCGCTGTCAGGCCACATGGACGTCGTGTCGCTGTTGGTCGACGCGGGCGCGTCCAGGGGTTCGACGTCAACGCGCGAGCACGGACCGCGCCACTGCACGAGGCCGCGATGCGGGGAGACATCGCCGTGATCAGGCTGCTGCTCGACCACGGCGCCGACCCCAACCTGCACGACACCGCCTATCACGCCACCCCGGCGGGATGGGCCGAGCACCACGGGTAGCACGAAGCGCAGAAGCGCGAACGAGCACATTCATGCTTACAAAATGCCAGCAGCTCCGCTTGGCCACAGCGGGTCGACGGATGGCCTGCGTTACATGTAACATGATGGCGTGTCAATCGAGCCATCCTCAGCGCAGCGGGTGCAAGCGCATCGTCAGCGACTGCGCGAGCAGGGGCTTCGTCCCGTGCAGATCTGGGTGCCCGACACCCGCGCTCCACAGTTCATCGGTGAGGCCCATGCGCAGTCGCGAGCGGTTGCGGCAAGCGAGCACGCGGCCGAGGACCAGGCGTTCGTTGACGCGGCGTCCTGGGATCCCGAGGCGTGAGGCGAGGCGAGATCTGGACCGTCGCGGCGCGCGGCGCCTACACCGGTAAGCCTCGCCCTGCGGTCATCGTTCAGGACGATCGATTCGATGCCACCGCGTCGCTGACGATCTGCGTGATGACCACCGATCCGACCGAAGCGCCGCTGTTCCGTCTGCTGATCGAACCAGATCCTCATAATCAGCTCGGTCGAGCTTCGCGGCTGATGGCCGACAAGCTCACGACCGTCCCGAAGGCCAGCCTGGGCGAGAGGATCGGACGACTGAGCGACGAGGACATCCTCCGCCTCGACCGAGCGATCGTCGTGTTTCTCGGCCTCGCGTAGGCCTCCGTCCCGGCACGCACGGGCCGTGTCCGCTTCGTCGCCGTTGAGCGCTGAGCTTCTCGCTTTCCGCTGCTCGAGTGGGCGGAACCGGACCTCGACCGGTCGTCGACGCGCCCGCAGTCTGGGATTGCGCCGCGGCCGGACTGGGCCGCGGCGCCCGGGGGCGGAGGTATGGGTTCAGCGGGCAGCGAGCGTGCGCTCGTGTTTACGTTGGGCCACCACGGCGCGTAGCTCGTCCCAGTCGACGTCCTTGCAGTTGTGCATCGGGCAGAACTTCGGGCCCCACATCGAGCAGAACTCTGCGGTCTTGAAGTAGTCATCAGCAAGCGTCTCGTCGTGCATTGCTCGTGCGGTGTCTGGGTCGATCGAGAGCTCAAACTGTCGGCGCCAGTCAAACGAGAACCGGGCTTCGGAGAGCTTCCGGTCCCGAGCGGCGGCCCGCTTGGAACCACGGGCCAGATCGGCGGCGTGCGCGGCGATACGGTAGGCGATCAGACCCTGCTTGACATCGTCCGCATTGGGCAACCCGAGATGCTCCTTGGGTGTGACATAGCAGAGCATCGAGGTGCCGTGCCACCCCACGATCGCCGCACCGATCGCGCTGGTGATGTGGTCATAGCCAGCGGCAACGTCGGTCACAAGCGGCCCCAGGGTGTAAAACGGCGCTTGGTGGCAGACCTCCTGCTGGCAGCGCACGTTGCTCTCCAGCTGGTCCATCGGAACGTGGCCGGGACCCTCGATCATCGCCTGCACATCGCGCGCCCAAGCCCGCTGGGTCAACTCGCCGAGCGTGTCGAGCTCAGCGAACTGCGCGGCATCAGAGGCGTCCGCGATCGATCCCGGACGAAGCCCATCTCCCAGTGAGGTCGACACGTCGTGAGCACGACAGATCTCAAGGATCTCGTCAACGGCGTCGTAGAGCGGGTTCTCGCGCTTATGGTGAACCATCCATCGCGCGAGCAGGCCGCCGCCGCGCGACACGATCCCGGTCACCCGGTGCTGACAGAGCGCGAGATGCTCAAGCCGCACGCCAGCATGGATCGTCATGTAATCCACGCCCTGACGTGCCTGATGCTCGATCACCTCGAGCAGCAGCTCAGCGGTCAAGTCCTCCGGGCGCTTGACCCGCTCGATCGCCCGATAGATCGGGACCGTTCCAATCGGCACGGTGGCCGCGGCAAGGATGGCCTCGGACGAGGCACACAGGCGCGACCCAGATCATCAGCGACCATGGATCGCGCTGGTCGACGGCAACAACCACCAGATCGATCGGATCAAGGCCGAGGCCAAGGCGCGCAACGTCAAGGTGACGATCGTGATCGATGGGTTCACGTACTGGAGTACCTGTGGGGATCCGCGTGGTGCTTCTTCAAGGAAGGCGATCCTCCACAACAAGCGCCGCTACCTCGACTACCCCACCGCCCTGAGCAACGGCTGGCCGATCGCGACAGGCGTGATCGAGGGCGTCTGCCGCCACTTGATCAAGGACCGGATGGATATCACCGGCGCTCGCTGGGGCCTCACCGGCGCCGAAGCGATCCTAAAGCTCCGCGCGATCCGCAGCAACGGAGACCTCGACCAGTACCGGCGCTACCACCTCACCCAAGAACACCACCGGGACCACCAATCACGCTACAACAACAGCGTCATCCCCACCGCGGCATGACGTCCCTCCAGAAGAGCGGCACCCATATGCATCTGGGTCCGACAGTTGCTGTCGGACGAGAACGTGCTGCGCTGCAGCATTGTGCTTCCTCCCTCCGCTGGGGTGAGCCAGATCAGGTTCGGCGGGTCGACGCTAAGAAGCGTCCTCTCAGCCCCTACCGATAGGGACCCCCCGGGATGTATGAGCGCGTCGCCCCTACGCCAGACGCCACGCCAACGACCCCTGTCGCCCGCTTCCGCTTGCTCGCCGAGGCGATCGCGGCTCGGGCTTCCGCTTCGGTCGTCGGCTCGGAGAAGTGAGAAAGCTTGCGGAGGTGATGAGCGGGTCGCCGTGATCCTCCGCCCCGCTTGCTGCCCATCGGCGGCGTGTCCACTTGCGCAGGGGGTCGCTGGCGACTAGCGTTGGCGCGTGGAGTCTCGCAGCGGGCAACCGGCCACGGGGCTGCACTACCGGACTTATCTCGCCGTCGCGAACGGGCCGAAGGAGGTGACGAGCACGAGTGCGGTCGTCGAGTTCAACTGCTGAGCGGCGGGAAGGCGGCGTGCGTCTCGTCGCGCTCGCGTTTGTCGCGGTTGCAGCGCTCGCCGTCGGCGGGCACGCCCTGGCCAGCTCTGTTACGCCGAAGATCACGAAGTTCCGCCGCGGGCTGAGCGGGTTCCCGATCTCGATAACCGCGGGGCCGAAGCGCAGCCTCTGGTTCACTGAGAGCGTCGGACCGAGCCTGCGGGGCGGTATCGGCCAGATAACGACGGGCGGGCGGATCCGCGAATACCGCAACGGGATCAGCGGGCACATGTACGCCGGCACGGCCTCGATCGTCGTCGGCCGGAACGGTGACATCTGGTTCAGCGAGAGCGGCGCGCGCACGAGCTTCCTCGGCCGGATGACGCCCGGCGGCACGGTGCGCGAGTTCCGCACCGGCATCCGCGGGACGATCAACGACCTGACGGTGGGGCCTGACGGCAACGTGTGGTTCACCGAGGTCGTGAGCGCGGGAAGCCGCGCGCGCCCCTCCGGCGCGGTCGGGCGCATCACGTCGGCCGGCGCGATTACGGTCTTCACGCATGGGATCCATGCCGCGCCCGAGGCGATCACCGCCGGATCCGACGGCAATCTCTGGTTCACCGAGAACGCCGCCAGCCCAACCGCGCCCGGCGCGATGGCCCGGATCACGCCCGCGGGCATGGTGACGGAGTTCAGCCCGCCGTCGCCGTTCAACACCGCCGACCTCACGGTGGGGGCTGACGGCAACCTCTGGTACAGCGACTCGGACAAGATCGTCCGGGTCTCGACACGGCCGGATGGGCGTGGCGGGCTCGCCGGGGTGCGCAGCTTCTCGATCGGCCGCCCGGACGGCTACGTGCACGCGATCACCGCAGGCCCGGACGGTGCCCTGTGGTTCGCAGCTCAGAACGAGACCGGATACACCAAGCTCGGGCGGATCACGACCACCGGCCGCGTCACCCGTTTCGCCAACGGCCTGGGCAGCACCCGCGGAAGCTTCCTCGACGGAATCGCGGTCGGCCCCGACCGGAACATCTGGTTCACAGAAGCCGGCCGCAGCTCGCAGCCGGCAATCGACCGGCTGTCGCTACACCACTGATCGGCGCGCCGCTAGGCCTTCACGGCCGTCCGCTGCTGCTCCGCCGCTGCCGCGGTGCCCGACGTAGACGCCTGCTTCGGGCCGGACGGCATGGGAAGGTGCCGCCTGGCGGCGCGGCGGTGTGATCGGTCTCGGGGTGTGACGTAGATTGGGCAGATGCGCAGGCCGTGGATCTGGGTGTTGACGCCGGCGGCGGCGGCCGGACTGTTGGCCGTTGCGTCCTCGGCGAGTTCGGTCGGTGCTCAGCGCGCGGGGTCGTGGAGCTCGCCCTATGCGATTGGGCCTGTCGGCGATTACGCGTCCGCGCCGCAGGTCGCCGTGGACGGCAGCGGACGGGCGGTGGTCGGGTGGAGCGGCGGCACGCCACCGCTGGTGTACGCCGGAGGCTTGCGCAACCGCCTCTCCAGCTCGCCTTCGCGGTCGAGCGGGTTGACGGTGATGGCCGCCACGGGCAGGCTCCCCGGCCGGGTCGCGGATCCGGTGCGGGTCAGCCTCGCCGGCGCCGATGTCGACAGCGGCCCGAAGGTCGCGGTCGGTGGGGTCGGTGTGGCGTACGTCGCGTGGCCGCAGACCCAGCGATACGTGTGGATGGTCTCGACGGCACGGGGAACGCACTTCTCGACGCCTCGGCCGCTCGGGATCCCGGCCGGCGCGCAACTCCAGGCGCTCGCGAGCCCGGGGGGTGGGCCGGTCGCAGCGGTGTGGCTGCGGTACCACGTCCACAGCGCGCCGGCGCTGCGCTACGCGCTGCTCGGTCAGACCGGGACAGTCGGGCGCGTGGTCACGATCGCGCAGCTCGGATCGCCGCTGCAGAGCGTGCAGTTCGCGATCAACGACGCCGGAGCGGTCGTCGCCAGCTGGGCGAACACCGGTAGGCCATTCGGCAACCGGGTCCGGGTGAGCGCCGAGCGGTGCAGCCCGGCCGGGCGCTGCGCGGCGCGCCAGACGGTCAGCTTCGCTCGCCCGGCCGGGCAGGACGTCAGTATCGCGACGACCCTGAGCGACGCCGGCACCGCAGCCATCGTGATCAGCAGCTACGACCAGGAGACCGCTCCGCGCCAAGCTGTGCGATCGCGCGGGCTCGAGGCGGCGGTCAGCCGAACCGGCGGGCCGTTCCGGTCCACGCCGTTGATCTCTGCCACCGGCCGCAACGAGGCCGCCTCAGCGCAGGGACGAAACAGTGCGATCGCCGTGTTCAACGTCGGTGGCATCCCGATCAGGACGCTCGCGTGGTCCCGCCTGCGACCCTCAGGAGCGTTCACCGCACCCCAGATCCTCGACCGCAACGAGATTGGCACGCCCGTGATCGCCGGTGCACCGGCCGGGGATGTGACGCTCGCGTGGACCGACGCGCCGCTCGGCAACCTCACCGCGACGTCGACCTCGATCCACGCCACGACCGGCAACGGCGGCACCCTGGCGCGACCGCAGACGATCGCGCCAGGTCGCGACCGCATCGCGGAGGCCACACTCGCCACCGGGATCGACCACCACGGCAACGCGATCGTCATCTGGGACAGCTCCGCCACCTCAGGCACCCACGGCGTGTTCGCCGCCACCTACGCGCACTGACTCACGACGAGGCGCTCGGACCCTTCGCGCCCAGCACCGACACAGCTGGTCTGCCACTGGCGCAGTGCTCGACGCGGACGGCTTCGGGCGTGCCGACCGGGAATGCGGACGTCTCGCGGTACGCCTCGACGAGCGGCATTGCGAACCGCCGCCGGCTGAACGCCAGCGCCCGGTCCGGCGCCATCAGCGTGCCCGAACCGTGTAGGTGCCCGTCGCAGACTCAAAATGGGCCGGGCGCCGACACGTCGACGCGTCGACCCTCACTCGAAAGCTGTACGTACCCGGGCGCAACCTCATCGGGATCGCGAACGCCGAGAGCTGCCCGGCACGCCTTCCACCCAGCCCGCAGCCGCCATCAGCGATTGCAGCGCCTCCGCTCGGACCAAGCTGCATGGAGCGCTCGGAGACGATCTGCCCATCAGCATCACGCGCCCGTATCTGCAGCGCGGTATAAGGACGAGGTGCCCCGGAAGGCCGGAACCTGCCGTAGCGCACGGAAACGATCTGGAGATCCGCGCCGGCCTTGGCCGGAGCCGAAGCCCGATGCGAAGGCGACGACGCAGCCGAGCCGCTGGCAGCGCACCCCATGCTGGTCAGGGCCGCCGCCGCCATTAAGACAGCGACCGGGGCACGGCGACAGATCGTGCTCGTGCTGCGTCGGGGACTACGCCGACCGTTTCCGTCGGCGCGTTGGGGCGGGCGGGCAGGATGGCCCTTCCGGATGATCATCTTGACTCCAGTACGCAAATGCGCGGTTTCCATCACACAACCCGTTCAGGAGACGAAAGCGCGTACCCGACCCCGACACGTTCCGGATCGGTGCCTGAGCTGCCGAGGAGTCGGGTGGAGTTACGTCACACCGGGAATAGCGAACACCTAGTTCGCGCCACCGGCGGCCGCGTACTCCACCACGCTGGTCGAGTGCGTCTGCTCGGGGCACGCCGGCGGCTACGGCGTGCGTACCCGGCCGGTCGGGGTCCCGGGGCCGAGTCGGCCGGAGACGTTGTCGCGTGCGGCGACGGTGTAGTAGTAGGACGTGCGGGCTGCCAGGTGGGTGATCGTGAGCTTGATCTTCGTGCCGATGGCGGTCACGTTGAAGCGGCAGCTGCCGTGGCACAGCGCGCGGGCCTGTCGCAGCTCGCGGGCGCCGCGGATCGGGTGGCGTGACTGCTTGACGAGGTAGGCACGTGCGGCGGGCGGACGGTTGGCGTCGCTGCCCGGCGCGGCGAAGCTGAGCAGGATCTCCGTGCGCGAGACCGCCCGCGCGCGTAGGGTCCTGACGCGACCGGGAGTACGACCGTAGCGCCTGAGGCACGCCCGCCGGCCGCGTCTGGCCCGGTGCGCAGGCCGGCGGGCGCCGGCCAGGCAGCGATGCAACGCCCGCGCGCGCAGCGCCTGCACGCGCAGCGGATCCGGCTGCGCCGCTGGGCTGGCGCAGCGGACGCCGCTATCACCGATCTCGAGGTTGACCGGCCCCACCTCGCCGGGCAGATTCGCCGGCGTGTTACCGACATCGCGGGTGCTGCAGTAGCCAAGCTCGCCGTCGGCGCCGTAACCCCAGCACCGCACCGTGGCGTCGTCAAGCAGCACGCAGGTGTGAGAATCACCGGTGCCGATCGCCACGGCGGTGCGTCCCGCCCCCAGCTTCACCCCCCCCATCCTGGCGGGGACCGTCGCCGGCGTACCTGCGAGATCGCGCGTACTGCCGTAGCCGAGCACGCCGTCGGCGCCGTAACCCCAGCAGCGCACCCCGCCATCGTCCAGGATCGCGCAGCTGTGGCTACTGGCGACGCTGATCGCCACCGCGCTGCGCCCCGGACCGAGATCTACCGGCGCCACCGACCCCGGAGTCTTACGATCCCCGACGCTGTTCGTGTTGCCGTAGCCCAATTGGCCGTAAAGGTTATTCCCCCAGCAGCGCACGCTGCCGTCGTCAAGGATCGCGCAGGTGTGAGCACCCCCGGCGCTGATCGCCTTCGCGCTGCGCCCCGGACCCAGATACACCGGCCCCACCCGGGCCGGGATCGTCGTCGGGGTATCGCCGCGATTGTTCGTGTTGCCATACCCGAGCTGACCGAACGCGCCGTAGCCCCAGCAGCGCACACTGCCGTCATCCAGGATCGCGCACGTGTGATACGTGCCCGCCGCGATCGCCGCCGCCGTCCGCCCCGCCCCGAGGTCGACCGGACCGACCCGGGCCGGGGTCGTGGCCAATGTCGCGCCCACCGTCCTCGTGTTGCCGTAGCCCAGCTGCCCCTGATACCCAAAACCCCAGCAGCGCAGGCTGCCGTCATCGAGAATCGCGCAGGTGTGAGCACCCCCCGCGGTGATCGCCCGGGCCGTCCGACCCGGGCCGAGGTCGACCGGTCCGACCGACCCCGGGAGCTGGCTCGCCCCCACGCTACTCGTGCGGCCATAGCCGAGACGACCATTGGCACCATAACCCCAGCAGCGCACGCTACCGTCATCGAGGATCGCGCAAGTGTGAAAGCTACCCGCCGCGATCGCCACCGCCAGACGTCCCGCCCCCAAGTTCACCGCGCCGACCGACGCCGGGGTCTGGCTCACCCCAACATCCCTGGTGTTGCCGTACCCCAACGCCCCGTCCGCACCATAGCCCCAGCAGCGCACACTGCCATCGGTGAGCACCGCACAAGTGTGATACATGCCGGCAGCGATCCGCCCCGCGGCGGGAGATGCCGGCGCCGAGGCCTGATCGGCCATCGCGACGCCGGCACCCACTACCACGCTCAACAGAACGCCGAGCAACAAACCTACGCGCATAAACGCGCCCGAGCGCTAACGCAGCCTGGCCGACCGGGCAAGCGACGCGTGCCGCACGAACACCCTGAAACGATCCCCATTACTCAGGAAATACGTATTCCCCGGGAAGGGCTGGCCGTACGTCGCTCCGAAATGGAACCGCACGCTGGTGCGACTCCAATGGTCGATCACCAAGCCGATGCAGTCCAACTGCCCGTTCCCGCCCGTCGTGTACTGGCCCGCCGTCCAGCTCTTATATGTGCCCTTCTTGGCCTTCAGATCAGTGAAATACAACTGAGTCCCGTACAGGTGCCCCGCCTTGGCCGTCGGCACCGTCGGACAACCGGACTTGAACGACACCCCAGGGAAATTCCGCGGACTGGGCGCGGGACGAGAACCGAACCCCCGGCCCTTGACCGTAATCTCCGGATGGCCCGACGTCCCACTCGTACTCACCGAACTGATATGCGCGGACGTCCCGGCGCCGGCAACTCCCGTACTAGCGATAACGACAACCGCAGCACCCCCGGCCAACGCCAGCGCAGACCGCACACGGCCACGGCGTGATGCTCTTTTTGATGAAAACATGCTCCTCCTCGGGCCGCAAGCAGCCATATCCATAGGTCGTTCGCCACAACACGCTGTCCGCGAATAAGTTTCGGTCCCCCACCGAAATGTTGGCTCGACAAGCAGCCGCTCGCCTCTCGGGGGCATAGAGCATCTCACGACCGCGCCGATGACGTTCCACGCGATAGCCCCTACCGCGGGGCTTGCAGAGGTCTTGAAAGGGGGTTCGCGCGGAGTGACGATGCGCGCGTCGTGCGCCGACGCCGTTCACTTCTTGGTGCTTGCAAGTGGACTTCCTCCGGTTCGGTGGACACTCTGATCTGACCCGGAAACAAGTGGAGTCGGCATGCTGGAGTCTAGTCTCTCAGCCGAGAGACAGCCAGATGCCACGTCAATACACCCCGGAGGTTCGTTCGGCAGGTGACCGAGTTGGCGCGTGCGGGCACGACGGTCACGCAGGTCGTGATGGAGGCCACCGGCGTGTATTGGAAGCCGTGCTGGGCGGTGCTGGAGGACGCGTTTGAGCTGATGCTCGTGAAGTCAAGCAATGTCCTGGACGCACGACCGATGTGCTCGACGCGCAGTGGCTCGGCCAGCTGCTGGAGGCCGGGCTGCTGCGGGCGAGCTTCGTGCCGCCAAAGCCGATCCGCACGCTGCGGTCGAGCGCGAGGCGGGCGGGATCCGCTCTATGACAGGCGCCCGCAGGCGGTCTTGCCCAGAGTCATAAGTGCGCCGGCGACCGAGCCGCCCCTCCCAAGGACAGCGTGATTGTCATCGCGGTCGAGCCTTTGAGACACTGGAACTGGCCCGATCCACCTCCACTGCCCATGAATGCGGAGTCCCCCGCTCCAGTAATGTCCTGATACCCAGTCTCTCCGTGCGATTTCGCTCGGGTGGCATCGAACGCCGCCCTGCTAACCGGAGTGATAAGCAGCACCGCTACGGCTTCGCCCGTGCGGCCCTGGTAAGAGCAGCTCGAGACGGTTTTGGCAGGGGACCCAACGGCGGCCCCGAGCGCTGTCGACGCCTCCTGTTGCGTGACCAGAGCGCAGGCGTCTCGAGCCACCTTGACTGGCGCGCTTGACGTTGTCGTCGAGGACGATGTCGCACCACCAGTCGCGGCTCCGGTTGGGGTCGCGTTGTTCGTCGAGCCGCCGCAAGCGGCGAGCCGACGCCACAAGAGCACCGCTCCACCTGAGAACATTGTGTCGGATCATGTCCGCAGGCCGTTTTGATTCACCACAACAAGCAGGCGACGACCGCTGCCCCGAGGCACCACATCGACAGCGAAACACGCAACGATGCCAACCATCAACCCGATCGCCCAGGGCCAGGAGGCCGGGAGACGCAGCGTCGCGGTGCGGGCGTGGAACGCGAGGCGCGCAGCGACGCGCAGAAGCCGGTATCGCAGCCGTTTGGGTTCGGCTCTGGCGAGCTCGCCGGTGAGCCGGCAGCGGTTGGGTCGAGACGATCAGGGCGTGCGCGAGGCGCACGATCTGGAGCCACAATTGGTTGTATTCGAAGGTGCGGACGGAGGGCGTAGTCTTGAGTCGCCTGTGGCAGCGTCTCCGGACACCCGGCTTTCTCCCCGTAAGCGTCACGCGTTGAAGCTTTTTGCCGGCTTGCCCCGTCAGTATGAGCGCATGGGTGCGCTGCTCAGCTTCGGCCAGGACCCGCGCTGGCGCCACGCGCTCGTCGATGCGGTTAAGCCGCGTGCTGGTCAGCGTGTGCTCGATGTCGCCACGGGAACGGGGCTTGTCGCGTTCGAGCTTGCGGGTCGCGGCGGGTGCGAGGTCGTTGGGCTGGACCAGAGCGAGGCGATGCTCGCCGCGGCGCAGGCACGACTGGCTGTTGGCCCCGGGCTCGCCGATCGGGTGACGTTCGTCCGTGGCGAGGCGGAGCGTCTTCCGTTTGCTGATTCGGAATTTGATGCGCTGACGTTCACCTACCTGCTGCGGTACGTCGATGACCGCGCGGCGACGATGCGCGAGCTTGCGCGCGTCGTCAGGCCCGGGGGGCGCATCGGGATGGTCGAGTTCGGCGTTCCCAGGGTGGCACCGCTTCGGGCGTTATGGCGGGTGCATACGCGCGTCGGGCTGCCGCTGCTCGGGCGCCTCGTGTCCTCAGCATGGTTCGAGGTGGGGCGGTTCCTCGGGCCGAGCATCGAGGAACTCTATTCGCGCGAGCCGGACCTGCCTGCGCTGTGGCGCGCGGCCGGGATCCGGGATGTGGGCGAGCGGCGCCTCAGCTTCGGCGCGGGACTGGTGATGTGGGGAGTCAGGGGTGGCGACCGCGCCCCGTGAGCTCGACCGGCCGGCGTTCTACGCCTTGCGGGCGGGCGGGCGGCGCGATCTGGTCACGATCCTGCATCCGCCCTACACGGCGTGGCACCTGAGCTATCTGGCGGTGGGCGCGGCATCCGCGCCGAAGCTGCATCCCGACCGTCTCGGCGCCGCTCTCTGCGCGTTCTTCCTCGCGGTCGGCGTCAGCGCGCACGCTCTCGACGAGCTCAACGGGCGGCCGCTCAAGACAGAGTTGAAGCGAGGAACGTTGATCGCACTAGCCGCGGTCGGGCTTTTCGGAGCGGTCGCGATCGGTGTGGCCGGGATCGTGGTCATATCGCCCCTGCTCGCCCCGCTCGTGGCCGCGGGCGGGTTCCTCGTCCTCGCGTACAACCTCGAGCTCGCGGGCGGCCGCTTTCACACCGATGCATGGTTCGCGCTCGCTTGGGGCGGGTTCCCGGCCTTCACCGGGTACTTCGTCAACGCACTCACGATACGGCCGGCCGGCGTCCTGGTGGCGTCCGCCTGCTGCCTGCTGAGCGTTGCACAACGCCGACTGAGCACACCGGTGCGGCAGTTGCGGCGGCGGACTGCTGAGGTGAGCGGCGAGCAGCGGCTGACCGACGGGCAGGTGCTGGAGCTGACCAGAGCGCGGCTGTCGCAACCGCTTGAGGGCGCCCTGTCAGCGCTGAGTCTCGCGATGGTGCTGCTCGCGGCCGGGCTTGTTGCAGTGAGGCTGTGATGGCCGACCTCGACTGGTGGATCGCCGAGCCGGCGCTCCACGTCCCGAGGCCCGCACGGCTGACCCGGATCTCTTTGTTCTTGACCGGCTCGCCCGAGGCCGTGTTCGAGTCCTTGCGCTTCCCATCCAGCCATCCAGGACGTAATGCCGTCGTGCAGGTAACGCGAGTCGGTCACGATGCACGCCCGCGAGTCGGACGCCTCCCAGCAGACCACCGCAGCCGCGGCAAACGGGCTGTCTTCGTCGGGGCTGCGGCTGGTGGCCAACCTGACATCGGACCCAACGGCAGTGCCAAGGAGGAGGCGGTTTCGCGCGCTAGGGCAACGGCTCGGAGCGGCCACCGAGAGCGAAGGGCTGTTCGTCGTCGAACGGGGGATGCTCTTCGTGGACCGACGCTGCGCGGGGATGGCGGGCATCCTCGGGGTGCTCGGCGTCGCCTCGGGGTTGGTTCCATTGTTCTTTGGACTCGCGTGAAACTTTGGCGGCGTCGCCGTGATCCTCGCGGTCTACGCGCGCTATCGGCGGCAACACGGAGACCTGCGGTTCTCCCACCGCCTGATGCAGATCGGTTTCGTGCTCGGGGTGAGCGCCGTCCTCGTGGGCTTCTCGGACCTGGCGCTCGTTCTCGGACCCTGAACTCAGGACGTCCTCGCGTGAAGCGCGCCGTCGCCTGAACCAGCGGAGCGCCGCGTAGGCGATCCCGGCAAGCACAGCGAGGACCACCACATAGTCGACATAGCGCAGGTTGTCCTTCCACTGCGTCCAGTTCCGGCCAACTTGCTCGCCGATGAAGCCGAGCATGAATACCCAGGGGACGCAACCGAGCAACGTGAACACGGTGAATCGCCAGAACGGCATCCTGGCAACCCCAGCGGGCAGCGAGATGAACGTGCGGATGATCGGCAGCAGCCGCGTGAAGAACGCCGTCGCCTCCCCGTAGCGGGCGAACCAGCGGTCCGCCCACTCGAGGTGCTGCGATTTGATGTGAAGCTTGCGGGCGTGACGATCAACCAGCTCCATGCGACCGAAGTAGCCGACGCCGTACGCCACCCAGGAGCCGATCAGGTTGCCGAGGACCCCGGCCACCGTAATCGCCAGCAGCGAGTAATGGCCCAGCGAGACGCCGAACCCGGCGAACAGCATCGTCGCCTCCGAGGGGATGGGAATGCACGCGCTCTCGGCCAGCATCAGCAGGAATATGCCGACCAGGCCGAGGTCGCTGACCACGTTTGTCGCTATCTGCACAAACGAGTTTGTGATGGACGCAAGGAGCACCAGGACAGCCAATCGTAGTCGGGGAGTGATGGTCGTTGGTGGGACGGCGGCCGGATTGCTGCCCGGCGGGGCGCCTCCTCTGGGAAGTCGGCGGCACTTTCAAGCGCAGGCCAGTAGTGCTTACCGGCCGCTCGCCGAGGTCATCGCGCCCGTTTTGTGGTGTTGAGCCGTCGCGATGAGCGGCGGGCTATCGCTGGGTTACGGTTCTCCACGACGCGCAGCTGGGTTGGTTGCTGTTCGACGGTCTGACCGGATGCGTGGGAGAGCTCGCTGTGAAGCGCTTCTTCCTCGAAGAGCGTGAGTGCGCGTTCGCATGCTTCGACGGCGGCGATGGCTTCGGCGGCTCCGGGGGCGTTGAAGTAGTCGCGGGCGCGGATGGCTTGCAGCCAGCGTTTGTGGCGCGCGAGGTCGGCGTCTGATTCTTCGAGCTCGGTGTAGGTGAGGCGGCTGCGCTGGCGCTCGTGGGCGAGCTCGGCGTGGAAGTCTTGGGTGCGTGCGACGACCTCGCCGTATTCGTCGGTGCGCTCGCGCTGAAACGCCTCGATGATCGCGGTCTCTTGCGCGTCGTCGCTGAGCGCGATCGTCAGCAGCTGCCCACCTCCGCCCTCGTCGTGAAGGCGGGCAAGCACCCGCGTTACTGCCCGCCGGGTCTGCGGGGTGGCCGGTAGCACGCAGACGGACTGCTGGAGGTAGTGGGCGCCGAGAGCGCGCAGCCGCCGCCAGGACCAGACTCGGAGCGTCGAGGATCCGCCGGGGGTGGATGTCGTCACGAGCAGCCAGTCGGCCATCGCGAGCCAGGTTGCCACACCGTCAAAGCCACACGCGCCCTGTTGTATCGTGCGTTTCATCGTGGCTGAACTGTCGATTCTGGAGGCGGGCCTGCGCGAGTGCCCGCACGCGGTGGCCGCCGCTGCCGTGCTGGAGGGCGTCGACGGCCGCCCGGAAGGCCTGACCGGCGAGGAGGCGCGGCGGCGGCGCATGGCCGTACCCGAACGTAAGCGCCACGGACGTGGCGCCGCAGTTCTTGAGGAGGTCGCGGAGTCGCTGATCGAGCCGCTGCAGCTGCTGTTGATCTCGGTTGGCGTGCTCTCGGCGATCTTCGGTCAGGTCCGTGACGCTGTCGCGATCTTCGTGATCATCGGCCTGGTTGCCGCCGTCGAGGGCGTTTCTGAGGCGCGCGCGGGGAAGGCGCTCGACGCGCTGCGCTCGCTGACGACACCGAGCGCCCGAGTGCGGCGCCCCGGGACCGTCGATACCGTCGCGGCCCGCGATGTCGTCGTCGGCGACGTGCTGGTCCTCGAAGCCGGTGATGTGTTGCTCGGCGACTGCCGGGTGCTCGCAGCGTCGGGTCTGCTCGCGGACGAGTCGGCGCTCACGGGCGAGCCAGTCGGGGCGGGGAAGAGCGTCGACTCGGTCGAGTCGGCCGCGCCGCTGGCGGAGCGCTCCTCAATGGTGTACGCCGGGACAGCGATCCTCGGTGGGACCGGGTTGGCGGTCGTGGTCGCGGTTGGTGGCGCTACCGAGCTCGGCCGGTTGGGGAAGCTTGCGGCCGAAGCGCAGGAGCCACCCACGCCGTTGCAGCGCTCGATGTCCGAGCTCGCGCGTGCGGCGCTGATCCTCGCGGTCACGGCGAGCGTGCTCGTGCCGCTACTCGGAATCGCACGCGGCCAGCCGGTAAAGCAGATGCTGCTCGCCGGTCTGACGCTCGCGTTCGCGACGATCCCCGAGGAACTCCCGATCCTGGTTACCGTCTTGGTCGCGGTCGGCGGCGTGCGGCTCGCCCGCCGCGGCGTGCTGCTGCGACGTCTGCGCGCCGCCGAAGCGATCGGCGCGATCACCGTGGTGCTTACCGACAAGACCGGCACGCTGACCGAGAACCACCTCGTGCTGGCACGGGTCCTCGGTGACCGCGCGCGTGTCGTTGACGTCGCGCTGGCCGCGCACGCCGGCGAGCGCTCGCGCGACCCCCTCGACTTGGCGCTGGGTGAAGCCGATCAGCCGACGGAAGGGCGCCAGCCGTGCGTTCTTACGGCCGGCTTCGCGTTTGATCCCGTGCGCAAGCGCGAGAGTGCCGCGTGGCATGAGCGCGAGCGGGTCCGTGTGTGTGCCAAGGGCGCTCCTGAGGCGATCGTCGCGGTGTGCGCGATGACTGACGCTGATCGCGCGGCGGCGCTAGCCGGCGCGCGCGACCTGGCCGAGCAGGGGCTGCGCGTGATCGCCGTCGCTGAGCGCCGCGGCGGCCCGGTGCCGCGCGATGTCGGGGAAGGTGAGCGGCAGCTCGAGTATGTCGGGCTCGCCGGCTTTGAGGATTCCCTGCGCCGCGGGGTCCCCGACGCGGTTCGGGCGCTCGCCGACGCTGGAGTGCGCACGCTGGTCGTCACCGGCGATCACCCGCTGACCGCGGCGGCGGTCGCTCGCCAAGCGGGCCTGCGCGATCCCCAGGTCCTGCTCGGCGGACCCGAGCTCGCCCGGCTCAGCGACGCGACGCTCAGCGAGCATCTTCTACGTGAGCTCGTCGTCGCCCGGGCCACCCCGGCTGACAAGCTGCGACTCGTTCGGCTGCTGCAGGCGCAGGGCGAGTCGGTCGCGGTGACCGGCGACGGCGTTAACGACGCGCCGGCGCTCTCGGGCGCCGATGTCGGGATCGCGATGGGCCGCCGCGGCACCGAGCTCGCGCGCGAGGCGGCCGACCTGATCCTCACCGACGACGCCTACCCCACCGTTGTCGCCGCCGTGCACGGGGGACGCGGCATCGGTGACCAGCTGCGACGCGCCGTCGCGTTCTACCTCGGCGCGAAGCTCGCCTTGGTCGCGACGATCGCGACACCGCTCGCGCTGGGTCTGGCGTCCCCATTCAAGCCCGTCCATATCGTGCTGCTCGAGCTCTTCATGGACCTCGGCGCGTCCGTCGCGTTCGTCTGCGAACCCGCCGCGCCGACCGCGATGACACGACCCCCGCGTAACCCAGCCGCCCGGTTCCTTGACCGCGTCGAGGTCACCGCGATCGCGCTGACCGCGCTCACGCTGACCGCC
The DNA here is from genome assembly GCA_038254735.1 of Solirubrobacterales bacterium. GTDB lineage: Bacteria > Actinomycetota > Thermoleophilia > Solirubrobacterales > Solirubrobacteraceae > Palsa-465. The sequence goes on from JBBSFX010000013.1 coordinate 47,228, forward strand.
GCCACGCTCCCCGCCTTCCTGCTCGTCCGTACGCTCGCCGGCCCGGGAGCGGGCAGCGCCGCCGCGGTCGCCGCATGGCTGTGCGCGCACGCCGCGATCGCGTGGGCGCTGCGCTCCGAGCCACGCCTCGCGCTGCGCGTGAACCCCGCGTTCCCCGTGTGGGCGCTAGCCGCGACAATCACAGCGTTGCTTCTCGCTCTGACCCCACTCGGCCATGCCGTGGGCCTTCGATCGCTTGACTTGCCTGGGCTCGCGATCGTCGCCGGCGCCTCGAGCGTAGGAGCGCTGCTCGCCGCCGCCGGGCAGCGCGTGCTCCACCTCCCCGCGCGGCTCTGAACATGCCCGGCGAGCTCATCAGCCCAGTCGTCCAGACGCTCCTCAACAACTGCGACGGAGGCGGCGGGTGAACCGCGACACGACGACGCCGGTCCTGATCCTCGGGCCGATGCTCCGATACATCAGCGACACCGAAGCGACGATCTGGCTGGAGACCGACCGGGCGTGCCAGGTCGACGTGCTCGGCTACGGGGCGCGTACGTTCCAGGTCCACGGCCGCCACTATGCGATCGTCGCGATCACCGAGCTCGAGCCCGCGTCCAGCATCGAGTACGAGGTGCTCCTCGACGGCGCCCGATGCTGGCCCGAAACCGGCACGGCGTGGCCGCCGTCACGAATCCGAACACTCCCCCGCACCGGGCCTGTCGACCTGGTGTTCGGCTCTTGCCGGGTCGCTCGCCCACACCGTCCGCCATACACGCTCAGCCCCGATCACCACAAGCTCGGTACCGGCGTCGACACGCTCTACGCCCTCGCCATGCGGATGCGCGACCAAGACCCGGAGCGGTGGCCGGACATGCTGCTGTTGCTCGGCGACCAGGTCTACGCCGACGAGATCCCGCCCGATACCGCCGCGTTCATCCGCTCCCGCCGCGACATCAACACGCCGCCGGGGCTGGAGGTCGCCGACTTCGAGGAGTACGCGGAGCTCCACCGCGAGGCGTGGGCCGACCCGCCCTTGCGCTGGCTGCTCTCGACGCTACCGACGGCGATGATCTTCGACGACCACGACGTCCACGACGACTGGAACACCTCCGCCGCGTGGGTCACCAAGATGCACGGTGAGGCATGGTGGACCGAGCGGATCACGGGTGCGCTGACGACGTACTGGATCTACCAGCACCTTGGCAACCTCCCGCCGGCCGAGCTCGCCAGCGACCCGCTGCTCGCCCGGGTGCGGGCGTCGAGTGACGCGGGGCAGCTGCTGCGCGAGTTCGCGCTCGCCGCCGACAGCGAAGGCGGCGGCAGCCTCTGGAGCTACCACCGCGACCTCGCCGGCAGCAGGCTGATCGTGCTCGACGGCCGCGAAGGCCGCATCCTCGAGGAAGGCCACCGCGAAATGCTCGACGAGAACGAATGGCGCTGGCTCACCGAGCTGACCAGCGGCGACTTCGACCACATCCTGATCGCGAACACCCTCCCGGTTCTCTTGCCCGCGAACTTCCACTACCTCGAGGCGTTCAGCGAAGCGGTCTGCGCCGGGGTGTGGGGCCCAACGGCGGCGCGCGCCGCTGAATGGGTCCGCCAGGCATTCGACCTCGAACACTGGGCGGCGTTCGAGAACTCGTTCCACCGCCTACTCACCCTGACCCGCGAAGTCGGCGCCGGCCGTCGCGGACCGGCACCCGCGACGATCGTGTTCCTCGGCGGCGACGTCCACCAAGGCTACCTCCACCAAGCCGACTTCCCGCCCTCCACCGGCGTGCGCAGCACGGTGTACCAGGCCGTCTGCTCACCGTTTCGAAACCCCCTCAACCGCCGCGAACGCCTCCCGCTCCAGGCGCTGCGCCGATCACGAGTGCTCGGCCGGGTCATCCGGCGTCTCGCGCACGCCGCTGGCATCCGGGACCCCGAAGCCAGCTGGCGCCTCGCGCAGGAGCCAACGTTTGACAACCAGATGGCCACGCTCCACCTCGACGGCCGCAGTGCGACCCTCCAGATCGAACGCACCCACCCCGGAGTCGGCGACAACCCCACCCTCGAGACCACGCTCCAGCGTCAACTCGCGTGACCGTGAGTCCACGAGAACCAGCGACCCCGAAACCCAGCCGTCGGGGAAGGGCCGGCGCGTGCGGCTAGCAGTCGTCTTCAATCCACGCTCGGGCACAGCCCCGGGCCGCGAGCAGCTCGCTCGACTGCTCGGCGCTGAGGGCGCGGAGGTCGGCGTGAGCGCAATCGAGGAGCTCATCCCGGACCGCGCCGGCGGACTCACCCCCTCCGGCCTCGCGGCCGCGTCGCGAACGCTGAGCGCCAACGGCGCGCCGGATCGCATCGTTGTCGCCGGCGGCGACGGCTCGATCGGCCTGACTGCGCTGATCGCCGCCGAGATGCGCGTCCCGCTCGCGGTCCTCGCGGCCGGCACAGCCAACGACTTCGCCAGGGCCCTGGGCCTGCCGCTCGAGCTCGAACGAGCCTGCGCGCTCGCGCGCGACCCCGCAGCCCCGACAAGCCACGCCGAACTCGCCCTCGCCGGCGCGCGGCCCTTCGTCAACGCCGCGGCGACCGGGCTATCGGTCGCCGCCGCGTACGCCGCCCGCCCGTACAAGGCGCGCCTCGGACCGCTCGCCTACACGGTCGGCGCGCTGCAAGCCGGCGCGACCGCAGCGCCGCTCCGATGCCGCCTGCGCTGCGATGGCCGCGAGTGCTACGCCGGGCTCTCCTGGCAGATCATCGTCGCTACGACCGGCGCGTTCGGCGCCGGCAGCCAGACCGGCGGAACCGCCCCCGACGATAGCCAGCTAGACGTCGTGATCGTCCCAGCCGGACCACGCATCGACCTGATCCGCCGCGCCTGGGGCATGCGCCACGGCAAACTCGCCGCCCAGTCAGGCATAACCGGCGCGCGCGGCCGCGAGATCGAGATCACCATCGATCCCGGCCCCGCGATGTTCAACATCGACGGCGAACTCTGCCGCTGCGAACCCGCCCGCTTCACACAGCAACCAGGCGGCTTCCAAGTTGTCGTCGCAACGACCGGCGAGCACCAATCGAACAACCCGGAGCGCGTGTAGCGGCGCGCGGCCGGGGACCGTCGGCCGGGCCAGCACTAATGACGGGACATCGACGCCGGTGCTGGTGGCTCATGTGCTCGATCGGGTGCGCGTCGTAGTAGACCCCCTTGTCGGCTCCCCCCGGAGGGAGCGCCTTGTACTCATCGGAAGTGGTACTGCCGGCGCCACCCCCATTCATCCCATAGCTGCTTCCGGGCCTCGATGGCGGGTAGCGTGTGCGTGAGCAACCGCGACCAGGAGAAGAGATGGGTTTCGACCAGTATCACGAACCACCCGACGAGTTGCCCGCCGAGACCCGGACGTTCGCGCGCCTGTGCGCCTCGCTTACCGAGGAGGCTGAGGCGATCGGCTGGTACGCGCAGCGGATCGCGATCGAGAAGGATCCGGAGGCGGTGGCGGTCATGACCGACGCCGTCGGGGAGGAGTACAAGCACTTCAGCATGGACCTCGAGTTCCTCCTCCGCCGCACGCCGGTCTGGCGCGAGACCGCCCAGGGGATCCTGTTCGAGCCCGGCGACATCGTCGAGCACGGCGAGGCCGCCGAGGCGGCCGCGGGCGACGGGGGCGACGACGGCGACGCCGGTGGCTCTGCCGTCGACGGCACCGGCTCACTGGGCATCGGCAGCCTGCGGAGGACGATCTGATGAGCAACCATCTCCTGCGCTCTCACGCGCCGATCAGCGACGGCAACTGGAAGCTGCTCGACGACGAAGCCCTCGAGCGCCTGCGCGCAGCGCTGGCGGCGCGCAAGCTGGTCGACTTTCTGGGCCCGTACGGCTGGGAGTACTCGGCGACCAACCTCGGCCGCGTCGCCGACGTCTCGGCGACGCCCTGCGACGGCGTGACCGGCCGGCAGCGCCGAGTGCTGCCGCTCGTCGAGGTGCGCGCCGATTTCGAGATCTTGCGGGCCGAGCTGCGCGATGACGATCGCGGCGCAGTCGACGCGGACCTCGAGCCCTTGGATCGTGCCGCGCATCAGATCGCGGTCGCCGAGAACAAGGCCGTGTTCCACGGCTGGCCCGAGGCCTCGATCCTCGGTATCGCCGACGCCTCTCCCCATCAGGGCCTGACGCTCGGCAATGACGCCGACAGCTATCCGCGCCCCGTGGCCAGCGCCGTCGAGCAGCTGCTGCAGTCAGGTGTCGACGGGCCCTATGCGCTCGCGCTGGGCAGCGATGAGTACAAGCGCGTCGTCGAGACCGCCGAGCATGGCGGCTATCCCCTGCGCGACCACCTGGGCAAGATCCTCGAGGGCCCGATCGTCTGGTCGCCGGGCGTCTCGGGCGCCGTCGTGGTCAGCCTGCGCGGCGGCGACTTCCTGTTCGAGTCAGGCCAGGACCTGTCGCTCGGCTACCTCGATCACGATCGCGACGTCGTGCACCTCTATCTGGAGCAGAGCTTCAGCTTCCACGTGGCCACGCCGGAGGCCGCCGTGCCGCTCAAGGCCTGAGCGCCCAAACCGGCCTAAAACGCGCACCCGCCTGACACAGCAGGTCCGCCGACCACCGACCACCACACCCCGCACCCCGCCCCGCAACGCCCGCCCGCGAACGACTGCGATGACCGTCGCCATCACGCACGGCGCGTCAGCCACGAGTTCACCTGGCCCCACCAGCCCGCTCACCCAACCCCGAACACACCGCGAAGCCCACGCACCCACATCACGCTGACTCATGCACGATCCGGGCTAGGACGGTGCCGGTTCTCGGGAGCTGGCATGACCTTTGAGGAGGTATCGCGGTGGCCAGACTGGGCTTCTTGCGCGCGGGCGCCGTGGCAACCCTTGCCGCCGCAGCGGGTGTCCTCGCTCCGGCCACCGCGGTCGCGAGCGTGGCGCCGTATCGAACGGCGACCCCTATGACACGTCGGGCTGCCGGGCACTGGACAACCAGCCCGGTTCGTTCAACTACCGGCTCTCCGAGGTGGAGCCGTGGGCCGCCGTGGATCCCACTGATCCGAGCCACCTCGTCTCCGCCTGGCAGCAGGACCGGTGGTCCAACGGCGGGGCGCCCGGACTCGTGGCCGGCTACTCGTTCAACGGCGGCAGCACCTGGGGGGAGAGCCCGCAACCGTTCAGCGCGTGCTACGGCGCCTCGCACCCCGGCGATGCATTCCTGAACTACCAGCGCGCGTCCGACGCGTGGGTGTCGATCGGCCCGGGCAACCCGACGGGGCAGACGGGCAGCACGGTGTACTCGGTGTCCATCTCCTTCGACCAGACGCCGTTCGGCTCGGACACCAATGCGGCTGACAACGCCGTCGGCGCATCCGTGTCCTTCGACGGCGGCCGCACGTGGACCCACACGCAGCCGATCATCGCCGACCCGTGCGTCACCCCGAGCGCGGGCAACACCGGCTACACCTGCCACAACAACCGGGCGTACGTGTTCAACGACAAGGAGTCGGTGACCGCCGACCCGGGCAAGCAGGGCGTCGCCTACGCGGTGTGGGACCGCCTTCTGGCCCCGCCCGCAAGCTCGACGGGCACCCAGCACGAGCTCGCGTACTTCGGTCAGACGTTCGTCTCCAAGACAACTGACTACGGCCGGACGTGGAGCACCCCGACAAAGGTCCTCAGCCTCGGCTCGCAGGATCAGACGATCGGCAATCAGGTCGTCATCGACCGCAGCACCGGGGCGTTGTACGACTTCTTCAACCTCATCAACAACCAGTCGAACCCCCACGACCACAAGGGCAACAACGTGGCGTTCGTCAAGTCCACGGACGGCGGCGCCACCTGGAGCAAGCCCTCCGTGGTCGCCGCGATGCAGTCGGTGGGCGTGTCGGATCCGGTCAACCTCGACCCACGGACGAACGCCGCCCCAGCGCCGTCGCGCACAGGTGACATCATCCCTGAGCCGGCGATCAACCCGCTCACCGGCCAGCTCTACGTCGTCTGGCAGGATGCGCGCTTCAACGGCCACGACCAGGCGACGATCGCGACCTCCAGCGACAGCACCGGCTTCGTGCCGGTCTACGTGGCGACCAATTGCGCCGACGGAGGACCGACGCAGCAGCCGTCCTGCCGCGCGCTCACTTCGGTGCTCAAACCGACCGACCGGACGCCGACAGAAAACAACGCAACCGACGTCTACGCGGCCCAGGTGCCGTAGCTCCCAGCGCCCACGCGCGCATCGCGCCATCGCGCCGGCCCGGCGAAGGGACGACGACCGGGATACTCGAGCACACAGGTTCTGGCTGTCGTTCATCGCTCCTTCGTTGCGATCCGATGGAGATTCGGTCGAGCGTGAGGAATTGCGCGTCTCGCGTTTGCGCGGTCGCCAGGGCGATGGCGTCCGGAAGTCGCAGACGGCGGTGGCGAGCGCGGAGATCCGCCGCGAAGCGGGCCAGCGGCCGGTCGACGTCGATGACGTGCGCGCCGATCGCGGCGAGGAACCCCTCCACTCCCCTCCAATGCGCTCAAGCGCGTCTCGTGCCGACCTCTGCACGCGAGCGAAATCCAGGTTTCAATCGGGGCGCGCGGATTTGAACCGCGGACCTCACCGACCCGAACGGTGCGCGCTACCAGGCTGCGCCACGCCCCGATGAACGGTGCAGTATGCCACGCGAAACCGTCCGCGCCGTGCGCGTCACCGGATCCGGCTCGTTAGGCTACGAGCCCGCCGCCGACGCCGGCGATGCTCGTGGCGCCGGTGGCCGCGCGGCGGAACCCGACAGCGAGCTGGTCGAGCCGGTCAGCGGCGCGAGCGACTCGAGCGCCCGGCTCGCGCGGAAGACGTGGCCGCCGCGCGGAGCCCCGAGGGAGGAGCCGAGCGAGCGGCGGAGGCGCAGCAACGGCAGCGGGGAGGCCGCGGCGGCGGCGATCCGGCCGGATCGCTTCGCGTTGCCGGAGCTGACGGGCTCCGCGGCCTCCAGCCCGGTCACGTGCGCCAAGCGCCGGCACGACGCGCAGTCGGAGAGGTGACGCGTGAGCAGCCGGCGGTCGCGCAGGCCGAGCGACTTCACCGGGCGCTCGTCGGCCGCGGCGATCATGTCGCGGACGCGCGCGCAGCGCCGGCCGCTCTCGATCTCGGCGTACTCCTCCCCCAGCCGCCGGCGGGCGCGGAACAGGGTACTCTCGACGACCGGCTTGGAGATGCCCATGCGGACGCCGATCTGGTGGTAGGTGAGCCCCTCGAGCTCGCGCAGAACGAGGATCCGGTGGTGGCTCTCGGACAGGCCGCGGAAGGCGCCGCGGAGGTGGTCGAGCTGCTGCTTGGACTCGATCGCGGCGTCGGGCGAGGGACTCGGCGAGCGCAGGTTGATGACGTCGTCGTGACCGTCCTCGGCGTGGAGCGGGATCTCCCGGGCCCGGTGCGCGCGGCGGTACTCGTCGATGCAGGCGTTCTTGGCGATCTCGTACAGCCACGGCTTGAACAGCACCGGGCGGTCGGTGGCGCGCAGCCGGCGCAGGGCGGAGATGAATACCTCCTGCGCGATGTCCTCGGCGCGGCCGTGGTCGGCGACCATCCCCGAGATGAACGCCCCGATCCGGGTGCGGTAGCGGGCGTAGAGCAGCTCGAACGCGCGGTCATCTCCTCGGCGGACCGCTGCCACCAGCGCCTGCTCGTCATCCCCCGACGCCGCATCCTTTACCCGGAGCGCAACTGCCATCGCCAGACCCCCCGAATTGCGTGCTCATCCCACACGGAGACGTGGCGTGAACTGTAGCGTTTATTGGCGATGGTTCCAAGCCGAGCCGAGGGGTTCAAGCCGGCGCGTGGCAAATCGGCGACATCCGTTGAGTCCGTCCGCCGGACCCGGCATACTTGTACGTAGTAGTGAACGGCAAAGGAGGAATGCAGACCAATGGCCAATCACCTGACGCCTTCAGAGCTGGCGCACGAAGCCGGTCTAGATCGTCGCGATGTGATCGTCAAATGCGTCGAGTTGGGCGTCCCGATCTTCAATGGAAAGATCGACAAGACCCTGTTCCTTTCCAGTTTGCGCGAGCTGCCATCGAGCGCCGCGCCGCAGGTCGCCAGCGCCTAGTGGTTCATCTTGGAAGTCCGTTGATAGTTTGATAGGGCTGGCGAGCGAAAATCGAGGCTGGCAAGGACGCAGGACCGAAGGTGTGCCTCTGGCACATCGAGTGTCCGAGGACGCCGGCAGGCGACGATTTGCAGCCGTCAGACCGCAACGGACTTGCAGGATGGGACACTAGCTCCGCCGCCGCAACGGCCGACCGACCCGGCCGACCGACCCCCTCGACGTCCGCGCCGGGCGCGAGAGCCGATCGCGCCCGCTGGCAGAGCTTCCCGGCCGGCCACGCGCCGGCGCTCAGTCCGTCGCCGAGGACTGGCGCAGCAGCGTTGACGTGGTCTGCTCCAGGATCTTCCGCCAGGCCCGGGTCGGCTCGCGCTCGGCCTCGAAGTGCTGGACCACCTTGCGCACCCTGGTGGCCGAGATCTGGATCCCGTGGCGGGCACAGATCCGCTTGAATCGCGGGTAGTCGTTGGCCAGCTTGAGCGTCACCGACTGGAACCCGTGGCGGGCGATCGCCACGCGCGAGGCGTAGGACATGATGCTGGTCTGGAACATCAGCTCGTCGTTGGGCTCGGGCTCGATCAGGACGATGTCGACCCCAGGGTAGCGCTCCTCCCAGCGGCGGGCCATCTCGTGCAGGCGCTGGTAGGCCAGCAGCTTGAACGCCTGGTCGCCGATGTGGGTGAAGCCCATGTCGGAGACGCGACGGGCCCGGGAGCCGGTGAGGGTCGGGATCCGCTTCTCGAAGTCGTTGACGAACGGAACCAGCGGGTTGACGACAACGATGAACTTCGCCCCCGCCTCGACGGCGATGTCGAGGTTGGTGGTCGAGATCACGCCGCCGTCGATCAGCTCGCGGTCCTTCAGCTTGACCGGCTTGTAGACCATCGGCAGCGCCGTCGAGGCCTTGACCGCGGTCGAGATCGGCACGTCGTCCCAGCCGGCAGCGCCGAACACGATCCGCTCACAGGTGTCGAGGTCGGTCGCGGTCAGGTACAGCTCCGGCCCGAGCATCCGGAAGTCGTCGTGGCGGTCGGGGTCGGCCAGGATCGTCGCGACGTAGCGCTCGATCCCGTCGCCCGTGTACAGGCCGGAGGGCAGCGCCTCGGCGAGGCCGACGACGATGTCGACGGCGGACACCGAGCCGATGTCCCGGGCCAGCGTGCGCAGGAGCCGGGCCAGCCGCCACGGCAGCATCAGGCCCTTGGTCAGGTACTCGCCATAGTTGGGCTGGAGCAGCGAGCTGACCTTGACGTCCGGGAACGGGGACGGGACGTGCTGGACGATGACCCGCATCATCTCCTCGGGCGTGACGCCGTTGGCGACGGCGGCGGCGACCAGCGACCCGGCGCTCGTCCCGACGTAAACGTCGAACTCGTTCACCGTGCGGTTCACCGACAGCAGGTCGAGCGCCCGCAGCGCGCCGATCTCGTACACGCCGCCGGTGAAGCCGCCGCCGCCCAGCACCAGCGCCGAGCGCGACCTGGCCCTGCGCCGCCGTCGGCCCGCGGCGTCACGGGGCGCCGTGGCCCCCCGTTCGGAGGCGGTCGAGTCGAGCTTGACGACGTTGCCCATTCGCTCCTGATTCTAGGCGGAGTGCCGAGCCGCTCCGCAGCTTTGGCCACCGCCGGCGGTTAAGGTCGCTGATGCGCAAGCCACTCGCCGCCGCGGCGCTCGCCGCCGCCCTGCTCGCCGCAACCACCCCGGCCGCCGCAACCACCCGGGCCGGCGCCGCCATTCCCGCCGCTGCAACCACCCCGGCCGCCGCGGCCCGCACCCCGCGCCCCACACGGGCAGGCGCCGCCCAGACCCTGCTCCAGCGCCGACTCGACGTGCAGATGGGTCTCGCCGGCCGGGCCAGCGGAGCCTACGTGCTCGACCTCACCACCCGCCAGGTCCTGTTCGCCGACGCGGCATCGGTGCCCCGGCTCCCGGCGTCGATCGAAAAGCTCTACACGACCTCGACGGCGCTGCTGCGGTTCGGGCCGAATGCTCGCCTCGCCACCACCGTCCTCGGGGTGGGCGGCCTGGGCGCCGACGGCACCTGGAACGGGAACCTGTACCTACGCGGCGGCGGGGACCCGACGTTCGGGTCGGCCGCCTATGACCGCCGCGCCTACGGCGGCGGCGCGACGATGCAGGCGCTCGTCGCCACCCTCCGTCATGCGACCGGGATCACGGCGGTGAACGGCGCGATCGTCGGCGACGAGAGCTTCCTTGACTCGGTTCGCGGGACGCCGGCGACCCACGACCTGGCGGACACCGAGGTCGAGGGCCAGCTGAGCGGCCTGGTCTACGACCGCGGGCTGGCCGACCCGATGAACGGCAGCGCCTATCAGGCCCGGCCGGCGCTGTTCGCCGCCCGAGCCTTTGCCGCCGCGCTGAAAGCGGCCGGCGTCGCGCTGCCGAGCCGGCCGCGCATCTACGCCGCCGCCACGCCGCCCGGAGCCCTCGCGCTCGGCTCGGTGCGCTCGCCGCGGATCGCCACACTGATCCGCTGGACCAACGCCCCGTCGGACAACTTCTTCGCCGAGACCCTGCTGAAGGACCTCGGCGCCCGCTACGGCGGCGCCGGGAGCACCGCCGCCGGGGTGGCGGTGGTCAAGGCTCAGGTGGCCGCCGGCTTCGGCCTGCACCCGGCGCTCAACGACGGCTCGGGGCTCTCCTACGCCGACCACACCTCGCCGCTCCAGGTCGTGACGCTGCTCGACAAGCTCTCGCAGGATCCGGCCTTCGTCGACTCGCTCGCGGTGGCCGGGCAGAGCGGCACGCTGCAGGACGAGATGAAGGGCACGGTCGCGCAGGGCCGCTGCCGCGGCAAGACCGGGACCCTGCGCGCGGTCTCGAACCTGGCCGGCTACTGCCGGTCCGCCAACGGCGACACGCTCGCCTACGCGTTCCTGATGAACGGGATCGACCCGTACTACGCGCATCCGATCCAGGACACGATGGCCGAGGAGCTCGCCGCCTACGACGGCTGATCGACGCCGAGCCGCCCGGCTCACCGGCGTCACCCGGCGCCCAGCAGCTCGCGCAGACCGGCCTCGTCGAGCACCGGCACCTCGAGCCGCTCGGCCTGGGCCAGCTTCGACCCCGGGCTCTCGCCGGCCACCAGGTATGAGGTCTTGCGCGACGCCGACCCGGTGACCCGACCCCCCGCGGCGATGATCATCTCGGTGGCCTGCTCGCGGGTCAGCTCGGGCAGCGTCCCGGTCAGCACCAGCGTCTTGCCGGCCAGCGGCCCCTCGCCCGGCGGCGGCCCGGCCTGCTCGAAGGTCAGCCCCTGCGCGCGCAGGTCGGCGATCAGCGCCCGCATCTGCTCGTCGGCGAGCTGCTCGTGGATCGTCACGGCCATCTTCGGTCCGACCCCGGGAGTGTCCTCAAGCGCCCCGGGGTCGGCGGCCAGCAGCGCGTCGACGGTGCGAAAGTGGGCGGCCAGGTTGCGCCCGGTGACGTCACCGACCTCCTCGATCCCGATCGCGAACAGCACCCGGCCGAACGGCTGGTGCTTGGAGGCCTCGACCGCCTCGGTCAGCTTGCGCGCCGAGACCTCGCCGTAGCCGGGCTGCTCGGCCACCTGCTCGGCGGTCAGCCGGTAGAAGTCGGCGGCGGTGCGGACCCAGCCGAGCTCCATGAACGAGCTCACCTGCTTCTCCCCCAGCCCGTCGATATCCATCGCGCCGACGTAATGCTTGAGCAGCTGCCAGCGCCGGCCCGGGCAGTCCCGGTTCGGGCACTGGGTGAAGATCTTGCCCTCGCGCTTGATCGTCGGGGTGTCGCACACCGGGCAGCGCTCCGGCGGCACGGTGGCCGGCGGGCGCTGATCGCGCTCGGCCACGTGCGGGGCGGGCGAGATCACCTGGGGGATGACGTCCCCGGCCCGCAGCACGATCACCTCCTCGCCGGCGCGGATGTCCTTACGGGCGATGTCCTCCTCGTTGTGCAGCGTGGCCAGCTTGATCGTGACGCCGCCGACGTGGACCGGCTCGAGCATCGCGTAGGGCCGCATGTCGCCGAACTTGCCCGGGTTCCAGCCGATCGCGCCCAACTTCGTGACGGCCGTGGTGGGCGGAAACTTCCACGCGATCGCCCACCGCGGCTCGCGGCCGACCACCCCGAGGCGGCGCTGGAGCTCGGCGGCGTTGACCTTGACCACGACGCCGTCGATCTCGAACTCGAGCGAGCCGCGGCGCTCCTCCCAGGCGCGGCACTGGGCGACCACGTCGTCCTCGCTGGGGAGCTTGCGGACGTCCGGATGGACGGGGAAGCGGTGCTCGCGCAGCCACTGAAGCGCGGTCCAGTGATCGGCGAAGGTGATCCCCTCGGTCATCCCAATCTGGTAGGCCCAGAACGACAGCGGCCGCTCGGCGGCCAGTCTCGGGTCGAGCTGGCGGATCGTCCCGGCGGCCGAGTTGCGCGGGTTCATGAACGTCGACAGGCCGGTCGCGGCGCGGCGCTCGTTGAGCGCTGCGAAGTCGGGCAGCGACATGTAGACCTCACCGCGGACCTCGAGCAGCGGCGGCGGGTCCTCCAGCTCGAGCCGCAGCGGGATTGACCCGATCGTCTTGATGTTGTGGGTGACGTCCTCGCCGACCTCGCCGTTGCCGCGCGTGGCCCCCCGCTCGAACACGCCGTCGCGGTAGATCAGCGACATCGCCAGCCCGTCGATCTTCGGCTCGGCCACGAACTCGAACTCGGGGTCCGCGATCCCCTCGCGGGCCAGGTGGTTGCGCATGCGCTGGCTCCAGGCCCGCAGCTCGTCGGCCGAGCGCACGTTGCCCAGCGACAGCATCCGCTGCGGGTGGCGCACCTTGATGAGATCGGAGACGGGCTCGCCGCCGATCCGCTGGGTGGGGGACAGGACCCCGCCCACCCAGACCAACTCGGGGTGCTCGGCTTCGATCGCCCGTAGCTCGTCGATCAGCGCGTCGTAGGCGTCGTCCCCGATCTCGGGGTCGTCGAGGACGTAGTAACGGTGCCCGTGGTAGTCGAGCTGGCGCCGCAGCTGCTCGGCGCGAGCGGACGCTTCACGAGCTTGACCAGCTGGCCGAAACTCGCTGGGCGCGACGAAGTCGGGCCCGCTCACGGCTCTTCGGCGGCCGAGCTCGCCGGGGGCAGCTTGACGCCCGCCTCGGCGCCGACCTCGCTGGCCGCCGGCACGATCAGCCGTGCCAGGTCGTAGCGCTGCAGCGCGCTCAGCCCCGCGTGTGCGGTCAGGTCGAAGTGCAGCGGCGTGACGGCGATCTTCCCGTGCGCCACCGCCGCCAGGTCGGTCCCGGTCTCGTCCTGCAGCCAGCTGGCGTCGCCGTAGATCCGGTACAGACGCCGGATGCCCGGGGTGATGGGATCCTCCTCGATCATGGCCAGCTCGTCGCGATAGACGCGCTTGCCGAGGCGGGCCACCTCGACCCCGTCCGGCCGGCCGCCGGGCACGTTGATGTTGATCAGCGTCGCCTCGGGCAGCGGCACGCTGTCGAGCTCGTGGACGAGCCGGGCGGTGAAGTCGGCCGCCACCGAGAAGTCGAACGCGACGCCATCGCGGAAGTCAAGCTCGCGCGCGGTCGACTGCTGGGAGACGGCGATCCCGGGCAGGCCGAGGATGATCGCCTCGAGCGCCGCCGCAACCGTGCCCGAATAGGTGATGTCGTCGCCGAGGTTGGACCCATGGTTGATCCCCGAGACGACCAGCTCGGCGTCGAACCCGTCGATCAGCCCAAGCCGGGCCAGCCGCACGCAGTCGACCGGCGTGCCGTCGGTGGCGAAGCCGTGGGTGCCGTCGCCGAACTCCACCTGCTCGACCCACAGCGGCCGGCGGGTGGTGATCGAGCGGGCCATCGCCGAGCGGTTGCCGTCGGGGGCGATCACCGCCAGCTCGACGCCCGGGACCTCGAGCAGCGCGCGGCGGAGCGCCTGCAGGCCCTCGGCCTCGATTCCGTCGTCGTTGGTCAGCAGCACCTGCATCGTCGGTCTGATCCTAGTGAGCGCCGCGGCGCTCGGCGGCCCACTGCCGCGCGACCGGCACCGGCGGGCGGGACCGGTTCAGACCAGCTCGAGGAAGACCATCTCGGTCGAGTCCGAGCGCCGCGGGCCCAGCTTCAGGATCCGCGTGTACCCGCCCGGCCGCTCGCTGTAGCGCGGAGCGATCTCCTCGAACAGCTTGTAGACCATGAACTTGTCCTGGCCGAGCGCCGACAGCGCCTGCCGGCGCGCGTGCAGGTCGCCCCGCTTGGCCAGCGTGATCAGCTTCTCGAGCTCCGGCTTGACCGCCTTGGCCTTGGTCTCGGTGGTCTTGATCCGCTCGTGCTCGATGACCTCTTTACTCAGGTTCATCAGCAGCGCCTTGCGATGCGAGGAGCTGCGGGAGAGCTGGTATCGGTTGCGTTGGTGGCGCATCGTCGGGTGGAGAGCCTAGCGTGTCAGAGGTTTGCGTTCGTGGGAGGGTCCGGCCGCGGAAGCTCAACGGGGCCGAAGAGCGGGCGTGTCCGGGAGATTGCCCCCTGGGCAATCTCCCAATTGAATTCGCGCCAGCGAATTCAACTTCAACCGTCCCGGAGGCCGAGACCGCGCGCGTGCAGCGTCTCGATCACCTCGTCGATCGACTTCTTGCCGAAGTTGGGGATCGCGTTGAGCTCGCCCTCGGTCTTCGAGACGAGGTCGCCGACGGTCTGGATTCCGGCCCGCTTGAGGCAGTTATAGGACCGCACCCCGAGCTCGAGCTCCTCGATCAGGATGTCGTCCATCGCGTTCGGAGCACGCGTCGCGCCACCCACGCCGCCGCCGCCGACCAGCCCGGACTCCAGCGTCCCCGGCGACTGCGCGTCGCGGATCTCGGTGACGCGGTCGGGGTCGGAGAAGATCGCCAGCTGCGAGATCAGGATCTCGGCCGCCTCGCGCAGGGCGGCGTGCGGATCGATCGAGCCGTCGGTCTCGATGTCGAGCGTCAGCTTGTCGAAGTCGGTCTTCTGGCCGACGCGGGCCTGCTCGACGTTGTAGGCGACGCGGCGAACGGGCGAGAAGATCGAGTCGATCGGGATCACGCCGATCGGCTGGTCGGGGGACTTGTTCTCCTCCGCCGGCCGGTAGCCGCGCCCGCGCCCGATCGTCAGGTACACCTCGAGCTTGGTCTTCTTCTCGAGCGTCGCGATGTGGGCGTCCGGGTTGAGGATCTCGACGCCGGAGGGCAGGTCGATGTCCTTGGCCGTGATGTCGCCCGGCCCGGTGACGACCAGGGGGGCCTCGATCTCGGTGGCGTCCGAGTGCATCCGGCAGACGACACCCTTGAGGTTGAGGACGATGTCGGTGACGTCGTCCTTGACCCCGCGGATGGTGGAGAACTCGTGCGCGACGCCCTCGATCCGCACGCTCGTGACCGCGGCGCCCGCCAGTGAGGAGAGCAGGACCCGCCGCAGCGAGTTGCCGAAGGTGTAGCCGAATCCCCGGTCGAGCGGCTCGATCGTGAACGAGCCGCGGTTCTCATCGACCGACTCGCTGGAGATTCGCGGGATCTGGAAATCAAGCATCTGGAGTTCCTAACATCGTGGGTTACCGTCGCCGCCGGGCGGCTGCCATCGCCGCGCGCCCAACCTCCCGCGCGCAGCTCGAGAGCTCTCGCCTACTTTGAATACAGCTCGACGATCAGCTGCTCGGCCACCGGCGCGGCGATCTCCCGCCGCTCGGGCTTGCGGAGCACCTTCGCCGTCAGCGACTCGTGGTCGGCCTGGAGCCAGGCCGGCACCTGGCCGGTCAGCTCGGTCGCGTCCTGGATCACCCGTGACGCGGTCGACCTGACGTGAATCGCGATCACGTCGTTGTCCCGCAGCTGGTAGCTGGGGATGTTGACCCGGCGGCCATTGATGGTCCAGTGCCCGTGGAGGATCAGCTGACGCGCCTGGCGGCGCGAGGCCGCGAAGCCCAGCCGGACGAGCACGTTGTCGAAGCGGCACTCGAGCGTGCGCAGCAGGTTCTCACCGGTGATCCCCGGCTGGCGCGAGGCCTTCTCGTAGTAGATCCGGAACTGCTTCTCGAGCACGCCGTAGTAGCGCTTGGCCTTCTGCTTCTCACGCAGCTGCACGCGGTACTCACTCTGCTTCTGGCGGCCGCGGCCGTGCTCGCCGGGCGGGTATGAGCGGCGCTCGACTCCGCACTTGTCGGTCAGGCAGCGCTCCCCCTTGAGGAACAGCTTCTGGCCCTCGCGGCGGCACTGCTTGCACTGAGGCCCTGTGTCGCGAGCCATCAGACACGCCTCCGCTTGCGCGGCCGGCAACCGTTGTGCGCCTGCGGGGTGACATCCTTGACGCCGGTGACCTCGAGGCCCGCCGCCTGCAGCGAGCGGATCGCCGTCTCGCGGCCCGAGCCCGGTCCCTTGACGAACACCTCGACCTTCTGCAGCCCGTGCTCGATACCCTTGCGGGCGGCGGCGTCGGCGGTCACCTGGGCGGCGAACGGGGTCGACTTGCGCGAGCCCTTGAAGCCGGCACCGCCGGCGGACTCCCATGCGAGCACATTGCCCTCGCGGTCGGTCAGCGACACGATCGTGTTGTTGAACGACGTCTTGATGTGCGCCTGGCCGATGGGGACGTTCTTGCGAACCCGCCGTCGTCCGCGCTGCGGCCTTCTGGGAGCCGGACTCACTTCTTACCCGCCTTCTTTTTGCCGGCCACCTGCATGCGCTTGGGGCCTTTGCGCGTACGCGCGTTGGTCTTGGTGTTCTGACCGCGTACCGGCAGGCCGCGACGATGGCGCAGACCCCGGTAGCAGCCGATCTCCTGCAGCCGCTTGATGTTCTGGGAACGCTCGCGCCGCAGGTCACCCTCGACGGTCAGATCGCCGTCGATCAGGTCACGGAGCTTGACGACTTCTGCCTCGGTGAGGTCACGCACCTTGCGGTCCGGCTCGACGCCCAACTCGGCCAGGACCTTGTTCGAGGTCGCCCGGCCGATTCCGTAGATATAAGTCAGGCCGATCTCGACGCGCTTGTTCAGCGGGATGTTGACTCCGGAGATTCGCGCCATCAGAGTCCTCCGCCCGGCATCCGGCCGTGCGTTCCGAGAACCATGCTCGAGCTCACGTCTCGCTTCATCCTTGCCGCTGCTTGTGTCGCGGATTCGGGCAGATCACGAGCACCCGCCCGTGCCGGCGGATGATCTTGCACTTCTCGCACATCGGCTTGACCGACGGTCGTACTTTCACGCTCGGTTCGCTCTCGTCATGAAGGTTTTATGGCCAGTTGCCTCAGCCCGGCTCTGGCGACCGGTACGGTCGCCGCTACCGCGCTGAGAAGCAGCGTGCGATGCCCCAAGCTCACGATTCCGAGCCGCGCGGCACTGCACGCATACCGCTCGATGCTAGCAGGGACGTTCGCGTTCGGGATCCTGCCTCCGGAGGGATCCGGCGCCGAGAGGCCGAGCTGCCGGCCGGCTGGAATTCTGACATCAGGCGGCGCTTTACCGCGACTCTCGCTCTCCAGAGCCGTTTCTATGCGAGCGAGATCTTGCTGTTTGGTTCAACTCAATGCAGTTCAGAAGGCAGGCCCCACCATGAAGAAGCTCACCCTTTTGCTCGCCGCGGCGTCGCTGCTCGCCGTCGGCAGCGCGTTCGGCATCGCCGGGGCCGTCGCGAAGACGGCTCATGCCACCGCCCAGGCGCATGCGGCACGTAACACGCGCGGTCCCCGCGGCTTCCGCGGCTTCCGCGGCTTCCGCGGCTTCCGCGGTCCGCGCGGGTTCAACGGCCAGAACGGCCTGAACGGCTCGCAGGGCCCCGCCGGAGCCAAGGGCGCCACCGGTCCGACCGGCGCCACCGGCGCCACCGGCGCCACCGGCCCAGCCGGTCCCGGTAGCACCGTGCTGACGAAGCTGGTGACCGGCAACAACACGGTCTACACCGTCACGGTCGGCGGCATCACGATCGGCGAGAAGAACGACGCCGCCGGCCAGTGCGGCTCCCCCGTGAGCCTCGTCAACACGGTGGCGGGCGTCCCGCTCGAGCTCTCCGTGGGCGGCCTGCCGTACGTCTCCGTCTCGGGTCCCGCGACGGCCGGCGGCACGCTCCCGGCGCCGACGGCGATCAACGTGGTTGGGGCCTCGGCCTACTTCACCTCGGCCCTCGCCAACGGTGTCATCGGTCCGACGGGCATCGTCGGCGACGTCAACATCAGCTCGACGACCGGCGGCTTCAGCACCCCGACGACCGGTTGCCTGCTCACGGGCACGATCTAGGAAGCCCGCGAGGTCGGCCCGAGCCTCGGGCCTGTGGAGTTGCCTTCCGGGGGCCGGATCTGCTGATCCGGCCCCCGGCCGTTTCGAATGATCGGCCTCGGAGTCGCCTATGAACCGTCCCCGCCTCCCCCAACCGCGACCGGCGGCGAAGCTCGCGCTGGTGGCCGCACTGGCGCTCGCGGGCTGCGGATCCAGCCACTCCGCGAGCGGCGCGGGCGGACCGAGGGCGACGCGCGGCGCTGCCACGGGGTGCCCGCCGGGCCCCCGGCTGTGCGTGACGCAGAGCACGAGCCTCAAGGCCAAGGGCTCGCCGCTGATCGACGCCAACCTCGAGCGGGCGATCGCGCGCAACCAGCCGCAGCTGAGCCGCCCGGTGGTCACCTGCCCGCAGGCGCAGCGCTATCCGGTCCGCTGTCGGGTGAGCGGACGGGCGCCGATCGGCGGCCGGCGGCGGGCCGTGACGGGCACGGTCACCGTCATCGGGATCGAGGTCCACACGCGCACCTACGCCTACCAGCTGCTCTACGCCCCCGGGCGCTGAGCGTGTCCCGGACGGGCCCCCGCCGAGGCGGCGGCGGCTCGGGCGCTCAGGCGACGGCGCGATCGTCGCCGGCCTCGTGCCACGGGGTCAGCACCCGCGGGCCCTCGGCGGTGATCGCGATCGTGAACTCGAAGTGGGCCGCCAGCGAACCATCCTGGGAGTAGATCGCCCAGTGGTCGTCGCCCATCCGCACGGCGTGGCGCCCGGCGGTGACCATCGGCTCGACCGCCAGCACCATCCCCTCCTCGAGCGTGATCCCGGTGTGGGGCTTTCCGTAGTTGGGCACCTGGGGCTCCTCGTGCATGCTGCGCCCGACGCCGTGGCCGACCAGCGTGCGCACGATCGAGAAGCCGGCCGCCTCGACGTGGCGCTGCACTGAGGCGGAGACGTCGCCGAGGCGGTGGCCGGGCCGGCACTGCTCGAGCGCCTTGAACAGCGACCCCTCGGTGACGCGCAGGAGCTTGGTGGCCACCGGCGAGATCGGCCCGACGGCGAAGGTGCGCGCGGCATCGGCGACCCAGCCGTCGCGCACGACGCCGATGTCGATCGAGATGATGTCGCCGCGGTCGAGCCGGTAGGGACCCGGGATGCCGTGGACGATCATCGAGTTGGGCGAGGCGCAGATCGAGCCCGGGAAGCCCCGATAGCCCTTGAAGGCCGGCTCGCAGCCCTGGGAGCGGATGAACTTCTCGGCCGCCCGGTCGAGCTCGCGCGTGGTCACCCCGGAGCGCACCTTGCCGGACAGCAGGCTCATCGTCTTGACCAGCACGGCCCCGGCGGCCGCCATCCGCTCGATCTCCTCGGGGCTCTTCTTGATGATCACGTCAGCGTCAGACATCTTCCTCGAGCCGGAGGGTGGCGATGACGGCACGGATGTGGTCGTGCACGTCGGCCGGGCTGCGGGTGCCGTCGATACGGCGCATCAGGCCCTGCTGGTCGTAGTAGTCGATCAGCGGCTCGGTCTTGTCGTGGTAGACATGCAAGCGGTTGCGGACGACCTCGTCCTTGTCGTCGTCGCGCTGGATCAGCCGCGACCCGTCCTGGTCGCAGATGCCCTCCCGCTTGGGCGGGTCGTTCTCGATGTGATAGTTGTGGCCGGCCTTCACGCACACCCGGCGGCCGGAGATCCGGCGCACCAGCTCCTCATCGGGTACGTCGATGAGCAGCGCCGCGGTGACCCGGCGGCCGAGCTCCGTGACCTGGGCGTCGAGCGCCTCGGCCTGCTTGATCGTGCGCGGAAAGCCGTCCAGGATGAACCCGTCGCGGGCGTCGTCCTCCTCCAGGCGCGCCGCCGCCATCTTCACCATCAGCTCGTCGGGGACGAGGTCGCCGGCATCCATGTACCGCTTGGCCTGCCGGCCGAGCTCGGTCCCCGCCTTGACGTTCGAGCGCAGCATCTCGCCGGTCGAGATGAACGGCAGCCGGAAGTCGGTGCGCAGGCGGTCGGCCTGCGTCCCCTTGCCCGCCCCGGGAGGGCCGAACAGGATGAGGTTCAGCTCGGACACAGGCTGGTCACTGTATCGCCCGGACGCTGCCACCGGTGACCCGGCTCAGCCGGACGGATGCAGCCCGGCCGGGACCTGGTACAAGATCACTCCGCCCTCCGTTGTCCCGTGGAGCCCGGCCGCCGCCAGCGCGCCGGGCCAGAACAGAGGGTCGGAGGCGTCGACGACCACCGTGCCCACGTGGCGACGGGCGAGGAAGTCGAGCAGCTGGCGCGGTGTGAAGTTGGTCGCCGACTCTGCCAGCGGGGCCAGGAACGGATCGCGCAGGTAGTCGCGCGGCAGCAGCGCGCCGAGATACGCCTCGGGCATCCGGAAGTAGAACCCGGTCTCGGCCTGCCACAGCATGCTCGTGCCGAGGTTCCCCCACGGCAGCGCCAGCACCGTCTCGTCGCGGGTGATCGCGTGGCGGTAGGCGTCGGAGGTGAAGAATTTGGGATTCGAGAGCCGGCTGTACCACAAGCCTTGTCCCAGGTTCGGCAGCAGCGTGATCACGAGCAGCAGCGCCATCACCCACTTCAACGCGCTCGTGGCGCGGCGCCCCGGGTCGGCCAGCCACAGCGCCACCAGCAGCGCCACGATCAGGAACAGGTAGACGCCGAAGCGCAGCGGGATCACCCGGCGGAGCAGCGGCAGGTGGTGGAGCCAGTGCCAGGGCAGCGGCAGTGTCCGCCGTCCCTCGATCAGCAGGTGCGAGCCGAGCAGCAGCACCACGACAACCCCGAGTACGGTGAGCAGAACGCGGGTGCTCGCCGCGCGCCGCCGGTTGAAGCCCTGCCAAGCCACGATCAGCACCGCCGGGAGGCCGACGTAGATCCCGTTCTCCGGGGTCCCGCCGATGAAGCTCCGCGAGATCGACTGAAACCATGCGTGTCCGAGCCGCAGTACGTCGGTCGGCACGACGAAGCCGAGCGCGTCGGCCCCGAACTCGGAAAAGGTGTTGAAGAACGGCTTGGTCAGGTCCCCGGTGAGGGCGTAGTAGATGAACACGGACAGCAACGCCACGGCGATCGCTCCCGAGAGCAGCACCACGCGCGCGAGCTCGAGCAGCGACTCCCGCCGCTCCGGCGTCAGCGCCACGGCGGCCGCCAGCGTCAGCGCGCCGGTCAACACGAAGGTGAGCGTCAGCTCAGGCGAGGACAGGTACAGCGTCATCAGCAGCGCGACGAGCAGGGTGACGCAGCGGCGACGGCTGATCTGACCGTCGTGGTGACGCAGCGCGACGAGCACGATCGCGGGAATCGGGAACACCAGCAGCAGGTCCAGGTGCCCCTCCATGTGACCGAGCATGTAGGGGGAGAAGCCGAACACGTAGCCGCCGAGCAGGCTCGGCCAGATCCTCCGGGTCACGTACCGGCACAGGGCGAACGCGGCCAGCGCGGCGAGCAGCGGCGCCGCCAGCGCGAGCAGGTTGTAGCTGACCATCGGACCGAGCAGCAGCGTCACCGGCGCCGCGATCAGCGCCGCGGCGGGGAGCAGTGTCACGGCCCCGAGGTTGACCTGGTCCGGAGCGAACAGCGCCTGGGTCAGGAACGGGTTGTGGCCGGCGAGAATCGCGTGCGGCCACCAGGCCAGGAACCACATGTACGTCTGGGGGTCGTGCCCGGCCACGCACGCGCAGCTGCCCGACGGGTCCGTCAGGGCACGGCCGAAGTACACGAGGTCGATGGTCAGGTACAGCACCAGGGCGGCGATCGTGCCGAGCCGCTGCGACTCCGACCGCAGCAGCAGCCCGCGGACGCGGAGAGATGGAACGGCCCGCTTCACCGCGGTCGCGGCTGCACTCACGCGGCGGAGCCTCCTGCCCTCACCCGACGGAGCCTACTCGTTCGACCCGGCGGCCGGGTGCGGCTACTTGAGAAATCCCGCGTAGTTGCGCATCATCAGCTGCGCCTCGAGCTGCTTCATCGTGTCCAGGGCGACCCCGATGACGATCAGGATCGAGGTCCCGCCGAAGAAGAAGTTGGCGCTCGTCGAGCTGATCAGCACCGTCGGCAGCGCGGCGATCGAGGCCAGGAACAGCGCTCCCGGCAGCGTCAGGCGCGCGAGGATGCGGTCGAGGAACTCGGCCGTGGGCCGCCCTGGCCGCACCCCGGGGATGAAGCCGCCGTACTTCTTCAGGTTGTCGGCCTGGTCGACGGGGTTGAACGTCACCGCCGTGTAGAAGTACGTGAACAGGATGATCATGATGCTCTCGCCGAGCACGTAGTGCCAGCCCTGCGGGTTGAAGAAGGTGGCCAGGTCGGTGGCGAAGCCCTTGCGGTTCTGCCCCAGCAGCTGCCCGATGGTCGGGGGGATCGCCATCACGCTGGCGGCGAAGATCACCGGGATCACACCGGCCATGTTGACCCGCAGCGGCAGGTAGGTCTGCCCGCCCTGGGTCATCCGTCTGCCGATCACCCGTTTGGCGTACTGGATCGGGATCCGCCGCTGGCCCTCCTGGACGAACACCACCGCGGCGACGACACCGATCGCGATGAACGGCATCATCACCTTGAAGGTCTGGCTCGGGTTGTTCCACCAGGAATGGATGCCGTTGGGGATCCGGGCGACGATCGAGGCGAAGATCAGCAGCGAGATCCCGTTGCCGATCCCTCGCTGGGTGATCAGCTCGCCCATCCACATCAGCAGCACGGTGCCCGCGGTCAGCGAGATCACGATCAGGAACACCTTGAACAGGGTGAAGTTGGCGATCAGGACGGTTCCGGTCGACTTCTCGAAGCTGCGGAACAGGAACACGTAGCCGATCGACTGGGCGAAGGCCAAGCCGACGGTCAGGTACCGCGTGTACTGGGTGATCCGGGCCTGGCCGACCTCGCCCTCCTTGGAGAGCTTCTCCAGGGACGGCACCACGACTTGGAGGAGCTGCAGGATGATCGACGCCGTGATGTAGGGCATGATCCCGAGCGCGAAGATCGCGATCCGGCCGAGGCCGCCGCCCGAGAACAGGTTCAGCAGGCCGAGGATGCTGCTGCCGCCGAAGTTCTTCTGAATGGCGTTGACGGCCGCCGAGTTGATCCCCGGCGCGGGGATGTGGGTCCCGAGC
>JBBSFX010000014.1:0-66863 GCA_038254735.1 Solirubrobacterales bacterium
CGCGCGACCGGCGCCGCGCGACCGGCGCCGCGCGGGCTAGGCCTGGCCGATCAGCGGCGAGTCGGCGGCGAATCCCAGCGAGGCGCGGCCGTCGGCGACCTGGCCCTGCGTGGCCTGCTCGGCCACCGCGGCGGCGACCGCCGGGGCGACCTCGCGGTTGAATACCGAGGGGATGATGTAGTCGTCGCGGAGCTCCTCGGGCGCGACGATGTCGGCGATCGCCCGGGCGGCGGCGGTCTTCATCGCCTCGGTGATCTGGGTGGCACGGACGTCGAGGGCGCCGCGGAAGATCCCCGGGAAGCAGAGCACGTTATTGATCTGGTTGGGGTAGTCCGAGCGGCCGGTGGCGAGGATCCGGGCGTACTTGGCGGCGTCCTCCGGCGACACCTCGGGGT
Source organism: Solirubrobacterales bacterium (assembly GCA_038254735.1). GTDB lineage: Bacteria > Actinomycetota > Thermoleophilia > Solirubrobacterales > Solirubrobacteraceae > Palsa-465. The sequence goes on from JBBSFX010000014.1 coordinate 396, forward strand.
CCGGGTTGGCCATCGCGAAGATGATCGGCTCGGGGTTCATCAGCGCCAGCCGCTCGGCGGGGAGCACGCTGCCGCCGCTCAGTCCGAGGAACATGTCGGCGCCCTCGATCACCTCGGCGAGGCCGCCGGTGCGGCGCTCGGCGTTGGTGGTCTCGGCCAGCGCGCGCTTGCTCGGGTGCATGCTGCCGTCGAGATAGTCCTGGCGCGCCGCCGACAGCGCGCCGCGCGAATCGACGCCGATGATGTTCGCCCCACCCGCCCCGGCGGCGATCAGGATCTTGGTCACCGCGACGCCGGCGGCGCCGAGCCCGCAGACGACGATCCGCAGGTCCTCGATCCGGCGCGAGGTCAGCTTCAGCGCGTTGAGCAGCGCCGCCAGCACCACCACCGCGGTGCCGTGCTGGTCGTCGTGGAACACGGGGATGTCGAGCTCGGCCTTCAGCCGGTCCTCGATCTCGAAGCAGCGCGGCGCCGAGATGTCCTCCAGGTTGATCCCGCCGAAGGTGGGGGAGATCGCCTTGACGGTGGCGACGATCTCGTCGGGATCCTTGGTGTCGACGCAGATCGGGAAGGCGTCGACGCCGGCGAACTCCTTGAACAGCATCGCCTTGCCCTCCATCACCGGCATCGCCGCGCGGGGGCCGATGTCGCCGAGCCCGAGCACCGCTGTGCCGTCGGACACGACCGCCACCGTATTGCGCTTGATCGTGTATTGGAAGGCCTTGTCGGGGTCCTCCTCGATCGCCTTGCAGACGCGCGCCACGCCCGGCGTGTAGGCCATCGAGAGGTCGGCCCGGGTCTTCAGCGGGCTCTTGTTCCTAGTCTCGATCTTGCCGCCCGAATGCAGCATGAAGGTCAGGTCGGTGGTGCCGACGACGCGGACCCCGGCGACGGCGCCGACCGCGTCGGTGAGCCGTGGCCAGTCGGAGCTGTCGCCGGTCTCGACGGTGATGTCGCGGACGGTGTGCTCGCCCTCGACGGTCACGAGGTCGACGGCGCCGATCGTCCCGCCGGCCTCGCCGATCGCGCTGGCCACCTTGCCGAGCATCCCCGGCTGGTGGGAGATCTCGACGCGAAGGGTGAGGCTGTACTGGGCGCTCGGCGTCGGCGGCATCGGCCGCGACCATGTTATGCCCTTCCGGGAGGAGCGCACCATCGCTCGCCGCCAAGCGGAGTGACGCGGGCCCGCCAGCCCTTCATCTAGGCTCATCACCCGTGCCCGACGAGCTCTTCCTGATCGACGGCAACAGCCTGGCCTACCGCGCCTTCTTCGCCCTGCCGGAGTCGATCGCCACCTCCACCGGGGTCCCCACCAACGCGATCTTCGGCTTCGCCTCGATGCTCGTGAAGATCCTCACCGACTACGGCCCGAAGGCGACGGTGGTGGTGTGGGACCGGGGCCACTCCGGGCGCAAGGAGGTGTACGCCGAGTACAAGGCTCAGCGTACGAGCCGCCCCGACCTGCTCAAGGAGCAGTGGCCGGCCCTCGAGCCGCTGGTCGACGCCTTCGGCTACAAGAACCTGGGGGTCGCTGGGTACGAGGCCGACGACGTGATCGCCTCGATCGTCGAGCGAGCCCGCCACACAGAACCGGCGATCCCCGTGATGGTGGTGACCGGCGACCGCGACGCCTACCAACTGGTCGACGACACGACCCGGATCATGACCACCTCGAGGGGGATCACCGATACCCGCGTGTATGACCGCGAGGGGGTGATCGACCGCTACGGGATCCCGCCCGAGCTCGTCCCCGACTTCATCGGGCTGAAGGGCGACACCAGCGACAACATTCCCGGGGTCCCGGGGATCGGCGACAAGACCGCCGCTGAGCTGCTGCAGAAGTTCGGCTCGCTCGAGGGGGTGCTCGCCTCGATCGACCAGGTCTCCGGCGCCAAGCGTAAGGAGAACCTGACCAACCACGCCGAGGACGCACGGATCTCCAAGCAGCTGGCGACGGCCAAGCGCGACATCCCGCTCGACATCGACCTGGCCGAGTTCGTCTCCACCGACCCCGATCGCTCGAAGCTCCGCGACACCTTCCGCGAGTTCGAGCTCCGCGAGCCGCTGCGCCGGCTCGAGGAGGCGCTCGGGTCGCCCGACGCCGCCGCCCCCGCGCCCGCCGCCGAGTCGGCCCTCACCGCCAAGCTGCGCGCGGCCACACCGGCCGAGGTCGCGCGGCTCCCGCAGACCGAGGTGGCGCTGGCCGTGCGCGCGCCGCTGACGCCCGACGGGGCGCTGTTCGCCGAGGAGACCGGCTGGCGCTTCGCCGTGCACGCCGACGGCGCCCGGGAGGTGCTGGCCGGCAAGTGCGCCGGCCCCGAGGAGCTCGTCGCCGCCGTCGGCGCTCGCCCGGTGATCGCCCACGACGCCAAGGCCCTTGGGCAGGTGCCCTACCGTCTCGGCCACGACACCGAGGTGGCCGCCTACCTGCTCGAGCCGGCCCGGCGCGCCTACCCGTTCCGGGAGCTGTGCGAGGAGCGCGGGCTCGGCACCGACCTCGGGGACGAGGCGGGCGCCGACGCGCTGCTGGCCGGCGAGCTGGCCCGCTGGCAGCGCGAGGAGATCCGCGGCCGCGGCCTGACCGAGCTGCTGACCGAGGTCGAGCTGCCGCTGGTCCGCGTGCTACGGCAGATGGAGCAGGCCGGGCTGAAGCTCGACCGCGATCGCACGGCCGAGATCACCGGGCGCGTGAAGGCCGAGGCCGACGAGCTCGAGCGCGAGATCTACGAGCTGGCGGGAGAGGAGTTCACCCTCGGCTCGCCCCGGCAGCTCGAGGAGGTCCTGTTCTCGAAGCTCGGCCTGTCTCGCAAGCGCCGCGGTAAGACCGGCTATTCGACCGACGCCCGCGTCCTGCAGGCGATCCGCTCCGAGCACCCGATCGTCGCCAAGATCGAGCGCTGGCGGGAGCTGACCAAGCTGGTCCAGACCTACCTCGACGCGCTGCCGCTGCTGATCGCCCCCGATGGTCGGATCCACACCACCTTCAACCAGACCGCGGCGGCCACCGGGCGGCTGTCCTCGAACAACCCGAACCTCCAGAACATCCCGATCCGCACCGAGCTCGGCAGGGAGATTCGTGCGTGCTTCGTCGCGGAGCCCGGGAGCCTGCTGACGTCGATCGACTACTCGCAGGTCGAGCTGCGGCTGCTCGCCCACATCGCCGGCGAGGACGTGCTCAAGGAGATCTTCCGCCGCGGCGAGGACGTCCACACCGCCACCGCGTGCCGCGTGTTCAACGTCACCCCGGAGCAGATCGACCCGGGGATGCGCTCGAAGTCGAAGATGATCAACTACGGGATCGTCTACGGTCTGTCGGCCTACGGGATGGCCGACCGGCTCGACATCCCGCAGTCCGAGGCAGACGAATTCATCAACCGCTACATGGATGGTTTCCCGGCGGTTCGCCGCTTCATCGACGCGACGATCGAGCAGGGCACCGAGCACGGGTACGTCTCGACGCTGTTCGGACGCCGGCGGCAGGTGCCCGAGCTGCGGGCAAGGCGCTGGGACCTGCGCAAGCAGGGCGAGCGCTTCGCCGTCAACATGGTGATCCAGGGGACGGCGGCCGACATCATGAAGGTGGCGATGGTCGACTCCGACCAGGCGCTGAAGCGCTCCGCTCTGGATTCGCGGCTGGTCCTGCAGATCCACGACGAGCTGCTGTTCGAGGGGCCGGCCGAGGAGGCCGAGGCGGTGCGGGCGCTGGCCGGCGAGCAGATGGTCGGAGCGTTCGAGATGGACCCGCCGCTGGCCGTGGAGGGCGGCAGCGGGCCCGATTGGCTGTCGGCGAAATGAGCCGGCTGCGGCGCGCGGCGCTGGTGGCGGTCCTCGCTGTCGGGGCGAGCGCCTGGCCGGCGAGCGCCTCGGCCGGCCGCCTGCTCGGGGTCGTCCCCGACACCGCCGTGCTCCCCCAGCTCATCGCCCCCGCCGCCGGCGCGCCCGCCGCCTCCACCGGGGGCGCGCCCGCCGCCTCCACGACGGGCGCGCCCTTCGCCTCCACGACGGGCGCGCCCTTCGCCTCCGTCGCGCGCCGGGGTGCCCTGACCGCCGCCGCCGGACCCGTCGCCCACGCCGCCGACCTGGTGTACGGTGGCGGCGCGGTCGCGCACAGCAACCGCACCCACCTGGTGTTCTGGTCCCCCGCCGGCTCCGGGCTCGGCTTCCCGCCCGGCTACTACGTGCTGATCGAGCAGTTCCTGACCGACGTCGCCCACGACAGCCATCAGCCGACCAACGTCTACAGCCTGAGCGGTCAGTACCGCGACCCCGGCGGGGCGGCCGCCTACGACTCGACCTACGGCGGCGCCTCGCTCGACACCGACCCGCTGCCGCGCAGCGGCTGCCACGAGCCGCTACTCGGCGGTCCGGGCTGGACCGTGTGCCTGACCGATGCGCAGCTGCAGGCCGAGCTGACCCGGTTCACCGCCGCCCAGAACCTCCCCCGCACTGGCCGCGACATCTACTTCCTCGTCACTCCCGACGGCTTCGGCAGCTGCGGGTCCGCGGGGCCCGACAACTGCGCGCTCGGCGGGACCACCTCCGGGAGCTACTGCGGCTACCACTCGGTCACCACCCAAGACCGGCTGCTGTACGCGGTGATCCCCTACAACGCGGTCCCCGGGCACTGCCAATCCGGCAACCCACGGCCCAACGGCAGCGTCGCCGACCCCGTCCTGTCGACGATCAGCCACGAGCACAACGAAGTGGTGACCGACCCGTTCGGCGACGCCTGGATCGACCCCACGGGCAGCGAGGACGGGGACCTCTGCATCCGCGCCTACGGCGCCGGCCTCGGCAGCACGGCCGAGGGCACCTACAACGAGGCGATCGGCGCCGGCCACTACTACCTCCAGGCTGAGTGGAGCAACTGGACCGGAGCCTGCGAGGCCCGGGCGCCGGCGGACACGCTGAGCTTCGCCGTCTCCCGACGCCCGACGGTGGGGCGGCCGCTCGCCGTCACCGCTCGCGGGGCCGCCGCCTACGGACGCTTCAGCGGCTACGCGTGGGCGTTCGGAGCCCACGGGGCGGGCGCCGGCCCGAGCCCGCGCTACACGTTCAGGCGGGCGGGCCGGTATCGCGTCAGGCTGCGCGGCACCGACAGCGCCGGGCTGTGGACCTTCGCGACGCGGACGGTCGCGGTAGCGCCGGCGCGCCGGCCGCTCAGGCGGCGGCGACGCTGAGCACCCGGCCCGGGGCGGCCGGACCGGCGCTGCCCGCATAGTCGGGGTGGGCGATCGCCAGGTAGTGCCCGAAGGACCAGTTGACGAGGCGCTTGGCGCCGATCATCCGCAGACCGGGCGCGAGGACCCGCGGCGGCACCCGCGGAACCACGTCCTGGACCCGCAGCATCCACTCGAACTTCCAGCGATGGGTGGCGCTGAACGCGCCGTAGCCGGCCAGCGCCGCCGCTCGCGTCTGACGGCCCTCGATCACCGCACGGACCTCGCGGCCGCAGGCGATCCCGAAGTACAGCGCGGTGCGGATCCCCTCGGCGGTCAGCGGCAGGCAGTGCCCGGCCGAATCGCCGACGAAGAACACCCCGTCCTCCGTCGCCTCGCGGATCCGGTGGGGGATCCAGTTGCCCTGGTAGCGGATCGCGTCGCGGCGCAGGTCCTCGGCGAGCCGGACGGTCGGGTCCTTGACGTGGAAGCGCGGCTCGAACGAGCCGACTCCGACGCGGACCTCGTCGCCGGCCGGGAAGCTCCAGCCGTAGCCGGCGGGGACGTAGGAGCGGTCGATCCACACCTCGAGATCGGGGCCACCGCCGCCGGGATGGACCTCGAGGCCACGGGACAGGTAGGCGTCGGGGGGCTGGATCGGCTCGCCGCCGCTGAGCACCCGGCGCCAGCCGAGCGCATCGACGATCAGCGGCGCGCGGATCTCGCCCCGGTCGGTGTGGACGACGTGGAGGGCGGGGCCCGGAGATTCGGCGCTCGATGCCCCGTGCGCGCCGGCGCCCGCGACCGAGTCTCCGAGGGAATCGGCGCCAGCCGATTTCCCATCGACCGTGGCGGTCTCGAACTCGAACCGCCCCTGCGCGGCCAGGGCGGCGCACAGCGTGCGGTAGTCGAAGGTCGAGAACGTCCACGGCAGCTCGTAGCGCACGGTGGCGTGGGGGGTGTGCAGGACGAGCTCGCCGAACGACTGCTGATGGGCGTCCATCAGGTCGAGCACCTCGAGCCAGCGTGTGGGGATCCCGCACGCCGAGGTCTGCTTCTCGCCGATCTCGTAGCGGTCGATCACCAGCACGTCGGCGCCGCTGCCGGCCAGCTCGCGGGCCACGGCCAGACCGGCGAAGCTGGCCCCGCAGATCAGGACGTCGCAGTCGCGCCCCAGCGGGGTGCGCTCGGCGCCGCGCTTGGTGGCTCGTGTCGGCATCGGGCGCCCGATGATACGGACGCCCGCCCACCCGCCGCACCGATGCCGCGTGAGGCGGCTATCCTGAGCAGACCAATGTCCACATCCGCAACCCTTATGCCTGCCACCGATCAGCCCACAGCGAAGGTCGTCGAAGGCTCGAACGGCCTGCTACTCGAGATCGATGGCAAGATCTTCCCCAACTACGACGCCACCATCCATCCGTTCGCGGAGGGAGATGTCGTCACCGGCCACGTCGTCCGGATCGACAACGACGAAGTCCTCGTCGACATCGGTTACAAGTCCGAGGGCGTCATCCCGGCCAACGAGCTTTCGATTCGCAAGTCGGTCGACCCCGGCGACGAGGTGTCGCTCGGCGAGGAGGTCGATGCGCTGGTCCTGACCAAGGAGGACCAGGACGGCCGCCTGATCCTCTCCAAGAAGCGGGCCCGCTTCGAGAAGGCATGGCGCCGGATCGAAGGCGCCGCCGAGTCCGGCGAGCCCGTCGAGGGCGCCGTGATTGAGGTCGTCAAGGGCGGTCTGATCATCGACCTCGGCGTGCGCGGCTTCCTGCCCGCGTCGCTGGTCGACATCCGCCGGGTGCCGAACCTCGACGAGTACATGGGCCAGGCGATCGAGTGCAAGGTGATCGAGCTCAATCGCTCGCGTAACAACGTCGTCCTGTCGCGTCGCGCGGTGCTCGAGGAGCAGCGCAAGGAGGACCGCGAGCGGATCCTCGACCGGCTCCAGCCGGGCCAGGTCGTCGAGGGCATGATCTCCAACATCGTCGACTTCGGCGCGTTCGTCGACCTCGACGGGATCGACGGCCTGATCCACATCTCCGAGCTGTCGTGGTCGCACGTCAACCACCCGAGCGAGATCCTCTCGATCGGCGACACCGTCAGCGTCAAGGTGCTCGACATCGACCGCCAGCGCCAGCGCATCTCGCTGGGTCTCAAGCAGACCCAGGAGGATCCGTGGCAGCGGGTCGTCGACACCTACAACATCGGCGACGAGCTCGAGGGGACGGTCACCAAGGTCGTCACGTTCGGCGCCTTCGTCGAGATCCTCGACGGCGTCGAGGGGCTCGTGCACATCTCCGAGCTCGCCCAGCACCACGTCGAGAATCCGCGGGAGATCATCCAGCCCGGCGACCCGGTCCGCGTCAAGATCCTCGAGATCGACTCGGAGCGCCGCCGCCTGTCACTGTCGATCAAGCGAGTCGAGGGCCAGGTCCTGCCGGTTCGGCCGATCGTGCCCCCGGTCGACGGCGACGGCGAGAGCGACGGCGGCGATCTCGATGACGTGCCCGAGCTGGGGCTGTCGGACGAGGTCTTCGTGGAATCGCCTGCGGGCGATGCCATTGGGGATCCGGCGACCGCGGTTACCGAGTCCGCGAGCGGCATCGAGGCCGAATCTCCGGTCACCGAGGCCGCATCCCCGGCTGTGGAGGCCGAGAGCAAAGCCGGCCCCCCTGAGGCCGCGGCCGAGGCTCCGGCATCGGAGGCTCCGGCATCGGAGGCTCCGGCATCGGAGGCTCCGGCATCGGAGGCTCCGGCATCTGAGGCTCCGGCCGCCGAGGCTCCGGCCGGCGACGCGCCCGACGAGGGCGTCGCGCCGCCGGACGATCCCGCCGCCTGACCGGCGGCGGTCCCGGCGGTTGAAGTTCGTTGGCCTGACCGGCGGCATCGGCGCCGGCAAGTCCACGGCGCTGGCCGCGCTCGAGCGGCTCGGTGCCGCGGTGATCTCGACCGACGCCGTCGTCCACCAGCTGTACGAGTCCGCCGAGGTTCGCGGCGCCGTGGTCGAGCGCTTCGGGGCAAAGATGGCGCCGAAGGGGACGATCGACCGGGCGGCGCTGGCCGTGCGCGCGTTCGCCACGCCCGCCGACCGGGCCTGGCTCGAGGGCCTGCTGTGGCCGCGGGTCGGAGCCCGGGTGTGGGAGTGGCGCGAGCAGGTGGCGGCCGGGGACCCCTGCCCGCGGGCCGGTGTGGTGGAGACGCCGCTGCTGTTCGAGGCCGGGCTCGAGGGGGCCTACGACGCCACGATCGCGATCGTCGTCGACGAGGCGCTCCGCGCGCGGCGCGCCGCGGTCCGCGGCCATCGCGCCCTCGACGAGCGCGCGGCGCGGCAGCTGACCCAGGACGAGAAGGCGGCGCGGGCCACCTACGTGGTCGCCAACGACGGCACCCCCGAGCAGCTCGAGGCCAATCTGTCGGCGATTCTTGACATGCTGCGGGAGTGAGCTCGCCCGCCGCGACAGCCTCCCATCGGCGCCAGACGGCACGCCGCGCGGCGGCTCGCCGGAAGTCGCTGGCCCGCCGCCGGGCCTTGCTGTGGCTGGCCGGGATCGGCGCCGTGGCGATCGTGATGGTGGCCGCCCTGCCCGACGTCCGCAAGGCGGTCAACGACCTCACGCTGCCGCTGCATTACCAGGACGTGATCCGCACGCAGGCGGCCGACAAGCATCTGCCGCCCGCGTTGATCGCCGCGGTGATCTACGCCGAGACGAAGTTCGAACCCCGCACCTCGAGCGCCGGCGCCGTGGGGCTGATGCAGATCGAGCCCCAGACCGCGCGATTCCTGGCCCACCGCTCCGGCGGCTACCGCTTCACCACCGCGGACCTGGCCACCCCCGCGGTCAACATCGCCTACGGCAGCTACTACCTCCGCTACCTGCTCGACGAGTACGGCAACAGCAAGATCCTCGCCCTGGCCGCCTACAACGGTGGCGAGACGAACGTCAACCGCTGGCTCGTCCGGTCCCACGCGGCGGGGCATCCGTTCGGGCTTCCCGACATCCCGTTCCCCGAGACGCGAGCGTACGTCGCGAAGGTGCTCGAGGTGCAGGCCGACTACCGCAGGACCTACCCGACCGAGCTCGGGTACCGGTAGCGGCTTCAATCGAGCCGCCAAAGACCGCACGGAAGTTCTCTGCGCCGGTGCAGCCCGGCCCGGGTCAGCGGGCGGCGCCGCCTGCTGAGGACGGTCAGTACACGCGGCGCGCGCGGCCCGTGTGCTCGACCCGAGCGATCGAGGCGGCGATCGCCTCGGCCTCGCCGGGCATCAGCGTGGTCACGGTGATGCGAACACCCGGCGGCGCGGCGAGCCGGAAGCGCTCGCCGGCCAGCGCCGCCCAGCCGTCCTCGGCCAGCGCCCGGACGACCGGCGCCTCCTCGCGGACCGACACCCAGACGTTGAGCCCGGTGGCGCCGCGGGCCGCGATCCCGTGGTCGTCCAGCGCGGCGATCAGGGCGCCGCGTCGTTGGCGGTAGGCCTCGGCGGCGTGGGCGCACGTGGCGGAGAAGCCGGGATCGGCGAGCATCGCCGCCGCGGTGCTCTGGAGCAGATGGCTGACCCACCGCGGCCCGAGCGCCTGGCGCCCCTCGACCCGGCCGATCGTCTCGGCGTCGCCGGCAATCACGGCCAGGCGCAGGTCGGGGTGCAGGACCTTCGAGGCCGAGCGGATCACCACCCAGCGCTCACGGCCGGCGACGAGGCTGACGTACGGAGCCCCGGCGACCTCGCTGGCGTGGTCATCCTCGGCCACCAGCAGCGCCGGGTGCGCGGCGAGGATCGCGCCGATCGCGTCGGCTCGCTCGGGATCGAGCGCCGCTCCGACCGGGTTCTGCGCGCGCGGGACCACCAGCAGGGCGTTGGCCTCGCGCCGCAGCGCGCCGGCCAGCACGTCGGGGCGCAGCCCCCGCTCGTCGACCGCCACCGGGACCTCGATCAGGCCGAGCGCGAGCACGATGTCGCGGATCGGCGGGTACGCCGGATCCTCCACCAGCACCCGGTCTCCCGGGCGCAGCCGTGCCGCCAGCACCCGCTCGATCCCGTCGGCGGCGCCCGAGACAACGGCGATCGCCGCCGGGTCGATGCCGTCGGTGCGATACCACTCGCGCGCGTAGGCGAGCAGCTCGGGGACGGCGAACTCGAGCCCGTCGACGTGCGCGCTGCGCTCGAGGTCGACCGCGTCGAGCGCCTGGCGCAGCGGCGGCAGCAGCGCCGGATCGGGGAGGCCGATCGACAGGTCGCGCAGGCCGCTGTCGCGCCGTTGCGGTCGCTCGAGGGCCCGCGCCGGACGCACCGCCGGGCGCGGTGAGACCCGTGTTCCGCGGCGGCCGTCGGTCCGCACCAGACCGCGCTCGCGGAGGATCCGGTAGGCGGCGCTGACGGTTGCTGGGCTCGTCTCGAGCCGCTGCGCGAGCGCGCGGACCGTCGGCAGCGGCGCGCCGGGGCGCAGCGATCCCTCGCGGATCCCGGTCTCGGCGCTGGCCGCGATCGCGCGCGCCGTCGAGCCGGTGATGTAGTCTTGTGCTAGCTCAAGAATGACTATGTACTATAACAAAGATGCACGTATCCGCGTGAGGCGGCACGCCGAGCGTGGCCGCTACGACGCCGAGACGGTCGAGGCGATCCTCGACGAGGGCTTCGTCGGCCACCTGGCGTTTGTCGAGGACGGCCAGCCCTACGCGATCCCGATGCTGTACGTCCGCAGCGGCGAGACGCTGTACCTGCATGGCTCGCCGCACAGCCGCCTGCTCGGGGTGGCCGGCGAGCCGGGGGCGGTCAGCTTCACGGTGACGCTGATCGACGGGCTGGTCCTGGCCCGCTCGGCGTTCCACCACTCGGTCAACTACCGCTCGGTGGTGGTGCTCGGGACGGGGCACAGGGTCGAGGATCGCGATGAGCAGCTCGAGGCGATGTGGCGGCTCGTCGACCACATCGTCCCCGGCCGCGCCGACGACGCGCGCGGGCCGAGCGACGGCGAGCTGAAGGCCACCGGGATCGTCGCGCTGACGATCGCCGAGGCCTCGGCGAAGGTGCGCACCGGGCCGCCGATCGACTCGGGACGCGACTACGAGCTTCCCGTCTGGGCCGGCGTGCTGCCGCTGGCGATCGTGCCCGGCGAGCCGCGGCCCGACGAGCGCAACGCCGCGGTGCTGCCGGACTACGTCCGCGACTACCGGCCGGGGCGATGGACGCCCGGCTGACGCCGCGCTCCTGCTCCCCCGGCGACGAGCACCCGCCCAGAGACAGCCGCGCCCCGAGCGCCCCCGGTGGCCGGCCCGCCGCGGGGTGATGCGGTCCAAGGGTGACCTGATACGAACGTGCGTTCGCCGGTGCCGGCGCTAGGCTGAGCGTCAGCGATGCCGAAATTCGAACTCGATGGAACCTACAGCCCGACGGCCGACCAGCCGCGGGCGATCGCCTCGCTGGCCGAGGGGATCGAGGCCGGCGAGCGCGCGATGACGCTGCTCGGGGCGACGGGCACCGGCAAGACGATGACGATGGCGGCCACGATCGAGGCGGTGCAGCGCCCGGCGCTGGTGATCGCCCACAACAAGACGCTGGCCGCCCAGCTCTGCAACGAGTTCCGCACCTACTTCCCGCGCAACTCGGTCGAGTACTTCGTCTCCTACTACGACTACTACCAGCCCGAGGCCTACGTTCCCTCCAAGGACCTCTACATCGAGAAGGACTCGGCGATCAACCAGGAGATCGACCGGCTGCGCCACTCGGCCACGGCGGCGCTGTTCGCCCGCCGCGACGTGCTGATCGTGGCCAGCGTGTCGTGCATCTACGGCCTCGGCTCGCCGGAGGTCTACGACGAGAACCTGCAGACGCTCGGCAAGGGCGAGTTCATCGATCGCGACGCGCTGCTGCGCAAGCTGGTCTCGATCCAGTACACACGCAACGACACCGCGCTCGCCCGCGGCACCTTCCGCGTCCGCGGCGAGACGCTCGAGATCTGGCCCGCCTACGCCGAGACGGCGTTCCGGATCGTGCTGTTCGGAGACGAGGTCGAGCACCTGCAGCACTTCGACCCGGTCACCGGCGAGCTGATCGAGGACGACCTGCACCACGTCGGGATCTGGCCCGCCTCGCACTACAACGTGCGCGAGGGGCAAATCGAGGATGCGGTGGCGGAGATCGGGCGGGAGCTGAACGAGCGCTGCTCCGAGCTCGAGGCGGCCGGCAAGCTGCTCGAGTCACACCGGCTGCGCCAGCGCACGCAGTACGACATGGAGATGCTGCGCGAGGTGGGGTTCTGCTCGGGGATCGAGAACTACTCGCGGATCCTCGATGCGCGCCGGCCCGGCGACCGCCCCTACTGCCTGCTCGACTACTTCCCCGACGACTTCGTCTGCTTCATCGACGAGTCCCACCAGACCGTCCCGCAGATCGGCGGGATGTACGAGGGCGACCGCTCGCGCAAGCAGACGCTGGTCGACTACGGCTTCCGGCTGCCGAGCGCCCTGGACAACCGGCCTCAGAGGTTTCAGGAGTTCCTCTCGATCACCCCGCAGATGGTGTTCGTCTCGGCCACCCCCGGCGACTACGAGCGCAGCCACTCGGCCCGGATCGTCGAGCAGATCGTGCGCCCGACGGGGATCGTCGATCCCGAGGTCGAGGTTCGGGAGACCCGAAACCAGATCGACGACCTGATGAACGAGATCCGCGCCCGCGTCGACCGCGACGAGCGTGCCCTCGTGACGACGATCACCAAGAAGATGTCCGAGGATCTGACCGACTACCTGCTCGAGATGGGCTTCCGGGTGCGCTATCTGCACTCGGAGGTGGACACGCTCGAGCGGATCCAGATCATCCGCCAGCTCCGGCTCGGCGAGTTCGACGTCCTCGTCGGCGTGAACCTGCTCCGCGAGGGCCTCGATCTGCCCGAGGTCACGCTCGTGGCGATCCTCGACGCCGACAAGGAGGGCTTCCTGCGCGGCGAGACCTCGCTGATCCAGACGATCGGGCGCGCCGCGCGCAACGTCGAGGGCAAGGTGCTGATGTACGCCGACAGGGAGACGGCGGCGATGCGCGCGGCGATCGGCGAGACCGACCGCCGCCGCGCGATCCAGGTCGAGCACAACGAGCGCCACGGGATCACCGAGGAGACGATCGTCAAGGGCATCTCGGACATCGCCGAGTTCCTGCAGTCCGACTCCAAGGTGCCGAAGTCCCGCCGCCGCCGGCAGCGGGCGGTCGACGCCGTGCCGCCGGCCGAGCTCGAGAAGACGATCGTCGAGCTCGAGGAGGAGATGCTGGCCGCCGCCGAGGATCTCCGCTTCGAGTACGCGGCCAAGCTGCGTGACGAGATCCGCGATCTCAAGCGTCAGCTGTCGCTGACCCTCCAGCGCTGAGCCGAGCGAGGGCCGCAAGGGTCGCGCGGGGCGCGAGGGTGTCCGATACGCTGCCAGCTGATCCTGATTCTTGACCCGGAGGTAGTGCGTTGGCCCTCGAACGACAGAGCATCGAGAAGAAGGACTTTCCCATCGGCCGCCGCGGCTACGACCCCGACGCCGTCGACGCCCATCTGTCCGCGCTCGCCGCCGAGATCGAGGAGCTCAAGCGGTCCTCCCGGCGGCGCACCGAGACGCTCGCCTCCTCGGCCAGCGAGCAGGTCCGTGCGATCGTCGAGGCGGCCGAGAACAGCGCCGTCGAGATCCAGCGCCAGGCCGAGGAGGACGCTCGGGAGATCAAGGCCGAGGCGGCCAGCGAGGCCGGCGCCGCCCGCGATCACGCCAACGCACAGGCCCGCGAGTATGTCGGCAAGGTCTCCGAGTCGACCGCGGTGATGCTCCAGCGGCTCGAGGCGATGGAGAGCGAGCTGGGGGCACTGGTCGAGTCGCTGAAGACCGGCTCGAACCGCCTCAACGCAGACCTCCAGCTGCTCGAGGGCAACCTCTCCGAGGTCCGCGACGCGGTCACCCCGCGCCCGCGCTTCGAGCCCGAGCCGCTCGCCGCCACCCCGGCGCCGCCGGCCGCCGCCCCCCCGCACCCGCCCGCGCCCCCCGCGGCGCCGCCCCGCCCCCCGGCGCCCGCCCCCCAGCCGGTGCTGGCGGCCGCCGAGCCCGCCTACGGCGACGACGATCCCTACGAGGACCAGTACGACCCGGGGACCGAGGAGCACGAGGCCCTGACCTTCGTCCCGGGGCCCGACGACGGCAGCGACGACACCGAGGGCGCGCGTCTGATCGCGCTCAACATGGCCCTCAACGGCACCCCGCGGGAGGAGACCGACCGCTACCTGGCGGAGAACTTCTCGCTGTCGGACCGGGCCGGGCTGCTGGACGAGGTCTACGCGTCCGTCGAAGGCTGACCCTCGCGGAGAGGGCTCGCACACCAGTAGGCTTGCCCGTATGGCCACGGTCGTGCTCGATCCTCCTCCGGCCGAGCTGCTGGTCGTGATCGAGCGGCGCCGCCGAGACGGCGTCGACCGCTTCGACGAGGTATGGGAGGGTGTGCTGCACATGATCCCGGCCCCCAGCTTCGAGCACGCCATGGTGATCTCACAGGTCATGGAGCTGCTCGGGCCGCCGGCGCGGGTGGCAGGGCTGATTCCGGGGACGGGCGGTTTCAACCTCGGTGAATCGGCACAGGACTACCGGGTTCCCGACGGGGGACTGGTTCGAGCCGGCACCGCCGGCGTCTGGCTCGCCACGGCGGCGTTGGTCGTCGAGGTCCTCTCGCCCGACGACGAAACGCTCGCCAAGCTGACGTTCTACGCGAGGCACGATGTCGACGAGGTGCTGATCGCCGACCCCGCCGAGCACAGCATGCGGTGGCTGGCGCTCGACGCCGGGGAGTACCGCGACGTGGAGCGCAGCCGCCTGATCGAGCTCGGGCGCGCCGAGCTGCTCCAGCGGATCGCCTGGCCGTAGGCCGGGACGCGTCGACCCTCCGCTCGGCACGCCCGGGGATCTGCCGGCACAACCGCCTGCGTCTGATCGCGACGGGGCATCCATCGGGGCACCGCGGTCGGTTCGTGACCGCATTCGGCGCCAGAACGCGGAAGATGCGGGATTCCGCCTGGGCGAACGTCTGTTCGGTTCACTAGACTCGATGTACGTGGATCAACTCATCGTCTCGGGCGCCCGGGAGCACAATCTGAAGGACATCACGGTGGTGATCCCGCGCTGCTCGCTGACCGTGATCACCGGCCTGTCCGGGTCGGGGAAGTCGTCGCTGGCCTTCGACACGATCTACGCCGAGGGGCAGCGGCGCTACGTCGAGTCGCTGTCGGCGTACGCGCGGCAGTTCCTCGGACAGATGGACAAGCCCGACGTCGACTCGATCGAGGGCCTGTCGCCGGCGATCTCGATCGACCAGAAGACGACCTCGCGCAACCCGCGCTCGACGGTCGGCACGGTCACCGAGATCTACGACTACCTGCGGCTGCTGTGGGCGCGGATCGGGCATCCGCACTGCCACATTTGCGGCCGGCCGATCAGCGGCCAGTCGGCCGAGCAGATCATCGACCAGGTGATGGAGCTGCCCGAGGGGGCGCGCTTCATGGTGCTGGCGCCGATCGTCCGCGGGCGCAAGGGCGAGTACGGCAAGCAGCTCGAGGAGCTCCGCGCCGAAGGCTTCACGCGGGCCAGGATCGACGGCGAGCTGGTCCGGCTCGACGAGCCGCCGGTGCTCGACAAGCGCTACAAGCACGACATCGCGGTGGTGATCGACCGGCTGGTGATGAAGGGCGAGCTGCGCAAGCGGCTGGCCGACTCGGTCGAGACGGCGGTGGCGCTCGCCGACGGCCTGGTCGAGATCCAGATCCTGCCTGGTGGGGAAGTTTCGCCGCCAGTGCCGTCGGAGTCGGGACCGAAACCTCCCCATGCCGGCGCAGCCGGCACGCTCACCTTCAGCGAGAAGTTCGCTTGCCCGGTGCACGGGCCGAGCCTGGTCGAGCTCGAGCCGCGGATCTTCTCGTTCAACTCGCCACACGGGGCGTGCCCGCGGTGCACCGGCCTCGGCTCGCAGATGGAGATCGACCCCGAGCTGGTGGTGCCCGACCCGCAGCTGAGCATCGGTGAGGGGGCGATCGCGCCGTGGGCGGCGAGCGCCTCCGATTACTACGAGCAGCTGATCCAGGCGATCGCCGGCCGCTACGACGTCGACCTCGAGACCCCATGGGCCGAGCTGCCCGAGGCGTCCCGGGACTTCTTCCTGCTCGGGTCGGGCGGCGACCGGATCCCCGTCTCGTACCGCAACCGGTTCGGGCGCAGGCGCTCCTACACCACGCAGTTCGAGGGGATCGTCCCCAACCTCGAGCGCCGCTACCGCGAGACCGAGTCGGACTTCTCCCGCGAGAAGATCGAGGAGTACATGACGCTGCGGCCGTGCCCCGACTGCAAGGGCGCGCGGCTGCGCCCCGAGTCGCGCGCGGTGCTCGTCGCCGGGACCGCGCTGCACGAGTTCACGGCGCTGTCGACGCGGCGCGCGCTCGTGTGGGCCCGCGGCCTGAACGAGGCGATCTCCGAGCACGACCGGCGGATCGCCCGGCTGGTGCTCCGCGAGATCGAGGAGCGCCTACAGTTCCTGGAGAACGTGGGGATCGGCTACCTGTCGATGGACCGCGCCTCGGCGACGCTGTCGGGCGGCGAGGCGCAGCGGATCCGGCTGGCCACGCAGATCGGCTCCTCGCTGGTCGGGGTCCTGTACATCCTCGACGAGCCGTCGATCGGGCTCCACCAGCGCGACAACGAGAAGCTGATCAAGACCCTGGAACGCCTGCGTGACGTCGGCAACACGGTGCTGGTGGTCGAGCACGACGAGGGCACGATGCGCGCCGCCGACCACCTGATCGACATGGGCCCGGGGGCCGGCGAGCACGGCGGGCGCGTGGTCGCCGAGGGGACGGCCGAGGAGGTCGCCGCCGTGGCCGACTCGCCGACGGGGCAGTTCCTGTCCGGGACGCGCCGGATCGAGGTCCCGGCCAGGCGGCGTACGCCGTCGGGCCACGTGACGATCGAGGGCGCCTCGCAGCACAACCTCAAGAAGCTCGACGTCAAGGTCCCGCTCGGGGTGCTGTGCTGCGTCGCCGGGGTGTCGGGCTCGGGCAAGTCGACGCTGGTCAACGACGTGCTCTACAAGGCGGTGTCCAACAAGCTCCACCGATCGCGCCAGAAGGCCGGGGCGCACAAGCGGATCGCCGGGCTCGAGCAGCTCGACAAGATCATCTCGGTCGACCAGTCGCCGATCGGGCGCACCCCGCGCTCCAACCCGGCCACGTACACCGGGCTGTTCGACCAGATCCGCGACCTGTTCTCACGGACCCAGGAGGCGCGGGCGCGCGGCTACAAGCCCGGCCGATTCTCGTTCAACGTCAAGGGCGGCCGCTGTGAGGTGTGCCGCGGCGACGGCCAGATCAAGATCGAGATGCACTTCCTGCCCGACGTCTACGTCCCGTGCGAGCAGTGCCACGGCAAGCGCTACAACCGCGAAACGCTGGAGGTGCGCTTCAAGGGCAGGACGATCGCCGACGTGCTCGAGATGCCGATCGAGGCGGCCCTCGAGTTCTTCGCCCACATCCCCAAGATCCAGCGCCGGGTACGGACGCTGAACGACGTCGGCCTCGGCTACATGCGCCTCGGTCAGCCGGCCACGACGCTGTCGGGCGGCGAGGCCCAACGGGTGAAGCTGGCCGCCGAGCTGGCAAAGGTGGCCACCGGTCGCACGATCTACATCCTCGACGAGCCGACCACGGGGCTGCACTTCGCCGACATCGAGAAGCTGCTCGAGGTGCTCGAGCGGCTCGTCGACGCCGGCAACTCGATCGTGGTGATCGAGCACAACCTCGACGTGATCAAGGTCTGCGACCGGATCATCGAGCTCGGCCCCGAGGGCGGGGACGAGGGGGGAAGGCTGATCGCCACCGGCACCCCCGAGGAGCTCGCCGCCGTGCCCGAGTCGAGCACCGGGCGGTTCCTCGCCGAGCTGCTCCCGCCCAAGCGCGGCCAGGGCGCCGCGCCACGCCGCCGCGCTCCGCGCCGTCGGACCCCCGCCGCCGCCTGAGCAGCCCGCCGCCCGAGCGCCTGAGAGAATCCGCAGCGTGAGCCCCACCCCCGACCAGCTTCGCCGCTGGGCGCAGAAGTGGCGGTGGTACGAGCGCAACTCGCTGCCCTGGAACCGGGCCCGGATCCACTACGAGTTCATGCGCCGCGAGGCCTACGTGCGCTGGCCGGTCCACGGCAACGTGCTCGAGGCGCTGCTCCAGGGTCGCCTGAGCATCGGGGCCGGGACGCTGTTCGAGCCGGGGGTGTGGATCACCGCGCCGGACGCCGCCCGGGTCTCGATCGGCCAGGGCACGTTCCTCAACCTCGGCGTGATGGTGGCGGCGCTGGAACGGGTCGAGATCGGCGACCACTGCATGTTCGCCAACGGCTGCTTCGTGACCGACGCCAACCACCGCTTCGACGACCCCGGCCGGCCGATCACCTGGCAGGGCTTCGACGCCAAGGGGCCGACGCGGATCGGCGACAACGTCTGGTGCGGCGCCCACGTCGTGGTGACCAGCGGTGTGACGATCGGGGAGCGTTCGGTGATCGGCGCCAACTCGGTCGTGACCACCGACATCCCCGCCTACTCGATCGCCGCCGGCGTCCCCGCGCGGGTGCTGCGGGCGATCGAGTACACGACCCCGGCCGGCACCGACCCGGCGTCCCCGCACCTGGCCTGAGCCACCGCCGGCGGCGTGGCGAGCGGCGACCCCATGTGATGCGGTTCTCTCGCCACGCCTACGAGTTCTTGATGACGATGCCCTCGAGGATGTTCGCCACGTGCTCGGCGGCGTCGATCGCCGCCTCGAGCCGCTCGAACAGGTCCTTCCAGCGGATCACCACCATCGGGTCGATGCCGCCGTCGAACAGCGACGCGACGGCTTCGCGGGTGATCCGGTCGCCTTCGTTCTCGAGCCGGTTGACCTCGACGGTGAAGTGCGAGATGTCGCGGAACCCGCGCAGCCGGGGGATCGCCTCGGAGATCTGGCGGGTGGCCGCCTTCAGCACCCGCGCGAGCTTGATCGCCTGGTCCATCGGCGCCTCGATCTTGTACAGGCCGAGGTAGTCGGCGACCTCCTCGGTGTAGTCGACGATGTCGTCGAGGGCCGAGGTCAGGGCGAGGATGTCCTCGCGGTCGATCGGGGTGACGAACGTGTGGTTGAGACGATCGATGATGTCGTGGGTGATCCGGTCGCCCTCCTGCTCGCAGACGAGGATCTCACCGGCCAGCGCCTTGCTGTCGGGGTAGCCGGACAGCAATTGGTCGAGCAGGTCCGCCGCCTGGAGGATGTTCCGCCCCGCCTCCTCGAACAGCTCGAAGTACACGCGGTCGCGGGGAGCGAACACGTGGGCGAGCCGGGCCATCCCGACATCGTAATCCGTTTCGGGGGGCGGTCAGCCGGACAACGCGGCGCGGAGCTCGGCCAGGTCCGCCTCGTCGATCGAATACCCGTGCTCGGGGCGCGGATAGCGGCGCGCGCGGACATCGGCCGCGTAGGCGGCGACGCCGGCGTTCATCTCGTCCTGGAGGTCGGCGTAGCGCTGCACGAAGCGGGCGCCGCGACCCTCGCGGATCCCCAGCAGGTCGTGGAACACCAGCACCTGGCCGTCGGTCGCGGGCCCGGCGCCGATCCCGATCACCGGGATCTCGATCCGCGGCATCAGCTCGGCGGCCACCGCCGACGGAATCGCCTCGAACACGAGCGAGAAGCAGCCGGCCGCCTGCAGCGCCAGCGCCTCCTCGGCGATCCGCGCGGCCGCGTCGCCACTGCGGCCCTGGGCCCGGTAGCCGCCCAGCGCGGTCGAGGTCTGCGGGGTCAGCCCGACGTGGCCCATCACCGGGATCCCGGCCTGGACGATCGCGCGGGCCCGGGCCACCGAGGTCTCGTTGCCGCGCTCGAGCTTGACGGCGTCGCAGCCGGCCTCCTTGACGAACCGCATCGCGGTCTCGACGGCCTGCTGGTCGGAGGCCTCGTAGGAGCCGAACGGCAGGTCACCGATCAGGAACGGGGTGCGCAGACCGCGGCGGACGGCCCGGGCGAGGACCAGCAGCTCGTCGGTCGTCACGGCGACCGTCGAGGGGTAGCCGAGCACGGTCATCGCGCCGGAGTCGCCGACCAGCACCAGGTCGACGCCGGCCGACTCGGCGGCGCGGGCGCTGGGGAAGTCGTAGGCGGTGACCATCACCAGCGGCTCGCCGAGGCGCTGCTTCTCGATCAGGATCGGCAGCGTCACCGGGAGCCGCGAGGCGTCGAGGGGGACGTTGACGTGGGGGGGAGCCGAGGACATTCTGCGACCTCCTATGCCGCGGAGCGGTCGAGCAGCTTGGCGACCTCGTTGTCGACGGTGACGATCTCGTTGTCGGCGTCGACATGGACGACGCGGGGGTGGTAGTGCTCCAGGTCGTCGGGGTCGTAGACCCCGTAGGAGATGACGATGATCGTGTCGCCGCGATGGACCAGCCGCGCGGCGGCGCCGTTGACCTTCATCTCCCCGGCACCGGGGACGCCGGCGATCGTGTACGTCTCGAAGCGGGCGCCGTTGTCGACGTCGACGACGACGACCTGCTCGAACTCGCGGATGTCGGCGGCCTCCAGCAGCTCCGGATCGATGGTGATCGACCCCACGTAGCGCAGGTCGCAGTCGGTCACGGTCGCCCGGTGGATCTTCGACTTCAGCATCGTGCGCTGCACGTCAGGATCTCCTGGTGTTCGTGGTGGCCCCTCCCGCCGCGGCCGGCGTGACCGGCTGGGGTGCGGCGGAGAGGGGTTGATTGTCGATCAGTCGGGTTCGCCCGAGGCGGGCGGCGACAAGCGCGAGAGCGTCGCCCTCGACCCGCTCGAGCGGCGCGAGCGTGTCGGGGTCGGCGAGCGTGAAGTACTCGGTCTCGACGTCGGCCGCGGCCAGCACGGCCTCGGCGCGGGCGACGATCTCGCTGCCGTCGCGCTCGCCCTCGCGGAGCGCGGTGGCGGCTGCCGCGAGCGCGCGGTGCAGCGCGGTGGCCCGCCGGCGCTCGGAGGCCGATAGCTGCGCGTTGCGGCTCGACATGGCCAGGCCGTCGGGCTCGCGTACCGTGGGACAGACCTCGATCCGGACCGGCAGGTCGAGGTCGCGGACCAGGCGCCGGATCACCAGCGTCTGCTGGTAGTCCTTTTGCCCGAAGTAGGCCACGTCGGGCGCGACCATCGCGAACAGCTTCGTCACCACGGTGGCGACGCCGTCGAAGTGCTCGCGGCCGCGGCGCGCGCCCTCGAGCAGCTCGCCGACCCCGGCCACCGACACCCGGGTGGCGAACCCGTCCGGGTACACGGTCTCGAGCGCGGGCGCGAACAGGATCTCGACGCCGAGCTCGGCGGCCAGCGCGGTGTCGCGCAGCTCGTCGCGGGGATATGCGTGGAGGTCGGCGGTCTGGTTGAACTGGGCCGGGTTGACGAACAGCGACACGACGACCACGTCGCACGCCTCGCGGGCGCGGCGTATAAGCGACAGGTGGCCCTCGTGGAAGGCGCCCATCGTGGGGACGAGGCCGATCGTCGCGCCGTCGCGCCGGCGCCCGGCGAGCCCGGCGCGCAGCTCGGAGACCGTCCGCAGCGTCCTCATCGCGCTGCCGGCTCCCGCTGCACGGCCGGCGACGCCCCGGCCGACTACGGCCAGGCGCTCGTGGTGGGGGGTGTCGGTGGCGTTTTCCCGTTCCAGTTCTCGCATCGGAGATACCGGTCGGCGACGTGTCTGCAGCGATGCGCCGCTTGGTCCGCCTCACGTGGATGGCGGCCGACGCTGTGAGCTAAGTGTACCCACGTCCGGAGTAGGGTTACCATCGATTCTCGTGATCGAGGCCGCTGAGCGACGCGAGCTTCTCAAGCAGGTCTACCGGGAGGCGAACCGGTGCACCCGCTGCCCGCTGCACGAGACCCGGACCACCGTGGTGTTCGGCTCCGGCCACGCCGACGCCGAGCTGATGTTCGTCGGTGAGGCGCCCGGGGCCAACGAGGATCGTCTCGGGCTGCCGTTCGTCGGCCAGGCCGGCAAGCTGCTCGACCGGCTGCTGTCCGAGATCGGCCTCGAGCGTGGCGACGTGTTCGTCGTCAACACGCTCAAATGCCGTCCTCCCGACAACCGGGACCCGCAGCCGCGGGAGATCGAGTCCTGCGAGCCCTACCTGCGCCGGCAGGTCGAGCTGATCGAGCCGACGATGATCTGCACGCTGGGCAACTTCGCCACCAAGCTGCTGCGCGGCGACGGCACGGGGATCTCGCGGCTGCACGGGCGCGAGGAGATCCTGAGGATCGGCGCGCGAGCGGTGCGGCTGTATCCGCTGTACCACCCCGCGGCGGCGCTCTACGCGCCCTCAACGCTGGAGATGCTGCGGGCCGACTTCCAACGGATCCCCGAGCTGCTGGCGCTCGGGGCGCCCGAGCAGCCGCCTCCGCTCGAGGCGGTCCCCGAGCCGGAGCCGCCCGTCCCCGGCGCGTCCACCGCCGCCGAGATCGGGCCCCCAGCCGCCGAGATCGAGGCCCCCGCCGCCGAGATCGAGCCTCCCGCCGCCGAGACCGAGCCTCCCGCCGCCGAGACCGAGCCCCCCACCGCCGAGACCTCGGCCGAGCAGCTCGGGCTGTTCTGAGGGGCTGTTCTGAGGGGCTGTTCTGAGGGCTGGTCTGAGGGCTGGCCTGAGGGCTGTCGGCGGGTGGTTCCGGGGGGGCGGCCAATCAGCCCGAGCGCCCGGCGCCGGCGGCCAGCGGCATCGCGCTGAGCGGCCGGTCCGTGGCCGGGGCCGGCGGCGGGGTGCCATCGCGGCGTAGCGCCAGGGCGAACGCGAGCACCGCGGCAGCACCCTGGACGGCGAGCACGATGGCGGCGAAGGCCGGCGGATTGTGCGGGGCGTTGAGCAGCGCGATCGGTTCGGCCACCGCCACCACGGCGAGCACGAGCAGGAACCGGGTCCGCTTCAGCGCCAGCATGTACTGGATCGCCAGGTAGGTGCAGGCGAGCACGGTGAAGGCGAGCCCGAGGATCGGTAGCGACGCGTACGCCGACGCCTTGCTCGCCCCGAACGCCGTCTTGATCAGCAGGTGCGGCACCCCGACGAAGATCACCAGGCAGGGGATCGCGCAGACGAGGATGATGCCCAGCGACTTCACCAGCACGCCGCGGGTGTCGAGCCCCTCGGCGCGGCGGCGGGAGACCTCGGGAACGAGGTAGAAGCCGGCCCCGATGGCCACCCACACGAGCACCTTGGCGGCGACCGCGACGGCCGCGTAGGAGGTCGCGGTGTGCTCTTGGAAGCGGTGCTTGGCGGCGATGATGTCGATGTTCTGGAGCACGGCGATCACCACCAGTCCGGCCATCGGAGCCCACGCTCGCTGGACGTGGTGCCACAGCGAGGGCCCCGCGGCGGCGCTCTGGACGCTTGGCGCCCCGTGCGGCACCGCCGCCGCATAGCGGTGGAGCCGGGCCAGGCAGTAGAGGGTGACGGCGATGTAGGACAGCAGCGAGCCGATGTAGGCGCCGGTCACGTTCAGGCCGACGGCCAGGAGCGCCCCGGCGACCAGTCGCACCGCCTGCTCGCCGATCAAGCTGAGGCCGACGCTCTTGTAGTCGCCGACACCCTGGAGCGCCCCGCGCAGCAGCGAGATCTCCAGATACAGGCAGCCCGCCGGGATCCCGAAGGCGGCGCCCCAGGGGTACTTCCGCACCCCGACGGCGTCGGCGATCGGGTGGCGCAGGAGGATCGAGACGACGGTCAGGGCGGCGGTGACGATCAGCATCGAGCGCGTCCAGGACCTCGTCGTGGCGAGGAGCGAGTCGCCGAGCCCGAGGTGGCCGAGCACGCCTTCGCGGGCGGTGGCGACCTGCATCGCCTGGCCGACCACGGTGAGGATCAGCAGGTAGCTGATCAGCGCGCCGAGCGACCCGTAGTCGTTCAGCTCACGCGCGAACACGACCGTCGAGCCGAGCGCGATCACGTTGTTGGCGATCATCGCGCCGGCCAGCCCGGCCGCCTTGCCGGTGTCGGAGCCGCGCAACCCGGCGATCGCCGCGGCTCGGCCCTCCCGGGAGCGCAGCGAGGACCGTAGGGCGGCGATGCGTGCAGCCGTGGAATCGGGCGCGGATGCAGCCATCGAAGCGCTCACGGTACCGAACGCGCTCCCGGCGAGGTCGTGCCCGCGCGGGCGGCGCCGCCAGCGCGTCTAGAGTTGGCGGCGGATGGCCTGCCGAGGACCAGCGACGCTGCTGCTTGCCGCCGTGGCCCTCGGTCTCGGTGGCAGTCCCGCCCGCGCCGCCACCGGGACGCTGTCCCCGAATCCGCCGACGACGCTCCCGAGCGGCCCGTCACGGCCGGTTCGGACGAGTCCCGCGCGCACGACGCCCGCGCCTGCGCCGACGAGCCCCCCGCGCGCTCCCGCCGGCCCGGCCGGAGCGCTCCCGCGGACGGGGATCGACCTCCCGCTCGAGCTGTCGGCCGGGGTGGTGCTGCTGGCCGGCGGCCTGGCCGCCGGGGCGCTCGCCCGGGCCCGGCGTGAGTAGCGCGCCCGAGCCGAGCCCGCCGACCGGCCGCCACGAGAGCACCGGCCCCGAGGAGACCGAGCGGCTCGGCGCCGCGCTGGCCGCCGGCCTTCGACCCGGCGACGTGGTGCTCGTCGAGGGCGAGCTCGGAGCCGGTAAGACGACGCTGGTGCGGGGCGCCGCGCGCGCGCTCGGCGTCACCACCCTCGTCACCAGCCCGACGTTCACGATCGGCCAGCGCTACCGCGTCGCCGGCGCCGCGTTCACCGTCTCGCACCTCGACCTCTACCGCGTCGCCGACCTCGGGTCCGAGGCCCCGGACTTGCTCGCCGACTACCTCGGAGCGGACGCAATCGCCTTCGTCGAGTGGCCGCCGGCCTCGAGCGCGCGGCTCGGCGGCCTCGGGCGGGTGGCCGCCCGGGTCCGGCTCGAGCACGCCGGCGGCGACCGGCGCGCCGTGGAGATCGAGTCCGGGTGAGGATCCTCGGCCTCGACACGGCCACGCGGGCCACCGCGGTGGCGCTGTGCGACGTCGGCGCCGGCGCGGCAGGGATCGCGGACGTTTGTCTCGACGATCCCGCCGCCGCATTCGAGCGCCGCGACGACCCGCCCCCCGGCGTCCGCCCCCGGCACACCTCGCGGCTGCTCCCGCTGACCTTCGCGCTGCTGGCCGACACCGCCACCGCATGGCCGGACGTCGACCGGATCGCGGTGGGCCTGGGCCCCGGAACTTTCACCGGGCTGCGGATCGGGATCGCCACCGCGCGTGGGCTCGCCGAGGCGCGCGGGCTCCCGCTGATCGGCGTCTCGACCCTGCAGTCGCTGGCCCTCGGCGCGGTCCCGCAGGCCAGGACCGCCGGCGCCGAGCTGATCGCCGCGGTGATCGACGCGCGTCGCGGGGAGCTGTTCGCCGCCGCCTGGGCACCCGGCCCCGCCGGCGTCCCGGGGTCGGCGCCGGCGGTCGCCGAGCGCGCCTACCGGCCGGAGGAGCTTGCGTCGGCGCTCGGTGCGGCCGGCGCGAGGGTCATGGTCGCGGGCGACGGGGCGGTACCATTCAGGGAGCTGCTGGAGCGGCACGGTGCGCTCGTCCCTCCGGACGACTCCGGGATGCACAGGGTCTCGGCGGTCGGTCACTGCCGGCTCGGTGCGGCGATCGACTCGGACCACGCCCGTCCCGCCGGAGACGTCTCGCCGCGATACCTGCGCCTCCCCGACGCCGAGCTCTCCAGACGCGCCGCACAGCGATGACCACCGCGCCGCTCACGATCCGTTCCCTCGGCTACTCGGACCTCCCGCAGGTGATCGCGATCGAGCGGCGGTCGTTCGCCACGCCGTGGTCGCTGGCGATGTTCGTGCTCGAGCTGTCCAAGCCGTCGGGAGTGTGCCTGGCCGCCGCGTCGGGTCGCCAGCTCCAGGGATACCTCGTCTGCTCGCGCTACGACCAGGCGTGGCACCTGATGAACATCGCCGTCGACCCGCTGCTCCGGCGCCGCGGCGTGGCCGCCGCGCTGCTCGAGGCGATGCTCGAACGGGCCGGGCCCGACGCCCCCTACACGCTCGAGGTGCGGACCTCGAATGCCCCGGCGATCAGCCTCTACGAGCGCTTCGGCTTCCGCAGCGTCGGCACCCGGCCGCGCTACTACGCCGACACCGGCGAGGACGCGATCATCATGTGGCGGACCAGCGACACCCCGACGGCGTCGGGGGCCGGCGGATGGGACCCGGTGGCGTGAGCCTGATCCTGGCCGTCGAGACGAGCTGTGACGACACCTGCGCTGCGGTGCTGTCCGCCGCGGGCGAGATCCGCGCCAACGTGATCTCCTCGCAGGGGATCCACGACCGCTACGGCGGCGTCGTGCCGGAGATCGCGTCCCGCCAGCACCTCGAGCTGATCATGCCGGCGGTCGAGGACGCGCTCGCGCAGGCCGGTGCGACGCTCGGGGACGTCGGGCTCGTCGCCGCGACCCGCGGCCCCGGGCTGGTCGCCGCCCTGCTCGTGGGGTTCTCGGCCGCCAAGGCGCTCGCAGCGGCTCGCGAGCTGCCGCTCGCGGCGGTCGACCACCTGCACGGGCACCTCGCCGCCGGCTTCATCGCGCGGGCCGGAGGCGAACCGTTCGAGCCGCCGTTCCTCGGCCTGATCGCCAGCGGCGGCCACACGCTGCTGGCCCACGTCCGCGACCACGGGCCGCGCTACGAGGTGCTCGGCCGGACACTCGACGACGCCGCCGGCGAGGCGTTCGACAAGGGGGCGCGGATGCTGGGGCTCGGCTATCCCGGCGGCCCGGCGCTCGAGCGGCTGGCCCGCGACGGCAACCCCGCCTCGTTCGACTTCCCCACCGGGCGGCGCCACCCCGGCCTCGACTTCTCCTTCGCGGGCCTGAAGACGGCGCTGCTCTACAAGATCCGCGACCTCGGTCAGGTCGAGGCGCAGCGGCGCCGGGCCGACCTCGCCGCCGCCTTCCAGCACGCGATCGTCGAGGCGCTGGCGCTCCGGGTCACCCGAGCGCTGCGCCAGACGCGGCTCGAGCGGCTGGCGATCGGCGGCGGGGTGGCGGCCAACGGGCCGCTGCGCGAGCGCCTCGCCGGCCTCGGCGTGGCGATCGACGTGCCGCCGCGGGTGCTGTGCACCGACAACGCGGCGATGATCGCCAGCGCCGCGCGCTACGTGCGCGCGCAGCCGTTCCCCGAGTACCTGGCGCTCGACGTCTACGCGTCGGGCGAGGAGCCGCCGGTATGACCACGGTGGTGCTCTACGGGCGCCCCGGGTGCTGTCTGTGCGACGAGGCCCGCGACGTGATCGAGGCGGTCAGGGCGCGGGTCCCGTTCGCTCTGCGCGAGCGCAACATCGAGTCCGACGAGGCGCTCCACCGCGCGTATCTGGAGCGGATCCCGGTGGTCACGATCGACGGCGACGAGCGCTTCGAGCTGTTCGTCCCCGAGGCCGAGTTCGAGCGTGCGGTCAGTAGAGTGCTGCCCGCATGAGCTACACGGTGGGTGCTTCAGAGGATGCGGCGCAGCCGGGCCCCGAGAAGCCGGAGGAGAAGCTCTCGCTCGGCGTCGCCGCGCGCCTGTCCCGCTACCTCCAGGTGCTCACGCAGGCGCGCAAGATGGGCAAGGACACGATCTCCTCGCAGGAGCTGGCCAGCTACACCCACGTAA
The DNA here is from genome assembly GCA_038254735.1 of Solirubrobacterales bacterium. Classification (GTDB taxonomy): domain Bacteria; phylum Actinomycetota; class Thermoleophilia; order Solirubrobacterales; family Solirubrobacteraceae; genus Palsa-465. The sequence goes on from JBBSFX010000014.1 coordinate 28,208, forward strand.
ACTCGACCCAGATCCGCCGGGACCTCTCGGGCTTCGGCAAGTTCGGCAAGCGCGGCGTGGGCTACAACATCGACTCGCTGGTGTCGCAGATCCGGACGATCCTGCGGACATCGGGCCAGCACAACATCGCGCTGTTCGGGGCCGGGCACCTGGGAATCGCCATCGCCTCCTCGGAGATCTTCGCCGACCACGGGTTCCGGGTCGTCGCCGTGTTCGACCGCGACCCGGAGAAGGTCGGCCAGCAGATCGGCTCGCTGACCGTCCGCCACAGCGTCGAGCTCGCGAGCGTCGTCGAGGCGGAGGAGATCGTCGTCGCCGTCCTCGCGGTGCCCTCGCTGGCCGCCCAGCCGCTGGCCGACGAGCTCGTCGAGGCGGGGGTGAAGATCATCTTCAACTACTCCGAGGCGCTGCTCCAGGTGCCGCCCGAGGTGACGGTCCACACCTCCAGCCCGGCGGTCGATCTCCTCTACGCGCTGTACTTCTATCTGACCTGAGGCGACCGGTGCCCGACGCACCGCACGCTTCACCGTGCTCATGCAACTGGATCTGGACACCGCCCACTGCGCCTTCGAGGACTCGACCGACTTCACGATCGGGCTCGAGGAGGAGTTCGCGCTGCTGCACCCGGTCGAGCTCGGGCTGGTCGGGCGCTTCGCCGAGCTCTCGCAGGCCGCCGCGGACGACCCGGTGCTGGCCGACTCGATCGCCGGAGAGCTGATCGCCTCCGAGGTCGAGATCCGCTCCGGGCGCGGGGAGACCTTCGCCGCCGCGCTCACCGCCCAGCGCGACCGGCGCCGGCGGCTGTTCGCGCTCGCCCGCGCGCACGGGGTCGCGCTCGGCGCGACCGGCACCCACCCGTTCTCCGACTACCGCGAGCAGCAGATCATCGACACCGAGCACTACCACCGGGTCGAGGATGGCCTCAAGTACGTGGCCTGGCGCAACAACACCTTCTCGCTCCACGTCCACGTCGGCGTCCGCGGCGCCGACCGCGCCGTGCGGATCTGCGACCGGCTGCGCCCCGTGCTCCCGGTGCTGCTGGCGATCTCGGCCAATTCGCCGTTCCTCGACGGTCGCGACTCCGGGCTGGCCAGCGCCCGCAGCCAGACCTTCACCCGGAGCTTCCCGCGCTGCGGCATCCCCGACGCGTTCGGGAGCTGGAACGAGTTCGCCCGCTACATCGCGTTCCTCGTCGACACCCGCTCGATCGTCGAGTACACGCAGGTGTGGTGGTCGGTGCGCCCGCACTTCGCCTTCGGCACCGTCGAGGTGCGGATCTGCGACGCTCAGGCCACCGCGCAGGAGGCCGAGGGGCTCGCGGCGCTGATCCTGGCCTGCGTGGCCCAGGCCGCCCGCGAGCACGACGAGGGCCTCCCGCACGCCGACCTGCCGGGCCGCCTGATCGAGGAGAACATGTGGCGGGCGATCCGCCACGGGCTGGACGGCGAGCTGCTCGACCTCGCGACGGGCGACGCCTACCCGGCCGCCGAGGCGACCGACCGGCTGCTCGAATGGACCGCCCCGGCGCGCTCCGAGCTCGGCCTCGAGGCCACGCTCCCGGCCCGCAACGGCGCCCAGCGTCAGCGCCGGCGCCTGGAGGAGAGCGGCAGCCTGCACGAGGCGTACGCCGCGTGCGTGGCCGACACGCGCCACACGTATGCTGAAGCCCTCGGGACCGCCGACGTCGCATAGGAGCATCGATGAGCACCTCACAGCCTGAACCGACCGAGGAGGAGCTCCGCGCCGCCTACGAGGCCGAGCTCGCGAAGATCCGCGTCGAGCACGTGGTGCTCGAGCAGGTGGTGACGCTGGTCAACCTCGGCATGCGCCGTACCGGCCTCGCGCCGGGTACCGAGGGCGAGCGGGACCCCGGGCAGGTCGGCCTGGCGATCGACACGATCCGCGCGCTGATGCCGGTGCTCGAGCGGATCGCCCCTGAGCAGGTCGCGCCGATCCGCCAGGCGCTGTCGCAGCTCCAGCTGGCGTTCGTCCGCATCGGTGGCCAGGCGTCCGCGCCCGGCGAGCCCGCCGCCCCCGCCCCCCACGCTCCCGACGCCCCCGCCCCCGCCCCCGACGCCCCCGCCCCCGACGCCCCCGCCTCCGGCGCCGGCGCGCCCGGAGCCGGTGCGGCGGGCCCGAGCGGGCCCGCACCGACTCCGCCCGCCGGCGGGACCGATGGCGCGGGCGGGACCGGAGCGGCGCCCCAACCCGAGGAGCCCGGCCCCGCCCAGCGCAGCGGGCGGCTGTGGATCCCGGGGCAGTAGCCGCCGCCCCCCGCGGCAAGGCCGCCCGGGCAGCCGCCGCCGACCGGCCCCGCTGCGGGGCCGCCTGCGCCGCGGCGCCGTGACGGGGGCGTTCGCCGGGCCGGCGCGCTAAACTCGCGCCCGTCTTGCACCGGGCCCCGCTCGTCTGAGTGGCGGCCCTTTTGCCGTTGTGTGGCCGGTGCCCCTGTGCGCCACCTCTAATCAGAGACTCTCGGAGGACTTTCCTTGTCTAGCTTCTTGACGCATCACGGCGTCGTGGTCGCGCTCGTGTGCGCCGCGGCCGCCATCGTCTACGGGGCGCTCACCTCGCGTTCTCTGCTCGCCCTGTCGGCGGGCAACGAGCGCATGCGGACGATCTCGGCCGCCGTCCAGGAGGGCGCGTCGGCCTACCTGAACCGCCAGTACACGACGATCGCCGCGGTCGGCGTCGTGCTGTTCATCGTGCTGATTCCGCTCCAGAACATCCGGGTGGCGATCGGCTTCCTGATCGGCGGCCTATTCTCCGCCGCGGCCGGCTACATCGGCATGAACGTCTCGGTGCGCTCCAACGCCCGGGTGGCCGAGGCCGCTCGGGGAGGCGTCTCCGGAGCGCTCGACGTCGCCTTCCGCGGCGGCGCAGTGACCGGCATGCTGGTCGTCGGACTCGCTCTGGTCGGGGTCGCCGGCTACTACGGCGTGCTGACCTGGATCGCCGGCGAGACACCACGGCATTCGGTTGACGCCCTGATCGGCCTCGGTTTCGGCGGCTCGCTGATCTCCGTGTTCGCCCGATTGGGCGGTGGCATCTTCACCAAGGGCGCCGATGTCGGCGCCGACCTGGTGGGCAAGATCGAGGCCGGAATCCCGGAGGATGACCCCCGCAACCCAGCCGTGATCGCCGACAACGTCGGCGACAACGTCGGCGACTGCGCCGGCATGGCCGCCGACCTGTTCGAGACCTACGCCGTCACGGCGGTGGCCGTGATGCTCCTCGGTGTGCTTCTGTTCAGCCAGCAGTCAGCGGTGGTCATGTACCCGCTGGTGCTCGGGGCCGTCTCGATCATCGCCTCGATCATCGGGACCTTCGCCGTCAAGTCGAAGGCCGGAAACGTCGAGCGGGCTCTATACCAGGGCCTGGTCGTCTCCGGCTTGCTCGCCGCGCTGGCCTTCCTGCCCGTGACCTACTGGCTGATGCACAAGGTCACCTTCATCTCGGGCGCCGCGGCTCCGCACTGGTGGAAGTTCTACCTCTGCGCGCTGATCGGAATCGGCGTCACCGCGCTGCTGTTCGTGATCACCGACTACTACACCTCGACGCGGTTCTCGCCGGTCAAGAAGACCGCCAGCGCCTCGCAGACCGGTCATGCCACCAATATCATCGCCGGACTGGCCTCGGGCTATCAGTCGACGGCACTGCCGGCGATCGTGCTTGCGCTGGGGATCTTCGGCGCCTGGAAGCTGGCCGGCGGCAGCGGCCAGGGTATCTACGGCATCGGCGTCGCCGTGATGGCGCAGCTGTCGCTGACCGGCCTGATCGTCGCGCTCGACGCGTTCGGCCCGATCACCGATAACGCCGGGGGTATCGCGGAGATGGCGGAGCTGCCCGACGAGGTCCGCACGATCACCGACAAGCTCGATGCCGTCGGTAACACGACCAAGGCGGTGACCAAGGGCTACGCGATCGGTTCCGCCGCACTCGCCGCGCTGGTGCTGTTCGACGCGTTCAGGGAGGAGCTGATCGGCAGGCACCTGTCGCCCAGCTTCGATCTGAGTAATCCGCCCGTGCTGATCGGGCTGCTGGTCGGCGGCATGATGGTCTACCTGTTCGCGGCGCTGTCGATGGAGGCCGTCGGCCGCGCCGGCGGCGCCGTCGTCGAGGAGGTCCGCCGCCAGTTCCGCGAGCACCCCGGGATCATGCAGGGCACCGAGCTCCCTGAGTACGGGACCTGCGTCGACATCGTGACCAAGTCCGCGCAGCGAGAGATGATCCTCCCGGCGCTGATTCCGATCGTCCTCACTCTGGTCGTTGGTCTGATCAGCGTCGAGGCGCTCGGCGGACTGCTGATCGGCGTGATCGTCGTCGGCGTATTCGTGGCGATCTCGATGACCGCGGGCGGCGGCGCCTGGGACAACGCCAAGAAGCTGATCGAGGACGGCGCGTTCGGCGGCAAGGGCTCGGAGGCCCACGCCGCGGCGGTCACCGGCGACACCGTCGGCGATCCCTTCAAGGACACCGCCGGGCCGGCGATCAACCCGATGATCAAGGTGGCGAACATCGTGGCGCTGCTGATCATCCCGGTGATCACCTGACGTTCCTGGTCGGCGGGTCGTTGGTGCACGCTCCGTTCCCGGGGAGATGCGCGCCCGGCCATCGCCTGTTCGCTCCGCACGGGTCTGCGAAGCGGCCGGCGCCGGTTCCCTCGGGCGAGCCCCCGGGGGGGCGATCCCCCACCGCGTCGAGAAGCGACAACGCGTAGAGTCCCGGCCCATGTTCATTCTGATCGTGGGTTGCGGCCGGGTCGGCTCGGCCGTCGCCAAGCGGGCCCTCGCCGCCGGCCGGGAGGTCTCGGTGCTGGACAGCGATCCGCTGTCGCACGAGCGCCTCGACAACGATCAGACGATCAGCTGGGAAGACGCCGGCGGGCGCTTCACCGTCGCCACGGCGCTGGAGATAGACGGGCTGATCGAGGCCGGCATCGAGCAGGCCGACGTGTTCCTCGCCGCCACCCGTGGCGACAACACCAACCTGGTCATCGCCCAGATCGCCCAGCGGCGCTTCAACGTCCCGCGCATCGTGGTCCGCGTCGCCGACCCCGGCCGTGCCGCGTGGTACGCCGAGCAGGGCCTGCTGACCATCTGTCCGACCCAGATCGCCATCGACCAGGCCGAGCGCGTCGCGCTCGCGCGATGATCCCGATGCGTCGAGCTCACCGCCAACCCCGAGAATTCGCGCCGACGAATTCTCGCTAGCGAATTCGGAGGACGCCGTGTACGTGATCATCGCCGGCGCCGGCAAGGTCGGCTGGAACCTGGCCCGTGAGTTGATCGCCAAGGACCGCGAGGTGACGCTGATCGAGTCGGACCACACGCGCTTCCGGGTCGTCGAGGAGGAGCTCGAGCACGCGGTCCAGTACGGCGACGCCACCGAGCTGTGGGTGCTCCAGCGCGCCGGGATCCAGCGCGCCGACCTGGTCATCGCCGTCACCGGGGACGATGAGGACAACATCCTCATCTGCCAGGTGGCCAAGGAGAAGTACGGCTGTCAGCGGATCGTCGCGCGCGTCAACAACCCCCGCAACCTCCAGCACTTCAAGCTGCTGGGGATCCAGCCGGCGGTGTCTGCCACCGACCTGATCCTCCGCCTGATCGAGCACGAGGTGCCCGAGTACGGCCTCGTCCAGCTGCTGGCGCTCGAGGAGGAGCACCTGGAGATCATCGAGCTCGAGGTCGGGGAGGGCTCGGCGGCGGCCGGGCGGCGGGTGCAGGACGTGGCGATCCCCGACGGCTCGCTGATCATCTCGGTGCTCCGCGGCGGCGCCGGGTTCGTGCCCAAGGCCGACTCGGTGATCGATGCCGGCGATCAGGTGCTGCTGATCCTCGACCCCGGCCTCGAGGCGGAGATCACGCCGCAGTTCGCGTCCGCGCGTCGCTAGCGATGGCCGACCGCCACGTCGACTACGCGCTGATCGGGGGCGGGCTGGCGGCCAGCAACTGCGCGCTGCGGCTGCGCCAGGAGGGCGCCGAGGGATCGATCCTGCTGGTCGGGCGCGAGCCCGACCTGCCCTACGACCGCCCACCGTGCTCCAAGGAGTACCTGCGGGGCGCCAAGACGCGCGCCGAGACGTTGCTGCACAGCGCCGAGGAGTACGCGGCGCAGGAGATCGAGGTGCTCACCCGCGTGTCGGCGATGAAGCTCGACCCCGCCGCCCGGACGATCAAGCTCTCGAACCGGCAGGAGGTCGGGTTCGGCAAGGCGCTCGTGGCCACCGGCGCCAACGTGCGGCGGCTGAACGTCGACGGCGCCCAGCTCGAGGGCATCCACTACCTGCGCACGCTCGGCAACGCCGACACGATCCGGGAGGACGCGGCCGGCAGGCGCGTGGTGCTGATCGGCGGCTCCTACATCGGCACCGAGCTGGCCGCTTCGCTGACCGAGCTCGGCAGCGCCTGCACGATCATGATGCTCGAGCCGGTGGTGCTGAGCCGCGGCTTCGGCGAGCAGGCCGGACGATACTTCGAGGCGGTCCTGAAGGACCATGGGGTCACCGTCCACGGCGCCCAGGAGCTCGACCGCTTCGAGGGGGCCGGCGATCGCGTCACCCATGTGCACTGCAAGAGCGGCCTGCGGCTCGAGGCCGACGCCGTGGTGATCGGCGCCGGCGCGATCCCCGACGTGATGCTCGCCCGCGCCGCGGGCCTCGAGCTCGGCTCGAGCGGCGGGATCACGGTCGACTCCCGCCTGCGCTCTTCGGCCGAGGGCATCTACGCCGCGGGTGACGTCGCCGAGTACGAGAGCGTCGTCCACGACGGCCGTCCGATGCGGATCGAGCACTGGGACGTCGCGTTCAACCAGGGCAAGGTTGCGGCCCAGAACATGCTCGGCGCCGACCGCGCCTACGATGTCGTGCCGTACTTCTTCTCCGACCTGTCGGATTGGGCCTCGCTCGAGTACGTCGGGCCCGCCGCCGACTGGGACCGCGAGATCGTCCGCGGCTCGCTCGACGCGGGCGCGTTCAGCGTGTTCTACCTGGAGGGGACGCGGGTGCGGGCGGCGCTCAGCGCCGGGCGCCCCGACGACCTGCAGGCGGCACGGCGGCTGATCGCCGCGGGCGAGAGCCTGGACGAGCGCGCCGACGCGCTGGGCGACGCCTCGAGCGACCTCGAGACGCTGTAGCGCGCCCAGTCGGGAGCCCTCAGGGAACGGTCGGGTCCTCGGGCGGCGCAGGGGCCGGATCACGCCCGGGCGTCTGGGGTCCGCCGTGGCCGGGCGACGGTCCACCCCGGCCGGCCGGCGGCTCCCCGCCCCGGCGCCGGTTCGCCGCCCCGCCGGGGAGGCGGTCGACGAAGCGCCCGACGCGGTCGATCGCGCCCTCCAGTGGCGTGGCCAGGTCGAGAGCGCGCTCGAGCGTCGGGAGCGCCACGATCAGCCGCTCGCCGGTTCGCACCACCCCGCCCGCGCGGTCGACGATCTCGGCGCCGCGGCGGTCGATCTGCCCGCCCAGCACGTTGATCTCGCCGCCGAGCTCGATCAGCGCCGCCGCGCGGTCGTCGAGCCGCTCGCCGAGCACGTCGATCGCCTCGCCGCGGCTGACCAGCCGCTCGCCGAGGCGGTTCAGCGTCAGTACGCGGTCGTCGAGCCGCTCGGCGAGCTCGACCACTTGGTGGCCGAGCGCGACGAGCTCCTCACCGAGCCCCAGCAGCCGCTCGAGCTGACCGGGAGCGCTGCGGATCAGCCGCGCGGTGGCGTCGAGGTCGGCGGCGACGCGCTCGATCGCCGCTTGCGGCGACACCACCGGGATCCCGAGCACACGCACCGCGGCAACCTTACTCCTGAGGCTATACTCGCCCCCGCACCACGACAGTCCTGCTCTGGGGAATGGTGTAATCGGCAGCACGCGACACTCTGGATGTCGAAGTTGGGGTTCGAGTCCCTGTTCCCCAGCTCCACCCGACTTGGGGTTCGAGTTCCCGTTTCCCAGCTCTACTCGACCGCGGGTTCCGGCCGGGACCGCGGCTGCTCAGGGATCGACGAACTCGGCCGGGGTCCTGGCCAGCCCGGCGGTGACGGCGGCGAGCTGGTTGGGCGAGCCGATCAGCCCGAGCTGCAGCTTCGCCTCGAGCGCCATCGTCTCCTCGGGCGACCCCGTCCACGCCTCGTCGTAGAGCCGCTTGGCCGCCCGCACGGCGTCGGGGGATCGGGTGGCGATCTCGGCCGCCAGCGCCCGCGCCGCGGCGAGCGGGTCGTCCTCGACCCGGGTGACCACGCCGAGTGATGCCGCCTCGCGGCCGTCGAGGACGCGGCCCGTATAGGTCAGCTCCTTGGCGACGTCGATCCCGACTAGGCGCGGCAGCGCGCGGGTGATCGCCATGTCGGGCACGAGGCCCCACCTGACCTCCATCACCGACAGCCGCGCGTCGGGTGCGGCGATCCGGATGTCCGCGCCGAGCGCGATCTGCAAGCCCCCGCCGAGGCAGTTGCCGTGTATGGCGGCGATCACCGGGACGGGCACGAGCGCCCACCCGTAGGCGGCGCGCTGGAAGAAGTTGGGCACCGGTCCGTCGAGCGGATCGAGCGGGCCGGAGCCGTTGGCCTGCGCGGCCAGCAGCCCGGCGACGTCGATCCCGGAGCAGAAGCTCGGCCCCCGGCCGCGCAGGACGACGGCGCGGACGCCCGGCTCGGCGGCGACCCGCTCGGCGGCCTCGACCAGCCCCTCGAACATCGGCACGTCGAGCGCGTTGTGCTTCTCCGGGCGGCTCAGCACCACCTCGGCGACGTGGTCGGCGAGCTCGATCCGGACCCGCGGCTCGCTCATCAGGCGACCGCTTCCCCGCTCGCCCACTCGCGATCCGGGCTCGTCGGATCGGGCGGCGGGGGAAGTCGCCCGGCTGCCCAGTCGCGGTACAGCTCCCAGTAGCGGCCCTCGGCTTCCAGCAGCTCGTCGTGCGTGCCCTGCTCGACGATCCTGCCGTGCTCCAGCACGACGATCCGCCCGGCGTGGCGGATCGTCGAGAGCCGATGGGCGATCACGATCGCGGTGCGGCCGGCCACCAGTCGGCGCAGCCCCTGCTCGATCAGCCCCTCGGTATGGACGTCGACGTTGGAGGTGGCCTCGTCGAGCACCAGGATCGCCGGGTTGGCGACCAGCGCCCGGGCGAAGGCCAGCAGCTGGCGCTGCCCGGCCGACAGCTGCGCGCCGCGCTCACCTACCTGCGTGTCGAGCCCGTGGTCGAGGCGCTCGATGAATGACAGCGCGCCGACCGCCGTGGCGGCGTCGGCGATCTCGGCGTCCGAGGCATCGGGGCGCCCGAAGGCGATGTTCTCCCGCACGGTCCCGCTGAACAGGAACGCCTCCTGCGGCACCACTCCCATCTGCGAGCGCAGCGACTGGGCGGTCACCCCGCGCAGGTCGTGGCCGTCGACGAGCACGGCGCCCGAAGCCGGGTCGTACAGGCGCGCGACCAGCTTGGCGAACGTCGACTTCCCGGCGCCAGTCTCGCCGACCAGCGCGACGGTCTGCCCGGCCGGGATCGTGATGTCGATGTCACGCAGCGCGTAGGCGGCGTCCTCGCCGGCGCCGTAGCGGAACGAGACCGCGTCGAACTGCAGCTCGCCGCGGATCGCCGGCAGCTCGAGCGCGCCGGGGGCGTCGGTCAGCTCCGGCTGCTCGTCGAGCAGCTCGAAGATCTTGTCGAGTGCGGCCATGCCCGACTGGTAGGTCGTGTACAGCTGCGAGAGCTGCTGGATCGGGTCGAAGAAGTTGTTCAGCGCGGCGATGAAGCCGAACACCACGCCAGTCGAGGTGTGGCCGTTGATCGCCTCGATCCCGCCGATGACGAGGATCTCCACCGTGACCAGCGCCGAGAGCAGCTCCACCGCCGGGAAGTACGCCGCGTTCAGGTTCACGGTGGTCATGTTGGCCGCCCGGTTGGCGTCGCCCAGCTCCCGGAAGCGCGCGATGTGCCGCGGCTCCTGGCCGAACCCGCGGACCACCCGAATCCCGGAGAGCGACTCCTGCAGGTAGCCGGTGATCGATGCGATCCGCTCGCGGGTCAACCGATAGGCGTCGGCCGAGGCGATCCGGAACAGCAGCGCGCCGAGCCCGAGCAGCGGCAGCGCCAGGAACGTCAGCAGCGCGAGGTGGAAGTCCAGCACGACGAGGATTACGATTACGCCGACCAGCGTCAGCCCGGACTGGATCAGCGTGGCGAGGCCGTCCTCGACCAACGTGTCGAGCGCCTCCACGTCGTTGGTCAGGCGAGAGATGATCACCCCCACCCGGTTGCGCGAGTAGAAGCCGATCGACAGCGCCTGCAGGTGGCTGAACAGCTGTACGCGGAGGTCCTGGAGCGCCCGCTGGCCGACCCACCCGACGAGGTAGGTCTGAGCGTAGGTGGCGATCGCGTACAGCACCGCGGAGGCGAGGAACGCGACCACGATCAGGTCGAGCGCGCCGGTGTCATGGTGCTGGATGCCCTGGTCGATGGCCAGCTTGGCCAGCGGCGCAGGCGCCAGCGCCGTGGCCGCGGCGACGATCAGCGATACCAGCATCGCCAGCACCCGCCAGCGGTACGGGGACACGAGCCGCCACAGCCCGCGCAGCTTGCGCCCGCGCCCGCGGGTCTCGCGCAGCCGCCGGACGAGATCGGAGCGCCCGCTCAAGATCCCACCGCCTCCGCGGGCGTGCGCCTGAGGAACCCGTGGTCGGCCATCGGCTGGCTGGGGCCGCCGGTGACGATCTCGTGGTACAGCGGCGAGGTTCGCAACAGCTTCTCGTGGCTCCCGGAGTCGGCCAGCCGACCGTCCTCGAGCACGAGGATGCGGTCGGCCAGTGAGATCGTCGAGAGCCGGTGGGCGATCACGAACGTGGTCCGCCCCGCCATCAGCTCGGCCAGCGCCAGCTTGATCTCCTGCTCGGTCGAGGCGTCGACCGACGACGTGGCGTCGTCGAGGATCAGAATCCGCGGACGGGCGACGATTGCCCGGGCGATCGCGATCCGCTGGCGCTGGCCGCCGGACAGCGTCAGCCCGCGCTCGCCGATCATCGTCTCGTAGCCATCGGGCAGGCGCTCGACGAAGGCCGCCGCCTGGGCCGCCTCGGCCGCCCGCACGACCTCCTCACGCGTGGCCTCGGCGCGCCCGTAGGCGATGTTGTCGTGCACGCTGGCCGAGAACAGGAATGGGTCGTCGGTGACCACCGCGATCGACCGCCGCAGGCTTACCGGGTCGACCGAGCGCACGTCGGCACCGTCGATCGCCACCGAGCCGGTGCTGACGTCGTAGAGCCGTGAGAGCAGCGACACCAGCGCGGTCTTGCCCGAGCCCATCGCGCCGACCAGGGCGACCGTCTCACCGGCGGCGACGTCGAGGTCGATATCGCGCAGCGCCGGGCGCCCGATCCCCGCGAAGGTCAGCCCGACGCCGTGCAGCGCCACCACACCGCGGCCGTCGGGGAGGGGCGGCGCGCCGGCTGGCGCGGTGATCCGCGGCGCCCGATCGAGGATCTCGAAGATCCGCGCCCCCGACGCGGTGGCGCGCTGGGAGGCGCCGAGCAGATAGCCGAGCGTGCGCATCGGCGAGATCAGCATCAGCAGGTAGGCGTAGAAGGCGGTGAACTGCCCGACGGTCAGCGAGCCGTTGATCACCTCGCGTCCGCCGACCAGCAGGATCGCGGCGAGCCCGAGGTTGGGCAGGAAGCTGATCATCGGCAGGTAGAAGGCCTGGATCCGGTTGGCCACCATCTGCTGGTCGAACACCCGGTGGACCGAGCGGCGGAAGCGCTCGAGCTGGCGCTGTTCCTGGGCGAACGCCTTGACCACGCGGACGCCGGAGATGTTCTCCTCGGCGTCGGCGGTCAGCTCGCCGATCCGCTGCTGGGCCTCCTGGAGCGCCGGCCGCGAGCGGCGGCTGAAGCGGTCGGCGATCAGCACCACGAACGGCACCGGGGCGAGCGACAGCGCGGCCAGCCCGGGACGCAGCACGAACATCGCCGCCGCGGCCAGCACGATCGTCAGCGCCGCCTGCGTGATCAGGATCAGCCCGTAGCCGAGGAAGAATCGCACCGCCTGCAGGTCGACGGTCGCGCGGGACATCAGCTGGCCGGTCTGCTGGGTGTCGAAGAAGCCGAGCTCGAGCCGCTGGAGCTGCTCGTAGAGCTGGTTGCGCAGGTCGACCTCGACGCCGAGCGACACCCGCCCGGCGACGATCCGCCGCAGCACGCTGAACGCCAGCCGCCCGAGGCCGGCGAAGCCGATCGCGATCGCCCACAGCGTCAGCTGGTGGCGGTGGTGGGCGCCCACGGCGTCGATCGCGCGGCCGGTCAGGTCGGGGATCAGGACGGTCGCGCCCATCGCCCCGAGGGCGTGGGCGAACGACCACACCACACCGCTCCGGTATGGCCGCAGGAATCCCAGTAGGCGCCTGAATGTACCCATACTTCACAAAGTATAGTGCCAAGGGCGAGAAGGTGCTCCGCCGCCCTGACGCCCCCGCGCGCCGCCGCCCCGGCCCCGGGGTCCCGGTGCCGTTCGGCAACGTGCCCTGCCAGGTGCAGTCGGCGTTCGACCGGGCACCGCGATCGGCACGAGCTACTATCCGCGCCTCAAGGTCGCGCCGAGGTGGTGCGCCCGGTAGTGGTCGGTCACCGAGGAGATATCCGGCACGTGCCGAGTCCGCCCCTGCACCGCGAGCGCGAGCTGATCGTCGCCGCCGCCCACCGGCTGGCCGGCGAGGGGATGGCCCCGGGCACGGCGGGCAACGTGTCGGTCCGCAGCGGCGAGACGGTGGCGATCACCGCGTCCGGCGCGGCGCTGGCCGAGCTCACGCCGGCGCAGGTCAGCGCGGTCGGGCGCGATGGCACGCCGCACCCCGGCGCGCCCGAGCCGAGCTCGGAGATCGCGCTGCACCTCGCGGTGTACCGCGCCCACGACGCCGGCGCGGTCGTCCACACCCACCCGCCGGTGGCCAGCGCGCTGGCGGCTGTGCGCGAGGAGATCCCCGTCGTCCATTACCAGATGATGTGGCTCGGTGGGAGCATCCGGGTGGCCCCGTACGCGACCTTCGGGACCGAGCGGCTGGCCGAGCTGGCGCTCGAGGCGCTCGAGGCCCGCAGCGCGGCGCTGATGGCCAACCACGGCGCGATTGTCTACGGGCCCGATCTCGAGACCGCCGTGCGGCGGACGCTGCTGCTGGAGTGGACGTGCGCGGTCTACTGGCGCGCGGCGGCGCTCGGCGAGCCGCGCGCGCTGAGCGACGCCGAGCAGCGCGACGCCCTCGCCCGCGTGCCCCGGCCGCCTGCGCGCCCGAGCGGGGAACCCGCGTGACCACCGTCCGGCGACGCCACCTTCGATTTGTTCCGCACCCACGGGATGACGACGGTCTTCGGCAACCCCGGCTCGAGCCGCTGCCCGCCGTCGACGAAGTGTCGGGGCGCGAGGAGCTGACCGCGGCGCTGCGTGAGGACCTCGCGGCCGGCGAGGGCCCACAGTTGATCCAGATCCCGGTGGCCAGCGGGATGTGGATGGAGTGAGTATGCGGCGCGACGCCGCACCGCCGCCCGCCGGCCTGTGCAACGGCTGCCGCCACCAGCACGTCGTCCGCACCACCCGCGGCTCGGCGTTCTCGCTGTGCCGCCGCTCGCGTGCGGAGCCCGAGCGCTTCCCGCGCTACCCGCAGATCCCGGTGATCCAGTGCCCCGGGTTCGAGCGACGGCCTACTGCGGGGGAACCGGGTTGAGGACCAGCAGGTAGCTGCCGTCGGCGGCATGCGAGAAGTGATCGCCGAACAGCCCGCGCGCGGTCAACTGGTCGACCAGCGCCGCCTCCTGGGTCAGGCGCCAGGCCGGCAGCTGCGCCACGCTCGGGGGCAGGCTGGTCAGCGTGGTGGCCACCGGCTGGCTGTCCCTGGTCCACGGCGCCAGCTCCTGGCGGTCGAACAGCAGCGCCAGGTTGAGCGGCTGGGTCGGCGCCGGCTTGGTCTGCTGCGGCGGCGTGGGGGACAGGGTGCTGGTCTCCTGGGTGTGACCGGGCGGCAGCACGGCGACCACGTTCTCGACGTTCGGCATGTAGTGGAGCGTGTACAGCGCCAGCTCGAGTCCCTCGCGGCGGAGCAGCAGCAGCCGGTTGCTCGACGGGGCGCCGGTGCCGATCGAGCAGTCCGAGGTGCCGAGGCCGCACAGGTTGAAGGCGACCGTCCGGCCGCCGATCAGCGACACCGCCGAGGACGACGCTGCGGTCGACCTCAGCGCCACCTGGATCTGGTTGTTGGGCCCATTCGACGACGCGGTCGAGGCGGTCGCCGGATTGCCGACGTTGAGCACTGTGACGGCGTCGAGCTGATCGGCGCCGGTGATCCGGTAGAACGGCGCCAGGTGATCGGCGATCTCACGGGCGGACTGGACGCCGCCGTCGGGCGGGGACCACGAGGACCACTGCGGCAGCGGGCCGGCGTTGGTGCTGTTGCGCGCCGTGACCACGGCGACCGCGACGGCGACGATCGCCACGCCGATCAGCGCCATCGTGGCGAGCAGGAACTTCGACGCGTGGGGGGTACTCGCGCCGTCCGCGCTGCGGCCGCCGACGCCCAGCGACGCGGCCAGCGGCGCGCGCGCGGCACGATCGTCGGTGGCTCGATCCGGCGGCGTCACACCGTCGGCCATGTGCGATCGTCCTGGAGGTCGAGCTGCGGACGGCAGAGGCCGACGCGGTCGAGCATCTCGACGACCTCGTCGCCGTACATCTCCTTGCGCCCGATCAGCGTCTCGGCGATCTCCCCGACCGCGTCGCGGTTGGTGGCGATCAGCGAGTAGGCGGTGACGTAGGCCTGGCCGATCAGTTGCGCCGCGGCCCGTTGCTTGTGGCGATCCCCGAGCACGGTGGCCACCGGGTCCTCGCCGAACGGCCCGCCGCCGCTGGCCCGGTTCATGATCGTCCCACCGATCCGCTCGAGCCGCTTGAGCGTCTCCTCGGTCTGCTCGGTGAGCTCGGCGTCGCCGTCGATCGCGGCCGGCGCGGGGCCCATCGCCCACGTCCCCACCATCAGCGACGCGAGCGCCGTCGCCGTGTACACGTCGCCGCTGACCCCGGCCGAGTTCTCGCCGTAGAACACGTGCTCGGCCGCCATCGCGCCGAGCACCGCGATCAGCCGGCCCATGTAGTGGCTGCGGAAGTGCGAGAAGCGCTCCTCCTTCTCCATGCTCTGGTGATGGCCGAGCGAGCCGCCGCGCTTGCGGATCGACAGCCGCGTGGAGAGCAGCTCGTCGCCGAGGTAGACGTGGCTGGCGGCGGCGTGGCCGGCCTCGTGGATCGCCACCGCGCGCGTCTCCTCCTGGATGTACTCGATGTTCTGCGCCGTGCCGGTCTCGACCGTCGTCATCGCCTCGACGATGTCGTGCCAGGCGAACATCCGGCGACCCTCGGTGTGGGCGATCGTCAAGGCCATCGAGCAGCACTGCTCGATCATCGATGGCGAGTAGCCGTTGGTGATCCGCGCCAGCTCGTCGCGACGACGGTCGGTGTCGAGGTCGGGCTCGTGGTCGACCTTGGCCATGTACAGGTCGAAGATGTCCTTGCGGTCGTCCTTGGTCGGCGTGCGGAACCAGATGTGGCGCCCCATCCGCCCGGGGCGGGTCAGCGCCGGGTCGAGCACCTCGATCGGAACGTTGCAGGCGCCGATGAAGTAGATCTCCTCCTTGCGGGGAGCCGGCGTGGGGATCCGGAGCCGGAGCGCACCGAGCCGACGCGGGATCACGAACAGCGCGTCGAGGAAGGTGTTGAAGCGGTTGATCATGAACTTCTTCAGTACCGGCGGCTCGCCCATCCCGTCCATCACCACCAGCAGCTGGTTCAGCGCCTGGCCGCTGTAGCCCATGCCGCCCATCCCGGGCATGAAGCGGTCGATCGCCTTGCGCATGCGCTCCATCACCGCGCCATAGCCGGTGACGTTGCGCTCGGCGCGCATCGCGAACATATGCTCGCGCCATGCGCGGGACTCGATCACGATGTCGCCGCCGGCGGTGGCGGCGCCGTTGGGGCCGAAGAAGCCGACGTCGTTGATCGAGGCGGGGCTGCTCGCCATGCTCGCGGCGGCTGACATCCCCGCCATCCCCGAACCGCCCGCCAACGCCTGGCGGCGCATCCCGACGGCGTCGATCTCGTCGATGAAGACGATGCACTGGCCGCCCCACTTGCGCGCCAGCTTGCGCGCCTTGTGGGCGAGGAACTGGACGACCAGCGCGTCCATCCCGATGAACATCTGGGCGAAGCCCGATCCGGGAATGGTCACGAACGGGCAGTTGAAGTTGGTCGCGATCGCCTTGGAGATCATCGTCTTGCCCGTGCCCGGCGCGCCGAGGAACAGCAGGCCGCGCTCGCGCTTGCCGCCGGCCCGCTCGAACTCCTCACCCGACTGCCACAACGTGATCACGCGGGTGATCTCCTCCTTGGCCTCGGCCTGCCCGCGGACGTCGTCGATCTTCACCCCCCAGCTCGCGTCGCCGGGCTCGTAGCTGCGGATCCCCCGCGCGGCCATGAACAGGAACGGACCGAACAGGATGAACACGTTGATGAACAGCAGCAGCGGCAGCTGGACGAACACCAGCGCCAGCTGGGGCAAGGTGGACGGTGGGAAGATCTCGCGCAGCCCGGCGAACGGATGGAAGAACGGGGCGCTGACGCCGGAGAACGAGAACAGCACCTGGCAGAGCACCAGCAGGAGCAGCACGAACCCGATCAGCAGGGGTACCTGGCGCCACTTGCTGCGCCAGTACCAGTACCGCCGGCGGGCGACGAGGTCGTCCTCCTTGAGGCCCTCCTCGGAGTTGAACAGGCTCGGCCACGGGATCCAGCGGCGGACGACGATCTCGATCAGCCCGCGGAACAGCAGCACCGCGATCACGGTGACGATCACCGACGCGGCGACGCTCCAGTGATTGCTGTCGTAGAGGATGAGGAAGAACGCCGGCGCGGTGACTAGCGCGACCGTCGTCGCGGCGCGCGTCAGGCGCCGCCACTCGTAGGCGAGCGCCGAAGCGTGCTCGTTCAGGGGCCCCCTCAGGCTCGTGCTCTGCTCGGCATAGGCCATTGGCTGCCCTGGAGGGTACATGGGGGCCCCGAGCGCCTGCGTCGCTATGGGTTCGCGGCTGAGGGCCCACGAACAAATTATTGGGCGTTCCGACGGCGTCTGCTCGGGAGCGGCCCGCTCGGCAGCCAGCCTCGCCAGTTCGGGCCGCGCCCGAGTCATCCGGCTGCCTGGCGGGCGGCGGCGAACCCGTCGGACCACCAGTACGACTTGGTCCGCCGCCACCCCCCAGCCACTCGCCGGACCATCCCACTAATTTGCCCGCGGGCCCTGAGTCGCGGGCCTGGCACGCCATCTGCAATAGGCTGGCCGTCGATGGCGATCGAACTGTCACGGCGGGTGGCGCGGTTCAACAAGCGGATCAACAACCCGATCCAGCGCCGCTACGCCTGGCTGCTGCCACCGTGGGCGATCATCGTTCACCGGGGCCGCCGCTCCGGCCGCCGCTACCGCACGCCCGTCGACGCGTTCCGACGCGGCGACACGCTGGCCGTGGTGATCCTGTACGGCGAGCGCTCCGACTGGGTTCAGAACGTCCTCGCCGGCGACGCGTCGGTCGTCCGCGGGGGACGCACCTACGCGCTGCGCGAGGCGCGCCTCACCGCGCCGGAGGATCCCGCGCTGCCGCTCACCGCGCGGCTGTTCGGGCGGCTGTCGGGCAAGCTCCTGATCGCCCGGCTCGACGGTCCCGCGCCGGGCTTCGGCCTCGGGCCGCGCTGAGCCTCAGGCGGCGCTGAGTGCGGTCCGCGCTGAGCCCGGGACGGCGCTGAGCCCGGCGCGGCTCTGAGCCCGGGACGGCACTGAGCCCGGCGCGGCTCTGAGCCCGGGACGGCGCCGCGCCCGGGACGGCGCGTCAGGCCGGCGGGCCGACCAGCCGCCGGCTCAAGGCCAACACGGCGTCGACGTAGGCGGGCGAGTGGTTATAGGCGTACAGCGCCGCCCGCCAGTCCTGCGGTGCGCCCGACGCCTTCAGGTAGGCCGCCATCGAGGTGATCGCGTCGGCCGGGTCGTAAGGATCGATCTGCCCGCGCCCGTCGACGTCCACGCCGAAGCGCCGCCACGTCGAGGCCTCGAACTGCGCCGGTCCCGCCGCCCCGGCGGCATTGGTCCCGCTGCTGACGCCGGGCAGCGTGCTCGAGCCCGACCTTGACTCGATCTGCCCCACCGCGGCCAGCACGTTCCAGTCGAGCCCGTACTGGGACGCCGCCCGTAGGTACAGACGCAGGTAGGCGGGCGGGACGGTGCGCTGGGCGTACCCCGACGGCCTCGGCAGCGCCGCGAACCGCGCGCTCGCGTTCACGGCCGCGGGGTGGACGGCGCGGCCGTCGCCGTGGCCGGCCCCGGCGGCGACCCCGGCCAACAGCGCGCCGCCGGCCAGGATGGCCAGCGCCCGCCGCGACTGGTACGCCGCGGCCCGGGCAAACGGCAGCAGCAGCGCCGTCTGCGCAGCATTGCGGCGGTCGCGCTCTCGAGCCGCACGGCGGCGACGGCGCTCGGCGGCCAGCTCGGAGAGCTCGAACCCCCAGGGGTCGGTCCACCCCCGGGCCTGGCGCGGCTCGGGTACGGGCTCGGGTTCCGGCTCCTCGGGCTCCGGCTCCTCGCGCTCCTCGGGCTCGAGCTCGGGCTCGGGTTCCGGCTCCTCGGGTTCCGGCTCCTCGGGCGACGGCTCCTCGGGCGACGGCTCCTCGGGCTCGAGCTCAGGCGCGGTCGCGACCGGCTGCCGCGGCGCCAGCCGCTCGACGTGGATCTCGCTGGCGTCGGGCAGCTCGAACCAGAACGGCCCTGACCCGTCGGGGATCGCGACATCGGAGATAGGGGCGCCCATCCGCGTCGCGGTATTCGCGCGCGCCCGGCGGATTCCTGTGCCGGCCTCAGCGGCTGGCGGTGCGCTCGAGCTCGAGCGCGGCGCTGACCGCGAGCCATCGCTCGCGTAGCGCGTCGGCCGCGGCGCGGGCGCCGGGCAGGTCCTGCTTGGCCACCGCCTGCAGCTCGGAGGCCCGCGCGGCGAGGCCCTCGGCGCCGACCAGCCGCGCGCTCGAGAGGATCCGGTGCGCCGCCTCGCCCGCCTCGGCCCCGTCATCCGCGACCAGGGCCACCGACAGCCGCAGCAGCTGCGACTCGACCTCGCTCTGCAGCTGGCCGATGATGTCGGCCGTCTCGCCCTCGGGGAACAGCATCCGCAGTTCCTCCATCCGGTTGCCGTCGAGCTCGCTCGGCCGCCCGTTCTCGTCGGCGGGCAGCCATCGTTCGAGCATCTCGTCGATCGCCTCGCTGGTGATCGGCTTGGCCATGTAGTCGTCCATCCCCGCGGACAGGCAGCGGTCACGGTCGCCCTCCATCGCGTGGGCGGTCATCGCCACGATCGGCAGGTGGGTCCCGCCGTCGCCCTCGCGCCGGCGGATCTCGCCGGTGGCGGCGTAGCCGTCGAGCAGCGGCATCTGGCAGTCCATCAGCACCAGGTGAAAGCCGCCCGCCGAGAGCATCTCGATCGCCTGCTGACCGTTAGGGGCGTTGAACGCGGCGTGCCCGCGTTTGGCCAGCAGCCGCTCGACGAGCATCCAGTTGACCGGCTGGTCCTCGGCGACGAGGATCCGGCGCGGCCGCCGATCGGTCCCTCCGGCCGCCAGGCGGTCACGCGAGCGCCGGGGGCGCGGGTCGACCGGCCCCGACATCACGGTGCTGATCGCGTCCAGCAGGCGCGACTGGCGCACCGGCTTGCCGAGCATGTGCGCGATCCCGGCGGAGGCGTCCTCACCGACCGCCGGGTCCGAGGAGCTGAGCAGGATCAGTCGCGTGGTGTGCAGGCGCTCGAGGCCCGTGATCTCGCGCGCGAGGTCGAGCCCGCTGACCTCGGGCATGTGGAGGTCGAGCAGCGCGACGTCGAAGGGGTCGCCGTGGCTGACCGCGTCCTCGAGCTCCGCCATCGCCGCACCGGCTCCGTCGGCGAGCACCGGCCGCATGCCCCACGACGACGCATAGGCCTCGAAGATCCGGCGGTTGGTGGCGTTGTCGTCGACGATCAGCACGTGCAGGCCGCGGAGCTCGTGCTTGGGGACGGGGGGGCGCAGCTTGCGCTGCGAGCGCCCGAACGGGATCGTGACCAGGAACGTGCTGCCGTGGCGCGGCCGGCTCTGCACCGAGATCGTGCCGTCCATCATCCGCGTCAGCTCGCGCGTGATCGCGAGCCCCAGCCCGGTGCCGCCGTACGCGCGGGTGGTCCCCGCATCGGCCTGCGTGAACGGCTCGAACAGCTCGTCGACGCGCCCCGGGGCGATCCCGATGCCGGTGTCGCGCACCGCGAAGGTGATCGGCACCCGTCCCTCGACCGGCTCCGCCGGGCCGACTTCGAGCACCACCTCGCCGCGCGCGGTGAACTTGACCGCGTTGGAGAGCAGGTTGGCCAGCACCTGGCTGACCCGCATCCGGTCGCCGCGTACGACCCGCGGCACGTGGTCGGGCACGAACGACTGCAGCTCGATTCCCTTCGCCACGGCGATCGCCGCCACCATCTCACACGCCGACTCGACGAGGTCGTGGAGGTCGAAGTCCCGGTGCTCGATCTCCAGCCGCCCCGCCTCGATCTTGGCAATGTCGAGGACGTCGTTGACGACCGTCATCAGGGAGTCGCTCGACGCCCTGGCGACCGACACGTAGCCCCGCTGCTCCTCGCTCAGTCCCGTCTCCGAGAGCAGCTCGATCATGCCGATGACGCCGTTCAGCGGCGTGCGGATCTCGTGGCTCATGTTGGCGAGGAAGTTCGACTTCATCGCCGAGGCCTCCCGCGCCTCCTCAACGGCTCGCTCGAGCTGCCGCCGGGCGCTCGTCAGCTCGGTGTCACGGCCCTCGAGCCGCGCGGCCATCCGGTTGAACGACCGCGCCAGCAGCGCCACCTCGCCGATCCCGACCTCGGGGACGCGGACGTCAAGCTGGTCGTCGGTGAGGCTTCGGGCGGCCGTCGCCACGGCGCGGGTCGGGCCGATGAAGCGCAGCACGAGGTACAGGGCGAGGGCGGTGAGCAGCAGCACGGAGCCGGCCAGGCCCATCGCCGCGGCGACGATCGCGCGGTGGCTCTCAGACGCCGAGGCCGAGCGCTGCTCGGCCCGCAGCGCCATCTCGCCTCCGGTCAGTGCCGTGAACTGGGGGCGCAGCCGGTCGACGAGCCGCTTGCCTCGCGCGGTCAGCGCCATCTCGGCGCCGCGCGACAGCCGTCCGCTCCTCGCCAGCAGCGGCTGGGCGTAGGTGTTGATGTAGGACGTGATCGCCGAGCGGATCTGGCGCGCCTGGGCACGCTCGGTCGCGTCCTCGGCGAGTCGCGCCAGCGCCGCCAGCTCGTCGGGGAGGCGGGCGCGCGCGGCCTGGTAGGGCTCGAGGAAGCTCACGCGGTGGGTGATCAGGTAGCCGCGCAGGCCGGTCTCGAGGTCGAGCACGGCGCCCTCGACGGTCGCCGAGGCGGTCAGCAGGTCCGACGCCCGGTGCCCGCTGGCGCTGTCGTTGCGCAGGTTGGTGACCGACACGATCAGCACCGTGAAGATCGCCGCCACCAGGAGTCCGGCGGCGGTGCAGAAGCCGACGATCAGGATCGTCAGCCCGCGCTCCCGGATCGGCATCCGTTTCGGGGTCGGGTCCATCTGGCCGGTTGGCAGCGTCATGTCCCTCCCTATGGACCCGGGCCGGTGTGACAAATCACAGCTCGGCGAACGCGGGCACTATTCTAGAGTGCTGGGGAGGGTGCGGCCGTGCCCGATCCGTTCCGTACTCATTTCGGAGGCAAGTGAGCGAGACCGAAACCAGCACTGCTCCGCTGAAGGTCCTGATCGCGGACGATCATCCGCTGATCTTGGCCGGGGTGCGGAGGGCACTCGAGCGCTCCGAGAACATCGAGGTGGTGGGGGAGGCCCGCTCCTCCGTGGAGCTGATGGGCCTGATCGAGCGCCGCCAGCCCCAGGTCGTGCTGATGGACCTGCGGATGCCGGGCGTCTCGGGCACCGAGCACATCGAGCAGGTTCGCAGCGCGTGGCCCGACGTCAAGGTGGTGGTGCTATCGGCCAGCGAGGATCGGCCGTCGATAGACGCGGCGCTGCGGGCCGGGGCGAGCGCGTTCGTGGTCAAGAGTGTCAGCCCCTCCGACATCGCCGCCGTGCTGCGCCAGGTCGCCACCGGCGCGGTGTTCCATGCCCCGAGCGTCGCCGCGACCAGCGCGTCGGCGCCGCGGGCCGAGCCGGCCGGCCCCGACCTGACCGAGCGCGAGCGAGCGATCCTGCAGTCGATCGCCCGCGGCTCGACGACGGCGGAGATCAGCCGCGAGCTGTTCATCTCCGAGCACACGGTCAAGTTCCACCTCACCAACGTGTACCGCAAGCTTGGCGTTGCGAACCGCGCCGCGGCGATCCGCTACGCGCTTGAGAACCGCCTCGGCGCTTGAGCGCCGCGCTGCGCCGGTGAGCCGGATGGAATGCTACGGGCTGGCCCGTAGTGCCGCCCCGGGTCCGGCGATTGCGGGGGAGAGCAGGCGATGCCGGGCGCGCGCGTCGCGCTTGACATAGGCATCAAGAAAGGCGATTGTGACACGCTCGACCGTGGCAAGCTGAGGGCCGGGTCGCGTGTAAGGTGGCTGGTGGGACGCGCCCAGCAGCTCCAGGAGATATTTGGGGCTCGGCGCGATGCCGTAAAAGGCGTTGGTCATGCTCGGGGGGTTGACCGTGTCGGCGGTCCCCTGGGTGGCGAGCAGCGCCGGACCGCTCCGGTCGAAGCTGAATGCAGGCGCGAATGGATCCTCGGCGCCCGACAGGACCACCGCGGCGCTGACGCGGGGATCCCGCACAGACGGGTCATACGCCGTGGCCAGCGCGGTGTCCCCCCCGTCGGACTGACCCGCGACGGCGATCCGCCGCGGATCGATCATGCCCGCGAAGCCGGTCAGTCCGGGGCTCGTCGCATCGAGCAGGCTGGAGATGACAAAGCTCATGTCGCCGGGCTGATTGACGAGGTCGGCCTCGCGGGGCCCGCCGGGGGCGTTTGCGTTCTCCTGCGGGAACACCGGCGCGGCGACCACGTACCCGGCTCGCGCCCAGGCGACGAGCAGCCTGGAGTACGGCGCCGGCGTGACCGCGAACCCGTGTCCGAAGACGATCAGGGGGAAGCCCGTCGCCGCCGGTGCGACCGGCGCGGCGGGGATGTCGACGGCTCCGCGGGGCCCGTCGGCCGGGTAGCGCACGATCGTCGGCAGGGCTCGGGGCTGAGCGGCTCCGGTGGCGTCGTGGACGACTCGCCG
Organism: Solirubrobacterales bacterium; assembly: GCA_038254735.1. GTDB lineage: Bacteria > Actinomycetota > Thermoleophilia > Solirubrobacterales > Solirubrobacteraceae > Palsa-465. The sequence continues at coordinate 51,516 of JBBSFX010000014.1, forward strand.
CGGGTCGACGAGTCGGACGACCCGCAGTCCGACGGCCGGCGCAAGCCGGCTCGCGGCTCGGAGCGAGGGGCGCCTCACCACCGGTGCATGGGGCTGCCTGCCGGCGCGAGGCGGGGGCCTTGACTCCGGTGCGGGCGCGAGTGTGGCCTGCCGGCGCCTCGTCGGGGCCGGTCTCGAGTGACCGGGGGTGGGATCGCGGGCGATCAGCCAGCCGATCGCGCCGGCCGCGCATAACACGGCCACGGCCGGGAGCATCCGCCGCGAGCGCCCGCGCCCCGCCCTGGCGCGGCCTTGACGGTTACCGCGCTCCATCAGCGCCGACTTCGTTGCCCGCGCTAGAGGTTGATGGCCACATACTTCGTCTCGAGGTACTCTTCGATCCCCTCGGGGCCGCCCTCGCGACCGAAGCCGGACTGCTTGATGCCGCCGAACGGCGCCGCCGGGTTGGACACCAGGCCCTGGTTGAGCCCGATCATCCCGGTCTCGAGCCGCTCGCACACGCGCAGCGCCCGCTTCAGGTCGCTCGTGTAGACGTAGGCGACGAGGCCGAACTCGGTGTCGTTGGCGGCGGCGATCGCCTCGTCCTCGCCGTCGAAGGCGCGGATCGGCGCGACCGGCCCGAAGATCTCCTCCTTCAGCAGCCGCGCGTCGGCCGGGACGTCGGCCAGCACGGTCGGCTCGTAGAAGTAGCCGGGACCGTCGACGGCGCCGCCGCCGGTCAGCGGCCGGGCGCCGCGGCCGACGGCGTCCTGCACCAGCTCGGCGACCTTGCGCCGCTGGTCCTCGTCGATCAACGGCCCGACCTCGACGTCCTGCTCGGTGCCGCGCCCTACCTTCATCGCGCCGAGCTTCGCCGCCAGCCTGTCGGCGAACTCGGCGGCCACCGGCGCGGCGACATGGAAGCGGTTGGCCGCCGTGCACGCCTCGCCGACGTTGCGCATCTTGGCGATCACCGCACCCGACACCGCGTCGTCGATGTCGGCGTCCTCGAAGACCACGAACGGCGCGTTGCCGCCCAGCTCCATCGACAGCTTCAGGAGGTTGCCCGACGCCTGCGCCATCATGCTGCGGCCGACCTCGGTCGAGCCGGTGAACGACAGCTTGCGCAGCCGCGGATCCTCGATCAGCGGGCCGACGGTGCGGCCGGCCGAGCCGGCCGTAACCAGGTTCAGCACCCCGCCGGGCAGCCCCGCCTGCTCGAGGATCTTGGCCAGCATCAGCATCGACAGCGGGGTCTGCTGCGCCGGCTTGACCACCATCGTGCAGCCCGCCGCGATCGCCGGCCCGATCTTGCGGGTGCCCATCGCCAGCGGGAAGTTCCACGGCGTGATCAGCAGGCACGGCCCGACCGGCTGCTTCATCGTGAGCAGCCGGCCCTGGCCGTTGGGCGCCGTCGCGTAGCGGCCGTCGATCCGCACCGCCTGCTCGGAGAACCAGCGCAGGAACTCCGAGCCGTAGGCGATCTCCGCCCGGGACTCGGCGAGCGGCTTGCCCATCTCGAGCGTCATCAGCAGCGCGAGCTCCTCGGCGCGCTCGCTGATCGTCTCGAACGCCCGGCGGAGGATCTCGCCGCGCTCCCGCGGCGGATGGGCGCACCAGTCCGGAGCCGCTGCCACCGCCGCGTCGAGCGCCGCCCGGGCGTCCTGCGCGGAGGCGTCGGCGATCTCGCACAGGGTCTCGCCCGTGGCCGGGTCCTCGACGCCCAATCTCCCCTCGGCGCCGTCGCGCCATTCGCCGCCGATGTACAGCTGCTTGGGGGTGTCGTCGAGGACCCGCTTCTCTGCTGGAGCCGTGGTCGCGGTCATGTCGGGCAACCTACCCGCTGGCGATCGCGCTATGCCGCGGCGTGCACCGAGGCCGGCTCGAGCGCCGCCGTCAGCACCTCGTCGACCGTCATCGCGAAGTGGAACCGCATCGTCCCGCGGACCTCCGCCGGGACGTCGTCGAGGTCGCCGCGGTTGCGCTCGGGCAGGACCAGGTCGGTCAGTCCGGCCGCGTGCGCCGCCAGCACCTTCTGCTTGACGCCGCCGATCGGCAGCACGCGCCCCTGGAGCGTCACCTCGCCGGTCATCCCGACGGTGTGCCGAACCGGGCGCCCGCTGAGCAGCGAGCTCAGCGCCGTCACCATCGTCACGCCGGCGCTGGGGCCGTCCTTGGGAATCGCCCCCGCGGGGACGTGGACGTGGAACGCGCGCTCGTCGAACGCCGAGGCGTCGATCCCGAGCTCCTCCGCGTGGCCGCGGACGTAGGACAGCGCGATCTGCGCCGACTCCTTCATCACATCGCCGAGCTGCCCGGTCAGCGTCAGCCCCGGCTTGCCCGCCATCGCCGTCGCCTCGACGAACAGCACGTCGCCGCCGGCGCCGGTCACCGCCAGTCCGGTGGCCACGCCGGGGACCGCGGTGCGGATCGCCGACTCCTGGAAGTGGCGCTGACGTCCCAGGGCCTTGCGCACGACCTCGATGTCGATCACCACGGCCGCGCCCGTCGCGCCCGTCGCGCCCGTCGCGCCGGCCGCGCCGGCCGCGCCGGCGTCGCTCGGCGCGGAGGCGATCTTCGTCGCCGTCTTGCGCAGCAGCGTGCCGAGGTCGCGTTCGAGCTGGCGTACGCCCGCCTCGCGCGTGTACTCGGTCACCACCGTCTCCAGCAGCGCGTCGGAGATCTCGACCTCCCCGGCCCGCAGGCCGTTGCGCTCGAGCTGGCGCGGCCACAGGTAGCCGCGGGCGATCGCCGTCTTCTCGGAGGTGGTGTACCCGTCGAAGCGGATCACCTCCATCCGGTCGAGCAGCGGCCCGGGGATCGTGTCGGCGACGTTCGCGGTGGCGATGAACAGCACGCCGCTGAGGTCGAGCTCGAGGTCCAGGTAGTGGTCGCGGAAGCTGTGATTCTGCGCCGGGTCGAGCACCTCCAGCAGCGCCGAGGACGGATCCCCGCGCCAGTCGGCGCCGACCTTGTCGACCTCGTCGAGCATGATCACCGGGTTGATCGTCCCGGCGTCGCGCAGCGCCCGGACCAGCCGGCCGGGCAGGGCGCCGATGTAGGTGCGGCGATGGCCGCGGATCTCCGCCTCGTCGCGGACGCCGCCGAGCGACATGCGCACGAACTCGCGGCCTGTGGCCCGCGCGATCGACTCGCCGATCGACGTCTTGCCGGTGCCGGGCGGCCCGATCAGCGTGAGGATCGCCCCCTCGCCGCGACGGGCCGCTCGGCGACCACGGGCCTCGCCCGCGGTGCCCGCCTCGCCTGATCGGCCCTGCGGCGAGTCCTCCGGCTGCTTGTCCTCGTCGATCCCGCGCTCCTGGCGGAGCTTCCTGACCGCGATGTACTCGACGATCCGGTTCTTGACGTCCTCGAGGCCCGCGTGGTCGGCGTCGAGCACCTCACGCGCGTGGTCGGGATCGAGCCGCTCCTCGGAGTGCTTGGACCACGGGATCGCGATCAGCCAGTCCAGGTAGCTGCGGATCACGCTCGACTCGGCTGACTGCTCGCCCATCCGCTCGAGCCGACCGAGCTCCTTATCGGCCTGCTCGCGGGCGTGCTCGGGCATCCCGGCTTCCTCGATCTTGGTCCGGTACTCCTCGACCAGCGAGCCCTCGTCCTCGCCGAGCTCCTTGCGGATCGAGTCCATCTGCTTGCGCAGGAAGTACTCGCGCTGCTGCTTCTCGGCGCCCGACTGGACGTCGTCGCGGATCCGCCGGCGCACCTGCAGCTCGGCCAGGCGCTCGCGCTGGAGATTCAGCGCCAGCTCGAGGCGCTCGGCGACGTCGAGCGTCTGCAGCAGCTCGACCTTCTGAGCGTAGGTCAGGTCGGGGGCGTAGCCGCTGGTGTCGGCCAGCGGGCCGGGCTCGGAGATGCTGCGCAGGAACGCGGAGATCCGACCGTCGTCGCCGCGGAGCTCGAGCAGCTCCTCGACCACGGCGCGGTACTCGCGCTCGAGGTCGCGCGTGTGGCCGTCGACCGGCGCCTCGTCGGGACGCTCGTCGACCTCGACGAACAGGCGGCCGTCGGGCATCGTGTGGGCGGCGCCGGCGATCCCGCGGTGCAGGCCCGTCAGGGCCACCGCGCGTGCGCCGCCGGGCAGGCGGACGCGGTCGGAGACCTCGGCGACGGTGCCGACCGAGACGTAGTCGTTGTCGTGACGCGGCACCAGCAGGACCCGCTCCTCCTCGCCGGCCTCGACGGCCAGCGTGAGCGACATGCCCGGAAACACCACGACGTCATCCAGGGGGATAAGCAGGAGACGGCTCATCAAGTCTTCACTTTCGCTAGCTGCTTACGGTTGATAAGTGAAGGGTACCACAGGGCAGCCCTCGCCGATCCGCAGATCTCAGTTGCTTCTACTGAGATTATCGAACGGGCGTCGGGTGGCCTGCGGCTCCGCGCGGGCGATGGCGCGCCGGCGGCCGGCCAAATGCCATGGCTACGGCGCGATTTGCCAACATGGGGCCATGAGCAATCCCGATCGAGATGGCGTCGAGGAGCCCGTCCACGACGTGCTCGCCGCGGAGGCGTTCGCCGTGGGGGCGCCGGACGCCGAGCTGCACCATCGCCACGAGCGGGAGGAGCGCCGGCGGGCGCACGACGTGTTGGCCGGCGAGGCGTTCGCACTCGGCGCCGCCGACCCCGCGCTGCACCGCGCGCCGCTGGTACTGCCGCCCGACCCCTACGGCGGGGCCGACCCGTACGACGTGCTCGCCGCCGAGGAGTTCGCGCTGCCCGGCGCGCCTCCGGGCGGTCGCGTGCCGCCGCGCGCCGGCCGCCCGCCGGCTCCGGCGCTGCTCGGCGCCGGCGCCGCGTTGGTCGGCCTGCTGCTGCGGGCCCGCCGGCCCCGCCGGCCCCGCCGCTGAGCGTGCGGCGGTCAGCGGCGGATCGGCCGGCCCGCTGAGCGTGCGGCGGTCGGGTTTGCGGCAAAGGCTCCATGGTGGAGCCTTTGCTGCAAAAGCCCCATGGTGGAGCGTTTCCCGCGAACTGCCCGGTCCGGCTCAGCGCTTCCGGCGCCGCGGCGGGGGTAGGTCGGTGATCGTCCCCTCGGCGAGCTCGGCGGCGAAGCCGATCGACTCCGACAGCGTCGGGTGCGGGTGGATGGTCAGCGCCAGGTCCTCCGCATCCGCGCCCATCTCCAGCGCGTGGACGGTCTCGGCGATCAGCTCTCCGGCTCCGACACCGACGATCCCGGCCCCCACCAGCCGGTGGGTGCCGGGCTCGAGCAGCAGCTTGGTCATCCCCTCCGAGCGAGCCAGCGACAGCGCCCGGCCCGACGCCGCCCACGGGAACACCGCCTTCTCGTACCGGATCCCGTCGGCCTGGGCGGCCGCCTCGGTCAGGCCCATCCACGCCACCTCCGGGTCGGTGTAGGCGACCGACGGGATCGCCCGCGGGTCGAACGCGGCGGCCGCCACGCCGGCGATCGCCTCGGCGGCGACGTGGGCCTCGTGGCTCGCCTTGTGGGCCAGCATCGGGCCGCCGACGACGTCGCCGATCGCGTGGATGTGGGGCACGTTGGTGCGCATCCGGGCGTCGACGGGGATGAACCCGTCGGCGTCCACGTGCACGCCCGCGGCCTCGGCGCCCACCCGGCCGCCGTTGGGGCGGCGGCCGACAGCGACCAGCACCTGGTCGAACAGCTGCGCCCTGCCCTCGGAGAACTCGACCTTCAGCCCGTTGCGCTGCGCCTTCACCGAGGTCACGCCGACCCCGAGCAAGATCGCCTCGTAGCGCGCCGCGATCCGCTGGTGCAGGGGCTTGACGAGATCGGCGTCGCAACCGGGGATCAGCTGCTCCATCAGCTCGACGACCGTCACCCGGCTGCCCAGCGCGTCGTACACCGTGGCCATCTCGAGCCCGATGATCCCGCCGCCGATGACCAGCAGCCGCTTCGGCAGCTCGCCCGGCGACAGCGCGCCAGTCGAGTCGATCACGCGCGGGTCGTCAGGGAGGAACGGGAGCGTCACCGCCTCCGAGCCGGCCGCGATGATGCAGGCGGCGAAGGAGATCGTGCGCTCGCCGACCCGCAGCTCGTGCTCGCCGGTCAGCTCCGCCGCGCCGGTCACCACCTCGACCTTCCGCTGCCTGGCCATCCCGGCCAGCCCGCCGGTCAGGCGCTTGACCACCGAGGCCTTCCACGCGATCAGCTTGTCGAGGTCGACGCGCGGGGCGCCGAACGAGATTCCGTGCTCGGCCATCTCCTCGGCCTCGGCGATCACCCGCGCGGCGTGCAGCAGCGCCTTGGAGGGGATGCAGCCGACATTCAGGCACACCCCGCCGAGCGCGTCGTGGCGCTCGACCAGGATCGTCCTCAGGCCGAGGTCGGCGGCCCGGAAGGCGGCCGAGTAGCCGCCCGGGCCCGAGCCGATCACCACGACCTCGGCGTCGTAGGCGCCCTCCGGCGGGTGCGCGTCCGCCGCGGGGGCGGGCGGGGCCTGAGCAGCGGGGGGGGCGTCTGTGACCCGGTCCGAGCCCTCGGGCTCGAGCACCAGCAGCACACTGCCCTCCGACACGCGGTCGCCGATCGCGACGCGCAGCTGCCCGACCGTCCCCGCTGACGGCGCCGGGACGTCCATCGTCGCCTTGTCGGACTCGAGCGTGACCAGCGGATCCTCGGCGGCCACGGTGTCACCGGCGGCGACGAGGATCTCGATCACTGGGACGTCGACGAAGTCGCCGATGTCGGGGACGCGCACCTCGACGGCGGGGCTCACAGTAGCGCCCGCTTGAGGTCCGAGAGCACCCGCACCAGGTGGACGACGAAGCGCGCCGCGGCAGCGCCGTCGATCACCCGGTGGTCGTAGGACAGCGACAGCGGCACCATCAGCCGGGGCCGGAACTCGGCGCCGTCCCACATCGGCCGTATCGCCGCCCGGGTGGCCCCGAGGATCGCCACCTCGGGCGCGTTGATGATCGGCGTGAACGACGTGCCGCCGATCCCGCCGAGCGAGGAGATCGTGAACGTGCCGCCGCTCATGTCGCCGGGAACGAGCTTGCCCTGCCGGGCCTTTCCGGACAGCTCGGTGAGCTCGCGGGCGATCTCCACGAGGCCCTTGCGGTCGGCCTGCCTGATCACCGGCACGACGAGCCCGCCGGGAGTGTCGGCGGCGAAGCCGATGTTGTAGTAGCGCCGGAGCACCAGCTCGTCGCCGTCGAGTGAGGCGTTGAAGGCGGGGAACTCCTTGAGCGCCGCCGCGCAGGCGGCGATCAGGAACGAGACCATCGTCATTTTCACGCCCTCGCCGGCCAGCTCGGCGTTGAGCTGCTTGCGCCACGCCTCGAGCTCGGTGATGTCGGCCTCGTCGTGGTGGGTGACATGGGGGATCATCACCCAGTTGCGGGCCAGCACCGGCGCGGAGATCTTCTGGATTCGCGACCGCGGCACCCGTTCGACGGGACCGAACTTCTCGTAGTCGACCTTCGGCCACGGCGCCAGCGACACCCCGCCGAGGCCCGCTCCGCCCGCCCCGGCGCCGCCGTCGCCCGCGCCGCCCGCCCGGCCGGCGCCCGCCCCGCCGCCCGCGGCCGCCCCGGCCGCCCGCAGCCGCTCGACGTCCTCCTTGACGATCCGGCCCTTGCGCCCGCTGCCGCTGACCCCGGCCAGCGGCACGCCGAGCTCCCGGGCCAGCCGTCGCACCGCCGGGCTGGCGTAGATGGGGCCGGCTTCGCCGTCCCCGGCGAGTTCGGCCTGGCGGTCGATCTCGGGCGTCGCCCCGTTGCCCGCGCCCGAGGACACCGCCGGGTCCTCGCGGGCCGGCGCCGGCACCTCCTGCTCGGCCGGCGCCCGCACGTCCTGCGCGACCGACTCGGCGACCGCCGCCAGCGACGCCGTCGCCGCCGCGGGCGCGGCGTCCGCCGCCGGCCGCAGGGTCAGCAGCGGCGAGCCCTGGGAGACCCTGTCGCCGACCGACACGTGAAGCGTGCCCACGGTGCCGGCCATCGGCGCCGGGACGTCCATCGTCGCCTTGTCGGACTCGAGCGTGACCAGCGGGTCCTCGGCGGCCACGGTGTCGCCGGCGGCGACGAGGATCTCGATCACCGGGACGTCATCGAAGTCGCCGATGTCCGGTACCTCGACCGAGATCTCCTCAGCGGTGGCGGTCATGCGCGGGCACTCTCAGACGGTGGTGGGGATGGGAGCCTCGGGATCGATCTCGTAGCGTTCGATCGCCTCCTGCACCCGCGCGGCCGGCAGCTCGCCGCGGTCGGACAGCGACTTCAGCGCGGTCACCGCGACATGGTGGCGGTCGACCTCGAAGAACCGCCGCAGCGCGCGGCGGAAGTCGCTGCGGCCGAAGCCGTCGGTCCCGAGCACCCGGTAGTCGGTGGTGACCCACGGCCGGATCATGTCGGGGAGTGAGCGGACGTAGTCGGTCGAGGCGATCACCGGACCGCGGCGCGCCGCCAGCGCCGTGGTCACGTAGGGGACGCGCGGCTTCGCCGTCGGGTGCAGGCGGTTCCAGCGCTCGGCCTCGATTCCCTCGCGGCGCAGCTCGGTGAACGAGGTCACGCTCCACACGTCGGCGGGCACCCCGAAGTCGTCCTCCAGCAGCGCGGCCGCCGCCAGCACCTCCTGGAGGATCGTCCCCGACCCGAGCAGCTGGACTCGAGCCGGCCCACCCTTCTTCGAGCGCGCCGGGGGGGGTGGGTCCGCCTCGCGCACCCGGTAGAGGCCACGGAGGATCCCCTCCTCGGCGCCCGCCGGCATCGCCGGGTGGCGGTAATTCTCGTTCATCAGCGTCAGGTAGTAGAAGACGTCCTCCTGACCACCTTCGGCGGTGCCCGCGAACATCCGCCGCAGGCCGTCCTGAACGATCACCGCGACCTCGTAGGCGTACGCGGGATCGTAGGCGCGGCAGTTCGGCACGACGCTGAACAGCACGTGGCTGTGGCCGTCCTCATGCTGGAGCCCCTCCCCGTTGAGCGTCGTGCGTCCGGCCGTCCCACCCAGCAGGAAGCCCCGCGCGCGGCTGTCGCCGGCGGCCCAGATCAGGTCGCCGACCCGCTGATAGCCGAACATCGAGTAGTAGATGTAGAACGGAACCATCGGCACGTCGTGGGCGCTGAACGAGGTGCCGGCGGCGATGAACGAGGAGATCGAGCCGGCCTCGGTGATCCCCTCCTCGAGGATCTGCCCGTGCTGATCCTCCTTGTAGAACATCAGCTGCTCGGAGTCCTGGGGCTGGTAGCGCTGGCCGTGGGGCGAGTAGATGCCGACCTGGCGGAACATCCCCTCCATCCCGAACGTGCGCGACTCGTCGGGGACGATCGGGACGATGTGGCGCCCGAGCCGCTTGTCGCGCAGCAGCGCCGCGAGCACGCGCACGAACGCCATCGTGGTCGAGATCTCGCGCTCGCCGGTGCCCTCGAGCTGGCCGGAGAAGGTGCTCAGCCCGGGGACCGGGAGCGGCTGCGAGCGCCGGCGCCGGGCCGGCAGGAAGCCGCCCAGCGCCTCGCGGCACTCGCGCAGGTAGCGCATCTCCGGGGCGTCGTCGGGCGGCTTCAGGTACTCGGCGGCGCGGACCTGCTCGTCGGTGAGCGGCAGCTCGAAGCGGTCCCGGAAGGCGAGCAGCGCCGCCTCGGTCATCTTCTTGGCCTGATGGGTGATCATCTGGCCCTCGCCCGAGACGCCCATCCCGTAGCCCTTGATCGTCTTGGCCAGGATCACCGTCGGCTGGCCGGTGTGCCGGACCGCCTCGTGATAGGCGGCGTAGACCTTCTGCTGGTCGTGGCCGCCGCGGTTGAGCAGCCAGATCGCCTCGTCGCTCATGTGACTGACGCGCTCGAGCAGACGCGGGTCGCGGCCGAAGAACTTCTCGCGCACGTAGGCGCCGTCGCGCGACTTGAACGTCTGGTAGTCGCCGTCGACGCAGTCCTCCATCACCTTGGCCAGTGCGCCGTCGAAGTCGGCGGCGAGCAGCGGGTCCCAGCGGGCGCCCCAGACCAGCTTGATCACGTTCCACCCGGCGCCGCGGAAGTCCGACTCGAGCTCCTGGATGATCTTGCCGTTGCCGCGGACTGGGCCGTCGAGTCGCTGCAGGTTGCAGTTGACGACCCAGATCAGGTTGTCGAGCCCCTCGCGGCCCGCCAGCGCGCTGGCTCCCATCGACTCGGGCTCGTCCATCTCGCCGTCGCCGATGAACGCCCACACCTTGCGCCCGTCGGTGTCGGCCAGCCCGCGGGCGGCCAGGTACTTCATGAACCGCGCCTGGTAGATCGAGGTGATCGGCCCGATCCCGAGCGACACCGTCGGGAACTGCCAATAGTCGGGCATCAGCCACGGGTGCGGGTAGGAGGACAGGCCGCCGCCGCCGACCTCCTGGCGGAAGTTGTCGAGCTGCTCGGGGGCGAGGCGTCCCTCCAGGTAGGCGCGCGCGTAGTTGCCCGGCGAGGAGTGGCCCTGGAAGTACACGAGGTCGCCGCCGTGGTCCGCCGACGGCGCGCGCCAGAAGTGGTTGTAGCCGACCTCGTAGAGGACGGCCAGCGACTGGTAGGAGGCGATGTGGCCGCCGAGCTCGGAGGACACCTTGTTGGCGCGGACCACCATCGCCATCGCGTTCCAGCGGATGATCGACCGCAGCCGCCGCTCGATTTCGCCCCCGCCCGCCCCGCCGGGGAGCTTCGCCTCACGCTCGGCGGGGATCGTGTTGACGTAGGCGGTGTTGAGGCTGGCGATCGGCCCGGTGCCGGCGTGCTGGGCCCGCTCGACGACACGGGTCAGCAGCGCCCGCGCGCGCTCCGCCCCGTCGTGGCTGACGACCGCGTCGAGGGCCTCGAGCCACTCGGTGGTCTCGACCGCGTCGAGATCTGTGGCGGCCCCGTCGGCACGCTGGCCCTGCTCGCGCTCGGTCAAGGTCTCGGTTGGCTGCTCGCGGATGGCAAGGCGTCTGATCAATATATATCCGCGCTCCGGGTGCCGGGGGATTCGCGTACTGTCGGCGGGCGATGAGTCTCAGCGCATCGGCCGAGCCGCTCCGGGAGCCGTGGCGGCGCGAGCTGCGTGGTGCCCTGGACCAGCTGACCGTCGAGTCGGAGCTGCTGGCCGGCAACCCGCTGGGCGACCCCCATCGCCGCCCGCTGTACGTGTACCGCTCGCCGGGCGTCGCCTCGGGTGCCGCCACCGGCGTGGCCTCGGTGTACGTGCTCCAGGGCTACGGCGGTCAGCTCGACACGTGGCTGGGCCGCCGTTCGTTCGAGCCCACCGCGATCGAGCGGATCGATGCGATGTTCGCCGCCGGGGCGGGTCCGCCCGCGGTGATCGTGTTCGTCGACGCGTGGACGTCGCTCGGCGGCTCGCAGTTCCTCAACTCCCCCGCCACCGGGCGCTACATGGACTACCTGTGCGACGAGGTCGTCCCGTTCGTCGACGAGCGCTACCCGACCGCCGGGGCCCGCGACCGGCGCGGCGTGGCCGGGCACTCCTCGGGCGGCTACGGCGCGCTGGTCTCGGCGATGCTCCGGCCCGACGTGTTCGGCGGCCTTGTCTCGCACGCCGGCGACGCGCTCTTCGAGTGCTGCTACGGACGCGACTTCGCGATGGTCGTGCGGATCCTCCGTGACCACTTCGACGGCTCCTACGCGACGCTGTTCGAGCGGCTCACCACCGCCGAGACGTTCGACTTCGGGCGCTACGGGACGCCGCTGTCGGTCTACGCCTACGCGGCCGCGTACTCGCCGGACCTCGACCGGCCCGGACGGGTCGTGCTGCCGTTCGAGCTCGATACCGGGCGCCTGGTCGGCGAGGTGTGGGAGCGGTGGCTGGCCTGGGACCCGGTGCGGATGGCGAGCGCGCATGCCGCCGCGCTGCGCAGTATGCGCCGCATCCACCTCGACGCCGGGCGCGGCGACGAGTACTTTCTGGACCTCGGCGCCCAGGCGCTGGCCGGCGAGCTGGCGGCACTGGAGGTCGAGCACACGCTCGAGCTGTTCGACGGCGGCCACAGCGGGATCGCCTATCGGTATCCGAAAGCGCTCCGTGAGCTGGTCACGGCGCTCGGGTGAGATGAGCAGCGCCGCCGACCAAGAGCTCGCGTTCGCCGGCCCCGGGGCGCTGGCTCGGATGGTCCGCGACGGCGAGGCGCACCCCCGCGAGCTGGTCGAGATGTTCCTGCGGCGGATCGATTCGCTCGACCCGCGCCTGAACGCCTTCCGCGTGACGCTCGCCGACGAGGCGCTGGCGGTGGCCGAGCAGCCGCTCGAGGGACCGCTGGCCGGGGTACCGATCGCCATCAAGGACGACCTCCCGGTGGCCGGGCAGAGGATGACGTGGGGCTCCCGCGTCGCGGCGGCGCCCCAGGCCGCCGACGCCGAGGCGGTGCGTCGGCTGCGGAGCGCCGGCGCGATCCCGATCGGGATCACCAACGTCCCCGAGCTGACGATCTTCCCGTGGACGGCCAGCGACGCCAACGGCATCACCCGCAACCCGTGGGACCCGTCGCGCACGCCCGGCGGCTCCTCCGGCGGCTCGGCGGCGGCCGTGGCCGCGGGGATGGTCGCGGCCGCCACCGGCTCCGACGGCGGCGGCTCGATCCGGATCCCCGCCGCCTGCTGCGGCCTGGTCGGGATGAAGCCGACGCGCGGCCGGGTCTCGACCCAGCCCGTGCGCGAGCGATGGCTCGGGCTCAGCGCCTACGGCGCGCTCGCCCGCACGGTCGCCGACAGCGCGCTGATGCTCGACGTGATGCAGGGCGCGATCGATGGCGACGCCGACCGCGTCGCGGCGCCGGAGCCGTCGTTCGCCGAGGCCGCCGCGCACCCGCCGCGGCGGCTGCGGATCGCGATCTCGCGCAAGCTCCCGCCGGGGCTGCTGGCCCGGCTCTCCGACGATCAGGCGCTGGCCTACGACCGCACCGCGCGGCTGCTCTCCGAGCTCGGGCACGACGTCACCGAGCGCGACCCCGCATACGGGGCGGCGGGGCTCGAATTCACCCAGAGCTACCTGCGCGCGATCCACGAGGACTTCGCCGAGCTGCCCGACGGCGCTCCCGTGGAGCGCTCGACCCGGCAGCTGGCGGCCGCCGGGCGCCGGCTGATGCCGCCGGCCCGGCGCGACCGGCTCCGGGCCCGGCGCGCGCGGACGGCGGCGCGGATCCTCGGCCTGTGGAATGAGTTCGACGTGCTGCTGACCCCGGGCCTGTCGCGCACGGCGCTCCCCGCCGAGGGCGGCTACGGCAAGCCGGCGCCGCTGGCCCTCGAGCTGGCGGCGCGGTTCACCCCGTGGACGCCGGTGTTCAATCTCACCGGGCAACCGGCCGTCACGCTTCCCGCGGGCTTCGCCGCCGACGGCCTGCCGACCTCGGTGCAGCTCGTCGGGCGCCCGGGGGAGGAGGGGATCCTGTACGCGCTGGCCGGCGAACTCGAGACCGCCCGCCCGTGGGCGAGGGCATGTCCCGCGATCTCGTAGAGCCGCTGATGCTCCGGCACGTCGAGTACGACGGTCGGCGCGACGAGGTCGCCGTCGAGGAGCCGCTCGAGATCCGCGTCGACGGGGCGGCGCTGGCGGTGACGATGCGCACCCCCGGCCACGACGAGGAGCTGGCCCTCGGCTTCCTCTACGGCGAGGGTCTGATCGACGGCCCGCGGCCGGCCGGCCCGACCGCCGACCTGGCCGGGAACGTGGTCGAGGTGGCCGGACCGCTGAGCCGCGATCCCGGGCCGCGCCGGTTCTACACGACCTCCTCGTGCGGGGTGTGCGGCAAGGGCGCCCTCGAGCAGGTGGCGGTGCATGCGGCGAGCCTCCCCGCCGGACCCGTCGTGCCCCGGGGCCTGCTCGCGGCGCTCCCCGATCGCCTCCGCCAGCCCGGCTTCGAGCGCACCGGCGGCCTGCACGCCACCGGCCTGTTCACCGCCGCGGGCAAGCTCGAGTGCGCGCGCGAGGATGTCGGGCGCCACAACGCTATGGACAAGGTGATCGGCCGCGCGCTGCTCGACGGCAGGCTCCCGCTGCACGGCCTGCTCCTGTGCGTCAGCGGCCGGCTGGCCTTCGAGCTCGTGCAGAAGGCGGCGCTGGCCGGCGCGCCGATCCTCGTCGGCGTCGGCGCTCCCACCTCGCTGGCGATCGAGCTTGCGGCCGACCGCGGGCTGACGCTGGCCGGGTTCGCGCGGCGCGGGCGGGTGAATGTCTACACGGGGGCCGAGCGGGTCGGTTGAGCCAGGCGTTCAGAACACGATGGTGCGGCCCTCGTGGACGAGCACGCGGTCGTCGAGGTGGCTCTGGAGCGCCCGGGCCAGCACCGTGCGCTCAAGGTCGCGGCCCACCCTGACGAGGTCCTCGACCGTGTAGCCGTGGCCGACGCGCTGCACGTCCTGGTCGACGATCGGCCCCGCGTCGAGCTCCTCGGTGACGTAGTGGGCGGTGGCGCCGATCAGCTTGACGCCGCGCTCGTAGGCGCGGCGGTACGGCTCGGCGCCGGCGAAGGCGGGCAGGAACGAGTGGTGGATGTTGATCACCGGAGCGCCGATCTCGGCCAGGAAGCCGCCGCTGAGGATCTGCATGTAGCGCGCCAGCACCACGACGTCGACCCGGCCGTGGAGCAGCTCCAGCAGGCGGCCCTCGGCGCACCGCTTCGCCGCCGCGTCGACCGGCACGTGGTGGAACGGGCATCCGAGCGCCTCCACATCGGCCCGCAGATCGTCGTGATTGGAGATCGCGCCGACGACCTCCATCTCGAGCTCGCCGTTGCGGCTGCGCCACAGCAGGTCGAGCAGGCAATGGCCCTCCCGCGAGGCCAGCACGGCGACCCGCTTGACCTGGTCGGCGTAAGCGATCCGCCACGCCATCCCGAACCGCTCGGCGAGTGCTCCGAACGATCGCTCGAACTCCGAGCGGTCGTCCGCCAGGGCCGGGAGGAAGAAGGCGGTGCGCATGAACAGCGTGCCGTGCTCGGGGTGGGTCGAGTACTGGTCGGAGGCGACGATGTTCGCCCCTCGCTCGAACAGGAAGCCGGTGACCGCGGCGACGATGCCGGGTCCGTCCGGGCACGACAGCAGCAGCCGGGCGGTGTGCGCCGCCCCGCGGGGCGAGGCGGTCGGCGTCGAGCTCATCGCCCGGGCGCCCTCAGCAGCCGCCCCGTCACTGCTCGCGCGGGCGTCGCGGGCGACGGCGGTCGATCGAGGAGGCGAGCTCGTCGAGCCCGTCGATCAGCTCGGAGACGCGCTGCACGATCGGGTGCTCGCGGGCCTCGGCGAACCGGTCCGACAGCTCGCCGCGCGCGTCGGCGAGGATCCGGTTGAAGCTGTCGTCGGTGCTGAAGTAGCCGAGCGCTTCGTCGCCGGGGCGCCGGCGTGGGCGGGCGGTGGGCGAGGCCGCGGCCGCGCGCGGCCCCCCCCCCCCCCGGGCGGGGGCGGGGGGGGGGGCCCCCCCCG
>JBBSFX010000015.1:0-63340 GCA_038254735.1 Solirubrobacterales bacterium
CACGTCCTGCACGGCCACCGCGCGGTCCTAGCACCGTGGACGGCCGGCCGAACGCTACTCCGGCACGCCCCCCGGAGCACGACCCCCGGGAGATCGACCCCCGGGAGATCGCCCCCCGGGTGATCGCCCCCCAGGAGATCGCCCCCCAGGAGCTCGCCCCCCCGGAGATCGCCCCCCCGGGAGATCGCCCCCCCCGGGAGATCGCCCCCCGGGCGATCTCCCAAGGGAATCGCCCCCCAGGGCGATTCCCCGCTTACCCCAAGAAGGAGATCAGCTCGCGGGCGACCCCGACCGGGTCGTCGTAGGCCATCAGGAAGCCCGTGCCGGGCAGCGTGCGCAGGTGCGCGCCGGGGAGCAGGTCGAGCGCCTCCCGGGCCGCCTCGAGCGGGAAGGCGCGGTCCTCCTCGGCCCACAGCAGCAGCACCGGCGCCTCGACGGCCGGGTAGGCGTCGAGCAGCGCGCGCTGCGGGGCAACCGGCCAGCGGCGGACGAACTTCGACCACGACCGGGCCCGGTTGCCGTTGCCGGCGACGTCCTTGAACGCGTGACGGAGCAGATCCCGGGCCTCGGGGTTGGCCTGGACGGACAGGCGCTCGCCGAACGCCGGGCGGAACACCAGCGTCGCCCCCCGCGAGAGCAGCCGGTCGAGGCCGGGGAGCGCCGCCAAGCGGCACGCGCCGCGCCACGCCGCGCGGGCGCCGGGAAACTCCTCGCGGCGGTGCAGCCGGTTGCTCATCAGGACCAGGCGTGCCGGCTCGAGGCGACCGGTGACCACGGCGCGCAGCGCCAGCTCGGCGCCGAGGTCGTGGCCGCCGATCAGCGACCGCGGCCCGGCCACCTCGCGCACGAAGCCGGCGATCACGTCGGCCAGCCAGTCCGGCGAGTAGGGATGGCGCGGGCGGTCCTCGGAGTCCCCGTGCAGCGGGAGATCGGGGAGCACGAGGCGAAAGCGCGCCGACAGCGCGGCCGCGACCGGCTCCCACTCGCGGTGGGAGAGCCCCAGCGAGTGCAGCAGCGTCAGCGCCGGACCGCTGCCGGTCTCGCGGTAGGCGATCCGCGCGCCGTCGTGGTGGTGGTAGAGGCGCAGGCGCATCATCCGCGGATCGTCGCAGCCCGGCGCGGGTTCCCGGCGTCACGTCACCGGCCCCCGATGCGGCGGTGGCCGGGCGAGCCGCGAGGACGTCGCCGTCTGAGCCGCGACGTGCCGAGACTGCAGGGCACGTTGCGACGTTTGCAAACCCCCTCCCGGCGAGCGATAACTCCCACAGATGAGCGGAATCCGGACCAACGCGGCGGCGGTGATGCTCGGGGTCAGCGCCAACACGCTGCGCAGCTGGGAGCGCCGGTACGGCTACCCCGACCCGCACCGCTCGACGGGCGGACACCGGCTCTACGACCTCGCCCAGATCGAGGTGTTGAAGCTCACGCTCCAGGAGACCCAGAACGTCTCCTCCGCGGTCTCGCTGGCCTGCGAGCGGGGCGCCGGCCCGGCGTCCTGCGTCCGTCTGAGCTCCGCGCTCGCCGCCTTCGACGAGGAGTCGGCCAACCGCCTGCTCGAGGAGAGCCTGGCCCTGCGCTCCTACGAGCGCACGATCGTCGAGCTGCTGCTCCCGGCGATCGCCGCGATGCCCGCGGGTACCGCGGAGGCGGAGTTCGGCGCCCGCCACGCCGCCGGCTGGCTCTCGGCGCTGAAGCGGCTCTCGCCGCCGGCCAGCCGTCCCGAGGGCGTGCTCGTATTCGACGCCGCGACCCCGCTCGAGCTCGACGGGCTCCATGCCCAGGCGTTCGAGCTCATGCTGCGCCGCGCCGGGCTGCGGACGCTGGTGATGAGCCCGGCGGTCGAAGCCTCGCGCCTCGGGCGCGCGCTGCGGGCACTGGCCCCCCAGGCGCTGGTGCTGACCGGCCGCAGCGCGACGCTCGACGCCATCGGCCGGATCGTCTACGCCGTGCGCAACGTCAGCCCCGAGGCCACGGTGCTCGACTTCCGCGGCGCGATCCCGCACACGGGCGCGACGACGGTGACCGGACTGGGCGACGACCCGCTCGCCGCGCGCGACGGGCTGCTGGCGGAGCTCGCGTCGCGCGGGGCCCCGGCGGTGCCCCGGCCGGCGCTCGCCCACGCCGTTCGCTGAGCCCGGCGCCACCTAGAATCGGCGGAGCGATGGCCACTCCGCCGACCCCCGCTCACCGCCCCGTCGATCCGCGCGCGTCGTTTCCGGAGCTCGAGGAGCGAGTGCTCGAGCGCTGGCGGGAGCGCGACGTGTTCGCCGAGTCGCTGCGCCGCCGGCAGGGCGCCCCCACCTGGGGCTTTTACGAGGGGCCACCGACGGCCAACGGCGCCCCGGGCTCACACCACGTTCTCTCACGCGCGTTCAAGGACATCTTCCCCCGCTACCGCTCGATGTGCGGCTACCTGGTCGAGCGCAAGGGCGGCTGGGACTGCCACGGGCTTCCGGTCGAGCTGGCGGTCGAGGAGGAGCTGGGGATGAAGTCCAAGGACGACATCGAGCGCTACGGGATCGCCGCGTTCAACGAGCGGTGCCGCGCCAAGGTGCTCAGCCACGTCGAGGACTGGAACCGGCTGACCGAGCGGATCGGCTTCTGGATCGACCTCGACGACGCCTACCGGACGCTCGACCCGAGCTACATCGAGTCGGTGTGGTGGGCGCTGCGGACGATCTACGACAAGGGGCTGCTGTACGAGAAGCTGAAGGTCGTCCCCTACTGCCCGCGCTGCGGGACGGCCCTGTCCAGCCACGAGCTCGGACAGCCCGGCGTCTACCAGGACGTCGTCGACCCGTCGGTGTACGTGCGGCTGCCGGTGACCGAGGTCCCGACCCGAGCTCGCCCCGGAGGCGACCTCTCCGGCGCAGAGGGCCCCGTGCACGCCGGCGAGGAGCTGCTGGTGTGGACGACGACGCCGTGGACGCTCGTCACCAACGTCGCCGTCGCCGTCGACCCCGACCTCGTCTACGTCCGCGCCCGCGTCGGCGACGGCCCCGTGCAGATCCTCGCCTCCGAACTGCTCGAACGTGTGCTCGGCGAGCAGGCCGAGGTGCTGTCCGAGTTCCCGGGCCGCGCGCTCGAGGGGGTCCGCTACGACCCGCCGTTCCACTACTTCCAGAGCGCCGACTACGGCGAGCGCGGCCACACCGTGGTGCTGGGGGACTTCGTCACCGCCTCCGACGGCACCGGGCTCGTGCACACCGCGGTGGCCTTCGGCGAGGACGACTTCCGGCTCGGCGAGCAGTACGGCCTGACCGTGATCAACCCGGTGCGCGCCGACGGCACCTACGACGAGCGGATCGGTGACTACGCCGGACGCTGGGTCAAGGACGCCGACGCCGGCCTGATCGAGGACCTGCGGTCGGCCGGGCGGCTGCTGCGCGCCGAGGCCTACGAGCACTCCTATCCGCACTGCTGGCGCTGCGGGACGCCGCTGCTCTACTACGCCAAGCCCTCCTGGTACATCGCCACCTCGCAGGTCAAGGACCGGATGCTGGCCGGCAACGAGACGATCGGCTGGCACCCCGAGCACGTCAAGCACGGCCGCTTCGGCAAGTGGCTCGAGGGCAACGTCGACTGGGCGCTGTCGCGCGAGCGCTACTGGGGGACGCCGCTGCCGGTGTGGCGCTGCGCGGGCTCCGGGGATCATCTCCACGTGGTCGGGTCGCTGGCCGAGCTGGAGTCGCTCTCGGGGGTTCGCCTGGACGATCCCCACCGCCCGTTCGTCGACGACGTGACGTTCCCCTGCGCCGAGTGCGGCGAGGTGATGCGCCGCGTCCCGGAGGTGATCGACGTGTGGTTCGACTCGGGCTCGATGCCGTTCGCCCAGTACCACTCGCCCCGCGCCGGCACCGAGGCGTTCGAACGGCGCTTCCCCGCCGACTTCGTCTGCGAGGCGCTCGACCAGACCCGCGGCTGGTTCTACTCGCTGCTGGCCGTCTCGACGCTGCTGTTCGACACGCCGTCGTTCCGCAACGTCGTCTGCCTCGGGCTGATCCTCGACGAGGACGGCCGCAAGATGTCGAAGTCGGTGGGCAACGTGGTCGCCCCGTGGGAGGTGATCGACCGCTTCGGCGCCGACGCCTTCCGCTGGTACCTGTTCACCTCCAAGTACCCGTGGGACGGCTACCGCTTCTCGCTCGAGACGATCGGCGAGGCGGTGCGCCAGTTCCTGCTGCCGCTGTGGAACACCTATGGCTTCTACGTGCTCTATGCGAACGCCAACGGGCTCTCGCGCGAGTCGATCGGGGCGACGCCCGAGTCGCCGGACGACCTCGACGCGTGGGTCCGCTCGCGGCTGCAGGCGACCGTCGCGCTCGTGCGCGCGCGGCTCGACGAGTTCGACGCCACCGGCGCGGGCCGGACGATCACGGCGTTCGTCGAGGAGCTCTCGAACTGGTACGTGCGCCGGTCCCGGCGGCGGTTCTGGGCCGGCGAGGCCGCCGCCTTCGCCACCCTGCGCGAGTGCCTGCTGACGGTGGCCAAGCTGCTGGCGCCGTTCTGCCCGTTCCTGGCCGACGAGATCTACGACAACCTCGACGGCGCCGAGCCGAGCGTCCACCTGTGCGACTTCCCGGTGGCCGAGCCACGGGACGAACCGCTCGAGCTGGCGATGGCGATCGCCCGCGAGACCGTCCGGCTTGGCCTCGCCGCCCGCGGCCAGGCCAAGCTCAAGGTCCGCCAGCCGCTGCGGGCGGCCGTCGTCGTGGCCACCGGAGCCGAACGCGAGGCAATCAACCGCCTGGCCGGCATCGTCCGCGAGGAGCTGAACGTGCGCGAGCTGCGCTTCGTCTCCGACGCCGACGAGCTCGGACAGGTCGAGATCAAGCCCAACTACCGGACCCTCGGGCCCCGCTTCGGCAAGCAGATGCCGACCGTCGCGGCCGCCGTGGCCGGGCTCGACCCGGCCCATGCGGCGGCACGGCTGCGTGACGGCGGCGCGGTCTCGATCGGGATCGGCGGCCACGACCACGAGCTGAACGCTCGCGACCTGCTGTTGTCGATGAAGCCGCTCGCCGGCTACCAGGTCGAGCGCGAGGGCTCGCACGCCGTCGCGCTCGAGCTCGAGTTCGACGACGAGCTGATCGCCGAGATGCGCGCGCGCGAGGTCGTCCGCGCAGTGCAGAACAAGCGCAAGGAGGCGGCACTGGAGGTCACCGACCGGATCCTGCTGACGCTCGACGGCGCGGCGGCACTGCTCGACGCCGTGCGCGCCCACCACGACTACGTGGCCGGCGAGACGCTGGCGCTGTCGGTCGGCTACGAGAGTCTGCCGGACGAGTCGAGCGCCGTCCGATCAGGCGAGGCCGGATGCCGAGCGGACGGCGAGCTCGACGGGGTCGAGCCGGTGACGATCGACGGGCTGACGCTGAAGATCGGGATCGCCCTCGCCGGGGCGGCCTGAGCGCGAGGCGAGCGCCGCCGCGGCGCCGGCCGGCGCCGGCTACTCCGACTGCCGGCCGAGGATCGCCACGAAGCGGTCGATCCGCCGCCGCTCCTCGCCGCTGAGCGGACCGTCGGCGTCGACCAGCAGCGTCATCGGCCCGCGGTCCCGAGCCCAGCTCGTCGCGGTGTCGTCGAAGGACGGCGCCACCCACACGGTGGGCAGACTGCCGGCGTAGGCGATCACCGTGTCGCGCTGGCGCTCCGGCGTCTCCTCGCCCCGGATCACCGGGATCGTGATCAGCCCGAGCCCGTGGGCCACGTGGTTGGCTGCGGCGAAGCCGCCGTCGTCGGCCAGCAGGGCGATCTCGCCGTCCCGGAGCATCTCCGCGGCCCAGCCGGCGGGAGCGCCGGACAGCGCCGCAGGCGGACAGGCGAAGCGGAATGCGGGGGTCGACACGGACCGGACGCTACCGGGCCTCAGGCGCGAGCGCCTCGTGGCAGAGGGCGTCCCGGCCGCGCGGACTCGCGGTCAGGCGAGGACGGGCTCGATCTCCGCCTCGAGCTTCTTCTTCGGATAGGCGCCGATCACGGTCTTGACCTGCTGACCGTGCCGGAACACCATCAGCGTCGGGATCGACATCACGTTGAAGGCGATCGCCGTCTGCTGGTTCTCGTCGATGTTGAGCTTGACGACCTTGAGGTCCTCGCCTCGCTCCTTGGCGATCTCCTCGACGACGGGCCCGACGCGGCGGCACGGCCCGCACCAGGGCGCCCAGAAGTCGACCAGCACGGGAACCTCGGACTCGATCACCTCGGCCTGGAAGTTGTTGTCGGTGACTTCGGTAACGGTGCCTGCCATCTCGGCTCCTCAGCTCGGTCGTTGTTACTTCACAAAGTATAGCGTGGACGGAAGGGGCCGCCGGTCGAGCACGCCGGGCGCGCGCGCGCGAAGGCTAGGCTACGGGACGTGGCGGATCCCACCAACAGCGAGATCGCCGAGGCGCTCGACGAGCTCGGCGACCTCTACGAGCTCGACGGCGCGATCGTGCACCGCGTCGTCGCCTACCGCAACGCGGCCAAGGCGGTGCGCGAGGCGTCGGTGTCGATCACCGCGCTCGCGCGCCAGGGCCGCGCCACCGAGCTGCCGGGGATCGGCGGGACGATCCAGGAGAAGGTCCTGGCGCTGGCCGACACCGGCTCGATCCCCGCGGCGGTCAAGCTGCGGGCCAGGTTCCCCCCCGGCCTGGTCACGATCACGCACCTGCCCGGGCTCGGCCCCAAGCGCGCCCGGCGGCTTTACGACGAGCTCGGGATCGACTCGCCCGAGGCGCTTCGCGCCGCCGCCGACGGCCACCGGATCCGCGAGCTGAAGGGCTTCGGGCCGAAGGCCGAGGCGTCGCTGCTGGCGGCGCTCGCCGCCCACGACGTCACCGGTCCCCAGCGGCGCACGGTGCTCAACCGGGCGCTGGCGGCGGCCGAGCAGGTGATCGCCGCGCTGCGCGAGCACCCGGCCTCGGACCGCGTCGAGCTGGCCGGCTCAGCTCGGCGGCTGGCCGACAGCGTCAAGGACCTCGACGTGATCGCCACCGCCACCGACCCGCTGGTGCTGGCCCGGGCCGCGACCGAGCTCGAGCTGATCGAGTCCGCCGGTACCCCCGGTCCGGCCGGCGTGCGAATGCGCACCCACACCGGCATCCCCGTCGACCTGCGGATCGTCGCCCCCGAGCAGTTCGGCAACCTGCTCCAGCACTTCACCGGCTCCGGCGAGCACAACGCGGCGCTGCGCGAGGCGGCGGTCCGCCGGGGCCTGCACGTCTCGGAGTACGGCGTGCTCGACGACGCCACCGGCGAGACCCATCACTGCGAGACCGAGGCGGAGGTCTACGCGCTGCTGGGGATGCGTTACATCGAGCCCGAGCTGCGCGAGAACCGCGGGGAGCTGGCGGCGGCCGCCGCCGGGACGCTGCCCGACCTGATCACGCAGGGCGACCTCAAGGGCGATCTGCACTCGCACACCACGGCGTCCGACGGCACCGCCTCGATCGCCGAGATGGCGCGGGCCGCCCGCGCCGCCGGCTACGAGTATCTGGCCATCACCGACCACTCGGCCAGCATGGGCTTCGGCGCCGAGGTCTCGCCCGACGAGCTGAAGCGCCAGATCGAGCGGATCCGGACCACCGAGGCCGACGGGATCGAGCTGCTGGCGGGCAGCGAGGTCAACATCCTCCCCGACGGCTCGCTCGACTACGACGACGCGCTGCTGGCCGAGCTCGACTGGGTGATCGCCTCCGTCCACACCTCCTTCGGGATGGCCGCCGAGGCGATGACGGCGCGGATCGTGTCGGCGATCGAGCACCCGCTGGTCGACGCGATCGGACACCTGTCGGGGCGCAAGATCGAGCGGCGCCCGCCGTACCGCTTCGACTTCCCGGCCGTGCTCGCCGCCGCGGTGCGCACGGGGACGATGTTCGAGATCAACGCCAGCCCCGACCGCCGCGACGTAGGCGAGCTGCACGCGCGGGCGGCGGCCCAGGCCGGAGTGCCGATCCTGATCAACTGCGACGCCCACCGGGTGGGCGGCTTCGAGGTCGCGCGCTACGGGATCGCCACGGCGCGGCGGGCGTGGCTGTCCGCCGCCGAGGTGGCCAACACCCGCCCGTGGCCGGAGGTGTCGGCGATGCGCGGCCGGGCCAGGTCAGCCGCCGCCTGAGCCCGCGGGGCTCGCGGCGCCACGCGCCCGCTGGCCGAACTGCACGACGGCGAACCACGCCAGTCCGGCCAGGCACAGCAGCAGCGCCACGAAGAAGTTGAGCCGCAACCCGAGGATGTGCTCGGAGTAGTCGATCCGCAGCGTCTCCTCGAAGATCCGAAAGCCCGAGTAAGCGGCCACGTACAGGGCGAACAGCCCGGGCGCCCTGACCTTCCCCCGCCGGTGGAGCCCGATCAGCAGCGCCGCGACCGACAGGTTCCAGATGATCTCGTACAGGAACGTGGGCTGGAAGGTGGCAAAACGCTCGTAGCCGGGCGGGCGGTGGACGGGGCTGATCTCGAGCCCCCACGGCAGCGTCGTCGGGCCTCCGAACAGCTCCTGGTTGAAGTAGTTGCCGACCCGCCCGATCGCTTGGGCGACCAGCAGCCCGGGCGCGGCGGCGTCCATGAAGCGGACGATCTCGCCCCGCGGGAGCCGCCGACGCAGGACGAACATCCCCCCGGCCACTCCGCCGGCGATCCCGCCCCAGATCCCGAGGCCGCCCTGCCAGATCGCGAACGGACCCCACCAGTGTGGCGGCACCTGGCTCGGGGTGGTGATGAGGAAGTAGATGCGGCCGCCGATCAAGCCCGCCGGGAACCCCCAGATCGCCACCTCGCGGACCAGGTCGGGGTCGCCGCCGGCCCAGGCCCAGCCCCGGCGCGCGACGGCGATCGCCGCCAGCACCGCGAGCACGTAGGCGATCCCGTAAGCGTGGAAGAGCAGCCCGACGACGTGGAAGCCGTTGGAGGACGGGCTGGGGATGAAGCCGGGAGGACTCATCGCTCAGGCGAATCGTGGCACGAGCCGCGGCAGCACGTCGGATGCCAACGTTCGCACCACCGCCCGGCGGCCGAACGGCCGGGTCAGCTCGGCCGCGCGGGCCGCGTAGCCGGGGCGGGGATCGTCGAGCGCGACGCGCAGCGCGGCGCCGAGGTCCTCGGAGACGAGCCGCGGGTCGAGCTCGCGGGCCAGCTCCCGCGCCGGATAGGGGCCGGGCGCGGGGGTGGTGGCGAGCAGGCAGCCGTCGGCCAGCGCCTCGAGCGGGGCGATCCCGTAGTCCTCCCGGGTCGGCGCGGCGACGAACACGCGCGCGCGGCGCAGCAGCGCGCGGTACTCGGGGCCGGGCAGCCGGCCCGCCGGCTCGACCCCGGGGGCCGGCCGGAGCCCGTCGATCCCGGCGACGACGAGCCGCTCGCCGTCGCGGCGCACCCGCGCCCAGGTGGCGAGGATGAAGTCGAGGCGCTTCTTCTCCGGGTTGCCGGCGTAGGCGAGCACGTCGATGTCGCGCGGCCCGCCCACGGCGGCGCCGTCGGGTGCCGAGGGATCGACGGGGACGGGGACGATCACCGGCTCGAGCCCCGCCGCCCGGCCGCGTCGCCCGGACAGCGGGGCGAGCGAGCGCTCGCTCATCGTCATCACCAGCGGCGCCGCGGCCAGCCGGCGGGGCTCGAGCACCCGCTGCCACACGCCGTGGCGCCCGGGCCGGTTCTCGGCCGCCAGCGCGTCGAGCCAGATCGCGCCCGGCAGCGGCCACAGCAGCGAGGCGAGGATCGAGCAGTAGACGACCGCGGCGGGGCGGTGCTCTCGGACCCCCCGACGGCAGGCCCGGCGGGCCAGCCACGCCTGCGTGAGGTCGGTCAGCGCGTAGGTCCGCACCAGCGGCACGGGGCCGGTGCCGATCGAGGCCACGCGGGCGCCCGCGGACTCGAACGCCGCCGCCAGGTCGCGCGCGGCGACCGTCCAGCCGCCGGTGCTGTCGATCGAGACGATGAGGAGGTCGGGCGCGGCGGCGGCGGCGCGGCCGGGCGGGGCTGACCGGGGCTCGGCGGCGGGCACGGCGTCAGGCGCGGGGCTGCGCCTCGGGGCGGCGACCGCTGCCGTTCAGCTCGAACCGGTTAGAGCGGAAGCCGGGCGTGCGCACGAGCCGGATCGGCCGCAGCGGCGAGGTGGGCTCGATGTAGAAGCGCGCGCCATCACGCTCCTCGATCGCCGTCACCGCCGAGGACTGGTGGCGCCAGGCGAGTGCCCAGATGATCCCGAAGCCGGTGGCCACCGCGGACACCTGGGGCATGGCAAAGGCGATCGCCCCGGCGCCGATCGTCGAGAGCAGCAGCGGCCACAGGCGGTTGAGGACGATCCGTCCGGGGTTGACCTCGGGCAGCGAGGACTGCGTGCGCGCGGAGGCCAGCAGGCTGGCGATCGGCGGCGAGGTGTCGGCGCGACGCCCCAGCGCGACCCCGATCACGGCGGCGATCACCCACCACCCGGCGGCGACGGGGACGATCAGCTGGTCGCTGTGCCCGGCTGCGCCCGCCACCGTGACCACGGCCAGGACGCTCGCCGCGGCGGCGCTGATCAGCACCGTCACGCGCAGGAACTCGGCGAAGCGCACCGGCGACGCCTCGCGCTCAGGTCTCCGGGCCGGCGGCGAGGAGCCCCAGCAGGTCGCGCACGCCGTCGGTGCCCTCGACGACGATGTCGGCCTCCTCGACGATCTGCTCGGGGCCGTCGGCGGAGCGGACGCCGACGCGGATGGCCAGCCGCAGCGCCCCCTCGTCGCGGAGCTCGGAGAGCGCGCGGAAGGCGTCGAGATCGGTCATGTCGTCGCCGACGTAGATGGCCTGCTCGACGTCGGTGCCGGAGAGCAGCTTACGCACCCCGGCGCCCTTGTCGAAGCGGACGGGCGGGCGGACCTCGAGCACCTTTCGGCCCCAGTGCGTGTGCAGCCCGGCCGCCTCGGCGCGAAGCGCGATCGCGTCGACGGCGATCCGGGCCGCGGCCTCGTCGGGGGCGCCCCGCCAGTGGAAGCCGAGGATCGCCCCCTTGTCCTCGATCCGCACCCGGGCGCGCCGCAGGGCGGGGGTGTCCTCGGCGTTGCCGAACTCGCGGATCCGCCGCGTCCACTCGTCGAGGCTGCGGTCGACCTGCGCCTCGGTCCAGCCGGCCTTGAGCAGCTCGGCGCCGTGGGAGCCGAGGTAGGAGATCGCGCCGATCGACACCATCGCGCGCGCCTCGGAGGCCCGCCGGCCGCTGATGCAGGCCACCAGCCGGTAGCGCTTGACCACCGCGATCAACAGCTGGCGGGTGGGCTCGGGCACCCTGGCCTCGGCGGCGTGCTCGACGATCGGCGCCAGCGTGCCGTCGATGTCGAGCAGCACGGCGGACCGCGACGGGGTGGCGCGCACCGGCGCGAGCGCCTCGGAGAGGACGGCGGAGGACACGAGCTAAGTATGCTCCCTCCGTCCCCGGGGCCGCACGCGCGGACGGGCGCGTGCACGGGCGGCGCGCGTGACCGCGGCGAGCCTCGGCGTCCGCCCGGGGCGGTGGCCCGCGCGGACGCGGTCAGGATCGCGGGATGAGGACCGCCGCGTCCTGGTAGTCGGCGTGGGCCCGCTCGAGAATCGACTCGACGTCGAAGAAGCGGCCCCAGCGCTCCCGGATCCAGGCGTGGGAGTGGAACACGTTGGCGTTGTTCACCGGCCAGGTGGTCAGCGTCAGGACCACCCGCCCGGACGGCATCGGCGCCTCGAACACCTCGACGCCGACCGGCTCGAGCGCCCCGGGATCGAGGCGGTGCGGCCCGCGCGCGATCGAGCGCCGGCACCAGTGCTCGGGATCGTCGCCCATCTCGACCCACACCCGCTCGGGATGGAAGGTCAGGACCGCGAAGCCGCCCGAGGCCAGGACGCGTGAGAGCTCGAGCAGCCACGCCTCCTCGAAGTGGTCGATGTGGGTGAACACGCTGCCCGCGTAGATGCAGTCGAAGTAGCCGTCGGGAAACGGCAGATGCGGGAGCGTGGTGCCATGGACCACGGTCACCGCGGGCGGCAGGTTGTGCCTGACCCACTCGACGCTGCGACGTCCGAGGTCGACGCCGAAGGCGCGCATGTCCGGCGCCGCGTTGGCGAAGTGGCGCAGCACGCGTCCGCTCGACGATCCGAAGTCGAGCAGTCGCGAGTTCGCGGTGAGCGGGCGGCCGAGCCTGCGCCCGAGGTCCTCGAGCAGCAGCCGGTCGCCCAGGCCCGAGGTCCAGTACGACATGTCGTCGCCGGCGAAGTAGGACTCGCGCGCCTCCGGGGGCGGGACGGGGATCGCGTCGGCGGCCAGCAGAGCTCGGAGCTCGGGCGGACCGAGCGCGGCGAGGAACGGTCCCTGAGCGCAGTCCCGGAAGCGCTCGACCGCGAGCTCGAGCGCCCGGGAGAACTCGCGCTCGTCCGCGGTGCCCGCGCGTACCGCCTCGGTGATGGTCCCCAGGCTGCCGGGCACCACGCCCTCGATCTCGTTCCACAGCATCGGCGAGCGCTGCCGCTCCAGGGTTCGCACGGTCGCGCCGAGGCGGTCGAGGTCGGCCCGCAGGGTGACCTCCGGCTCGGCGAGCCCGGCCGCCCCCTCCGGCGGCCCGGCGGCCGACGCGGAGATGCCCGCCCCGAGCCCACGCTGGATGCGAGCGCGCAGCACCGAGACGAGTCCGCGTCGCATCGCCACCGATGGTAGTGAGCCAGCCCCGAGCCTCCGCCTCCCCCCCGGGCCCGTGGCTTGGCAGGAATCGTCCCCTGCCTGAGATTGCGGACAGGAGCCCGGCAGGCGATGATGGTGATCCCCATGCAAGTCGCCTTTCTGCTCTACGACCGCTTCACCGCGCTGGACATCGTCGGTCCCTACGAGGTGATCAGCAGCGCCCCCGGGACCGAGTCGGTGTTCGTCGCCGAGACCGCCGGCCCCGTCCGCAACGAGTCCGGGGCGCTGGCGATCGTCGCCGACCGCTCGCTCGACGAGGTGCCGGCCCCGGACGTGGTCGTCGTGCCCGGCGGCTTCGGCACCCGCGCGCTGCTCGATCGCGAACCGCTGCTGGCGTGGCTGCGCGAAGCTCACGAGACGACGACGTGGACGACGTCGGTCTGCACCGGCTCGCTGCTGCTGGCCGCCGCCGGCCTGCTCGACGGGGCCCCCGCGGCCACGCACTGGCTGGCCCGCGAGACGCTGGCCTCGCTGGGCGCGCGGCCGGTGCCCGACCGCGTCGTGCGGCACGGCAAGATCCTCACCGGCGCCGGGGTCTCGGCCGGCATCGACATGGCCCTGCGCCTGGTCGCGCTGATGCACGGCGACGCCACCGCGCAGGCGATCCAGCTCGGGATCGAGTACGACCCCGAGCCGCCGTTCGACGTCGGCTCACCGGACAAGGCGCCGGCCGAGATCCTCGCCACGGTGACGGCGGCGTTCACCGCCTCCGCGGCCGGCAGCGCGTCCTCACGACCGGGCGCGTAGCGCCGGCCGAGCGCGTAGCGCCGACCGGCCGCGCCCGCTCACGGAGCGATCCGCACCGGCAGGCCGATCGCCGCGCACCCGGTGGTGCGCTTGAGCATTCCCTGCGCGGCCGCGGCGGCCCGCGCAACGGCGGTGGCCAGCGGGCTCCCGGGCGACGCCGGCCACAGGCACAGGAACGAGTCGCCGGCGATCGCCAGCACGTCGCCGGGGCGCTGCTGCTCGGCGGCGGCGCGGCGGCCCGGCAGCCGCGCCCCGCCGGGCTCGCCGCGGTCCGCGCGGGAGCGCCCCCCACGGCCACGCCGGTGACCCCGCTGGCGGCGGCGCGCAATTCGACGGCGACCGCGATCCGGTCCCCGTCCCCGCTACCGGGCCTCCTCGGCGCCCTCCGGCGGCGCCTCCAGCTCCTCTCCGGCGGCGCGCCTGCGCAACCCACGCTGCCGGTGCCTCCGCGCTCGGCGCCGGTGCTGCCGGCCCCGCGTTCGCTGCCGCGTCCGAACGCCGGGCCGTGCTTCACGGGCGCTCGCGCGTGCTCGCTGACCCCTTGCGCCGTGTTCACCGCGCAGGCGACGGTCGCCACCACCTCGGCGGCCGTGCTGCCCGTCACCGGCGCGGCGGTGCTGCGGGGCGCCCCCGGGCTCCGCACTGCGAGACGGCACCGGCGCCTGCCGCAACCGGCCCGGCACCCCGCCTCGGACCGAGCGGGTCAGCACGGCCGGGCCCTGAGACCGCGACGCCGTTCGCTGCGGTCGGCCGCCCCCGCGGGTAGCCTGGGCGTCGATCGTGACCGTCGCCAGCGCCACCGAGACGGCCACCGGCGCGCGCCACCGCGTGGTGATCGTCGGCGGCGGGTTCGGCGGGGTCAAGGCCGCCAAGCTGCTGAGCCGGGCCGATGTCGACGTGACGCTCGTCGACCGCACCAATCACCATCTGTTCCAGCCGCTGCTCTACCAGGTGGCGACCGGCGTCCTGTCGCCGGGGCAGATCGCCCCGGCGCTGCGCGCGATGTTCCGCCGCCAGCTGAACGTGCGCGTGCTGCTGGCCAACGTGACCGAGCTCGACCTCGACCGCCGCGTGGTCCACGCGAGCGCCGCCCACGAGCTGGAGCTGCCCTACGACACGCTGATCGTCGCCGCCGGCGCCACCCATTCCTACTTCGGCCATCCCGAGTGGGCGGAGCTCGCCCCGGGGATCAAGTCGCTCCAGGACGCGCTGCACGTGCGCAGCCGAATCCTCGGGGCGTTCGAGCTGGCCGAGCAAGCCGACAGCGACGCCGAGCGCGATGCCCGGATGACGTTCGTCGTCGTCGGCGGGGGGCCGACCGGGGTGGAGCTCGCCGGACAGCTGGCGATCCTCTCCCGGCGGGTGCTCGAGCGCGACTACCGGCGGATCGACCCGGCGTTGGCCCGCATCGTGCTCGTCGACGGCGCCGACGCGGTCCTGCCCGCGTTCGCCGAGCGGCTGGGCGAGCAGGCCCGCCACGATCTCACCGCGCTCGGCGTCGAGGTGGCACTCGGCGAGATGGCGGTGTCGGTCGACCGGCACGGGATCGAGCTCGCCAAGGGAGGGGCGCGGCGCCGGATCGAGGCCCGCACGGTGCTGTGGGCGGCCGGCGTCCAGGCCTCGCCGCTGGCGCGGATGCTCGGCGAGGCGACCGGGGCGCAGGTCGACCCCGCGGGGCGCGTGGCGGTGACCGAGGACCTCTCGCTGCCCGGCCATCCCGAGGTGTTCGCGATCGGCGACATGATCGGAGCCGAGGGGCTCCCGGGCGTCGCGCCGGCGGCGATCCAGGCCGGCGCGTACGTGGCCAAGCTCGTCACGCGCCGGCTGCGGGGGCGCTCCAAGCGCCGCTTCCACTACATCGACAAGGGCACGGTGGCGACGATCGGGCGCACCCGGGCCGTCGCCCAGGTCTCCTTCGTGCGGCTGTGGGGGCTGCCCGCGTTCGTGATCTGGGGGGTCGTGCACCTCGCCTACCTGGTCGGCTGGGGCAATCGCTACGAGGCCATCGCCCGGTGGATGTGGACGCTCGCCGCCCGCAACCGGCGGGAGCGACTGATCAGCATCCGCACCGCGGTCGCCGACGACGCGCCGGCCAAGCCGGAGATCCGGGAGCACTAGTACGCCGCTCTGGAGGTCCGTCCGGCGCGTACGCAGACGCCAGCCAGGCGGTGTTCGCCGTGTTCGAGCGGATGGCGCCGACGATCGAGGCGATCTCGATCGACGAGGCGTTCCTGGACGTCGAGCGGCTGTGCGGGTCCAGGGAACCGGCGGGCTCGGGCGCCCACGGTCAGGAACCGGGGCTCGGGCGCCGCGGTCAGGAACCCGCGGGCCCGGGCGCGGTCCGCTCGAGCACGTCGAACGACCACAGCTCACTATCGGTCCCCACCGGACCGCCCTCGCGGTGCTGCGCGTGCCCGGCCCGGAAGTCGGGCCCGGCCACCCACGCCTGGAACGCCTCCTCGGAGCGCCACCGGGTCAGGACCAGGCACACGAGGCGGTCGTCGTTGGGTCGCAGCAGCTCGAAGCCCTCGAAGCCCTCCGCCTGCTCCACCCGTCCGGCGCGCGCGGCGAAGCGCCGCTCGAACTCCCCGAAGCGCTCGCGGGGGACGGTGATCGCGTTGACCTTGACGACGCTCATGCACGAACATCCTACGAGCCTGTGGCCGCCACGCGGGGCGGCCAGTCGCGGGGCGAGGCCGTGCAGCGGCGCCGCGGCCGCCTGCTAGCCTCACGGGTGCGGTCGACGCCGTCGGCCGCGAGGCAGCTCGCTTGGGTCCCGCAGTTCAGCGGTTCGGGTCAGCCATAGCCTCCCGAATCGCACGCGGCCCAATGTCTGCCGCCTCAAGGAGTTTTTCGCATGTCCACGCTGTCCTTCGCCGAGCTCGGCGTATCCCGAGCCGTTGCAAATGCCCTGTCCAATCAGGGGATCAAGACCCCGTTCGCCGTCCAGGAGATGGTGATCCGCGATGTCCTCGACGGCCGCGACGTGCTCGTGCGCTCGCCCACCGGGTCGGGCAAGACGCTCGCCTTCGGCGTGCCGCTGGTCGACCGGATCCCCGCCGACGGCCCGCGGCCGGCCGCCCTGATCCTCGCTCCCACGCGGGAGCTGGCCACCCAGATCGCCGACGACCTGCGCGCCATCGCGCACTCCCGGGCGTTGCGGGTCACCGCCGTCTACGGCGGCGTGGGCTTGGTCAAGCAGGCCGAGCAGGCCGCCCGCTCGCACATCCTGGTGGCCACGCCCGGCCGTCTCGAGGATCTGCTCGCCCGCCGCGCCTTCAAGCTCGATCGCATTCGTGTGCTGGTGCTCGACGAAGCCGACCGGATGCTCGATATGGGCTTCCGCCCGGCCGTCGACCGGATCGTCGCCGCCTGCCCGGCCGATCGCCAGACGCTGTTCTTCTCGGCCACGCTCGACGGCGAGGCCGGCCGAGTCGCCCACAGCCTGACCCACGATGCCGTCTCGCACTCGCAGGGTGCGACCACCCGGGCCAGCGCGGAGGAGATCGAGCACCGCTTCGTGACCGTGACCCACGAGGGGCGGATCGACGCGCTGATCGCCGAGCTGGAGCGTGATCGCGAGCTCACGCTCGTGTTCGTCCGCACCAAGCGCGGTGCCGACCGGCTGGTCAAGCGACTGGCCGCACGTGGCGTCCCCGCCGTGGCGATGCACGGCGACAAGTCCCAGCGCCAGCGAGAGCGAGCGCTGGCCCAGTTCGAGGCCGGCCACGCCGACACGCTGGTGGCGACCGACGTCGCCGCACGGGGCATCGACGTCGCCGGGATCTCGCACGTGATCAACTTCGACCCGCCGCACGACGACGAGTCCTATGTCCACCGGGTGGGACGGACCGGCCGCGCCGGACGTTCGGGCGTGGCGATCTCGCTCGTCGCTCACGCCGAGCGCGGCGATGTCGCCAAGCTCGCAGGACGCCTCGGGATCGAGCACGGGCTGACCGGTGGCCACACCGGCGCTCCGCGCCCCGATGCCCCCGGCCTCAGCCACGGCGCCGGCTCACGCCACGGCTCGCCCTCCGGCAGCCGGGGCCCGGGCGCCGGCAAGCACCCGCGCGGTCCGCGCGCTCAGCAGCGGGAGTCCGCCGGTGCGGGCGAGCCGCGTGGCCGGCGGCGTACCGGCTCCGGTGGTCCGGGACGCCGGCGCAACCGTGCCGCCGCCCAGCCTGGCAGCTGAGCGCCCAGATCGGCTGGGCAGCGGCGGCCGATCGGCCGCCGCTCTCGTTGCCGCGCGTCACAGATATGTGACAGGCCGCGGCGTTGCGGGTACCAGCCGTACAACCACCTCCGGAAAACGTGGGCCATCCGGCTAAAGGCAGCTTTCCCGATTGCCGACAAGATGGACGCGTACATTCGACTGATTGGCGGTCTGTGATGACTCCCGAACGCGCACACGCCTACCGCCGGGTGCTCCACACGCTCAAGGAGCTCGGCCCCTCCAAGCTCCAGAGCGGCGAGCAGGAGCTGATCCGCGACGCCGTCGACAACCTGCTGTTCACCCATGACCTGAGCGAGGACGCCGAGGCGCGCGAGGCGCTCCGCGAGGTCCGTACCCTGGCCAATACGCTTGTTGAGAGCGGCCGCTGGGAGCGCGCCACCGCATTGCACCTGGTCGACGATGTCTCGCAGTGCGGGCCGGGCGTCGCGGTCCCCGCGCTACAGGCCGCCTGAGCACCGCTAGCGCAGCATTTCGCGCCCGCCGGCGATACGGTGGGCCGCCGAGGATCTCGAGCGCAGGGTCGCGGTGTCGCTGATCGGCGTGCGGCACAATCAGCCGCGATGTCGCTGCTCGCCCGCGCCTGGTCGACCGCCGCGCGGGTGCGGCGGCGGATCGCCCCCGACCCGGCGCCACGCGAGCAGCTCGTGGCCCGGTTCGCCCCGAAGCGCTCGTTCGCCGACATCGGGTGCATGTGGGGCGTCGACGGCGCGATCGCGTTCGCCGCCGAGGACAGCGGGGCCAGCGACGTCACCGGTCTCGACGTGATGCCGGCGAGCGACGCCTTCGAGCGCGAGCGGGCCCGGCGGGGCTCGCGGATGCGCTTCGTCCAGGGCGACCTCCACGACCCGGCAACGATGGCCCGCGTCGGGCCGCACGAGGTCGTGTGGTGCTCCGGCGTGATCTATCACGCCCCGCATCCGCTGCTGACGCTCGAGCGCCTGCGTGTCATCACCACCGAGACGCTGATCCTCTCCAGCGAGACGATCCCCGAGGTGCCGGGGCTGCGGCAGGCATGCGTGTTCCTACCCGCGCTGGCCGACGCCGACCGCCGCGCGCACGCGGCGGCGCGGCCCGGGCGCACCGCGCTCGGCGTCTCGGAGCCGTTCGATCCGGCGCAGGCCTACGGCGCCTGGTGGTGGGGCCTGAGCCGCAGCGCCCTCGGCGGAATGCTCCGGGCGACCGGATTCGAGGTGATCGAGCAGCACGGCGACGCGCTGCACGCGACGCTGATCGCCCAACCGGCGTGAACGGACTCGGTGTGGGGCTAAACTTCACGGCCACCACCCCGAGCGCAAGCACGCCAGCCGAGCCGGTGGGTGATCCGGCTGGGCGGCGGACGCGTAGACCCTTCTGAACCCGGGCGTCAGTCCCGGGCGATTCTCCGAAGGAGATGTCTATGAGTCTGCCGGCAGGTAACGAACAGGACCACGCGCCCGAGCAGGACGGCGCCGTGATAACGCTGGCGCGCGACGACGTGGCCCGGAAGAAGTTCCTCAAGATGGCGGGTCGCGGCATGGGCAGCGCAGCGGCGGCGACGGCCCTCGGGACGTTCATCGCAGCGTGCGGCTCCTCCTCGAGCTCCTCGAAGAACAACGCCGGCGCCTCTACGGGCGCTTCGACCGGCGCGTCCACCGGCACATCCACCGGCAAGGCTCCGGCATCGGGTGACCTGGCGATCGTCAACTACGCGCTGACCCTCGAGTACCTCGAGGATCAGTTCTACGGCGACGTGGTCAAGAGCGGCCTGTTCGCCAGCTCTCCCGCGCTGCCGACGCTGAAGATGTTCGGCCAGGAGGAGCACGAGCACGTGCTGGCGCTCCACAAGGTCGCCATGAGCCTCGGCACCCCGGCCGCCAAGCCGATGGGCAAGTTCCCGCTCAAGGACGCGACGTCGGTCGCACAGCTCGCCGCGACGGTCGAGAACCTGGGCGCCGCCGCCTACCTCGGCCAGGCCGGCAACATCAAGAGCCCGGAGATCCTGGCCGCCGCCCTGGCGATCCACACGATCGAGGCGCGGCACGCCGCGATCCTCAACCTGACCGTCAAGAAGAGCCCCACCCCCGACGGCGCGTTCGGCAAGCCCATGACGATGAGCGAGGTCCTCGCCGCCGTCAAGCCGTTCATCGCCTGACCCCGACCCTCGATTCCCAAAGGAAATGACACGCATGCACACTGAATCGATCCACGCCCCTGAGCTGGGCGGTGTCGAAATCCACGGCATCAGCCGCCAGAGCTTCATCCTGCGCGGCGCCCTGGCCGCCGGCGCCGTCTACGGGGCCACCGCGGTGACGCCGTTCGTCTCGAGCGCGCTCGCCGCCAGCAGCGACATCGACATCCTCAACTTCGCGCTGACGCTCGAGTACCTGGAGTCGAACTTCTATCAGGTGAAGGGCAAGTCGGTCGGCCTCAGCGGGCAGGCCAAGTCGATCGCCACCGAGTTCGGCGACCAAGAGGCCCAGCACGTCGACGCGCTGACCAAGGCGATCAAGGGCGGCGGCGGAACGCCGGCCCCGATGCCCAAGTTCGTGTTCCCGGTCACCGACCAGGCCTCGTTCCTGAAGCTCGCCTACACGCTGGAGAACGTCGGCGTCGGCGCCTACAACGGCGCTGGCCCGAGCCTGCAGAACAAGGCCCTGCTGGCCGCCGCGGGCAGCATCGTGCAGATCGAGGCGCGCCACGCGGCGACGATCGGCGCCCTGACGATGATGCCGGTGACCCCGAGCGGCGCCTTCGACAAGCCGCTGAGCAAGGCGGCCGTGCTGAAGGCAGCCGGCCCCCTGATCAAGGCCTAAAACCCAGGCCGCAAAAACCGAAAGGACTGAGAGCCCATGATGGGACTTGGAAACCCGATGCACCTGGCCTTCCTGGGGGTGGTGCTGCTGCTGCTGTTCGGCGCCAAGCGCCTGCCCGAGATGGGTCGCTCGCTCGGCCACGGACTGGCCGGCTTCAAGGACGCGATCAGCGGCGCCGACCCGGCGCCCGAGCTGCCGGCCGCGTTGTCCCAGGCCACCGCTCGCCAGCCCGAGGGCGACGCCGTCCCGGTCGCCGAGCACGCCTCCGCCGCCTGAGGCGGATCCCGCCTCGAAGCAGTCCGACCGCCGTCGCCGCGAGCCCAGCGCTCCGCGGCGGCGGCGGTCGCGTTCGTTCGCTGCGGCGCCTGCTCCATGGCCACGCTCGCTCATGTCCGACAGCGCCGGCTGACCGGCACCGAGCGCGCGGGGTACGGCGGCGGCTCGACGCGGCACAGGGTGACGGCCCGCGTGGCGCCGTCGAAGACGCCCTGAAAGTCGTAGTAGGCGTTGGCCGACAACACGCGGCAGCGGAGCGCCCGCTGCGCCCCGGTGCCGCCGTCGGGCGCGCAGCTGACGCGCCCGAGCGGCGGGTCGGCCTGGTTCTGGTCGATCAGGCCGCGCATCGTGGCGGCTACGGCGGTCGACAGCGCCGCCGCCGGAGCGAGCCCCGCGCGAGCCGCCGAGCGGTGCGGAGCCTGCTCCTGCTCCACCAGGGCGACCGCCTCGCGTGCGGCCTCGGCCTCGGCGCGGAGACTGATCAACTGGCCCTGCGGAACGTCGGTGTTGTGGGCGCTGACGTAGATCACCAGCGCGACCAGCAGCACCACGGTGACGCCGATCGACAGCGCCCAGCGCGCGCGCAGCGAGAGTCCTCGCGACATGCCGTCGAGGGTAGTCGAGGCCGCCCGAACGGCGAGGCCGGCGGGAGACCTGAGAGGATCGGCGCATGTCCAACGCCGATTACGTGATCGTCGGGGCCGGCTCGGCGGGTTGCGTGCTCGCCGCCCGCCTCAGCGAGGATCCCCAGCTCCGCGTCCTGCTGATCGAGGCGGGACCCAAGGACCGCAGCCCCAACATCAAGATTCCCGCCGCCTTCGGCAAGCAGTTCCATGACCGGAAGCTCGACTGGGACTACGAGACCGAGCCCGAGCCCGGGTGCGCCGGCCGGCGACTGTACGTCCCCCGCGGCAAGTCGCTGGGCGGCTCGAGCTCGATGAACGCGATGCTCTACGTCCGCGGACGCCCGCTCGACTACGACCTGTGGATCAAGGCCGGCGCCGAGGGCTGGGGCTGGAACGACGTGCTGCCGTACTTCCTGCGCGCCGAGCACAACGAGCGCGGCGAGTCGGAGTTCCACGCCACCGGAGGCCCGCTGAACGTGGCCGACCAGCGCTCGCCGCGGGCGCTCGCGCAGGAGCTGATCGCCGCCTCCGAGGCGGCCGGGATCCCGTACACGCCGGACTGCAACGGTCCCGAGCAGGACGGCGTCTCGATGTTCCAGGTGACGCAGCGCAACGGCCGGCGCTGGAGCAGCGCCGACGGCTACCTGCGCCCGGCGCTGAAGCGGGACAACCTCGAGGTGATCACCGGCGCGCAGGTGCTCGCCCTCGAGCTCGAGGGCGACCGCGTGACTGGCGTGCGCTACCGCCACGGGCGCGAGCAGAGCGTGGCCCGGCCCGGGCGCGAGGTGCTGCTGTGCGCCGGCGCGATCGGCTCGCCGCAGCTGCTGCTGCTGTCGGGGATCGGGCCGGCCGACGAGCTGCGCGCGCACGGGATCGACGTCGCCCACGACCTGCCCGGGGTGGGCAAGAACCTCCAGGACCATCCGTTCGTGACCATGAACTACGAGGTTCAGGACTCGGACACGCTGTATCGGGCCGATGCCCCCAAGCAGCTCGCCGAGTGGGTGCTGAGGCGCTCGGGCAAGCTGACCTCGACGGTGGCCGAGGTGTGCGCGTTCGTGCGCACGCGGCCCGGGCTCCCCGCCGCCGACATCCAGTTCCACATGGGCGCGGCGTTCTACGAGCAGCACGGATCGGTCGAGCACGACGGCCACTGCGCGACGATCGCGCCGACGCTGGTGAGCCCCCAGGCCCGCGGCGAGGTCACGCTGCGCAGCGCCGACCCGGAGGCCAGGGCGAAGATCCTCACCAACTCGCTGACCGAGCCCGACGACGTCACCTCGATGGTGGCGGGGATGCGGCTGGCGCGGGAGATCGCCGCCACCTCACCGCTCAGCGAGAAGGTGGTCCGCGAGCTCACCCCCGGCCCGGACGTCTCCGACGCCGACCTCGAGGACTCGCTGCGGCGGCGCGTCGAGCTGATCTACCACCCGGTCGGCACGTGCCGGATGGGAACCGGCGAGGACGCCGTGCTCGATCCCGAGCTGCGCCTCCGGGGGCTGCACGGCATCCGGGTCGTCGACGCGAGCGTGTTCCCGGTGATCCCGGGCGGCAACACCAACGCCCCGACGATCATGGTCGCCGAGCGCGCCGCCGACCTGATCCGCGGGCGGCTCGGGACGACGGCGGCGCCGGCCGGGGCCCCCGCCTGAGCGACACGCTGCTCGACAGCTCGCCGAGCTGCAGGCTCCTCAGCACCGTCGCGCTCGCCGGGACGCATCGAGCGCCGCGGAAAGCGCAGCGCGCCGCCGGTGGACGGATCTCCGATCGTTATCGTCAAGGCAATGCCCAACCAGACGATCCGCGCCGCGGTGGCGCCGGCCGCGCTGCCGGCGGTCCGTGACCGCGCGCCCGCCGGCGTCGAGGTGCTCGAGCTGGTGCCCGGCGCCGCGCTCGACGGGGTCGAGTTCCTCGTGCCCGGAGCGGGCGACCGCGGCGTGCCGGCGCTGCTCGGCTCGCTCGAGGCGCTGAAGGTCGTGCAGGTGATGTCGGCCGGCACCGACTGGATCGAGCCGCACGTGCCCGAGCGGGCGATCCTCTGCAGCGCCCGCGGCGCCCGCGACGCGCCGGTGGCCGAATGGGTCCTGGGGGCCCTGCTGGGCGCCTCGACAGGCCTACTGGCGTGCGCCCGCGAGCGTCGCTGGAGCGCCGAGCGCGAGCTGGAGGACATCGCCGCCTGGACGGTGCTGATCCTCGGCATGGGCTCGATCGGTCGCCACCTCGGGGGGCTGCTGGAGGCGCTGGGCAGCACCGTGATCGGCGTCGGCTCGCGCGCCCACGACGGGGGGCACGGGGTCGGCGAGCTGCCCGAGCTGCTCCCGCGGGCCGACGCGCTCGTCGTGCTGACCCCGCTCACCGACGCCACCCGCGGGCTGATCGGCGCGCGCGAGCTGGCCGCGCTGCGCGACGGGGCGGTGCTGGTCAACGCCGCGCGCGGACCGGTCCTCGACACCGACGCGCTGCTCGCCGAGGTCTCGACCGGGCGCCTGCGCGCCGTCCTCGACGTCACCGACCCCGAGCCGCTGCCCGACGAGCATCCACTGTGGCGCGCCCCCGGAGTGCTGTCGATCACCCCGCACATCGGCGGCGACTCGCCGCTCGGCCATGCGCGCGCCGCGGCGCTGGCCGGCGAGCAGCTGGCGCGCTGGGCGGCCGGGGAGCCGCTGCGCAACGTCGTCCTGCCCGTGCCCCGGGGCTCTTAAGAAGCTCTCACCGGACTACCGTACCTTCGGCCCGTCCATGGCCTCACCGAAACACCTCTGGTCCGGTGACTGGAAGCGCGAGTCGGCCGCAGCGCGCGCGGCGGCGGCCGCGGCGCGCCCCGGGGCCGCCGGCTCCGCGCCCCCGCCCGTCGAGCCGCCGGCCCGCGCCGATCCGTCCCCGCCCGTCGCACCGCCGGCGGGCGCCGATCCGCGCCCGGCGACCGAGCCGCGCCCGCGCCGCACCGCGGCCGGGCCGGCCGCCGCGCCCTCGCCGGCGGCGCGCCCGGCCGCGAGCTGGCTCCGGCGCCGCGTGCTGCTGGTGGCGGTGATCGGCGCGCTGGTGCTGGTCGGCGGCGCGTGGGCGCTCAGCTCGGGCGGCGGCCCGAACGGCTCGGTCGCCGGCCTGGAGGGCGCGCTCCCGTACCTCGGCCTGAACCTCCAGAGCGTCCCCGTCAACCGCGTGATCGTGCAGGCGGTGGTGCCGAGCAGCCCGGCCGACCAGGCCGGGATCGGCCCCGGCGACCTGCTGCTGTCCCTCGACGGCCATCAGGTCGCGAGCCCCGGTGACGTCAACCGGATCCTCGCCGGTCTGCACCCCGGGGACTCGGTCACGCTGCGGCTCGAGCAGGGGCCGGTGGCGATCACCGCACAGGTGCAGCTGGCCGACTCGCCGGCCGCCACCCCATGAGCTTCGCCGCCCCGATCGTGCTACTGGGGCTGCTGGCGCTCCCGTTGGGGCTCGCCGCCTACCTCGCCGAGCAGCGGCGTCGTGAGCGGGCCGCGGCCGCGTTCGTCACCGCGCCGATGGTCGCCTCACTCGCCCCCGAGCGTCCCGGATGGCGCCGGCACGCGCCGATGCTGGCCTTCGCCCTGGCGCTGTGCGGGCTGGTGCTGGCCGCCGCCCAGCCGCAGCGCAGCGTCGCGGTGCCGGTGAGCGACGGGGCGGTGATGTTGGCCGACGACGTCTCGAGCTCGATGGCCTCCACCGACGTGCGCCCGTCGCGGCTGGTGGCCGCCGAGCGCGCCGCCGCGCGCTTCGCCTCCTCGGTTCCGGCCACCGTGCGCGTCGGGCTGATGAAGTTCAACCAGGTGCCGACGCTCCTGCAGTCGCCGAGCACCGACCACTCGCTCACCGTCAAGGCGCTGAGCGGGCTCCGCCTCGGAGGCCACACGGCGATCGGCAGCGCGATCACGCGCGCCGACACGATCCTCGCCGCCTTACGCTCGCCCGCGGGGAGGCGGATCCCCGGGGCGCTCGTGCTGCTGTCCGACGGGACCTCCAACACCGGCGTCGACTCGGTCACCGCCGCGCGCCAGTCGGCGCGGCAACACATCCCCGTCTACACCGTCGCGCTCGGCACCGCCGGCGGCACGATCGCCGTGCCCCGGGGCGGGTCCACGCGGTCGGTGCCGGTGCCGCTGAATCCCTCCGAGCTGCAGCAGATCGCCCGGGCCTCCGGCGGGCGCACGTTCACCGCCGGGAACGCCGGTGGCCTGCGCGCCGTCTACGAGCACCTGGCCGCTCAGCTCGGGCACAAGCTGGTCGAGCAGCAGATCACCTCCACCTTCGCCGGCGCCGGGCTGCTGCTGCTGCTGATCGGCGGCGCGCTGTCGCTGCGCTGGTTCGGCCGCCTGGCCTAGTGGCCGCCACGAGCTTTCCGACATGACCCTAAGGAGACACCGATGACCGACAGCGAGCAGATCGACAGCGTCCGCGGGCAGGCCCGGGACGCCCTGCAGACGGCGCTGAGCGAGATCAAGCGAGTGATCGTCGGCCAGGACGCGATGCTCGAACGGATGCTGGTCAGCCTCCTGGCTCAGGGCCACGTGC
Organism: Solirubrobacterales bacterium; assembly: GCA_038254735.1. Classification (GTDB taxonomy): domain Bacteria; phylum Actinomycetota; class Thermoleophilia; order Solirubrobacterales; family Solirubrobacteraceae; genus Palsa-465. The sequence goes on from JBBSFX010000015.1 coordinate 25,870, forward strand.
TGATCGAGGGCGTCCCCGGGCTGGCCAAGACGCTGACCGTCAAGACCCTGGCCGCCGTGTTCGGAGGCTCCTACAACCGCATCCAGTTCACCCCCGACCTCGTCCCCGCCGACCTGATCGGTACGCGCCTCTACCGGCCCAACACCGGGACCTTCGACACCGAGCTGGGGCCGGTGTTCACCAACTTCCTGCTCGCCGACGAGATCAACCGGACGCCCGCCAAGGTGCAGTCGGCGCTGCTCGAGGTGATGCAGGAGCAGCAGGTGACGATCGGGGGGACCACGCATCGGGTGCCGCTGCCGTTCATCGTGATGGCGACCCAGAACCCGATCGAGTCGGAGGGCACCTACCCGCTGCCCGAGGCCCAGATCGACCGCTTCCTGATGAAGATCCTCGTCGACTACCCGAGCGTCGGCGAGGAGGCCGCGGTCGTCGGGCGCAGCCTTCAGCCCGCCGCACAGGTGCGGACGTGCATCTCGCTGCGCGACCTCGGGTTGTACGCGCAGGCCACCCGGACCGTGCTGGTCGACCGCGAGCTGATCGGCTACGCGGTGGCGCTGGCCGATGCCACCCGGCACCCGAACCGGCACGGCCTCGACGAGCTCGAGGGCCTGATCGAGTTCGGCGCGAGCCCTCGCGGGCCGATCGGCCTGGTGCAGTCGGCGCGCGCGCTGGCGCTGCTCCGCGGGCGCGGTCACGTCGCCTCCGAGGATGTTCGCGACCTCGCCGCCGACGTGCTGCGCCACCGGATCGTGCTCTCCTACGACGCCCTCAGCGAGGGGGTGAGCGCCGACGCGGTGCTCGAGCGCGTGCTCGCCGCCGTTCCCGAGCCGGGGGCCCGCAGCCTCACCCGCCGGCCGCCGCCGCCGCCGGCCGGCCACGTCCGGGCGGCGGTGTAGGCGGTTGAGCCTGCCGCCCGGCACCTCGCTGCTGAGTCCGCCGGCCGCCCGTCAGGGCCCCGGCCCGGTGCCCCAGGCGCTGGTCGAGGCGCTCGACGTCGGCGTCACGCGGCTGATCACCCGCACGCTGCCCGGCGACCGCCGGGCCTCCGGGGTCGGCCTGGGGATGGAGCTGGCGCAGCTGCGCCCGTACGAGATCGGGGACGACGTTCGCCACCTCGACGCGGCGGCGACAGCCCGCAGCGCCGGGATCCCACACGTGCGCCTGCACGTGCCCGAGCGCGCGCTCAGCACCTGGATCGTCCTCGACGTCTCACCGTCAATGGCGTTCGGCACCGCCCGGCGGCTGAAGGCCGACGTCGCCGAGGGGGTGGCGCTGGTGTTCGGGCGGATCGGGATCCGCCGCGCGGGCAGCGTCGGCCTGGTCTCGTTCGGCGCCGCCGAGCCGCGGGTGCTCCCCCCGCGCGGGTCCAAGCCCGCGATGGTGGCGCTGCGCCGGACGCTCGAGGACGGCGTCGCGCCCGACGGCGTGCACGATCCCGAGGGGCTCGCCGGAGCGCTCGGACGCGTCACCCGGCTGGCGCGCCAGCCAGGGCTGATCGTGGTCGTCTCGGACTTCCGTGACCAGCGTCACTGGGAGCGGCCACTCGGCTCGCTGCGCGTGGGCCACTCCGTGGTGGCGGTCGAGGTCCACGATCCGCGCGAGCTCGAGTTGCCCGCGCTCGGGCAGCTCCGGCTGGTCGATCCCGAGACCGGCGCCCGCTTCTCGGTCAACACCTCGAGCCGGCGCGTGCGTGAGCGCTTCGCCGCGCTCGAGCGCGAGCGCCGCGCGCGGATCGCCGACGAGCTGCGGCGCCTGCGGACCAAGCACATTGCGCTGTCGACGAGCGGCGACTGGCTGCGCGACCTGGGCCGGGAGCTGCGCTTCTGATGAGCTTCAGCGCGCCGGGCTGGCTGCTGATCCTGGCCCTGACTCCGCTGGCGCTCGCCGCCTACCTGGCCGCCCAGCGGCGCAGCCGTCGCTACGCGGTCCGCTTCACCGCGCTCGACACGCTTCGCGCCGCCGCCGAGGGCGGCGGGAGCATGTGGTTGCGCCACCTCCCGGCGGCGCTGGTGATCGCCGCGATCGCCGCGCTGGCGGTGGCGCTGGCCAGGCCCCGCGAGACCTACCGGGTGGCGATCGACCAGGCCTCGATCATGCTCGTCACCGACCACTCGGGGTCGATGGCGGCCGACGACGTGCAGCCGTCGCGGCTGGCGGCGACGGAGACGGCCGCCAACCAGTTCATCGATCGGGTGCCCGCCGGGGTCAAGCTGGGCGCGATCACGTTCTCGACCACGGCCGACACCGTCCAGGGCCCGGTCACGAGCCACGCCGCGGCCCGCCAGGTCATCGACGCCCAGCGGGCCGGCGGGTCGACGGCCACCGGCGACGCGCTGGCGCTGGCGCTGGAGCTGCTGCACGGCGCCACCCGGCACCACCCCCCCTCAGCGGTGATCCTGCTCTCCGACGGCTCGGCCAACGCCGGCGTCGACCCAGTCGCCGTGGCCAGACAGGCCGCCCAGGAGCGGATCCCGATCTTCACCGTGGCCCTCGGCACCCCCGCCGGACAGGTCAACGCCGGACCATTTCAAACTCCGGTCGCCGTACCGCCCGATCCGCAGCTGATGGCTCAGATCGCCCGCAGCTCGGGCGGGCGCTCGTTCAACGCCCAGAGCGCCGGTGAGCTCAGCTCGATCTACTCCCACCTCGGTAGCCAGCTCGGCAGCCTCACCCGCCACCGCGAGATCACCAGCCGCTTCGCGGCCGCCGCCCTCGTGCTGCTGGTGGCCGCCGCCGGGCTCTCGGCGCGGATCGCCGGGCGCTTCCCGTAGCGCCGCCGGCTACCGCGCATTGATCGCCTGCAGGGTGTAGCTATGGGCGATGCGCCACGGCCGGTCGGCCAGCCGCCACTCGCCGGGCTCGATCTGCTCCATCCGGCCCGGGAACGCGTCCCACGGCACGCTGTCGTGCTCGACCAGGCCCGTGATCGACATCCCCGCCTCGAACAGCGCGGTGACGATCTCGCCGAGCCCGTGGTTCCAGGCGTGCGTGACCGTGTTCGCGAACGCGACGTCGGTGGCGACGTAGGTGCCCGGCTCGTCGATCACCACCGCCTCCTCGCGTTCGAAGTACGGATACTCGGGGACGAGCAGGCCGTCCTCGCGGCGCTCGTCGATCGCCCACAGCATCGGGTGGCCCTCACGGATGAACAGCCGGCCGCCGGGCGCCAGCAGCTCGGCCACGATGCCGGCCCAGCGCCGGACGGAGGGCAGCCAGCACAGCGCGCCGACCCCCGTGAACACGAAGTCGTAGCTCCCCGGCCCGAGGACGGCGACAGCGTCGTAGACGTCGGACTCGACGAACTCGGTGTCGCTCCCGAGCTCTCGCGCGAGCGCGCGCGCGTGAGCGAGCGAGGCGGGCGAGAAGTCGAGGCCGGTCATCCGCGCCCCGAGCCGCGCCAGCGAGATCGTGTCGGTTCCGATGTGGCATTGGAGATGCAGACCGCGCCGCGCCGCGACGTCGCCGAGCCGGGGCAGATCGAAGCGGACGACGTCGCTGATGAACTCGGGATCGGCCAGGAACCGCTCGCGCGCGTACCCGGGCGAGGCCGCGTGGGCCGGCGCCCGCTCGTCCCAGCAGGCCCGGTTGAGCTCCTGGTAGCGCTCCACGTGCGCCACCTTACGCGACCTCGTGTCGGGGACCCGTACTATCCATGAGGCTCGAGGACCGCACGCGCGTTGTACGCCGAGTCCGAGCCTCAGGTAACCGACCAAGGGAGATCTCTTGCGCATCTTGATTCTCGGTGGTGACGGCTTCTGTGGCTGGCCCACGTCGCTGCACCTGTCGGCCTGCGGCCACGACGTGGCGATCGTCGACAACCTCGCCCGGCGCAACGCCGACGTCGAGCTCGAGGCCGAGTCGCTGACCCCGATCAGCCCGACCGGCACGCGGCTCGCCGCCTGGCGCGAGCTCACGGGTCGCGAGATTCCCTTCCACCGGCTGAACGTCGCCGACGACTACCGCGAGCTGCTCGACCTGCTGACCGAGTACCAGCCCGAGGCGGTCGTCCACTTCGCCGAGCAGCGAGCCGCCCCGTACTCGATGAAGAGCTCGTGGCACAAGCGCTACACGGTCACCAATAACGTCAACGCGACCCACAACCTGCTGGCCGGGCTGGTCGACGCCGGCCTCGACACCCATGTCGTCCACCTCGGCACGATGGGCGTCTACGGCTACGGCACCGCCGGGGTGAAGATCCCCGAGGGCTACCTGCGCGTCCGCTTCGACACCGACGACGGCGCCGAGGTCGAGCAGGAGATCCTCTACCCCGTCAACCCGGGCAGCGTCTACCACATGACCAAGACCCAGGATCAGCTCCTGTTCGCGTTCTACAACAAGAACGATGGCACGCGGGTGACCGACCTGCATCAGGGGATCGTCTGGGGTACGCAGACAGCGGAGACACGGCTCGACGAGCGACTGATCAACCGCTTCGACTACGACGGCGACTACGGCACCGTGCTCAACCGCTTCCTGATGCAGGCCGCGGTCGGCTATCCGCTCACCGTGCACGGCACCGGCGGCCAGACCCGCGCCTTCATCCACATCCAGGACACCGTCAAGTGCATCCAGCTGGCGATCGAGCACCCACCGGCCCCCGGCGAGCGCGTGCGCGTGTTCAACCAGATGACCGAGTGCCATCGCGTGCGCGACCTCGCTCAGCTCGTCGCGAGCCTGACCGGAGCCGAGATCGACTACGTCGACAACCCGCGCAAGGAGGCGGCCGAGAACGAGCTGTACGTGGAGAACCGCCACCTCGTCGACCTCGGGCTCGACCCGATCCGGCTCGCCGACGACCTGCTCGCCGAGGTGACCGAGATCGCGCGTGGCTACGCGGGGCGCTGCGACAAGTCGAAGATCCCCTGCAGCTCGACGTGGATCCAGGCCCGGGAGCCGGCCCGGCAGACGGTCTGATCTCGACCGAGCACATCGCCTGCTCCCGCGCGCACGGATCTCGCCAAGCGATCCTCCCGGCGGTATCGATCACCTCGCTCGCGATCTGGATCATCGCGCCGGAGCGCAAGGCAAGGTTGAGCGCGTCACTCCAGGCCGCGCGTGGATCTCAGTGTCGATCAGGCTCCGACCCGTCGTCCAGCGCCGCGGCTATGGCACATGCCACTCTGAGCAGGTTGGTACCCACTATGGTTACCAACCTGCTCAGAGTGGGTTCGAGCGGCGCGATCAGCGTCGTTGCGCTTCCGGGCGCGCGGCGGCGCGGCGGCACAGCGGGGCGAGGGTCGTACAGACGCCCAGGCGGCGTCCGGCGCGGCTGGGGCGTATCCGGGGGTAAGTACCACGGGGGAGAACCCAATGCCCCGTAGCCGTCGTCGTGATCGTCGTCGTCGCCGACATCGGTGCGATCGCGTGAACCCGGCGGCTCAGGGGCGCGCCGCGGGCGCTCGAGTGGTTCGCCGACGGCGCCCGGCTGCGGGCCATGAGCCGCGGGCGGGCGAGCGTGTTCGACGCCGGCGGCCGCCGTGTCCCGAATCACCGCGCGCCTCGGCGGCCGCCGCGCGTTCCCGCTCCTCGACGGCTGGTGCTGCCCTTGAGCTCAGCCGGGCAGCCCGTGCTCGAGCGCGCCCTTGACCCCGGCGTCGAGCGCGTTGAGCCGGAACAGCGCCAGCGCCTCGGCGGACTGAAAGCGGCCACCGGGCGTGCTCGAGGGTCCGTGGTGGGCGAGCACGCAGTGCAGCAGCGCCAGCCGGCGGCCCTCGTCGAGCGCGCGGCCGCGGGCGGTGAGGATGTTGGCGCCGATCACCATGTGACCGAGCATCCGGCCCTCGTCGGTCAGGCCGATGTCGGCGCCGAGGCTGAACTCGCGCGTGCGACCGAGGTCGTGGGTGATCGCGGCGCTCAGCAGCAGGTCGGAGTTGAGCCGCGGATGCAGCTGGCAGAGGTCCTGGGCCAGCGTGGCCACGGCGACGGTGTGCTCGAGCAGCCCGCCGAGGTAGGCGTGGTGGCCGGCGCGCGAGCACGGCGCCTGGCGCCACGAGGCGCGCAGGCCGCCGTCGGCCAGCAGCCCGTCGAGCAGCGAGCGGTACCGGCGGTCGTAGACCTCGCCGACGAGGTGCTCGAGGAAGCCGTCGAGCTCATCGAGGTCGCGATAGGCGGTGGGCAGGAACTCGGAGGGGTCGAGCGCCTCGGTGGCCTTGGCGATGTCGTCGAGCTCGAGCGTCAGCTCGTCCCGGAAGCGCTCGACCCGGCCATGCACGCGCACGATGTCGCCGCGCTCGAAGCGGCCCGACAGCGCGTCGGCGTCGCGGAACGCACGGGCCGCGATGGTGCCGCTGCGGTCGCGCAGCTCGAGGGCCAGATACGGCGATCCGGTGCGGGTCTGGCGGCGGTCCTTGCGCACGCACGCAAACAGTCCGCGCACCTCCTCGCCGGGTCGCAGGGCACTGACGCGCTGCTCAGGGGCCATCGGCGCATGATGTACGGTGGACCGGATGCAGCCGTTGCAGTGGCAATATCGCCCCGACGGCCTTCGGGCGCCGGCGATGATCTGCGCCTTCAAGGGCTGGAACGACGCCGCCGACGCCGCCTCCTCGGCGCTCTCCTTTGTCGGCGCCGCGCTCGACGCCCAGCGCTTCGCGACGATCGATCCGGAGGACTTCTACGACTTCCAGGCGACGCGGCCGAGGATCGAGATGGTCGGCGGCACCACCCGGCAGATCATCTGGCCCGAGGTGGAGATCTACGAGGCGCGGATCCCCCGCGCCCCGCGGGACCTGATCCTGCTCTCGGGCGCCGAGCCGTCGTTCCGCTGGCGCGGCTTCAGCCGACTGATCGCCGAGCTCGCCGAGGCGATCGGCGTGCAGCTGGTGGTCACGCTGGGGGCGCTGCTCGCCGACGTGCCGCACACCCGCGCGGTGTCGGTCACCGGCCTCGCCTCGGATCCGGCGCTGGTCGCCCGGCTGAGCCTCAGCCAGTCATCCTACGAGGGCCCGACCGGGATCGTCGGCGTGCTGCACGGCGCCTGCCAGGACGCCGGGCTGCCGTCGGCCAGCCTGTGGGCGGCGGTGCCGCACTACATCGCCGCCGCACCCAACCCCAAGGCCGCCCTGGCGCTGGTGCGCAAGCTCGAGGGGCTCGTCGGCGTCGCCGTCGACGCCACGGAGCTTGAGTCGGCCGCCGCCGACTACGACCGCCAGGTCAACGTCGCCGTGCAGAGCGACCCGGAGGTGCAGGCGTTCGTCGAGCGGCTGGAGCAGGCGGCCGGCGAGGACGAAGCCTCCGGCCCGCTCCCCTCCGGAGACTCGATCGCCCGGGATCTCCAGCGCTTCCTCCGCCAGCGCGGCGACGACGTCGCCGGCGGCCCCCACTAGCACAAGCGGGCCCCGAGAGCGAGAGAATCGCCCCCTCTCTCGAGGGACGAGCCGCCAGGCGAGTCCCCCGCCCCCCGGGGCGATTCTCTCGAGGGACGAGCCGCCAGGCGAGTCCCCCTCAGCGCTCGGCGGCCGGGCAGACGAGGCGGTAGTCGCAGATCGAGCACGCCTGGTAGGACGGCGTCGGCTCAAACCCCTGCGAGCGGATCCCCGCGGCGACCTCGTGGACGACCTCGCTGATCCACTCCGCGCGCGACGCGTCGTCGGGCAGGCTGACCTTCTGGTCGTCGAGCAGGTACAGGTAGGCCTGGCGTGAGGCGTCGAGCTCCCATGCCTCCCGCGCGCCGACCGCGTACAGCGACAGCTGTACATCCTCGGCGAGCTGCGCGGTCGTCTTCGGACGCCCCGTCTTGTAGTCGATCAGCTCGTACTCGCCGCCGGGCAGGCGGTCGACGCGGTCGACCCGTCCGCGCAGCAGGTGCGGGCCGAGTTTGAACTGGAACGAGCGCTCGAACCACACCGGCTCGGCCTCCTCGGAGCGGAAGCGCTCGTGGTAGCGGCTGAGCGCGCCCGCCGCCTTGCCGCGCAGCTGGCGCTCCTCCTCGGAGTCGCCGAAGCCGCCGCGGCGCCACCCCAGGTCGAGCAGGCCGAGCAGCTCGGCCAGCGTGCCCGGCTCGCCGCCGTCGCCCGGGCCGGAGTGAAAGCGCTCGAGCACCTGGTGCACGAGGATCCCGAAGCGCTGGTGAATCGTCGGCTCCTGGGGGATCCGGAACACCCGGGCGAACTTGTACTTCAGCGGGCACGTCCGGTAGGTGTCGATGTCGCCGGCCGACAGCACGACCCCGTCTCCTCGAGTGGGCAGGAACGCCTCCAGCGAGGGCTCGTCGCGGGCGGCGATCGCCTGGGCGCGGCGGCGGGTGTCGCGCTCCGCGTCGAGCAGGTATTCGTCGAGCGCCGAGGAGGTGAAGATCTCCCGCTGCTCGGCGGTCACCGCCTGGAGGATCCGCTGGTTGACGTCGCGCAGGCCCTCGGCGACCCCCTGGTCCTCCGGCCGGGCGATCAGCGCCGCCACCTTCAGCAGCTCGAGATAGCGGACGACCGCGTGCGCGACGTCGAGGTCGGTGTCGAAGCGCAGCTCGCCGAGGCGCCCGCCGGCGCGCATCGTGCCCTCGAGCAGCTCGTCGCGGAGCAGGCGATACGTCGAGTGGAGCGTCTCCGCGGGGCCGAACAGCTGCTCCTGACGGGCCTCCCACTCGCCGCCCATGGCCGCCCTGACGTCCTCGCAGAGCGGCGCCGGCGCGCCGTCCGGACAGCAGAGCACCACCCGCGTCCGCGCCCGGGTGATCGCCACGTACAGCTGCGCGCGCGCCATCGCCGCCCGGCAGTCCTCGCCGTCGGCGGGCAGCGGCTCGTGCAGGAGCTCGTCGGGGAGCGGCTCGGGGGCCGGAGCGCCGAGGTGGGCATCGAGCCCCAGCACGTAGACGTGGTCGGCCTCGAGCCCACCCGCCGCGGCCAGCGGCAGCACCTGCACCGCCGCCGCGGCGCCGCTGAGATCCGGCTCCTCCTGCTCGCGCAGGCCGAAGTCGGCCACCGAGGCGACCGAGCGGGCGAACTCGCGCGGGGTCGCCTGCGGCGAGCGGCTCACGTACGCCGAGGCGAGCTCGCCGAACCGCGCCAGCGCCCGCAGCCGCTCGACCACGTCGGCCGAGGCGGCGAACAGCTGCTGGCGGCGCAGCCCGAGGCGCTCGATCAGGCGGTGGACGTAGAGGTCGGGGCGAGTGGTGTCGATCGCCGCCGCCGCCGAGCGGTACAGCTTGAGGAACACGCGGATCCGCTCGCGGGCCTCCGGCGGGACCTGCGGCGACTCGGTGGCGGCGGCCAGCGCCCCGACCATGTCGAGCTTGCGCCGCCGGGCGATCTGGGTGCAGCGGGCGATGTCGACCGAGCGCAGCTCGATCGGCGGCCGGGCCAGCGCGCGCACCACGGCGGCGGCGTCGGAGGGGTCGGCGAGCAGCCGCAGCCAGGCCAGCACGTCGCGGATCTCCGCGCGCTGGAAGAACGCCGCCTCGCCGATCAGGCGGTGCGGGACGGCGCGCTCCTCGAGCGCCACCGCGACCGCCTGGCCCTCCCGGAAGCTGCCCGGCACGAGCACCGCGATCCGCCCCGGGGCGACGCCGTCGCGGCCGATCAGGCGCTCGACGTCGGCGGCCACCGACTGGGCCTCGGCGCGGCTGCCCGCGCAGCGCCAGAAGCCGACCTCGCCCTCGTCGGCCGCGACGCCGGCGAACGCGGGCACGAGCGCCGAGGCCGCTCGCGCCACCCGCGCGCTGCAGCGGCGAGAGCGCTCGAGCCGCACGACGCGCCCGGCGCCCGCCGCGAAGCCGCGCATCCGCTCGGCGCCGGCGCCCCGGAAGCGCCGCAGCGCCCCGTCGGGATCGCCGGCGACGGTCAGTCCCGGCGGGGCGAGGGCCCCGGCCAGGCGAGCTGTCGCCAGGTCGAGCTCCTGCGCATCGTCGATCAGCAGCTGCTCGATCCAGCGCCGTACCGCCGGGCGCTCGCCGACCAGCCGCAGGGCCGCGCGGACGAGGTCGCCGTCGTCGCGCGCGCCGAGCTCGGCGAGCATCCGCTCGTGCGCCCGGTACACGTCGGCGAACTCCCGCTCGGAGCCCGCGTGACCCTCGTCGTCGCCGCGCTCGTCGAGCGTCGCCGCCCATGCCGCGTACTGCTCGGCGTCGATCAGCTCGGCTTTGAGCCGGTCAATCTTGCGCACGAAGCGGCCGAGCAGCGCGGTCGGTCGGCCGCCGAAGTCGTGGTGGCGCAGCGACAGCTCGTCGATCCGCTCGATCAGCATCGCCACCCGCTCGCCGGCCGCCAGCGCCGGATCGAGCGCGTCGGCGGCCCCCGAGCCTTCGAGCAGGCGGGCCGACAGCTCGCTCGGAGTCAGCACCAGCAGCTGCTCGTAGCCGCGCTCGATCCGCGCCTCGAGGCGGACCCGCAGCGCGTCGGCGCGCGCGGCCGTCGGGGTGATCAGGACGATCCGCTCGGGCGCCAGGCCGCCGGCCGCGAGGCGCTCGAAGCGCGCCGCGATCAGGCTCGTCTTGCCGGTGCCGGCGGCGCCGAGGACGACCAGCGACGGCGACGGATCGGCGACCACATCGCTCCACTCCACCACCGCCCGGTCTTCGGCCAGCGTCACGTCTGACAGCATAGGTCGGCAATGGCCTCGACCCGCCCGGCTCTCGACGTTGACTGGCTCGCGGTCTGCCGCCGCGCCGTGGAGGGTCTCGAGCGAGTGCTCGCCGAGCGGCCGAGCACCGCCGAGCGGGCGGTCGAGACCGGGACGCGCGGGAATGGCGGCGACCGCACGCTGGTCATCGACGAGGCGGCCGAGCGGGTGGTGCTCGACGAGCTCGAGGCGCTTCGCCGACAGGGCGCCCGCTTCTGCGCGCTGTCCGAGGAGGCCGGCGAGGTCGACTTCGGCGATCCCGCGATCCGGGTCGTCATCGACCCGATCGACGGGTCGCTGAACGCCAAGCGCGGGCTGCCGCACCACGCGCTGTCGCTGGCCGTCGCCGACGGCGCGACGATGGCCGACGTGTTCTTCGGCTTCGTCTACGACTTCGGCCCGCGGGAGGAGTGGTGGGGCCGCCGCGGCGAGGGGGCATGGCTCGGCGATCGCCGCCTCGACCCGGAGCTCGCCGAGCGGCGCACCTCCGACGGGCGGCTCGAGCTGCTCGGCATCGAGTCGGCCGACCCGCGCTGGGTCGCCGCGTCGATCGACGGCCTCGTCGGGGCCGCCCACCGGCTGCGGGCGCTGGGCACGATCGCGTCGTCGCTGTGCCAGGTCGCCGCCGGGCGCTTCGACGGCATGGTCTCGCTGCGCAACGGGCGCGGGGTCGACTCGGCCGCCGGGCAGCTGATCGTCCGCGAGGCGGGCGGCCACGTCAGCTTCCCGCGCCACGCGGACCCGCTGGCGGCGCCCCTCGACGCCGTGCCGACATCACCGGTGATCGCCGCCCGGAGCCTCGCGACCCTGCACGAGCTCGAGCGGATCCCGACGTGATCGACTGGATCCTGGCCGAGCGGATCCCCACGTGATCGACTGGATCCTGGCCGAGCGTATCGGCGCCTTCGTTGCCGGCACCGGCGACGGCCGCGCCCCCAGCGTCGACCTCGGCGAGCTGGCGCGCGAGTCCGAGCGCCGAGTCGTCGCCTACACGGGCCTGCATCCGGTCAAGCCGCTGCCCCCACCGGAGGGGATCAGCCGCCGCGAGTGGGTGTCGAGCAACGTGACGGCGATGCGGACGCTGCTCGACCCGGTGCTCAAGCGCGCCGGTCAGGGCGCGGGACCGCTGAAGCCGGCGATGCAGCTCGGCGTCGGAGTGGTGCTGACCACCGAGGTCGGGGTGGTGCTCGGCTACCTGGCCCAGCGGGTGCTCGGCCAGTACGAGCTGGTGCTGCTCGACGAGGCCGTGCCGGAGCGCCCGCCGCGGCTGCTGTTCGTGCTCCCCAACCTCGGCCAGGCGGTCAACTCGTTCGGCGCCGACGAGCGCGAGTTCATGACCTGGGTGACGCTGCACGAGGTCACCCATGCGGTCCAGTTCGGCGGCGTGCCGTGGCTCCACGGCCACCTGGCGGACCTGATCCGCGAGCTGCTGAAGAGCGCCGAGCTACGGGTCGACACGCCGCGCAAGCTGAAGCTGCCGAGTGGCGATGACCTGCGACGGGTGTGGCCGGCGCTCAAGCGCGGCGACCTGATCTCGATCCTGACCAGCCAGTCCGAGCGCGACACGCTCGATCGCGTGCAGGCGGTGATGGCGGTGATCGAGGGGCACGCCGAGCACGTGATGGACGCCGTCGCCCCGGACCTGCTGCCCTCGCTGCCGCGGCTGCGCGCCGCGATCGATCGCCGGCGCCGCAACCAGTCGCTGCTCTCGCGAATCGTCGGCCGGCTGCTCGGGTTGGAGATGAAGCTCCGCCAGTACGAGCACGGCAAGGCGTTCTGCGACGCCGTCGTCGAGCGCGGCGGGACCGTCGCGCTGGCCCACGCCTTCTCGTGCCCCGAGGCGCTCCCGACGCTGGCCGAGATCGAGGACCCCGGGGCGTGGCTGGCGCGGCGCGGACTGGACGGCGCGCCGGCTCGGGCCTCGACGGCGTAGGGCCCGCGAGCCCTCTCCGGCGTCGCGGGGCTGGTCATGTGTAACCGCCGGTCGGCCCCGGTTTACAAACACATGTTCGATGGTTATCCTCCTTCGAACGCGCCTAGAACCAACATTCTCATTCTACGGAAGCGAAGCAAAGCGATCTCACATGGCAACTAGCAGCAGCACAACGGCCGCCAAGCAGTCCGGCACGGGCGCCAAGCAGCCCGCCACCCCCCGCAAGACGACCGCGGCGCGCAAGCCGGCCACCCCCCGCAAGACGACCGCGGCGCGCAAGCCGGCCACCCCCCGCAAGACGACCGCGGCGCGCAAGCCGGCTACGGCCACTCGTACGAGGGCGCGGAAGTCGACCACGACGGCCTCGACGCAGCCGAAGACGACGGTCGGGCAGGTCCAGGAGCTCGCCGAGCGGGCCGTCCTCGTGCCGGTAGGGGCGAGTCTGGTCGCCCGCGACACCCTCGTCTCCTCGGTCAAGGACCTGCGTTCGGCCTACGCCACCCGCGACAGCCTCGAGCGCGAGCTCGAGCGCTACGAGCGCCGCGGAGCCGCCGCCCGCAACCGCTTCGAGCGCCAGGTCCGCCGGACTGGCACGAAGTTCGAGCGCGAGCTGCGGCAGCGTCGCACGCGCGTCGAGAAGTCGGTCAAGGGGCTGGTCAGCTAGCCCCGCCCTCTGACTTCCCCCGACCGGCGAGCGGAGAGCGCCGTGTTCGGGTCGGGTTCGCCGGCCTCATATCTCGTCGGCGAATGCAGCACCTCTCCTCCCTCAACCGCCGGGGCGTCACGCAAGTGGCGTCCCGTCGGCCTTAAGGCCACGAGCCGGCCCTGAGCGCCCCGCCGGGAGATTCACGATGTCGCCGTGGCGCGGGCCGGCGGCCCCGTGTATCCGCCGGGCCGGCGCTCGGTGACTCGGCGACTCGGCCACCCCGTTCTACAATCGAGGGCATGCCCACGAGAGACCAAGTGATCGACTCCCTCCGTGCCGTGATCGACCCCGAGCTCCGACGCGACATCGTCGAGCTGGAGATGGTGCGGTCGGTCGACATCCACGAGAACGGGGTCGTCGACGTGACGGTCTCGCTGACCACCGCCGGCTGCCCGATCCGCAACACCTTCCAGACCGGCGTCACCAACGCGATCAAGGGGATCGGCGGGGTCACGGGGGTCAACGTCGGCTTCGACGTCCTGTCCGACACCGAGAAGCAGGCACTGGGTCGCAAGCTCGGCCGCGGCACGCTGCCTGACGGCGCGCTGGCCCAGGTCAGGAACGTGATCTGCGTCGGCTCCGGCAAGGGCGGGGTCGGCAAGTCCAGCGTGACCGCGAACCTGGCCGCGGCGCTGGCCGGCGACGGCAAGCTCGTCGGCGTGCTCGACGCCGACGTGTGGGGCTACTCGCAGCCGCGGATGCTGGGCCTCGGCGCCGAGCGCCCGAAGGTCAACGCCAGCCGCAAGCTGGTCCCGCTGAGCGCCCACGACGGCATCAAGGTGATGTCGATCGGGTTCTTCGTCGAGCAGGACGCGGCCGTCGTGTGGCGCGGCCCGATGCTCCACAAGGCGCTCCAGCAGTTCCTCGAGGACGTCGACTGGGGCGAGCTCGACTACCTGCTGATCGACCTGCCGCCCGGCACCGGCGACGTCTCGATGACACTCGCCCAGCTGCTTCCGCAGGCCAAGTTCGTGATCGTCACGACGCCGCAGCCGGTGGCCCAGAAGGTGGCCCGGCGCTCGGCCGAGATGGCGGCCAAGCTGAAGCTCGAGGTCGCGGCCGTGATCGAGAACATGTCAGGGTTCGTGACCCCGTCGGGCGAGCGCTTCCAGATCTTCGGCGAGGGCGGCGGCCAGCTGCTCTCCGAGGAGCTCGAGGTCCCGCTGCTCGCCAGGGTGCCGCTGACGATGTCGCTCCGCGAGCAGTCCGACAGCGGCCTGCCGGTGGTGCTCTCCGACCCCGACGACCCCGCCTCGCAGGCAATCCGCCAGGCCGCCCGCGGGCTGATCGCGCTCAGCCCCGTCGAGCTGCCGGTCATGCAGGAGGCAGCCGCGGCCGGGATCGAAGCGGCTCCCAAGCCGGCGGGGATGTCACTGCCGATGGCGTGAGATCGCCCGGAGCTCCCGGCGTGCGGCTTTACCGGCCCGCGTAATAGTCGATGTTGAGCTGGGTGTACTTCTGCCACTCGTCGGGGAGCTGATCCTCGGCGAAGCAGGCGTCGACAGGGCACGCCTCGACGCAGGCGTCGCAGTCGATGCATTCCTCAGGATCGATGTAGAGCATCTCGACCTTGTCGTAGTCGGGCTCGTCCGGCGTCGGGTGGATGCAGTCGACCGGGCAGACCTCGACGCACGAGTTGTCCTTCGTGCCGATGCACGGCTCGGCGATGACGTAGGCCATGGGTTCTTCGTTCTTCCTGTCGGTGATACGGGCAAGGAGGCGACATTCTAGGCAGTAGCCTCCCGAGCCGTGCTCCTGCTCACCGGCGCCACGGGGACGATCGGACGCCCGCTGCTGCGCCGGCTGGTGGTCGCCGGGACGCCGGTCCGCTGCCTGGTCCGTGACCCGCGGCGGCTCGGCGACGAGCGCGTGCGGGTGCAGATCGCGCTCGGCGACCTCTCCGACCACCTGTCCTTCCGCCATGCCCTCCGCGGGGTCGAGACCGTCGTGCACCTCGCCTCGGTGATCCGCGACCAGCCCGGCGGATCGATCGAGGAGCTCGCCGGGGTCGCCACCTGGCGGCTGGTCAGGGCGGCCGAGCGCGCGGGGGTCAAGCGCTTCGTGTTCTTCTCGGCGCTCGGGGCGTCGACCCGGAGCCCGGCGCGGCTGATGCGGGCCAAGGCGGTGGCCGAGCGGGCGGTGGCCGAGTCCTCGATCGCCCACACCGTGTTCGCCCCGTCGCTGGTGTACTCGCCCCGCGACCCCTACCTGCGGCTGCTCCAGCGCATGTCCTACCTGCCGGTGATGCCGATCCCCGGCTCCGGACGGGCGCCGTTCCAGCCGATCTGGGCCGAGGACGTGGCCGAGTGCGTGCTCGCGGCGCTGCCCGGCGGCCCACTCGGTGACGCCGCCGCGAACCACCGCTACGAGCTCGCCGGCCCCGAGACGCTGACCCACGCCGACGTCGTCGCGGCGGCGGCGCAGTCCTTCGGCCGCCGCCGTCCGCTGCTCCGAGTGCCCCGGGGGTTCGTGCGCCGCTCGCTCAAGGGCCTCGAGCTGCTGCTCGGCCCGACGGCGTTCGCGACCTGGGACGAGGCCGAGCTGCTCGACGTGCCGATGGTCACCCCGCACGGCACCGCCGACGCCGAGGCGCTCGGCGTGCGCCCGCAGCCGATCCGCGCCGTCCTCGGGGCCTGACCCCGGCCGACGCGCTCGGCGTGCGCCCGCAGCCGATCCGCGCCGTCCTCGGGGCCTGACCCCGGCCGACGCCGTCGAGGCGGCGGCCTACAGCGACACCCGTCGCTCGGCCCACGGCGCCGCCTGCTCGAGCTGGGCGGCCAGCGCCAGCAGCAGCTCCTCGCGCGCCGGCGGCCCGATCAGCTGGACGGCGGTCGGCAGCCCGTCCTCGCCGTGGAACAGCGGCAGCGACAGCGCCGGCTGACCGGTGACGTTGACGATCGCCGTGTAGGGGGTGAACTCGGCCGAGCGGCGGAAGTGGTCCCACGCGTCGGGACCACGGCCGTGGACCTCGCCGGTCCGCAGCGGACGCTGGGCCAGCGCCGGGGTCAGCACCACGTCGTAGGGGGCGACGAACGTGATAATCGAGCGCGCGACGGCCTGGAGCTCGGTCTGGGCGGTCAGGAAGCTCAGCGCGTCCTGCTGGACGGCGCGCTGGTACAGAGCCCAGGTCAGCGGCTCGACGTCGTCCTCGCGCAGCTCGCGACCGGCCAGGCGGGCGCCGTAGCGGGTCGTCGTCGAGACCGCCGGCCCGAACAGGCGGGTGAAGTCCGACAGCAGCTCGCGGCCCGACCACGGCGGTTCGATCTCCTCGACCTCGTGCCCCAGCGACTGCAGCAGCTCGCCGGCGTCGAGCGCAGCGGCTCGGCAGACGGGGTCGATCGCCCGCGCCTCAAGCGGCATGTTCAGCGCCACGCCGACCCGGAGCCGGCCCGGGTCGTGGCGGGCCAGCTCGGCGTAGCTGCCCTCGGGCGGGGGCGCCCAGGTCGCATCGCCGAGCTCGTAGCCGGCGATCAGGTCGAGCACCTCGGCGGTGTCGCCGACCGAGCGGGTCAGCACGCCGTCGCCGACGAGAAAGCTCTCGCCAGCGTCGGGACCGACCGACACGCGGCCGCGGGCCGGCTTCAATCCCACCAGCCCGCAGCAGGCGGCGGGGATCCGGGTCGAGCCGCCGCCGTCGTTGCCGTGGGCGATCGGGACCATCCCGGCGGCCACCGCCGCCGCCGAGCCGCCGCTCGATCCGCCCGGCGTGCGGTCCAGCGACCATGGGTTGGCCGTCGGCCCGTTGCGCCGCGACTCGGTGGTGGGCAGGATCCCCATCTCGGGCATCGCCGTCTTGCCGACGATCACGAAGCCGGCGTCGCGCAGGCGCCGCACGAAGTAGGCGTCGCGGCGAGCCGGCCGGTCTCCGAACAGGTCGCTCCCGTGCGTCGTCGGCATCCCCGCGACCTGGCGGTTGTCCTTGATCGCGATCGGCACCCCGGCGAACGGGCGCGGGTCGCCGGTCTCGATGTCCGCGGCCGTGGCCAGCGCCGCTCCGGCCGCAATGTGGGTGAAGGCGTTGATCCTCGGCTCGAGCGCCGCGATCGCGTCGAGCGAAGCCTGGACCAGCTCGGTGGCGCTCAGCGCCCCCGACCGGACCATCGAGGCCAGCTTCGACGGCGCGCTGAGCATCAGCTCGGACATCGCTCGCCACTCCTTCCAGGGTGCGGGATCGGGAACGCGGCGCGCAGATCATCGCATCGCCTACTGTTTCCGGCTCCCACGCACGCATCGCCGCCAGGAGCCCGATCCTCAATGACCGCAACCAGCGAAGTTCAGTCCGGCCTCGAAGGCGTAGTCGCCTTCGCCACCGAGATCGCCGAGCCCGACCGCGCCGGCGGCGCGCTGCGCTACCGCGGCGTCGACATCGAGGAGCTGGTCGGCAACGTTCCCTTCGAGCAGGTGTGGGGCCTGCTCGTCGACGGCAGGCTGCTGCCGGGGATGCCGGCCGCCGAGCCGCACCCGCTGATGGTCCACTGCGGCAACCCACGCGCCGACGTGCAGGCGGCGCTGGCGATGCTCGGCCCCCAGTGGGGCTTCGGTGAGCTGATCGACATCACCGACGAGGAGGCGCGCGACAACCTCGCCCGCGCCTCGGTGATGGCGCTGTCCTTCGTGGCCCAGTCGGCGCGCGGGATCGGCCGGCCGCCGGTCTCCCAGCGCGAGATCGACACCGCCGAGTCGATCCCCGAGCGATTCCTGCTCCGCTGGCGCGGCGAGGCCGATCCGCGTCACGTCAAGGCGATCGACGCCTACTGGTGCTCGGCCGCCGAGCACGGCATGAACGCCTCGACCTTCACCGCCCGCGTGGTCGCCTCGACGGGCGCCGACGTCGCCGCGGCGCTGAGCGCCGCCGTCGGCGCGCTGAGCGGCCCGCTGCACGGCGGCGCCCCCAGCCGCGTCCTGAAGATGCTCGATGACGTCGCCGAGCTCGGCGACGCCGAGCGCTACGTCAGACAGGTGCTCAACCGCGGCGAGCGGCTGATGGGCTTCGGCCACCGCGTGTACCGTGCCGAGGACCCCCGCGCGCGGGTGCTGCGCCGGACGGCCAAGGAGATCGGCGCCCCGCGGGTCGAAGTCGCCGAGGCGGTCGAGGCAGCGGCGCTGGCCGAGCTGAGGGTCCGCCAGCCCGACCGCGTGCTGGCCACCAACGTCGAGTTCTGGTCGGCGGTGGTGCTCGACTTCGCGGAGGTCCCGCCAAAGCTGTTCACACCGATGTTCACCTGCGCGCGCACCGCCGGCTGGTCCGCGCACATCATGGAGCAGAAGCGCGAGGGCCGGCTGATCCGCCCGACCGCCCACTACGTCGGCCCCGGCTCGCGCCCGCTCTCCGAGCTGCAATGACGCCGCAGTCGGGCGAAGCCGACGCGGGCTACCCCCGGTAGGGACCGGCGACGTAATCGGACAGCATGCGCGTCGCCGCGAACCGCGGCCCGATCGTCCGCATCGAGCGCCGGACCATCTCGAGCCAGCCCGCGGGCCGGCCGTCGCCGTCACGCGAGTAGAAGCGCGGGACCACGTGCTCGTCGAGCAGCCGGTGCAGGGTCTCGGCGTCGCGGGCGTCCTGGGCCTCGGCGTCGGGATCGATCTCACCGGGGATCGCCCAGCCGTTGGCGCCGTCGTAGGCCTCGGCCCACCAGCCGTCGAGCACGCTGAGCTGGAGCCCGCCGTTGATCGCCGACTTCATCCCGCTGGTGCCGCTGGCCTCGAGCGGCGGGCGCGGGACGTTCAGCCACACGTCGCAGCCGCGGGTCAGGCGCGCGCCGACCGACAGGTCGTAGTCGTCGAGGAACACCACCCGCTCGGCGACGACGCGGGCGTACTTGAGGCCGAACAGCCGCTGCAGCGAGCGCTTGGCCTCCTCGTCGCGCGGGTGTGCCTTGCCCGCCAGCACGACCTGGACCGGACGCTCGCCCCCGAGCAGCGCCAGCGTCCACTCGGGATCGCGGGTCAGCAGGTCGAGCCGCTTGTAGGTGGCCACGCGGCGGGCGAAGCCGATCGTCAGCACGTCGGGATCGAGCGAGCCGGCGGCCGCCAGCACATACTCGCGCACGTCGCCGCGGGCCAGCCGGTCGGCGGCGCTGCGCCGGGCCAGGTAGGCGATCAGCTCGGCGCGCTGGGCCCGGCGGGCGCCCCACAGCGCCTCGTCGTCGACCTGATCGATCGCCGCCCACGCGGCGCCCGGATCGTCCCCGAACATCCACCCCGCGCCGAGCCGCTGGTCGAGCAGCGAGCGGATCGGCGCGCCGATCCAGGTCGGCACGTGGACGCCGTTGGTGACGTGGCCGATCGGCACCGCCTCGAGCCGCCGCTCGGGCCACAGCCCGTTCCACATCTCGCGTGCCACCTCGCCGTGGCGGCTCGAGACGGCGTTGGCGGCGCGGCTCAGCCGCAGCGCCACCTGGGTGACGCCGAACGGCTGCTCCGCGGCGGCGGGATCGCTGCGCCCGAGCCCGACCACGGTCTCGACGTCGATCCCCAGCTCGCCGGCCAGGTTCCCCAGCGCCCGGCGGACCTGCTCGGCCGGGTAGCTGTCGTTGCCCGCCGGGACCGGGGTGTGGGTGGTGAAGATCGTCCGCGCGCGCGCCGGCGCCAGCGCCCCGCTGAGCCCCTCGCCGGACTGCACGCGGAGCTCGGGGGCGGCCAGCTGCAGCGGCGCCAGCGCGGCGTGACCCTCGTTGAGGTGGACGACGGCGGGATCGCAGCCGAGCGCGGCCAGCGCGCGCACGCCGCCGACGCCGAGCAGGATGTACTGCGAGAGCCGGGTGTCGACGTCGGAGTCGTACAAGCGCGAGGTGATCCAGCGCTCGATCGGCCCGTTCTCGGGACGATCGGTGTCGAGCAGGTACAGCGGCACGCGGCCGACTTCGACCCGCCACAGCTGCGCCGTGACCAGCGCGTCGTAGATCGGCACGGTGATCGTCAGCGGGGCGCCGTCGGCGCCGGTGACGAGCGCCGCGGGGAGCCGGTCGGGATCGGAGTCGACCCAGTACTCGTGCTGCCAGCCGCCGGCATCGATCCGCTGGCGGAAGTAGCCCCTGCGGTACATCAAGCCCACCGCGACCAGCGGCAGCGCCCGGTCGGAGGCCTCCTTGAGGATGTCGCCGGCCAGCGCGCCGAGCCCGCCCGAGTACACGGGCAGCGAGACGTGGACGCCGTACTCGGCGCACAGGAATGCGGCCGGGCGCTCGGCCGAGACCGCGCCGGCGGGCGCCGGCGGGCGCGCCAGGTCGGTGTCGATCGCGTCGTCGAGCCCGCGCACCCGCTCGACGATGGCGCCGTCGCGCGCCGCCCGGCGCAGCGTCCTCGACGAGCACTCCTGCAGCATCCGCACCGGGTTCTGGCCCGACAGCTCGAAGCGCTCGGCGTCGATCGCGGCGAACAGCTCGGGGCCGCCGGGGGTCCAGGCCCAGCGGTAGTTGTAGGCCGCCCGGGCGAGCGGAGCCAGCGGCATGGGTAGCCGCTCGGCGAGCTCGGCGGTGGCGCGGGCAAGGTCCCGGCGGCCGTCGTTCACGCTGGCGTTACCTTCCTCCACGTGCCGATTATCAACCACCCGGGCCGATCGGGCGTGCTCGCGTTCGGAGACTCGATCACCAACGGGGGCGGCGAGCTGCAGTGGGGCGTGGCGCTGCAATCGTGGGCGCAGTGGGTGGCGCGGGGTCTCGGGCTTCCGTTCACCGGCTACGCCGCCGACGGCGCCACCGCCGCCGACGTCCGCGGCCGCCAGCTCCCCGCCCACCGCCGGATCAACGCCAGCGCCGACGCCCGCTACGAGCTCGGCTGCCTGTACGTCGGCGTCAACGACGTGCGCGCCGTGGACTGGGACGCGCGCGCCTACGCGGCCGACCTGCGCGCGGCCCTGGCCTACCTGACCGCGCGCTGCGACCGCACGCTGGTGCTGAGCATTCCGCTCGACCTCGGGCGCCCGCGGGTCGGCGCCAAGGTCGCCGAGGCCAACGGAATCATCGCCGCCGCGGCCGCCGGGGCCGGGGCGCTGACCCTCGACCTGAGCGGCCTGCGCGGCCGCCGGCACGTGATGGCCGACCACGTGCACCCGACGGCGCTCGGGCAGGTGGAGATCGCCGAGCGCGCGCTTGACGTGCTGGCCGGCGCCGGGCTCGAGGCCGCGGTGCGCCCGAGCGGGCTGATCGCCTACACGATCACCCCGCTCAACCGCCTGCGCTTCGAGGCGCGCTATCTCCGCCGCCTGGCCGGGCAGGCGGCGGCGATCCGCCGGCGAGCCGCCCTCGCCCGGGTCAAGCGAGCCGCCCGGCCGCCTCGGTGAGATCGCGCAGGCGCCGGGCCAGCGCCGGCGTCAACGCGCCCGGCCCCATCCGCCAGCGCCAGCTTCCAGCGGCGCGCCCCGGGGCGTTCATCCGCGCCTCGCTGCCCAGCCCGAGCACGTCCTGGGCCTGGACCATGGCGATCCGCGCCGGCGAGGCGAAGGCCAGCCCGATCAGCCCCCACCACGGCTCGGGCGCGGCGACGCCCCGCCGGGTCAGCTCGGCGTCAACGGCGTCGCGGACGGGCGCGGGGAGCGACTCGTACCACCCGCGCGCGGTGTCGTGGTCGTGGGTGCCGGTGTAGACGACACGGTTCTCGACGTGGTTCTCGAAGCGGTGCGGACCATGCGGGTCCTCCGGATCGAACCCGAACTGGAGCACCAGCATCCCCGGCATGCCGAGATCCTCGCGCAGCCGCTCGACCGCCGGGGTGATCACCCCGAGGTCCTCGGCGACCAGCGGCAGCGGACCGCCGGCGCCGCCCACGCCGCCCGCCCCGCCGGCGCCGCTCCCCGCCCCGCCGGTGCCGCGGGCGCCGCCCGCCCCGCCGGCGCCGCCCGCGAGCTCGCGGGCGAAAGCGGCGAACAGCGCCCGCCCGGGACCCCGGCGCCAGCGTCCGCCGCTGGCGTCCCGCGCCCCCGCCGGGACCTCCCAGTAGGCGACGAAGCCGCGGAAGTGATCGAGCCGGGCGAGGTCGAACAGCTGAAGCGTGCGCCGCAGCCGCGCCACCCACCAACGGTAGCCGGTCCGCTGAAGGGCGGGCCAGTCGTAGAGCGGGTTGCCCCACAGCTGCCCCTTGTCGGAGTAGGCGTCGGGCGGCGCGCCGGCCTGGACGCCGTCGCGGAACAGGCGCGGATGCGCCCGGTGGTCGGCGCTGCCCGGCGAGACGTAGATCGCCACGTCGCCGTACAGCCGCACGCCGCGCTCGGCCGCGTAGCCGCGCAGCGTGTCCCACTCGCGGGCGAACCGGACCTGGTCGGCCACCGCGCCGCGCCCGGCCAGGCGCTCCCAGTCGCCGATCCAGAACGCCTCACGCTCGCGGAAGTCGAGCCGCTCGGACTGCGTGACCGGCGCGCGGGGATCGGCCAGCAGCCCCGGCCAGGCGGCGAACGCCGAGCGCGCCTTGTACGGGGAGCGGTAGCGGTCGGGCGGGGCCAGGGGCAGCACCTGCCACCACGACTGCCCCGCCGCGGCCAGCCAGTCGACGAACCGGTGGGCCTCGGGGCCGAGCCGGCCGCCGGGAAGCGAGGTGATGTGGAGCTGGACACCGCTGGAACGTGAAGCCGAGTTCACAACCCGTTGTTTACCCGAAGCGCTCGATGGGTTTATTTTCGGGTGAGTGCCCCGCGCGACCCGGCCCAGCCCCGACGCAGCGAAGCCGGCGCCGGCGCCGAGCAACGGCGCGGCCGGCGCGGGCCCGTCCCGAATCGTCGTGCAGTACCCCGAGCCGGCGGTCGACGGCGGCCGCCATCCGGTCAAGCGCTGCGTCGACGACGTGGTCGGGTTCTCGGTCGACATCTTCCGCGACGGCCACGAGCTGCTGCGCGCCGTCGTCCGCCAGCGCCCTCCGGGCGAGCGCGGCTGGCGCGAGGCCGAGCTGACGCGGATCGACGCCCACGTGGAGGGCGTGCGTTGGGCGGCCACGTTCGCCGTCGAGCAGGCCGGCCGGTGGCTGTACGACGTCGAGGCGTGGACCGATCGCTTCGGCACCTGGCGCGACGAGCTCTCCCGCAAGGTCGCGGCCGGTCAGGCCGATCTGGCCGGCGAGCTCTCCGAGGGGATCGTGCTGCTCCGCGAGACCGCCGAGCACGCCCGCGGTGCGCAGGCCAAGACGCTGATCGGCCATGCACTGGTCGCGCTCGAGGACGTCGAGCTCAACCAGGGCGTCAGATGCGAGATCGCGCTGGAGTCCTCGCTCTACGAAGCCGTCGAGGCCGAGCAGCGGCGAAGCGACGCCACCCGCCTGCCCGAGCCGCTCGAGCTCGCCGTCGACCGCGAGCGCGCCTGCTTCGGCGCCTGGTACGAGCTGTTCCCGCGCTCGTGGGGGGGGCTCGAGGGCGTCCGCGCGCAGCTGCCGAAGCTGGCCGAGCTCGGCTTCGACGTGCTGTACCTGCCACCGATCCACCCGATCGGCCTGACCAACCGCAAGGGCCGCGACAACTCGCTGACCGCGGCACCCGGCGATCCCGGCTCGCCGTGGTCGATCGGCGACGCCACCGGCGGCCACGATGCCGTCCACGCCGACCTCGGCACGCTGGAGGATCTGCGCGAGCTGACCGTCGCCGCCCGGGAGCACGGAATCGAGATCGCGCTCGACTTCGCGATCCAGTGCTCGGCCGACCACCCGTGGCTGCACGAGCACCCCGAGTGGTTCAACCGCCGCCCCGACGGGACGCTCAAATACGCCGAGAACCCGCCCAAGCGCTATCAGGACATCTACAACGTCAACTGGGACTCGCCGGACTGGCGGGGACTGTGGAACGCCCTGCTCGAGGTCGTCCTGCACTGGGTCGACTGCGGCGTGACGGTGTTCCGCGTCGACAACCCGCACACCAAGCCCTCGGCGTTCTGGGCGTGGCTGATCGCCGAGGTCCACAAGCGCAACCCCGACATCGTGTTCCTGGCCGAGGCGTTCACGCGCCGGGCGGTGATGCGCCACCTGGCCAAGATCGGCTTCACCCAGTCCTACACGTACTTCACCTGGAAGAACTCCCGCCACGAGCTGACCGAGTACCTGCTCGAGCTCGCCTACTCGGGCGAGCAGGACTACTTCCGTCCCAACTTCTTCGCCAACACCCCGGACATCCTCCACGCCTACCTCCAGCACGGGGGCCGCGGCGCGTTCGAGGCGCGGCTGGTGCTGGCGGCGACGCTCAGCCCGAGCTACGGCATCTACTCGGGCTACGAGCACTACGAGAACGTGCCGGTCCGCGACGGCTCCGAGGAGTACCTGCACTCGGAGAAGTACGAGCTCAAAGACCGGGCGCTGGACGGGCCGCTGCTGCCGATGGTGGCCGCCGTCAACCGCGCCCGGCGCGAGCACCCGGCGCTCCAGCGGCTGTCCAACGTCACCTTCCTCGAGACCGAGAACGACGCGCTGATCGCCTACGCCAAGCAGGCTCCCGGCGACACCGTGATCACCGTCGTCAACCTCGACCCGCACAACCTCCAGGAGGGGCTCGCGGTGGTCCCCGCCCAGCTCGGGATCCCGCCGATCTTCACCGTCTGCGACCTGCTCTCCGGCGAGCGCTACCAGTGGCGGCTCGGGCGCAACTACGTCCGGCTGCAGCCGGGCGTGCGCCAGGCCCACATCAACGCCGTCGAGCCATGACCGCGGTGGGCGCGAATTTGGGCGTGACCGGCCAGGCCGTGCCCTCGGCAGCGCAGACCAGCCAGTGGTTCGAGTCCGATCCGCTGTGGTTCAAGCGCGCGATCTTCTACGAGATCCACATCCGCGGTTTCTTCGACGCCAACGGCGACGGCTCGGGCGACTTCCGCGGGCTGATCGAGAAGCTCGACTACCTGCAGTGGCTGGGGATCGACTGCATCTGGCTGCTGCCGTTCTACAGTTCGCCGCTGCGCGACGGCGGCTATGACATCTCCGACTTCAACCAGGTCCACCCGGACTACGGCAATGTCGAGGACGTCCGCCGGCTGATCGACACCGCCCACGCCCGGCGGATCCGCGTGATCGCCGATCTGGTGATCAACCACACCTCGAGCGATCACCCGTGGTTCCAGGAGTCGCGCTCGAGTCCGGACAGCCCCAAGCGCGACTGGTACGTGTGGTCGCAGGATCCCGATCGCTACCGGGACGCGCGGATCATCTTCACCGACACCGAGCAGTCCAACTGGAGCTGGGACCCGGTCGCCGGCGCCTACTACTGGCACCGCTTCTTCGCCCACCAGCCCGACCTCAACTACGACAACCCCGAGGTCCAGACGGCGATGCTCGACGTCCTGCGCTTCTGGCTCGACATCGGGCTCGACGGCTTCCGCCTCGACGCCGTCCCCTACCTGTTCGAGCGTGAGGGGACGATCTGCGAGAACCTCCCCGAGACCCACGCCTACCTGAAGCGCGTGCGCCGGGAGGTCGAGGAGAACTACGCCGACCGGGTGCTGCTGGCCGAGGCCAACCAGTGGCCGCAGGACGTCGTCGAGTACTTCGGAACCGACGGCGACGAGTGCCAGATGGCCTTCCACTTCCCGGTGATGCCGCGGATGTTCATGGCCGTGCGCCGCGAGGAGGCGACGCCGATCTACGAGATCCTCGAGCAGACGCCGGCGATCCCCGACACCTGCCAGTGGGGACTGTTCCTGCGCAACCACGACGAGCTGACCCTGGAGATGGTCACCGACGAGGAGCGCGACTACATGTACTCCGAGTACGCCAAGGACCCGCGGATGAAACTCAACCTGGGGATCCGCCGGCGGCTCGCCCCGCTGCTCGACAACGGTCGCGACGAGATCCAGCTGATGACGGCGATCCTGTTCTCGCTGCCCGGCTCGCCGGTCCTCTACTACGGCGACGAGATCGCGATGGGCGACAACGTGTTCCTCGGCGACCGCGACGGCGTCCGCACCGCGATGCAGTGGACGCCCGACCGCAACGGCGGCTTCTCCCGCGCCGACTTCGCGCAGCTGTACGCGCCGCCGCTGATGGATCCCGTGTACGGCTACCAGGCGGTCAACGTCGAGGCGCAGCTGCGGACGCCGACCTCCCTGCTGCGCTGGCTCCACCGGTTCATCTCGCTCCGCAAGGAGCACCCGGTGTTCGGCCTCGGCACCTACGAGCCGATCGGCACCTCGAACCGACGCGTGTTCGCGCTGATTCGCCGCTGGGAGGATGATCTCGTGCTGTGCGTGCACAACCTGGCCCGGTCCGCGCAGGCGGTCGAGCTCGACCTCTCGGAGTTCGTCGGCCGCCACCCGGTGGAGCTGTTCGGACGCTCGCGCTTTCCCCGGATCGGCGAGCTGCAGTACCTCCTGACGCTGGCCCCGCGCGGCTTCTACTGGTTCTCGCTTGAGCCCGGAG
This sequence comes from Solirubrobacterales bacterium, assembly GCA_038254735.1. Taxonomy (GTDB): domain Bacteria; phylum Actinomycetota; class Thermoleophilia; order Solirubrobacterales; family Solirubrobacteraceae; genus Palsa-465. The sequence goes on from JBBSFX010000015.1 coordinate 52,380, forward strand.
AGGAGCAACCGGATGACTGAGCAGCCCGTCGAGCGCCCGCTCGAGCTGCTGGCGCTGCTCGACGCCGAGCAGCTGCGCGAGTGGCTGGTCGGCCAGCGCTGGTACGCGTCGAAGTCCCGCGGGGTCACCGGCCTCGAGACGGTCGAGACGGCCCGGCTGGCCGACGACCTGTTCGTCGCCCTGGTCCAGGCCAACTTCGCCACCGGCACTCACGAGCTCTACCAGCTGCTGCTGTGCCGCGCGGCCGAGGACGGCGAGACCGCGCCGATCGTCAGCGGCGAGGGCTTCGGGCTCTATGACGTCGCCACCTGCCCGTCCCGCGGCCGCGAGCTGCTGGCGCTGATGGACGACTGCGCCGACCTCGAGACCCCCGCGGGGCGCTTCGGCTTCCGGCGCACCGGGCCGCCCGCCGCGCTCGGGGACGTCGAGGTCAGGACGATCGGGGTCGAGCAGTCGAACTCCTCGCTCGTCTTCGACGAGCGGCTGATCGTGAAGCTGTTCCGCAAGGTCGAGTCGGGGATCAACCCGGACCTCGAGATCCTGCGCTTCCTCACCGCCCGCGAGTTCGCCAACATCGCCCCACTCCACGGCTGGCTCGAGTACGAGGGCCAGGCGCTGGCGGCGACGCTGGGGATCGCCCAGGCGTTCATCTCCGACGGCCGCGACGGCTGGGAGCTGGCGCTCGAGGAGATCGTCGGCGCCCCGGACACGTTCCTGGAGCGGGTCGGGAGCCTCGGGCAGGTCACCGGGCAGATGCACAACGCGCTGGCCTCCGACGACGGCGACCCCGCGTTCTCGCCCGAGGAGCCGAGCGTCGAGTCGCTCGGCCTGTTGACGGCGACGATCGACGAGGACATCGAGCGGATCTTCGTGCGCCTGCCCGACGACGACCGCGTCGCCCCGATCTACGGCCGCGGCGAGGACGTCCGCGCGCGCCTGGCGATGCGCTCGCAGGTCGGCACCGGCGGGCGCCACATCCGCATCCACGGCGACTACCACCTCGGCCAGACCCTCAGCACGCCGCGCGGCTGGGTGATCCTCGACTTCGAGGGCGAGCCCGCGCGGCCGCTGTCGGAGCGGCGGGTGAAGCGCTCGCCGCTGCGCGACGTCGCCAGCATGCTGCGCTCGTTCGCCTACGTCAGCTCGGCCGTCGAGCTGCGCTCCCGTCGCGCGCCGGCCGGCTTCGAGCAGCGTGCCCGGGAGCTGTTCCTGGAGCGCTACTTCGCCGAGATCGAGATGGCGCTGCTGCCCGCCGGCGAGGCGCCGATCCTCAACATGCTGGCGATCTTCGAGCTCGAGAAGGCGATCTACGAGCTCCGCTACGAGCTCGACAACCGGCCCGACTGGGTAAGCATCCCGGTAGCGGGCATCCGCCGCCTGCTGGAGGCCGAATGACCACCGTGGCCGCGGAGACGCTCAGATGACCGATAGCCACTCCGAAGCGCCCCTGAGCGTCTCCGGGCAAGAGCTGGAAACCCTGATCCGCCGCGAGCACGCCGACCCGCACTCGGTGCTCGGCGCGCACCCGGCGGGCGGGGGCGTGGTCGTGCGCGCGTTCCGGCCCGCGGCGCGCGCCGTCAGCGCCCAGCTGACCGGCGGCGCGAGCCACGAGCTGGCGCAGATCCATCCCGCCGGCGTGTTCGAGGGCGAGATCACCGGGACCGAGCTGCCGCTGCGCTACCGGCTCGAGGTCGACTACGGGCCGAGCGGGCAGTTCACGATCGAGGACCCGTACGCGTTCGCGCCGACGCTCGGCGAGCTCGATCTGCACCTGATCGGTGAGGGCCGGCACGAGCGCCTCTACGAGCTGCTCGGCTCCCACGTCCGGGAGCACAATCCCCTCCACCCCGCCCCCCACCCTCCCGTCCGGGGGACCGCCTTCGCGGTGTGGGCTCCGGCGGCGCGGGCGGTCAGCGTGGTCGGCGACTTCAACAGCTGGGACGGGCGCCTGCACCCGATGCGCGCGCTCGGCACGAGCGGGATCTGGGAGCTGTTCCTCCCCGAGGTGAGCGGCGGCGCCTGTTACAAGTACGAGATCCTCGCCCCCGACGGGGAGCTGCTGCTGAAGGCCGACCCCTATGCCCAGCGCACCGAGCTGCCGCCGAAGACGGCCTCGGTGGTCTACGAGCGCGAGCGCGAGTGGGACCCCGGGGAGACCGAGTGGCTCACCACCCGGCGCGAGTCGCTGCCGTTCGACCGCCCGGTCTCGGTCTACGAGGTCCACCTCGGCTCGTGGCGGCTCAACCCGCTCGAGGGGGCACAGAACCCGGAGGGCTTGGTCCGCCCGCTCAGCTATCTCGAGCTGGCCGACGAGCTCTCGGCCTACGTCAAGGACATGGGCTTCACGCACGTCGAGCTGCTGCCCGTGATGGCCCATCCGTTCAGCGGCTCGTGGGGCTACCAGGTCACCGGCTACTACGCCCCGACACCGCGCTTCGGCTCGCCCGACGATCTGCGCGTGCTGATCGAGCGGATGCACGCCAACGGGCTCGGGGTGATCGTCGACTGGGTCCCGGCGCACTTCCCCCGCGACGAGTTCGCGCTGGCCCGCTTCGACGGCACCGCGCTGTACGAGCATGCCGACCCGCGGCGCGGCGCGCACCCCGACTGGGGCACGCTGGTGTTCAACTACTCCCGCCACGAGGTCCGTAACTTCCTCATCGGCAACGCGCTGTTCTGGCTGCGCGAGTACCACGTCGACGGGATCCGCGTCGACGCCGTCGCCTCGATGCTGTACCTCGACTACTCGCGCCGCGCCGGCGAGTGGATCCCCAACGAGTTCGGGGGCCGCGAGGATCTCGACGCGGTCTCGTTCCTGAAGCAGCTCAACGAGCTCGCGCACGCGCAGGACCCCGGCGTGATCTCGGCCGCCGAGGAGTCGACGGCGTGGCCGGGGGTCTCGCGCCCGACCTATCTGGGCGGCCTCGGCTTCGGCTTCAAGTGGAACATGGGGTGGATGCACGACACCCTCAGCTACTTCCAGCAGGATCCGATCTACCGCCGCTATCACCACCACGAGCTGACCTTCAGCCTGATGTACGCGTTCAGCGAGAACTTCATCCTGCCGCTGTCCCACGACGAAGTCGTCCACGGGAAGGGCTCGCTGTACCAGAAGATGGCCGGGGACCACTGGCAGAAGCTGGCCAACCTCCGCGCCCTCTACGCCTACATGTGGGCCCACCCGGGCAAGAAGCTGCTGTTCATGGGCTCCGAGCTGGCCCAGACCCGCGAGTGGTCCGAGGAGCGCTCGCTCGACTGGCACCTGCTCGAGAGCGCCGACCACGCCGGGATCCAGTCGCTGGTCCGCGACCTCAACCGCGTCTACCGCGACGAGCCGGCGCTGTGGGAGGTCGACTGCGACCCTTCCGGGTTCTGCTGGCTCGAGCCCAACGACGCCGACGCCAACGTCCTCGCCTTCGCGCGGACGTCGAAGGGCGCTGAGCGGACGCTCGTGTTCATCGCCAACCTCTCGCCGATCCCCCGCTACGGGTACCGGCTCGGGCTCCCCCGGCCCGGGCGGTGGCGCGAGGCGCTGAACACCGACTCGCAGTTCTACGGCGGCGGCGACGTCGGCAACCTCGGCGGCGTCGCGCCCGAGCCGATCCCGTGGCACGGCCAGCAGTTCTCGGCCGAGATCACGCTGCCTCCGCTCGCCGCCGTGTGGCTCGTCCCGGATGATTGACGCGTTCCCGTGGGAGCGCCCGCTGGGGGCTCGCCCGCAGAGCTCCGAGACGGTCGGGTTCCGGGTGTGGGCGCCCGACGCCGCCTCGGTGGCGGTCAAGCTGCGCGGCCGCGAGGCGCCCCTGAGCGACGCCGGCTTCGGGATCTGGGAGGGGGTCGTGGAGGCGCGCGCGGGCGCCGACTACGGCTACGTGCTCGACGGCCACCGCCGGCGCCTCCCCGACCCGGCCAGCCGCTGGCAGCCGCGGGGGCTGCGCGGGCCCTCGCGCGTCTATGCGCCGCCCTCGCCGCCGGCCCCGTTCGCGATCCCGGCGCTGCGCGACCTCGTGATCTACGAGCTGCACGTCGGCACGTTCTCGGCGCAGGGCACGTTTGCCGGCGCGATCCCGCACCTCGCCGAGCTGGCCGCGCTCGGGGTGGGGGCGATCGAGCTGATGCCGGTGGCCGAGTTCCCCGGCGCCCGCGGGTGGGGCTACGACGGCGTCTACCTGGGCGCCGCGCAGTCGTCCTACGGCGGTCCCGAGGGCCTGCGGACACTCGTCGACGCCGCCCACGACCACGGTCTCGCCGTGCTCCTCGACGTCGTCTACAACCATGTCGGCGCCTCCGGCGCAGGCGCGCTGGCCGCCTTCGGCCCGTACTTCACCGGCAAGTACGAGACCCCGTGGGGCCAGGCGATGAACTATGACGACGAGTGCTGCGACCCGGTCCGCGAATGGGTGCTGCAATCGGCCGAGGGGTGGGTGCGTGACTTCGGCATCGACGGCCTGCGGCTCGACGCGATCCACTCGATCCACGACTCGAGCGCCGAGCACATCGTCGCCGCGGTGGCCCGCCGCGTCAACGCCGCGCGGCCGGAGGCGCTCGTGATCGCCGAGTCCGGTCTCAACGATCCGCGCGTGGTGCGCCCGCCCGCGGACGGCGGCTGGGGCTGCGATGCCGCCTGGGCCGACGACTTCCACCACGCGCTGCGCACGCTGCTCACCGACGAGCGCGAGGGCTACTACGAGGAGTTCGGCCGCGTCGCGCTGCTGGCCAAGGCGATGCACCGCCCGCACGTCCACGACGGGGGCTACTCGTCGTTTCGCCGGCGGCGCTTCGGCGCCCCGGCCGAAGACGTCGCGCCCGAGCGCTTCGTCGTCTTCGCCCAGGACCACGACCAGGTCGGCAACCGCGCGTTCGGCGACCGCCTCCCGGCCGCCGCCCGGCCGCTGGCCGCGTTCGCGACGCTGCTGGCCCCGTTCACGCCGATGCTGTTCATGGGCGAGGAGTACGGCGAGCCGGCACCGTTCCAGTTCTTCTCCGACCACATCGACAGGAAGATCGCCGAAGCGACCCGGACCGGCCGCCGCGCCGAGTTCGCGGCCTTCGCGTCCTTCGGCCACGAGGTGCCGGACCCGCAGGCCGTGGAGACCTTCGAGGCCTCGAAGCTGACCCGCCGGCGCGACGGCGAGCTCGCGCAGCTCTACGCGCGGCTGATGGTGCTGCGCGGCGAGCTGCCGGTCCGTGACGCGGACGAGATCGCCTTCGACGAGGCGGAGCGCTGGCTCCAGGTACGGCGCGGGCGCTACACGCTGCTGTTCAACTTCGCCTCAGGGCAGACGCCGTTCCAGCTCGACGGCGCCGAGAACGCGGAGCTGCTCGTGGCCACGCACGCCGAGGTCGAGGTCGCTGACGGGACGGTCCTGCTCCCCTCGCTGGCGGGCGCGCTGCTGCGCACCACCTCGGTCTGAAAGGCTAGGCGGATGGAGACCTGGCCCGGACAGCCGTTTCCCCTTGGCGCCACCTGGGATGGCGGGGGTACCAACTTCGCCCTGTTCTCGGATCACGCCGAGCGGGTGCAGCTGTGCCTGTTCGACGACGACGGCGAGGAGCGGTGCCTGGAGATGGGCAACCGGCGCGCGCTGCATTGGCACGTCTATCTGCCCGGCATCGCCCCCGGGCAGCGCTACGGCTTCCGCGTCCACGGCCCGTTCGCCCCCGAGCAGGGCCACCGCTTCAATCCCGCCAAGCTGCTGATCGATCCGTACGCCAAGGCGATCGAGGGCGTCGTCGACTGGAGCCACGACGCCAACGTCCTGCCCTACGTGCCGGATGGCACCGAGGACGCCGACCTCGAGCGCGACGACGAGGACGACGCCGCCGCGATCCCCAAGGCGGTGGTGATCGACGAGGCCTTCTTCTGGGAGGGCGACCGCCCGCCGCGGGTCCCGTTCGCCGACACCGTCATCTACGAGACGCACGTCAAGGGCTTCACGATGCGCCATCCCGACGTCCGCGAGGATCTCCGCGGCACCTACGCCGGCCTCGCCTCCGACCCCGCCGTGGGCTACCTCAAGGAGCTCGGCGTGACGGCCGTCGAGCTGCTGCCCGTGCACCACATCTCCGACGAGTCGTTCCTGGCCGAGCGCGGGCTGTCCAACTACTGGGGCTACAGCACGATCGGTTACCTGGCGCCGCACTCCGAGTACGCCGCCACCGGCCGCCGCGGCGAGCAGGTGCGCGAGTTCAAGGGGATGGTCAAGGCGCTGCACCGTGCGGGGATCGAGGTGATCCTCGACGTGGTCTACAACCACACCGCCGAGGGCAACCACCTCGGCCCGATGCTGTCGTTCAAGGGCGTCGACAACGCCGCCTACTACCGGCTGGTGCCCGACGATCCGCGCCACTACATGGACTTCACCGGTACCGGCAACTCGCTCAACCCGGTCCACCCCAGCGTGCTGCGGCTGATCATGGACTCGCTGCGCCGCTGGGTCGTCGACTTCCACGTCGACGGCTTCCGCTTCGACCTCGCCTCGGCGCTGGCGCGCGAGTTCTTCGACGTCGACCGGCTGTCGTCGTTCTTCGACATCATCCATCAGGACCCGGTGCTCTCCCAGGTCAAGCTGATCGCCGAGCCGTGGGACGTCGGCCCCGGCGGCTACCAGGTCGGCAACTTCCCGATCCTGTGGTCGGAGTGGAACGGCATGTACCGCGACACGATGCGCGACTTCTGGCGCGGCCGGGCCAGCCGTGGCGACTTCGCCTCCCGGCTGTCGGGCTCCGCCGACCTCTACCAGGCCAATGGCCGTGACCCGTTCGCCTCGATCAACTTCATCACCGCCCACGACGGCTTCACGCTGGCCGACCTCGTCGCCTACAACGACAAGCACAACGAGGCCAACCGGGAGGACAACCAGGACGGCACCGACGACAACCGCTCGTGGAACTGCGGTGCCGAGGGCGACACCGACGACCCCGTCGTGCTCGCGCTCCGCGCCCGCCAGCAGCGCAACTTCATGGCCACGCTGCTGCTCTCGCAGGGCACGCCGATGCTGCTCGGCGGCGACGAGCTCGGCCGCAGCCAGGGCGGCAACAACAACGGCTGGTGCCAGGACAACGAGGTCTCCTGGTACGACTGGTCCGACCACGCCTGCGCCGACCCGATGCAGGCGTTCACGCGGCGGGTGATCGCCCTGCGCCGCCACCACCCGGTGTTCCGCCGCGAGAGCTTCCTCCAGGGCACCGACGAGGCCGACAGCTCCGGCCTGCCCGATGCCTGGTGGTTGCGCCCCGACGGGCGCAAGATGACCCGCGGCGACTGGCAGCAGGGCGAGCCGGTGCTCGGCCTGTTCCTCAACGGCGACGCGATCCCCACCCCCGGCCCGCGCGGCGAGGAGATCCACGACGACTCGTTCCTGCTGCTGTTCAACGCCGTCGGCGAGGAGCGCTCGCTGACGCTGCCGCGCGCGCACTTCGGGCGGGCGTGGCGCCTCGAGCTCTCGACCGTCGAGCCCGGCGCCGAGCCCGGGAGCGCCAGTTACCCGGCACGCGCCGAGCTGACCCTGGAGGCGCACTCGATGCTGGTGCTCAAGCGCAGTGCCTGAACCGGTGCCGGCATGGCGGAGCTGAGGGCGACCTACCGCCTGCAGCTGACCTCGGAGTTCGGCTTCGGCGCCGCCCGTGCCCTGATCCCGTACCTGCGTGACCTCGGGATCTCGCACCTGTACCTGTCGCCGTCCTTCCAGGCCCGGCCGGGCTCGGCCCACGGCTACGACGTCGTCGACCCCGGGCGCTTCTCCGACTCGCTCGGCGGCAACGCCGGGTTTCGGGCACTGGCCGCCGACGCCGCCGGCGCGGGGCTGGGGATCGTGCTCGACGTCGTCCCCAACCACATGGGCGCCGACGACGCCAACCGCTTCTGGGCCGACCCCGAGCTACGGGAGCAATTCTTCGACATCGACCTGACCGGACCCCGCCCGCGGCGCCACCGCCGCTTCTTCGACATCGACGACCTGGCGGCGATCCGGGTGGAGGATCCCGAGGTGTTCGAGGCGGTGTCGGGGTTCGCTCTGTCGCTGGTCCGCGAGGGCCTGATCGACGGGCTCCGCGTCGACCACCCCGACGGGCTGGCCGACCCCGCCGAGTACCTGGGACGGCTGCGCGACGGCGGCGCGCGGCGGGTATGGGTGGAGAAGATCCTCGACCCCGACGAGCACCTGCCCGACTGGCCGGTGTCGGGCACCGTCGGCTACGAGTTCCTCGACGACGTCGCCGCGCTGTTCGTCGACCCGGCCGGCGAGGGTCCGCTGAGCGCCCTGTGGGAACGGGTGTCGGGCGACGCGCGCTCGTTCGGCGAGGTCGCCTTCGAGGCCAAGCTCGAGCAGGCGCTCGGCACGTTCGCTCCCGAGGTGGCGCGGCTGGCGCGGACGCTCGGCGACCCGTCGGTGACCCTGGAGCCGCTGGGCCGGGCGCTCGCCTCGCTGCCCGTGTACCGGACCTACGTCGAGCCCGAGCGGGGGGTGGTCTCGGACGCCGACCGGGCGGCGGTGTCCGGTCTCGATTCATCGATCGCGGCGCGGCTGCTGCTCGAGGCACCGGCGCCGGCCGAGTTCGTCACCCGCTTCCAGCAGACCTCGCCGGCGATCACGGCCAAGGGAGTCGAGGACACAGCCTTCTACCGCTACCTGCGGCTGATGGCGCTCAACGACGTCGGCGGGGACCCGTCGCGCTTCGGGATCGACGTCGCCCGCTTCCACGCGGGCTGCGCCGAGCGCTGCCGGCGCTTCCCCGAGACCCTGATCACCACCATGACCCACGACGCCAAGCGCTCGGGCGACGTGCGCGCGCGGATCGGCGCGCTGGCCTCGCTGCCCGACGAGCTGGCGGCCGGGTTCGAGCGCTTCTGCGAGCTGACCGAGCCGCTGCGCTCCGGGGGCGCCCCGGACGACGTCGAGCGCTACCTGATCTTCCAGACTCTGCTCGGGGCCTTCCCGCTCGCCGCCGCCCGGCTCGCCGAGTACCTCGGCAAGGCGCTGCGCGAGGCCAAGCGCAACACCAACTGGGTCGAGCCGGACACCGACTGGGAGGCCGCCGTCCGCGCCTTCTGCCACGGCATCTACGAGGACGCCCGCTTCCGCACCGAGTCGGCGCCGCTGCTCGAGCGCGTGGCCGCGCTCGGCGAGCGCTCGGCGCTGGGCCAGCTGGTGCTGAAGCTGACCGCCCCCGGTGTCCCCGACATCTACCAGGGCGACGAGATCGCCTACCGGGCGCTCGTCGACCCCGACAACCGCCGGCCCGTCGACTGGCGCTACCGCCAGTCGCTGCTGCGGCGGCTGATGGGCGGCGGCCCGCCGGGCTGGGAGACGCGAAAGCTGTTCGTGACGATGCGGCTGCTGCTGCTCCGCGCGCGGCGTCCCGACCCATTCGCCGGGGACTACCAGCCGCTCGACTGCGGCGAGGCCGGCTGCGCGTTCCTGCGCGGCGGCGAGGTGCTGAGCGTGGTCGCGCTGCCCCGGGCGGGCGGCGCCGAGGGACGGCTGCACGGGGCGCCGGGCGGGCGCTGGCGCGACGCCCTGACCGGCGAGGAGCGCTCGTTCGGCGAGCGCGAGCCGTTCGCCGGCCTGCTCGGGCCGGACGGCTTCACGGTGTGGGAGCGCGTCGAGCGCTTGTGATGCGCGCGCGTCGAGCGCCGCGCTCCTGTCGCCGTCGAGCGCCCGCTCCGGCCCGCGACGGCCGCGCCGCTCCGGGCGCGCCATTCCACTAGGGTTTTTGGCCTCGTGCGCGTGCTGTTGATCTCGTGGGAGTACCCACCGGTGATCGAGGGGGGACTGGGTCGCCACGTCCGCAAGCTGTCCGAGCACCTGGTCGCGGAAGGCGTCGAGGTCCATGTGCTGACCCGCGGCGGGGGCCGCCTCCCCCCACGCGAGCAGCGCCACGGAGTCAGCGTGCACCGGGTCAGCGAGCCGCCGTTCCCCTCCGACGTGGACGCGTTCGTGCGCTGGGTCGAAGACATGAACGAGCACATGGGCGGGCTCGGGCTCGAGCTGGCGCAGCGCCTCGACTTCGACCTCGTCCACTCCCACGACTGGCTCGTCGCCGGCGCCGCCGAGCGGATCGCCCGGACGCGCTCGCTACCTTGGCTGAGCACGATCCACGCCACCGAATACGGCCGCCACCAGGGCTGGGTCGACAAGCACCCGCAGTCTGCTATCCATGCCAGCGAGCGCGCGATGGCCCACCGCGCCGACGGCCTGATCACCTGCTCGCAGTACATGCGCGGTCACGTCGCGCGCGTGTTCGGCGTGCGCGCCGCGAAGGTCGCGGTGATCCCCAACGGCGTGGATCCGCGCGACCTCGAGCCGATCGAGACGGGCACGGCGGCGCTGCGCGAGCGCTTCGCCGGAGCGGACGAGCTGCTGGTGCTGCTGGTCGGCCGGCTCGTCTACGAGAAGGGCTTCCACCTCGCCCTCGACGCGCTCGCGCCGGTGATCCGCGGCCGGCGCAGGGTTCGGTTCGTGGTCGCCGGGACCGGCACCGCCGAGCCGGAGCTCAAGCGCCAGGCCCGCCGGCTCGGGCTGATGCGGCACGGGACCTTCCTCGGCTGGGTCGGCGACGACATGCTGCACTCGCTCTACCGGGTCTCCGACCTCTGCATCGTCCCCTCGATCTACGAGCCGTTCGGAATCGTCGCGCTGGAGGCGATGGCCTCCGGCTGCCTGTGCATCGTCGCCGACACCGGCGGCCTGCGGGAGGTCGTCCCCGGCGACGAGAGCGTCGGGCTGCGCTTCCCCGCCCGCGACGCCGACGCGCTCCGGGTCGTGCTCGAGCGGGTTCTGACCGACGATGTCGAGCGCGCCCGCCTGGTCGCCGAGGCCCGCGAGCACGTGCTCCGCTTCGACTGGACCGAGGTGGCGCGGGAGACGCGCGCGGTCTACGACGGGCTGACCGGCGTCTCCGCCTCGCCGCGTCGCCGCACCGCGTCCGCGTCGTAGCCGTCCGCCGCGGCGCTGCCGGCC
>JBBSFX010000016.1:0-59612 GCA_038254735.1 Solirubrobacterales bacterium
ACGCGGCCGCGCAGGCCGGAGCCACGATCGTCACCACGACCTTCACGCCGGCCGAGGACCCGTTCGACGAGGAGCTCTACGGGAAGGATTTCACCCATCCCGGCACCGCGGTCGTGGCGGCGGCCGGCGAGGCCGATCAGGGCTACGGTTACAGCGGCGCGGTCAACTTCCCCTCGGCGCTGGCCGAGGTGATCGCCGTCGGCGGGACGACGCTGCGGCTCGGCGCGCACGGCGCCTACGCCGGCGAAGCGGCGTGGATCAGCACCACCAGCGGGTGCAGCAACTTTCAGCCCGCCCCGCCCTGGCAGGCCCTCGACGCCGCCACGGCCGGATGCCAGACCCGGCGGGCCGTGGCCGACATCTCCGCGGTCGCCGATCCCGGGGTCAGCGTCAGGGTCAGCGCGGCCGGGGTTCCGGGTGGCCCCTGGTACACGGCCACCGGCACCAGCGTCGCCGCACCGATCATCGCCGGGACGATCGGCCTCGCCGGCAGCGTCGGCGAGGGTGAGGCCCGGCAGCTCTACGGCCGGGCCCGCAGCGACCCCGCCGCCTTCCACGACGTGCGCACCGGAGCCACCGGTCCCTACTGCGCCGGCACGATCTGCCACGCCCGACGCGGCTACGACGGCCCCACCGGCCTCGGCACGCCGTTCGGGCTCGCCGCCTTTCTGCCCTCGGGCGGCGCGCTCTCGCCGCGCCATCCGCGGATCACCGTGTCGGTGCCCCACGGGCGCCTGGTCGTCGACCGCCGCTGGCACGCGCGCGTGACGCTCGCCAACGCCAACCCGTTCGCGGTCGCCGGCTCGCTGGTCCTCCAGCGCACCCTGCGCCTCCACGGCCGCCTGCGGACCGTCACCTTCGCCGGCCGGAGCATCAGCCTGGCGCCGCTCGGCCGCGCCACCGAGACGCTGAGCATCCGGGGCGCCCAGCGCTCGTTGCTGCGCCGGCTGGGCGGGCTCGTCGCCTACGTCGGGCTCCGCGTCCACGGCCCGGTCGCGCCGACCGCCTCGACCAGCCACCGGCTCAGGCTGTCGGCTCCGTAGCCCGCGCGGCTTCCTAGCCGCGCTGTCCGGCCCCGCCGGGGAGCGCCTGGATCACGCTGCTGCGTCGAGCGCGGTCAGTCGCCCGCGCGGCGCGGCCCGGGCCGTGACACCGGTCGCGGGCGGCGCTCGGGCGGCTCGACGTCCTGCTCGTCCTCGCTCCAGCCGTGCTGGGATTCGACGATGAACTTGGGCCGGTTGCGCGACTCGTCGTAGATCCGCCCGACGTACTCGCCCATGATCCCCAGCGAGAGCAGCTGCAGGCCGCTGAAGAAGGTGATCGCGAACACGATCGTGGGGTTGCCGACGGGGAACGGGGCGCCGGCCAGCTTCAGCACCAGGTAGGCGATCGCGATCAAAAAGGCGAGCAGCGAGGACAGCAGGCCGGCGATCGAGATCAGCTGCAGCGGGTAGCGGGAGAAGCCGATCACGCCGTTCAGGCCGATCAGCATCGACCCCATCATCTGGTTGTACTTGCTGGAGCCCGCGGTGCGGGGGTCGCGGTCGTAGGGCACGCTGGTCTGGCGAAAGCCGACGACCCCGACGAGCCCGCGCAGGAAGCCGTGGCCCTCCTTGAGCGCCACCACGTTGTCGACGACCCGGCGGCTCATCAGCCGGAAGTCGCCGGTGTTCTTGGGGATCTCCACCTCGGCGATCCGGTTGATGAGCTTGTAGCCCGCCCACGCGACGATTCGCTTGGGCAGCGTCTCGCCCGCCCGCGTGCGCCGCTGGGCGTAGACGACGTCGAAGCCCTCGCGCCAGCGCGCGACGAGCTCGCCGATCAGCTCCGGCGGGTCCTGGAGGTCGCAGTCGATCACCACGACGGCGTCGCCGCTGGACCACTCGAGCCCGGCCAGGGTCGCCGAGGGCTGGCCGAAGCGCCGGGAGAAGCGGAGCATCTTCACCCGCGGATCGCGCTGTCCGAGCTCGATGATCATCGGCTCGGTGGCGTCGCTGCTGGGGTCGACGCTGAAGATCAGCTCCCAATCGACCCCGAGCCCGTCCAGCACCGTACGCAGCCGCTCGTACACGCGGCCGACGTTCGCCGCCTCGTTGTAGGCCGGGATCACGATGCTGAGCCGCTCGCTCACCGGATCACCCGGGCCGCTGGGCGACGACAAACGAGCGGATCCCGAACGGCAGCCGCATCCCCGCGCGGCCCAGCCGCTCCTCGAGGCGCCACACCAGCTGCCCGGCGCGGGAGTCCCGGGTCCGGGCGATGTCGGCCGCCACGCGCGCCTCCAGCGCCGCGCCCTCGAGTCCGCCGTGGCGGATCCGGTTGCGCCGCTTGACGAGCCAGAACGGCGGGTACAGGAGGGCGCCGATGAAGTGCTCGCGCAGCACTCGCAGCCCGGCGCTCACGCACTTGGCGGCCAGCTCGCCGCGCCCGTAGCGCCGCTCGTGGCCGAGGAAGCGGTCGTAGTAGTCATACGTCCCCGGGCCGGCCGGGACGACCAGCGCGGCCAGGCCGCCGGGGCGCAGGATCCGCGCCGCCTCGCGGAGCGCGAGCACGTCGTCGGGCACGTGCTCGAGCAGGTTGGCGCTGAGGACGGCGTCGACGCTGCCCTCGCCCAGCGGCAGCCGGCAGACGTCGGCATGCAGCAGCCGCGCGCGCGGCACGGCGGCATGGGCCTTGACCAGGCCCGCCGCCACCGCGTCGACGCCGATCAGCGTCGCCCGCGGATACGCGGCCTGGAGGTCCTCGAGCAGGTGGCCGGTGGAGCAGCCGAGGTCGGCGAGCACGGCGTCGGGGCGCTGCGGGCCGATCCCGTCGAGCAGCGCGCGGCGCGTCCAGCGATCGAGGAAATGCGTCCGCGAGGCCTGCTCGTGGAGGTGCTCGAGCTCGGCCGACCAGTTGACCCGCCCCCCGTCGGCGAGCGTCGAGACATAGGGGGCCGGATCGGGCATCGCGGCGAGGATACCGCCCCTCCCGGGGGCTCCCGGGGCCTCCGGGGTGCTCCCGGCGCCTCTCGAGCGCTCACCGGGGGCTCCCGGTGATCTCCGGGGGCCGGGGTCGGGGATAATCGGCGCGTGGAGACTCGCTGTCGGGTGTGCGGCGCCGACCGGACCACGGCGCTCGGGGGCGTCCACGGCGCCTACAGCGGGCGCGAGTACCGGCTGCGGCGGTGTCCGGACTGCCAGTTCGCCTACATCGCGGACCCGTGGACCGACTTCGACGCGATCTACGACGATCGCTACTACGCCGGCGCCGGGGCGGACCCGCTGGTCGACTACCACTACGAGCTCGCGCACCCGCAGCGCACGATTCGCCGCTACGAGTGGCGCGGGATCCGGCGCTGTGTCGAGCGGCTCACCGGCGAGCTCGCGGGCCGGCGCTGGCTCGACTTCGGCTGCGGCAACGGCGGCCTCGTCCGCTACCTGCGCGAGCACTCCGGGGCACGGGCGGAGGGGTTCGAGGAGGGGGCGATTGCGGCGGCCGCGCGGGCCCGGGGGGTCCCGATCCTCGACCGCGAGGAGCTCGACGGCCACGCCGGGGCCTTCGACGTCGTCACGGCGATCGAGGTGCTCGAGCACACGCTCGATCCCGTCGCCGAGCTGCGCGCGATGCGGCGGCTGCTGGCACCCGGCGGGCTGCTGTTCCTGACCACGGGCAACTCGGCGCCGTTCGCCGACCGGCTCGATCGGTGGTCCTACGTCGTGCCCGAGATCCACATCTCGCTGTTCGCACCCTCGACCCTCGCCCACGCGATGCGGGAGGCCGGCCTGCGCCCCGAGCAGCGCCCGCTCGGGCCGGGCTTCGCCGAGATCCTCAAGTTCAAGGCGCTGAAGAACCTCCACGTCCGCCGCCGCAGCCCGCTGACCGACGCGCTCCCGGCGCGGGCGATCGCCGCCGCGGTCGAGCCGCGGGTCCGCCTGTCCGACCATCCCGTCGGCTGGGCGGCGTAGCCGTGGGCGAGTTCACGGCCCGGCGCCTGTGAGACCATCCCGTCGGCTGGGCGGTGTAGCCGTGGGCGAGTTCACGGCTCGGCGGGTGCTGGTCACCGGCGGCTCGCAGGGGATCGGGCGGGAGGTCGCCCGGATGCTCGCCGAGCGGGGCGCGGAGGTGACGGTGGCCGCACGCGACGCCGGCGCGCTGGATGCCGCGGTGGCGGAGCTACCGGGTGGCGGGCACCACGCGCTCACGCTCGACGTGTCCGACCTCGCGGGCTGGCGCGCGGCGATGGCCGAGCTCGACGCCGCCGGGCCGCTGCACGGCCTGGTCACCGCGGCCGGCGTGCTCGGCCCGATCGGCGAGCTCGGCGAGATCGACCCCGCCGAGCTGGTGCGGGCGGTCGAGATCGACCTGCTGGGGACGCTGCTGGCCCTTCACCACGCGTTGCCGCGGCTGCGGGCGACCGGCGGCCGGGCGGTGACCTTCTCGGGCGGGGGCGCCACCGCGCCGCTGCCCCGCTACGACGCCTACGCGGTCTCCAAGGCGGCCGTCGTCCGGGCGACCGAGAACGTCGCCGCCGCCGGCCCGATCGAGCTCAACGCCGTCGCCCCGGGCTTCGTGGCCACGCGGATGCACGAGGGCACGCTCGCCGCCGGCCCCGAGCACGCCGGCGCCGGCTACTTCGATCGCACCCGCGCCCAGCTCGCCGAGGGCGGCTTCCCGGCCCGGGAGGCCGCCGAGCTCGTCTGCTTCCTGCTCTCCCCGGCCGCGAGCGGAATCACCGGCCGGTTGATCAGCGCCCAGTGGGACCCGTGGCGCGAGCCGGCGTTCCAGGCCCGGTTGCGCTCCGAGCCCGATCTCGCCCGGCTGCGGCGGATCGACGGCCAGTTCTTCGCGCCGATCCGCCGCTGATGGAGCGGATTCAGCTGATGCTGCCGCGCTTGGCTGCCCACACACTCTCGAACGCCAAATCAGTTCGCTCTGCGAGCAGGTCGTAGTCGGCGTCGTAGTGCAACACCGCGACGCCGTGGCGCTCGGCGACGGCTGCCATGAGCAGATCGATCGGCGTGACGCGATGAGACACGCCGGGCAGGGCGGCGAGCTGCGCCTGCGCGTCCAGTGACCGGCGAATGGCCCGGCCGTCGAGCGCGAGCAACGGCAGCGCGTCGAGCTCCTCGGTGAGCAGCACAAAGTCGCGTCCGTCGCGCGCTGAGTAGCGCATCTCGAGCACCAGCGGCTCGGTCAGCGCCAGCTCCCTGCGCTCGAGGCGACCGTAGAGGCGGTCAGCGGCGCGGCCGGTGAGGCGGCCGTCGCGAAGCCGAGCCCAGACCGAGGTGTCGAGCAGCGCAGGCTTGATCAAGCGCGCGTCCAGCCGCCCTCGCGGACCTCGCGCTGGGCGTCCACGTCGAGCGCAGCGCCGCTCCGCAGTCGCTGCGCGAGCCGCTCGCGCAGCTCACGTCGCCGCTGCTCGTCAGCGTCGTATGCCTCGGCCGCCGCGAGCAACTCGCGCGCGCCCGCGAGCGCCAGCTCTGCCACGCTGTGCTCGCGGTGCTCGGCCCCGGTTGACGGCGCGGGCCGCCGCTATGCTGCGCGCCGTGTCGAGCCCCGAGCACACCCGTCGCTACCTGGAGGCCGCGGCCGAACTGGCCCGGGCACTCGATCCCGCCCGGATCGACGCGATGGCGGCCGGCCTGGCCGATCTGCGCGAGCGCGGCGGGCGGCTGTTCATCCTCGGCGTCGGCGGCGGCGCCGGGCACGCCTCCCACGCCGTCAACGATTTTCGCAAGCTGTGCCTGATCGAGAGCTACGCGCCGAGCGACAACGTCTCGGAGCTGACCGCGCGGACCAACGACGACGGCTGGGAGACCGCCTACACCGAGTGGCTGGGGGTCTCCAAGCTCGGGCCCGCCGACGCGGTGCTGGTGTTCAGCGTCGGGGGCGGCTCGCGCGCCCACAACGTCTCGATCAACCTCGTCAGCGCGATCGAGCGGGCTAAGCAGATCGGGGCCGGCATCTACGGGATCGTCGGAGCGCCCGGGGGCACGCTGGCCGAGTTGGCCGACGTGGCGATCATCGTCGACCCGCCGGCCGACCTGAGGACGCCGCTGGTCGAGTCCCTCCAGGCCGTCGTATGGCACGGGCTCGTCTCGCACCCGGCGCTGGCCGCGCGCCAGGGGCACTGGGAGTCGCTGGCCGCCGCCGATCCCGCTTGAGGGGACGTCCGTGAGCGCCGGCGAGACGCTCCGCCCGGCGGCGTTTCTCGACCGCGACGGCGTCATCGGCGAGCTCGTGCCGGACCCCGTCTCGGGACTTCCGGAGTCGCCGCTGCGCGTGGCCGACGTGCGGCTGATGCCGAGCGCCGCCGACGGCCTGCGAGCGCTGCGGGCGGCCGGGTTCCTGCTCGTCGGGGTCTCCAACCAGCCGGCGGCGGCCAAGGGCAAGGTGTCGGAGGCGGAGATCGCGGCGGTGCAGCGGCGCGTGGTCGCGCTGCTGGCCGCCGAGGCGGTGGAGCTCGACGCCTTCGAGCTCTGCCTCCACCATCCCGACGGGATCGTGCCGGCCCTCACCGGGCGCTGCGACTGCCGCAAGCCGGCGCCGGGGATGCTGCTCGCGGCGGCCGCGGAGCTCGCGATCGATCTCGAGCGCTCGTGGATGCTCGGGGACACCGACAGCGACGTGCGGGCGGGGACGGCGGCCGGCTGCCGCACCGTGCTGGTCGAGCACCCGGGCAGCGCCCACAAGCGCTCGGGCGCCGCGGCGCCCGACCTGGTGGCGAGCGATCTGGGCGGGGCGGCGGCGGCGATCCTGTCGGTGCAGGCCCTATCATCGGGTCGGTGATCGACGACCTCGCGGTGAAGATCTTCGCCGACGGCGCTGACCTCGACGCGATCCTCGCACTGGCCCAGGACCGGCGGATCTCCGGATTCACCACCAACCCGACGCTGATGTGGAAGGCGGGCCTGACCGACTACGCCGATTTCGCTGGGCGCCTGCTGGAGCGGATCACCGGGCATCCGATCTCCTTTGAGGTGTTCGCCGACGACGCCGAGGAGATGCGCCGCCAAGCGCACCGGATCGCCGGCTGGGGACCCAACGTGTACGTCAAGATCCCGGTCTCGACGACCTCCGGCGAGTCGATGGCGCCGCTCGTGCGGGAGCTGTCGGAGAGCGGCGTCCAGGTCAACGTCACGGCGCTGTTCACCACCGCCCAGGTCGAGCTGATCACCGAGGCGGTCAAGGACGGGGCGGCGTCGTACATCTCGGTGTTCGCCGGCCGGATCGCCGACGCCGGGATCGACCCGGTGCCGATCATGCAGCGCGCCGTCGACATCATGGTGCAGGCGCCCCGGGCCGAGCTGATCTGGGCCTCGCCGCGGGAGATCCTCAACGTCGTGCAGGCCGACCAGATCGGCTGCCACGTGATCACGATGACCAACGACCTCCTGGGCAAGCTGGACACGCTCGGCAAGGACCTCTCCCAGTTCTCGCTCGAGACCGTCCAGATGTTCCGCCGCGACGCGGTCGCCGCCGGGTTCACGCTCTGAGCCCGATGCGGCGGGCGTGCATAACCGGCGGCGCCGGTTTCATCGGGTCGAGCCTGGCCGACCGGCTTCGCGCCGACGGCGCCGAGGTGGTGATCGTCGACGACTTCCGCACCGGCCGGCGCGAGTTCCTCGCCCACCTCGCTGACGATCCACACCTCACCGTGCACGAAGGCGACGTGCTCGATCAGGATCTGCTCGAGCGCGCCTTCCGGGGCTGTGACTGGGTCTTCCACCTGCAGGCCAACGCCGACGTCCGCGGCGGCCTCGATCATCCGCGCCTGGACCTCGAGCAGAACACGATCGCCACCTCGACCGTGCTCGAGGCGATGCGCGCCGTCGGAGTCACCCGGATCGCCTTCGCGTCGAGCGGCTCGGTGTACGGGGAGCCGGAGCTGTTCCCGACCCCCGAGGACGCCCCGCTACCGATCCAGACCTCCCTGTACGGCGCCTCGAAGCTCGCCGGCGAGGGCCTGCTCGGGGCCTACGCCCACGGCTACGGCTTCGCCGCGGTGGTGTTCCGGTTCGTCTCGATCCTCGGCGAGCGCTACACGCACGGCCACGTGTTCGACTTCTACCAGGCGCTCAAGCGCGACCCGACGCGGCTGCGGGTGCTCGGCGACGGCCGCCAGCAGAAGTCCTATCTCTACGTGCAGGACTGCGTCGAGGCGATCCTCGTCGCCGTCGGCGAGCACGACGGGCGCCCCGGCGAGACCGGGGTCTACAACCTCGGCACCGACGAGACGATCGTCCTCGACGACTCGATCGCGACGGTCTGCGCCCACCTCGGGGTCGCGCCCGAGCGCGAGTACGCCGGCGGGGTCCGCGGCTGGGCCGGCGACAGCCCGCTGATCCACCTCGACTGCTCGCGGATCCGCGCGCTCGGGTGGCGGCCGACCCTGAGCATCGAGCAGGGGATCGTGCGCACCCTCGATTGGTTCGACGCCAACCCCTGGGTGATCGGGGCACTCGCCCAGGGGCTCGCGCCCTTGGGAGAATCGCCCGGGGGGCGCTTCTCCCGGGAGCGGGTGCCATGAGTGTGATCGGGGCACTCGCCCAGGGGCTCGCGCCCTTGGGAGAATCGCCCGGGGGGCGCTTCTCCCGGGAGCGGGTGCCATGAGTGTGATCGGGGCGCTCGCCCAGGGGCTCGCGCCCTTGGGAGAATCGCCCGGGGGGCGCTTCTCCGGGGAGCGGGTGCCATGAGTGTGATCTTCAGCCGTGCCCCGCTGCGGATCTCGCTCGGCGGCGGGGGCAGCGACCTGCCCTCCTACTACGGCGAGCACGGCGGCTTCCTCGTCGCCGGGGCGATCGACAAGTACGTGTTGATGCTGATCCACACCGTGTTCCAGCGCCGCTACAAGATGAAGTACTCGGAGACCGAGGACGTCACGAGCATCGCCGAGATCCGGCACCCGATCCTCCGCGAGACCCTCGCGCGGCACTGGCGCGGGGACCCGCTGGAGATCGCCTCGGTGGCCGACGTGCCGGCGGGGACCGGGATGGGCTCCTCGGGGGCGTTCACCGTCGCGCTGCTCAAGGGCCTCGCCCACGCCCGGCGCACCTCGGCGACGCAGACCGC
The DNA here is from genome assembly GCA_038254735.1 of Solirubrobacterales bacterium. Taxonomy (GTDB): domain Bacteria; phylum Actinomycetota; class Thermoleophilia; order Solirubrobacterales; family Solirubrobacteraceae; genus Palsa-465. The sequence goes on from JBBSFX010000016.1 coordinate 9,055, forward strand.
CCTGGCCGAGGCGGCGTGCGAGATCGAGATCGACGTGCTGAAGGAGCCGTGCGGCAAGCAGGACCAGTACGTCGCCGCCCACGGCGGGATCTGCGCCTACACGTTCAACCGCGACGGATCGGTGGACGTCGAGCCGCTCGAGCTCTCGAGCCAGACGCTCGGCGCCCTGCGCGAGAACCTGCTGCTGTTCTACACCGGCGAGGCGCGCTCGGCCTCGGCGGTGCTGTCCGATCAGAACGAGCGCACCAAGGCCGGGGACGCCGAGATGATCGAGAACCTCCACCGCACGGTCGAGATCGGCCGGCACAGCCGTGACCTGCTGCTCGCCGGCGACCTGTTCACCTACGCCGAGCTGATGCACGAGCACTGGGTGAACAAGCGCCGGCGCTCCCCGGGCATGGCCAGCGACCGGATCGACGAGCTGTACACCCTCGCTCGCCGCAGCGGTGTTCTCGGCGGCAAGCTCGTCGGCGCCGGCGGCGGCGGCTTCCTGCTCGTCTACGCGCGCAACCCCGCCGACACGCGCCAGGCGATGGCGGCGGCGGGGGTCACCGAGCTGGTGTTCGACTTCGAGTACGTGGGGGCGTTCTCGAGCGAATCCACATGACCGCTGGGCCGCGGGCCGGGTTGCGCGTCGGCGTGATCGGCTGCGGCCTGATCGGCCACAAGCGGGCGGCGGCCCTCCGGGAGGGGGACGAGCTGGCCGGCGCCTTCGATCTCGTGCCCGAGCGCGCGCGCGAGCTGACCGCGGCCCACGGCGGGCGCCCCTGTGCATCGGTGGAGGCGCTGCTGGCGAGCGGCCCCGAGGTGGTGATCGTGGCGGCGATCCACGACCGGCTCGCCGCGCTCACCGAGCAGGCGCTGGGCGCCGGGGCGCACGTGCTGGTCGAGAAGCCGGCCGGGCTGGGCACGGGCGAGATCGAACGCCTGGAGCGCGCCCAGGCGGCCGCCGGGCGGCTGGTCAAGGTCGGCTTCAACCATCGCTTCCACCCCGCGCTGGCCGAGCTCGCGGCCGAGGTGCACTCCGGCGAGCACGGCCCGCTGATGCACGTCCGGGCCCGCTACGGGCACGGCGGGCGCCCCGGCTACGACCGCGAGTGGCGCGCTCAGCCGGCGCGCTCGGGCGGCGGCGAGCTGATCGACCAGGGCATGCACCTGCTCGACCTCGTGCACTGGCTGGCGGGACCGCTGCCGCTGCACTCGGCGCTGCTGCGCACCCAGTTCTGGGACACCCCGGTGGAGGACAACGCCGCGCTGCTGCTGGGGGCGCCGGATGAGCGCCGGGCGCCGTGGGCGATGCTCCACGTCACCTGGACGGAGTGGAAGAACACGTTCTCGCTCGAGGCCTACTGCCGCACCGCGAAGCTCCAGGTCGACGGGCTGGTCGGCTCCTACGGGCCCCAGCGGCTGACCATCTACCGGATGTCGCCGGAGCTCGGGCCGCCGGCGGTGGAGGAGCGCGAGTACGGCTCCGAGGACGTTTCGTGGCGGTCCGAGTGGGAGCACTTCGCGGCCGCGATCGCCGACGGCGCGCCGCTGCTCGGCGGCCTCGGCGACGCCGGCTACGCCTGGGCGCGGGTGCAGGACGCCTACGCGCAGTCGCCTCCGTACGCCGCGATGCGTGCCGGGCTGACGACGCGCTAAACTGTCTAGTCTGTCCAGAATGTCGGGAGAACAGACGTGGCCTGGCAACTTCAATCAGCTAAGCAGCACTTCTCAGAGCTCGTCGAGCGCGCCCGTCGCGATGGGCCGCAGGTCGTGACCAAGCACGGCAGGGATGCGGTCGTGGTGGTGTCAGCCGAGGAGTACCGGCGGCTGTCGGGTGGCGGTGCGAGCCTGGTCGAGTTCATCCGCTCGGCGCCAGATTTCGATGCGCTCCAGCTCAACCGCGCTGAGGATCGCGGGCGCGACGTCGAGCTGTGAGTTTTCTGCTCGACACCAATGCCGTGTCGGAGATCCGCCGCGGGCGCGACCCGCAGGTTCGCGCCTGGGCCAGCCACGTCGATGACGCCGACCTTCACCTGAGCGTCCTGACGCTCGGCGAAATCCGCAAGGGGATCGAGGGACTCCGCGAACGGGATCCCCAACAGGCCGACGTATTCGCCGGTTGGCTCGCTGGGCTGCGCAGACGATTCGCGGAGCGGATACTGCCCGTCGATGGCCAGGTTGCCGAGGCATGGGGGCGTCTGAACGCAGTGAGGACCCGGAACACCGTCGACAGCCTGATCGCGGCCACCGCTCGGATCCACGATCTCACCGTCGTGACGCGCAACATCAGTGACTTCGCCGGATGCGACGTGCCGCTGCTCAACCCCTGGGATCATTCGCCACGTTGACACACTCTGCGCAATGCCCGCGGAGCTTCCGCCGATCTGCATCCTCGCCGGCGGGCTCGGCACGCGCCTCGGCGCGGCGGTCGCCGACACGCCGAAGCCGCTGCTCGAGGTCGCCGGCGAGCCGTTCCTGATCCACCAGCTTCGCCTGCTCGCCGGGCACGGTGCGCGCGATGCGGTCCTGTGCGTCGGCTATCTCGGCGAGCGGATCGTCGAGCGGATCGGCGCCGAGCAGTTCGGCGTCCGGATCGCCTACAGCCACGACGGCCCGGTGCCGATCGGCACGCTCGGCGCCGTGCGCCGGGCGGCGCCGCTGCTCGGGGAGCGCTTCCTCGTGCTCTACGGCGACACCTATCTGCGGATCGACTACGCCGCCGCGGCCGCCGCGTGGGCGCGCAGCGGGCGGCCGGCGATGATGACCGTGCTGCGGAACTCCGGGCGCTGGGACACCTCCAACGCCGAGTTCGACGGCCGGCTCGTGAGCGTCTACGACAAGCGCTCCCCGCGCCCGACGATGGAGTGGATCGATTACGGCCTCGGCGGCCTCACCGCCGCCGCGCTCGATCGCGTCGCGCCGACGGTGAGCGATCTGTCGGACCTCTACCACCGGCTCGCCGCCGCGCGCGCCCTGTTCGGCTACGCCGCCACCGAGCGCTTCTACGAGATCGGGGTGGCCAGCGGGCTGGCCGACACCGAGGCGTTCCTCAGCCGGCTCGATCGTGCCCGCTGAGCCTCGCCGCCTGCGCGTCGCCGGGCCCCAGTACTACCGGCTGCGCAGCGACTCCGACGTCGGTGGTGAGGTGTACGAGCGCGAGCTGCTCGAGCGGCTGCCGGCGCACGGGATCGACGTCGTCGTCGGGCTGCCCTCCGACCACGACGTCCGGCCGCTCCCGGCCGGGGTCCGGATCGACGTGCTGCGCCACCAGCTCGGCCTGCACTGGGTGGCGGCGCCGATGGTGTTCACCCCGTACGTGATGCGGCTGCTGCGGGCCGGCGGGGTGGACCTGCTCCGGGCGCACTCGGTCCGCCACGCCGGACCGTCGCTGCTGCTCGCCCGGGCGCTGCTGCGCAGCCGGGTCCCGGTGGTGATCCACCACCACCACTTCTATCCCCGGTGGACGCGGCTCGAGGCGGCCATCCTCCGCCGCGCCGACGCGGTGATCACGGTCTCCGAGCACTCCCGGCGGACGCTGCTGGCCGGCGGCGTGCGCGCCGGGCGGATCCACGTCGTCCCCGACGGCGTCGCCCGGCCGCCGCGGACCGAGGGCTGGGACTCGGCGTGGCCGTCGCCCGGCCTGCGGCTGCTGGAGCTCGGCCGGCTCGAGGCGCGCAAGCGCCCCGAGCTGGGGATCGAGACCCTGGCCGCGCTGCGCGCCTCCGGCGTGGCGGCGTCGCTGGTCGTGGCCGGGGACGGCCCGATGCTGCCGGACCTCGCGCAGCGGGCGCGGGAGGCGGGGCTCGGGTCCTCGGTGCGGTTCCTCGGGCGCGTCAGCGAGGCACAGAAGTGGCGGCTCTACGACAGCGCCCAGGCGCTGCTGTTCGGGTCGACGCTGGAAGGGTTCGGGCTGGTGGTGGCCGAGGCGCAGTCGCGCGGGGTGCCGGTGGTCGCCGCGAGCGGGACCGCCACGGTCGAAGCGCTCGAGCCGGGCCTCAGCGGCTTTCTCGCCCCCCCGCAGGCCGAGGCCTTCGCCGACCGGGTGCGGGAGCTGCTCGACCCCGAGCTGCGTGCCCGGATGTCGGCCCGCGCGCTGGCGTTCGCCCGGCGCTTCGACTGGGACGCCTGCGCGGAGCAGGTGGCCGGGGTCTACCGCTCGGTGGCGGCCCCGCGGTGAGCGACGCCCGCGCGGCCGGCGGCCGGCCCGCCGGTGAGCGACGCCCGCGCGCCCCGTGGCCGGCCCGCCGGTGAGCGACGCCCGCGCGCCCGGCGGGCTTAACATGTGCCGTCCGTGCGCGCTCGGCTCGCCATCACCCCCCGCCAGTACCGCCGCCTCGCCTACGTGACGCTGGTCGCGCTGGCGCTGATCGTGCTGACCGGCGCCGCCGTCCGGCTCACCGGGTCGGGGCTCGGGTGCCCGGACTGGCCGAAGTGCTACGGGAAGGCATATCCGCCGTTCTCGGTCCACGCGCTGATCGAGTTCGGCAACCGGGCGCTGTCGGGGCTGGTCGGCGTGCTGTGCGTGGTGACGGTGGTCCTCTCCTACACGCGGCGTCCGTACCGGCGTGACCTGATGTGGCTGAGCTGGGCACTGCCGCTCGGGGTCGTCGCACAGGCCGTGCTCGGCGGCTTCACCGTCCGCGCGCACCTCGCGCCCGGGTTCGTGATGGCGCACTTCTCCCTGTCGATGTTGATCCTGATCGCCGCGGTGGCGCTGGCCTGGCGCGCCCGCCACGAACCCGGTTCGCGCCCGCGTTCGACTGACCGCCCGTCGGTGTGGGCGGTCCGCGCGCTGGTGCCGCTCGGCGCGCTGACGATCCTCGCCGGCACCGGGGCCACCGCCGCCGGCCCGCACGCGGGCGGGAGCCCCGGCCAGCGGATCCATCGCCTGACCTTCAAGGGCCCCGACACGCTCCAGTTCATGGTCCACCAGCACGCGACGATCGCCGCCCTGTTCGGGATCGCGGTGATCGGCGCCTGGCTGCTGCGCCGCCACCGCGGCGCCGGCGCTCAGCAGCTGGAGACGCTGACCGCGCTCGGCGTGCTGCTGGCCGCGCAGGGCCTGATCGGGTCGGTCCAGTACGAGCTGAAGCTCCCCACCGACATGGTTTGGGTGCACGTCGCCCTGGCCACGCTCACCTGGCTCGTGCTCCTGTGGGGGGTGGCCGCCGAGGGCCGCCTGGCCCCGCGCTCGGCGCCGGTGCCCGCCGCGGCCCGGCCCGAGCGCAGCTCCCGCTCGCTCGAGTCCGTCGGCAGCTGAGGCCGCGCTCGCTCGCTGGGAGCGACCCCTCAGCGGTCGGGTGGCTGGGCGGTCAGGTCGGCGATGTCCTGGAGGTCGAGCGGTCGCCCGCTGGCGCGCTTCATCGCCAGCAGGTCGTCGAGACCGGCAATCGCCGTGGGGACGCCGAGCACCGGAGCCGCGATCGCCCGACCCACGAGATCCTCGTACGACGCCGCGCCGGCGGGCGCACCGACCACGTCGAGCCTCCCGGCCGCGGATCGCGTGTGCAGGGTGGTCCCGAGTCCGACCATCGCCACATCGGCCGCTTCGATCGGGTGCTCGACACCACCGGTCACGAGCTGGACGGCTGCGAGGGCGCGGAGGGCCTGCTCCAGCCTGGCCAGGTTCTCGCTGTCGGGCCGGATGACGATGTCGATGTCCCGCGTCACCCGGCGGGAGCCGTGGGCGATCGCGGCCAGGCCCCCGATCACGATGAAGTCGACGTCGTGGCGCGAAAGCGTGCGGAGGATCTCGCCGGGCGCTCCGCGACTCACTCCCCGATCTCGCTCATCCACGCGAGCGCCTCCTCGATCCGCTCGGCCGGCGACAGCGAGCGAACGTGCGCGAACGCGACCGGGTCGTGGTCGGCATCGCTGACCAGCGGCCGGGAGCCGATCACCAGCTCCTGGCCCATCACCAGTAACAGGCGGCGGAGCATCTCGACCGTCGGCTGTGCCTCGTCACGCTCGAGCGCCGAGACCCACGCCTGCGTGGTCCCCGCGCGCAGGGCCAGCGAGCGCTGCGAGAGGCCGTGGCGCCGGCGCGTCCCCCGGATCAGTTCCGCAGGCGTCATCCTGACACACTATAGTGTGTCAGTCCCGGCTGCGCTGGTCGCCAGCCGCATCGCCGGCAGCATCCGGCCGCTCAGCCCCTGAGGACCACCGTTCGCCGCAGCGGGGCCTGGTGCGTCGTGAAGCTCACGCGGAGCTTCGCCCTCAGCCGCCGCCCCGGCGCCGAGGCCAGCCGGGCCGCGCACTTTCGCCCGATCGGGAAGCGCAGCGTGTAGCTGCGTCCGCCGGCGGCGGAGAAGTTCGCGATCCCGCACCTCAGCTTCCCCGTCGACAGCGAGATCCGTCCGTTGCAGCGCGCGGCCGCTGTCCCGGAGCAGCGCAGCCGGAGCGCCGCCCGGCCGTGGCGGGCCGTCAGGCGCGAGCTCACCAGCGTGAACCTTCCGTAGAGCGATCTCGCCGCCGAGGTGCGGAAGGTGCGCTCGGCGCCCACCGCGAACGTGCGGTACGGGGCGGAGGAGCTCGGCTGCGCCACGACCAGCCGGTAGTGATAGGTGGTGTTCGGCTGCAGGTTGCCGATCCTGGCCGAGACCGCGTGGAGCCCCGGAGCCAGCTTCTGCGACGGCGTGCCCTTGCCGAAGCTCGACGAGGTGCCGTACTGGAACGCCCACGCCCCGGCCACGGCCGGGTCGGCGACGCCGTGTAGGGTCGCGGAGGTCGCCGTGATCGACGTGGCGTTGCCGGTCACGGCGACGGTGCCGGCGACCGCGGGGGTGGTGAAGGTCTGGTCCGCGCCGGCATGGAAGACCGCCGGGTCGCTGCCGGTGTCCTCGACGATCAGCCGGAAGTGGTAGGTCGTGTTCGGGCTGAGGTTGCCCACCGGGGCCGACACCTGCATCGGGCTGCTCGCGGTGCCGGGCTTCGTCGTCTGGCCGTAGCCGGCCGTCCTGCCGTACTGGAACGCATAGGCCGAGTCGGGGATGACCGGGTCGACGGTGCCCTGGAGCGTCGCCGAGGTGGGGGTGAGGTTCGTGGCGGCCCCCGTCGTCGCCACCGTCGCCGCCCGCGCCGCCGCCGGCGCCAGCGCCGCCAGCATCCCCAGCCACACCACTGCAGTCATCCGGACTGCTCGCATAGGTCTCCTCCTCCTGATTACCCTCATCGTACCCCAGATCGCCGTGGCGGGGCGCCGCGTTTCACCCTCGGCGCCGGTTATTGGGCTCGGCTACGCTCCCTCCCGTTGGGCAACGACAATCAGACGACTTCCCTGCAGACAGCGGCCGCGCGCGGCGGCGATGCGTCGCTGAGCATCCTCGTCGTCGACGACGAGTCCGACCTGCGCGAGATGCTCACGCGCTCGTTCTCGCGTGAGGGCCACCGGGTGATGGCGGTCGCCGACGGCCGCGCGGCGATCGACCGCGCCAGCACCGATCACTACGACATCGTGCTGCTCGACGTCGCGCTCGGCGCCGGGCCCGACGGCTACGAGGTGTGCCGCACCCTGCGCGGGCGCCGCAACGTCGTCCCGATCATCATGCTGACCGCGCTCGACTCTGAGGCCGACGCGGTCCTCGGGTTGGAGGCCGGCGCCGACGACTACGTGACCAAGCCGTTCGGCCTGGCCGAGCTGCGCAGCCGGATCCGCGCCGTCCTGCGCCGCGCCGGCGGCCGCGCGATGGGCGACGAGGTGCTGATCGTCGGCCCGATCGCGTTGGACCGCGCACAGCGCGAGGTGACGATCGAGGGCCGGCCGGTGAAGCTGACCTTCTCGGAGTTCGAGCTGCTCGACGCGCTGATGGCCGATCCCGGCCGGCTGCTCAACCGCCAGGAGCTGCTGCGGGCGATCTGGGGCGACAGCGCCTACCGGGATCCGCGGGCGATCGACGTCCACATCCGCCATCTGCGGGAGAAGCTCGAGTCCGAGCCCGACCAGCCCCGCCACATCCTCACCGTCCGCGGCGCGGGCTACCGGCTGCGAGGCTCCTAGTGGCCCTGCGGCCGCGGCGGGGTGCCCTCGGTCTGCGCGGTCGGATCGTCGGCGTCGTGCTCCTCACCACCGTGGCGACGCTCGGGGTGGCCGCGATCGCGCTGCTCGGGCCGCTCGAGAACTCGCTGCGCAAGGCGGCGCGCACGACGCTGATCCGGGACCTGCGCAACGTGGCCGGCCGCTTCCGCGGCCTCGGCCTCGTCTACGTCCCGGGCGCCAACGACGCCGCCGGGCTGTACGTGTCCCTGCAACGGGTCGAGACCAAGCTCGCCAACCAGATCGGCGCCACCGTCGTCGTGCGCGGCTATGTCGACGCGACGGGGCGCTCACAGCCGGTGCTCGCCGGCAACCCCGCCCTCACCCAGGTCGGGGTCCAGGGGGATGCCGACACGGGCGCCGACCGCTACCGGGACGTGGCGATCGCCGCTCGCACCGGCGAGCCGCACTACGGCTTCCAGTCGATCGCCGGGCGCGAGAACGTGGTCGCGTCGATCCCGCTCGGCGGGGGGCAGACGGGCTTCTACCTCGCCGTGCGCAAGCCGATCGACGAGATCCCCGACGCCGTCCACGCCGTCGGGCAGGCGTTCCTGTACGCGGGCCTGGCCGGTCTCGGCCTGTCGCTGGTGCTCGGCGTGCCGCTGGCCGCCCGGCTGGTCCGCCGCCTGCGCCGGCTGCGCGTCTCGGCCCTGGCGATCGCCGACGGCGGCAGCCCCGGCGCGCTCGCCGACGATCGCGCCCGTGACGAGATCGGCGACCTCGCGCGCTCGTTCGCGACGATGCAACGCCGCCTGCGCCAGCAGGAGGAGGCGCGGCGGGCGTTCGTGGCCACCGCCTCGCACGAGCTCCGCACCCCGCTGACCTCGCTCGAGGGGATGCTCGAGCTGCTCGACGACGACCTCCAGCACCCCGACCCCGACCTGGGCGACGCGCGCTCGCTGCTGGCCAGCGCGCGGGCGCAGTCGCGCCGGCTCGGGCGCCTCGCCGCCGACCTGCTGGACCTCTCGCGGATCGACGCGGACGTGGCGCTCCGCTCCGAGCCGCTCGAGCTCGGCGAGCTGGCCCGGGCGGTGCTGGCCGAGTTCCATCTCGGCACGCGGGCGCGCGGGGTCGAGACCGGCCTCGAGGACGGCGGGAAGCCGCTGTGGGCCGTCGGCGATCCGGGCAGCGTCGCCCGCATCCTCCGGATCCTGCTCGACAACGCCGTCCGCGTCAGCCCCGAGGGGACCGAGGTGACGGTGGAGCTGAGCCCCGATCCCCGCCCGACGATGCGGGTCCGTGACCACGGGCCGGGGGTCGAGGAGGCCGAGCGGGAGCTGATCTTCGAGCGCTTCCATCGCGGCCGCGCCACCGGCGGCGACGCCGGCTTCGGCCTCGGGCTGGCGATCGGCCGCGAGCTGGCCGAGCGAATGGGCGGCGCGCTGGTCCTCGAGGCGCCGGACGGCCGCAGCGGGGCGTGCTTCGCGCTGACGCTGCCCGCCGCCGAGCCGATCGCGCACGCCGCGGCCGAGGACGCACCGGCCGTGTTCCGGTCCTAGGGCCCGCCAACCCCCCCTAGCTGGCAGCATCACCGGTATGGACGAGCGCTTGATGCAGGCGACGCTCGACGTCGACGAGCACCACTGGTGGTACCGGGGCCGGCGGCGGATCATCGAGGTCGAGCTCGCCAAGCTGCCGCTGGCGCGGCCGGCGCGGGTGCTCGACGCCGGCTGCGGATCGGGCCGCACGCTCCAGGACCTGGCCCGCTACGGAGAGGTGTCGGGGATCGAGCTGAGCCCGGCGGCGGCCGCGGTGGCGAGCGCGCGCGGGCCCTACGACGTGCGCATCGGCCGGCTCGAGGCGCTGCCGTGGGAGGACGCCAGCTTCGATCTGATCACCTGCCTCGACGTGATCGAGCACACGCCGGACGACGTCGCCACGCTGCGCGAGCTGGCGCGGGTGACCACACCGGACGGCTGGCTGTTGGTCACCGTTCCGGCCTACCCGGCGCTGTGGTCGCGCCACGACGAAGACAACCACCACTACCGCCGCTACGAGCGCGCGCCGCTGCGCGCCGCGGCGCTCGGCGGCGGCTGGGCGGTGCGGCGGATGACCTCCTTCAACAGCCTGCTGCTGGCCCCGGCCGCCGCGGTCCGGCTGGCCCAGCGCCGGCAGCGCCACCGCGCCGGCGCCGGCGAGTACCGGCACGACATCGACATCGGCCCGGTCTGGCTCAACGGCGTGCTCGAGCGCCCGCTGCGCGCCGAGGCTCGCTGGCTGGCCCGGGGGCGCTCGCTCCCCGCCGGGCTCTCGCTGCTCGCGGTGCTCCAGCGCGGCGAGGGCCCTCGCGCGGGCGCGCCCGCCGGCCAAGGCGCTCGGGATCGAGGTCGACGAACCACTCGTAGATCCGCCGCGGGACGCTGATGCTCACGCTCGCGGCGATCATCAGCGTCTCGAGCAGCCTCGGCTACGTGCTTCCGGCGATCATCGGGCTCGAGTCGATGGGGATCCCCTCGCCGGGCGAGACGGCGCTGGTGCTGGCCGCGGTGCTCGCCAGCCAGGGCAAGCTCCAGATCTGGCTGGTGATCGTGATCGGGGTCGTCTCGGCGATCCTCGGCGACAACCTCGGCTACTGGCTCGGGCGGCGGATCGGCCGCGAAGTGCTCGAGGCCCCGGGCTTCCTGCATCGCCGCCGGCTGCGGCTGATCGCGATCGGCGACCGCTTCTACGACAAGCACGGCGCCAAGGCCGTGTTCTTCGGCCGCTGGATCGCGCTGGTCCGCTTCGCCGCCGCGTGGCTGGCCGGCATCAACGAGATGCGCTTCGCCGAGTTCTTCTTCTGGAACGCGCTCGGCGCGATCACCTGGGCGGTGACCTTCGGGCTGGTCGGCTACTACGGCGGACACGCCGCCGCCAACGTGCTCGGCCAGGTGGGGATCGCCGGGGCGGTGATCCTCGGCGTGGCGGTGGTCGGCGGGCTCGGCTACCTGAAGGTCCGCGAGCGGCGCGAGGCGCGCAAGTTCGGCCCCCCGGGGTGAACGCGGCCGGCAAAAAGGCGCCCACCCCCCGCGCCCGCTGGGGGTCGTCGACCTTTCCCCCCGATGGCGGGGACAACCTCTTCCACCCACCGGCAGCCGCGGGGGGTGGTAGAGGTTTTCCGGTCCGCGCAGGAGCCGCCCGCAGCGCGCCCGGCTACGGCTCGCGCCGCTGGAACTCGAGCGCAGAGGAGTTGATGCAGTAGCGCTCGCCGGTCGGCCGTGGCCCGTCGTCGAACACGTGCCCGAGGTGGCCGCCGCAGCGCTTGCACAGCACTTCGGTGCGGACCATGCCGTAGCTGTCGTCGCGGCGGATCTCGACGTGCTCGGCCACGGCCGGCTCGTAGAAGCTCGGCCAGCCGGTGCCCGACTCGAACTTGGTGCTCGAGGCGAACAGCTCGGCGCCGCAGCCCGCGCAGCGGTACAGGCCGTCGGCCTTGAGGTCGACGTACTCCCCGGTGAACGCCCGCTCGGTGCCGTGCTCGCGCAGGACCTCGTACTGGGCCGGGGTCAGTCGCTCCCGCCACTCGGCGTCGGTCAGCGCGGCGGTCGCGTCGGTGTCTGTGCGGTGGGTATCCATGCCCTTCACGGTAGCGCCGCGACCATGAACGGGCGCGAAATCACGGGGCGCCCGAGACCTCCAGGTAGCTGGCCTGGGCGCGCTCGTCGGGCTCGGTCAGCTCGAGCACCAGCGAGGACCAGCCGAAGTCGACGGCGCCCATCCCGGCGCCGGTGAACGGGTTGTAGTACTCGCGCAGGCCGCTGCGCGCCACCGCCCCGCCGACGCGCGCGGCCAGCTCGTCGGCGAGCTCCACGTAGCCGAGGCGCCGCAGCCCAATCCAGATCAGCCATGCCGAGTTGACCCACGTCGGCCCGCGCCAGTAGCGCCGCGGACGCAGGTAGCCGCGGTCGCGGGTGGAGAACTTCGGGTCGGCGGCCGACACCGAGGGTGCCGGCACCGGCAGCCAGAAGCGCGAGCGGTCGAGCAGTTGCTCCTCCACCAGGCGCCGGCCGATCGACTCGGGCAGGTCCGGCAGCGCCAGCGGCGCCAGCGCCGTCCAGGTCAGCGCCGGGCGCTCGCGCGGGGCGGGTCGGGCCACCGGCCAGAACAATCCGGTGGCCTCGTCGTAGCAGCGCTCGATCAGCGCCGGCGTCAGCGACGGGCGCCCGATCGCGATCCGCGACAGCGAGTAGAGGACGTTGGTGGCCACCTCGCAGCACACCGGGCCGCCGTCGGCCTCGATTCGCCGCAGGTCGTAGCCGAGCCGGCGGTTGCGGTGCACGAGCTGCACGTAGCCGGGGAACAGGCCGTGGGCCTGGCGGCCCCACACGGCGTCGAACTGGGGTGAGGCGTCGAGACCCGACTCGTCGGGCTGCACGATCCAGATCAGCCCGTCGCCGTCGAGGTCGCGGTTGGCCTCGAACCAGTCGTGGTGGGCGGCGATCCGCGGCTCCTCGCGCGGGTCGCCGACGGCGATCCGCCACGCCCACGCCAGCGCCGGCGGCTGGATCGACGCGGTGCTCGAGGCGTCCGGCGAGGTCACGTTGTAGGTGAAGCGCCGGAGGCCGTGCAGCGGCGTGTTCCAGAAGATCGTGTGGCCGATGAACCCGTCCGGCCGCTGCGCGGCCAGCAGCGACTCGAGCTCGAGCCGCGAGCGCTCGGTGGCGAACCGCCGCCACACGACCGCCGTGAAGCACGAGTCCCAGTACCACTGCCAGGGATAGTGGCGGGGGCTCGGGCAGGTGTAGTGAAACGGCGTGCCGTCCCGGGTGAGCACGCCGGAGCGCCAGTTGGCGTCGAGTGTGCGGGCGCACAGCGCGCGGATCGCCTCCCGGTCTCGGTCTGCCAGCATCCGGCGGCCATGCTGTCAGCCCGCACCAGTTCGCGCGCGCCCGAAGCTCCGGGGTCGCTGAGCCGCCGCGCCCGCCCGCTGGCGGCCGCCGCCGGCTGGTTGAGCCGGCGCGCCCGCGCGCTCGCCCTCGCGGGATGGCTGGCCCGGCGCGCGCGCGAGCTCGCCGACCCGCTGGCGCTGGCCGCCCATCACCGCCGTCGGACCGCCGTAGGACCGCTGCCGCCCCGCCGGCTCCGCGCGCGGACGGGCGCCCCGGGGATCCGCGAGTTCGCCGACGGCGGGCGCCGCGCCGGCGTCGAGCTGGCCGCCGTCCTCGCGGCGACCGGACTGCCCGAGATCTCGCAATACCGGTCGGTGCTCGACTTCGGCTGCGGCTCGGCCCGCGTGCTCCCGCACGTGGCGGCGCTGGCCGGCCCGGCCCGCTGCGCCGGCTCCGACGTCGACCCCGCGGCGATCGCCGGGCCGGCCCGCTGCGCCGGCTGTGACGTCGACCCCGCGGCGATCGCCTGGGCGGCCCGTCATCACCCGGCCCTCGAGCTCGTGCGCAGCGACTACGCGCCGCCGCTCCCGTTCGCCGCCGAGAGCTTCGAGCTCGTGTACTCGGTCTCCGTGCTCAGCCACCTCGACGAGCCCCTCCAGAACCGCTGGCTGGCCGAGCTGCGCCGCGTGCTGGCGCCCGGCGGCGTGGCGCTGCTCTCGATCCACGGCGCGCACGCCTTCGAGCGGTTCCGCACCGGCGCCGTGCGCACCGCCTGGTGCGCTCCGTCGGGCTTCGCCCGCGGGCCGCTGCGCGACGACGAGCTGGTGTTCGTCCCGTACACGCGCTCGGTGTGGAACCGGGGCGAGCTCCCGGGCGTCGGCGGCGGCTACGGCCTGGCCTTCCACGGTGCCGGGTACGTCCGCGAGCGGTGGGGGGAGGCGCTCGAGGTGCTCGACGTCGCGCCGGCCGCGCTGGCCGGATGGCAGGACGTCGCCGTCTGCCGCCGAGCCGGCTGATCGCCAAAGCGGAGCTATCGCCCCGGGGCCCCGAACGTCGAGCGCAGCCGCCGCGTCAGCTGGCGCGCGCGATCGGTGCCCCGGCGCCCCGCCCACGGGTGCGGGCCCTTGGCCCAGGGATGCCAGCCGAGCGTCCCGTACGCCTCGCGGATCTCGGCCTTCAGCTCGCCGCGGTGCTCGCCGCAGGCGTAGCGCTGCGGGCCGTACATGCCGCGCCCGTGCCAGGTCAGCCAGGGTGCGGGCGGCCCGAATCCCGCGTCGACGTACTCGCCGTGGCGGAGATCGAGCAGCTGGCGCTCGAGCGCGCGCTGGGACTCGGGATCGGGACGCGCACCGCAGATCTCACAGCGGAAGACAACGTGCGCCGGCATGCCTACAGCCTGTTGCTGCGAATTCGCTCGCCCGTCCCGCTCGCCGATGCGCTGCCCCCCGCCAGCGACGTCAGGTGCTCGTCGAGCGTTCCGTGCAGGTGCCAGTCGCCGGCCGCCCCGGTGATCAGCCGGGCGTGGGAGAGCCGCGCCAGGGCGTGGGAGATCGATGGCCGCTCGGCCGCCACCAGCTGACCGAGCAGGCGGTGGGTCAGCGGCAGCCTCAGTCGCAGCCCCTGCGGCTCGACGCGCCCCCAGCGCGAGGCGAGATGCCAGAACAGCAGGTCGAGGCGGACCTCCAGACGGGGGTGGCCGGCGATCGCCCGCATCGTGTCGACGTCGGCCGTGCGGCGGGCTGCCCGGCGCAGCAGCGCCTGGGCAATCTGTGGCCACGGCCGCACGCGGTCGGAGAAGTCGGAGTCGAGTATCGCCAGCCGCGTCGGTGCCAGCACGCGCCAGGAGTCGAGCCGCTCGAGGATCTCGTCGACCGGGTGGGCGCACGGCTGCAAGACGTCGCCGGCACCGATCAGCTCGGTGGCCACGCGCTCGCCGACGTGCAGCTCGAAGGCGATCAGCCCGTCGAGTACGAGCAGTCCGAAGCCTCGGCCGAGCGCTGTGAACGCCGGCTCGAGGTCGCACTCGCCGACGTCGGCCTGGAGCACGCGCACGGTCGTGCCCGACCGCACGGCCAGGCGCGTGCGCAGGTCGAACTCCTGGGCCAGATCATCGTCCGCGTCCAGCAGGTAGGTCGAGAGCGCCACCGCTTCGGGGCGGCGTCCGACCAGATTGGGCCGTGGTCGTAATTCGCTTGCGGGTTGGATGAAGCCGTGCTCGGGGCTCGGCATGCGCCGCCCTCCTCTCGCCGGCAAGTCTACGGTTCCGGGGCGCTACGATCCAGTCGGTAATGACGATTACCGTAGCCCGATCCATGGGTTGGGCCGGCGTAAGTCGCGTTACAGGTTTCTTCCCCCAGAACGAGCGCTGTGGTAGGACGGTGAGGTGTGTTTGGCAATTCCGGGCCAGATCGTCGAGATCGTCGATGAGGTCAATCGATTGGCGAAGGTAGAGGTGGCGGGCGTGCGCCGCACGGTTAACGTCGGCTTGCTCGACGCCGAGCCGAGCGGCGGCGTCGGGCCCGGCGATTGGGTCCTGATCCACGTTGGCTTTGCGATCTCGCAGGTCGACGAGGAGGAGGCCCGCGCCACCCACGATCTGCTGGTCCGGATGGGCGCCGACTACGAGCAGGAGCTCGAAGAGCTGAAGGCGAGCGTGATTGAGTGACCGACCATTGCATTACCGACCATTGCATTACCTGCGGCGATGAGGCCCAGCCGATGACCGTGCTCCGCGTCGACGCTTCGCGCGGGCTCGCCCTGTGCGAAGCCGAGGACGGAGAGCGCTCGAGCGTTGAGACCGCGCTGGTCGAGCCGGTGGGCCCCGGCGACCGGCTGCTCGTGCACGCCGGCACGGCGATCGCCTCCCTCGAGCCCGTCCAGGTCCCGGCATGAAGTTCGTCGACGAGTTCCGCGACGCCGAGCTCGGGCGCGCACTGGCGGGCGAGATCCTGACGCTGGTCGAGCCCGGCCGCCACTACAAGCTGATGGAGGTGTGCGGCGGGCACACCCACTCGATCTACAAGTACGGCGTCGACGACCTGCTGCCGGCCAACGTCGAGCTTGTCCACGGTCCCGGCTGCCCGGTCTGCGTTATCCCGATGGGACGGGTCGACGACGGCATCGCCGTGGCCCACCAGGAGGGCGTGATCTTCACCTGCTTCGGTGACATGATGCGGGTGCCGGGGTCGAACGGCAGCTTGCTCGAGGCCAAGGCCCAGGGCGCCGACATCCGGATGGTCTACTCGCCGCTCGACGCGCTGCGGATCGCCAAGCAGAACCCCGACCGCGAAGTGGTGTTCTTCGCCATTGGGTTCGAGACCACGGCCCCGTCGACCGCGCTGACGCTGAAGCGCGCCCGCGCCGATGGCGTGCCCAATTTCACCGTGATGTGCAGCCACGTGACGATCGTCCCGCCGCTGCGGGCGCTGCTCGAGTCCCCCGACCTCCGTCTCGACGGCTTCGTCGGCCCCGGCCACGTCTCCACCGTCGTGGGCGCCCGGCCGTTCGAGTTCATCCCCGCCGACTACGGCAAGCCGATCGTGGTCGCCGGTTTCGAGCCGCTCGACATCCTCCAGGCCGTGGCGATGATCCTCCGCCAGATCAAGGAGGGCCGCTGCGAGGTCGAGAACCAGTACAAGCGCGTCGTCCCCTACGAGGGCAACCTCCGCGCTCTCGAGGTGATGTCCGAGGTCTTCGAGCTGCGCCCGCACTTCGAGTGGCGGGGCCTCGGGTTCATCTCGCACAGCGGCCTGAAGCTCTCCGAGGCCTATGCCGACCTCGACGCCGAGCGCCGCTTCAGCGTCCCCGGCGTCCGTGTCGCCGACCCCAAGGCGTGCCAGTGCGGCGAGGTCCTGAAGGGGGTGATCAAGCCGTTCGAGTGCAAGGTGTTCGGGACCGCGTGCACGCCCGAGCGGCCGATCGGGACCTGCATGGTGTCCTCCGAGGGCGCCTGCGCGGCCTACTACAACTACGGCCGCTTCGCCCGCGAACGCGAGGTCGTATGACCGCTTTCGGGCGAACCGCGGCTTCAGCCCGCGAACACGAGGCGGGCCAGTGACCGACGCGGTCTCCGAGCGCGAGCAGAGGGTCCTCGGGATCATCGAGACCGCGCGCGGCAAGCGCGCGAAGTTCCGCGACGAGCGCATCACCATGGCCCACGGCGCCGGCGGCAAGGCGACGCAGACGCTGATCGAGGGCCTGCTCGTGCCGGCGTTCGGCGGCGAGGCGCTCGAGGCCCTCGGGGACGCCGGGATCGTCGCCGTCGAGGGGGTCGAGATGGCCTTCACGACCGACTCGTTCGTGGTCCGGCCACTGCGCTTCTCCGGCGGGTCGATCGGCGAGCTGGCCGTCAACGGGACCGTCAACGACCTCGCGATGGCGGGGGCCCGCCCGCTCGCGCTGAGCCTCTCGCTGATCCTCGAGGAGGGCCTGTCCTCCGAGGTGCTGCGCGCCGAGGTCGAGGCGATCGCCGCCGCCGCCGCAGAGGCCGGCGTGCAGATCGTCGCCGGCGACACCAAGGTGGTGGAGCGCGGCCACGCCGACGGGATGTACATCACGACGGCGGGAATCGGCCGGCGCGACCCCCGGGCGACGCTCTCACCGGCCGGCCTGCGGCCCGGCGATCGCATCCTCCTGTCGGGCAGCATCGGCGAGCACGGCGCCGCGATCATGCTGGCGCGCAACGAGTTCGAGCTCGACGCCGAGATCGAGTCCGACACCCGCTCGCTGTGGCCCGCCGTCGACGCGCTGCTGGCCGAGGTGGGGCCCGAGCTGCGCTGCCTGCGCGACGCCACCCGGGGCGGAGTGGCCTCGGTGCTGAACGAGCTTGCGCGGGCCTCAGGAGTGGCGATGATCGTGCGCGAGGGCCAGGTCCCGGTGGACCCGGCGGTGGCGGGAGCGGCCGAGATCCTCGGACTCGACCCGATGTACATCGCCAACGAGGGCAAGTTCGTCGCGTTCGTCGCCCCCGAGGCGGCCGAGGCGGCGCTGGCGAGATTGCGGCAGGTGCCGGGCTGCGAGCAGGCAGCGGAGATCGGCGAGGTGCGGACGGAGCCGCCCGGGATGGTGCTCGTGCAGACGAGCTTCGGGGGACGCAGGGTGATGGACCAGCTGGTCGGAGATCCGCTTCCGCGGATCTGTTGAGCGAGAGAAGAGGAGATCCACGTGGCGACGATGGCTAGCCCTTACGCAACGCAGAAGAAGACCGAAGGGGTGACCGCTCACGTTCTGTGGATGACGACGGGGCTCAGCTGTGAAGGTGATTCGGTGGCGATGACCTCGGCCACCAACCCGAGTCTCGAGGACATCATCCTGCAGGCGATCCCGGGAATGCCGAAGGTCGTCGTCCACAACCAGGTCATCGACTACGCGGTCGGCCAGGACTACGCCCAGGCGTGGTTCGACGCCGAGCAGGGCAAGCTCGACCCGTTCGTGCTGGTGATCGAGGGATCGCTCGGCAACGAGGAGATCAACGGCGAGGGCCACTGGACCGGCTTCGCGGTGAACCCCGAGAACGGCCAGCCGATCACGATGAACGAGTGGATGGACCGGCTCGCGCCGAAGGCCGCCGCCGTCGTCGCGGTCGGCACGTGCGCCACCTACGGCGGCATCCCGGCGATGAAGAACAACGCCACCGGCGCGATGGGCGTGCCCGACTACCTCGGCTGGAGCTGGAAGTCGAAGGCGAACCTGCCCGTCGTCTGCATCCCCGGCTGTCCGGCCCAGCCGGACAACATGACCGAGGTGCTGCTGTACCTCGCCCTGCACCTCGCCGGCCTGGCCCCGGCGCCGGAGCTCGACGAGGCGCTGCGACCGAAATGGCTGTTCGGGCGGACCGTCCGCGAGGGCTGCAACCGCGCCGGCTTCGCCGAGCAGGGTGACTTCGCCACCGAGTACGGCTCCGATCACCGTTGCCTGGTCAAGCTCGGCTGCAAGGGCCCGGTGGTCAAGTGCAACGTGCCGGTCCGCGGCTGGGTCAACGGCATCGGCGGCTGCCCCAACGTCGGCGGCATCTGCATGGCCTGCACGATGCCGGGCTTCCCGGACAAGTTCATGCCGTTCATGGACGAGGACAAGTGGGGTGCGGTGGCCGGAACCACGCTCCAGTTCAGCTACGGGCCGATCGTGCGCTTCTTCCGCAACCGCAACATCAAGAAGAAGTACGACATCGAGCCCGAGTGGCGTCGTCGGGGTAACACGCTCACGACCGGCTACGCCAAGCGGTGGTAGCCGGCACAGGGTGACCCGAACCGAGTTTGTGATTCTGACCGTTTTCGCGCATCGCGCACACTGAGGAGAAGATACGGACATGGCGACCCAGACGCCCGCACAGCAGAAGGTGATGGTCAAGGAGATGTCGTGGGATCCGATCACCCGGATCGTCGGCAGCCTCGGCATCCACACGGAGATCGACTTCACGAACCAGAGGGTCAACAAGTGCTACAGCACTTCGATGATCTTCCGGGGCTTCGACATCTTCATGAAGGGCATCGATCCCCGCGACGCCCACTTCATCACCAGCCGGATCTGCGGCATCTGCGGTGACAACCACTGTACGTGCTCGTGCCTGAACCAGAACATGGCCTACGGGGTCAAGCCGCCGGTGCTCGGCGACCTGGCGTTCAACCTGGCCGAGACCGCGGACTACATGTTCGACCACGCGATCTTCAACGACTGCATGGCGAACGTAGATTTCTGCGAGCAGATGGTCAAGGAGACCAACCCCTCGCTGCTGGCCAAGGCCGAGTCGACACCGTCCCCGGGACAGGACATCCACGGCTTCAAGACGATCGCCGACATCATGCGGTCGCTGAACCCGTTCACCGGGGAGTTCTACCTCGAGACGCTGCACGTGGCGCGCTACACGCGTGAGATGTACTGCCTGTTCGGCGGCCGTCACACCCACCCGTCGACGATCATGCCGGGCGGCTGCAGCGCCGACATCACGCACCAGACCTGCACCGACTACTACGTGCGCCTGATGCGCTACTTCGACTACGTCAAGCGCAGCGTGCCGCTCCACGACGACCTGTACGACTTCTTTCTCCAGGAGCTGCCGGGTTACGACATGGTCGGCTACCGGGAGACCAACCTGGTCAACTGGGGCAGCTTCGACGATCCGGACTACGTCGACTACAGCTACAAGAACATGACCGACTGGGGCCGCAAGCGCTACATCACCCCGGGCGTGGCGATCGGCGGCGAGCTCATCTCGACCGACCTCGTCGAGATCAACCTGATGATCCGGATCCTGCTCGGCTCGTCGTACTTCGACGGCTGGGAGAACGAGCCGACGTTCGTCACCCACGACCCGCTGGGCAACCCGGTGGACAAGAACCACCCGTGGAACAAGGTGACCCTGCCGCGGCCCCAGAAGCGCGACTTCACCGACAAGTACACGTGGGTCGTCTCGCCGCGGATGTACGACAAGCGGACCGACACGCACGTCTGCTGCGACACCGGCGGCGGCCCGTTCGCCCGCCAGTGGTGCACCGCCAAGGCGGGACTGGTCGACTTCGGCTACGCCAAGGCGACCGGGCACTCGCTGCAGATGGTGCTGCCGCGCTCGCCCAACCTGCCCGAGATGGAGCTCGAGTGGCACGTGCCGGAGAAGTCCAACGCGATCGAGCGTGACCGCGCCCGCACCTACCACCAGGCCTACAGCGCGCTGATCGGGCTGCACTGCCTGGAGCGGGCGCTCAAGGAGGTGCAGGCCGGCCGGACCAAGAGCTGGAACAGCTTCAAGGTCCCCGACGACGCGGTCAGCGTCGGCTTCCACGAGGCGGCCCGCGGCGTGCTCTCCCACCACATGGTGATCCGCGAGGGCAAGATCGCCAACTACCAGCCGTACCCGCCGACGCCGTGGAACGCCAGCCCGCGGGACAGCTTCGGAACCCCCGGCCCCTACGAGGATGCGGTACAGAACACGCCGATCTTCGAGGAGAACGGTCCGGAGAACTTCAAGGGCATCGACATCATGCGCGCCGTGCGCTCCTTCGATCCGTGCCTGCCCTGCGGCGTGCACATGTACGGGGGCGGTAAGGTCCGCAAGGTGCAGCACACGCCCACGGCACTGGCGTAGCGGGAGGCCACGGATGGCCACGACGGCACGCGAGAGCCCGGAGCAGCTCGTCGAGCGCGTCCAGGAGCTGCAAGGGCTTCTGGACGCCCACGGCGAGGAGCGCACGCGCGAGATCGCCGACGAGCTGATCTCGTCTCTGGTGCAGATGTACGGGGCCGGCCTCGAGCGGATCCTCACGGGTCTGTTCGACGCCGGCGAGCCCGGCGAGCAGATGGCCGCCAAGCTCGCCGAGGACCCGATGGTCTCGACGCTGCTGTTGATCCACGACCTGCACCCGGTGCCGCTTGATCAGCGGGTGCAGGCGGCGCTCGAGTCGGTGCGGCCCTACATGGAGTCCCACGGCGGTGACGTGGAGCTGCTGTCGCTCGAGGACGGCGTCGCGCGGATCCACCTGCGCGGCAGCTGCTCGGACTGCTCGGCGTCGTCGGTGACGCTCGAGCTGGCGATCAAGCAGGCGCTGGAGGAGGCGGCGCCCGACCTCGAGGGCCTCGAGGTCGAAGGCGTCGCGCCGCAGTTGACGGGGCTGACTCCATCAGCCTCGGGAGATCGCCCGGAGGGCGAGTTCCCCGGGCTCTCGCTGCCGATGGCCGAGGCGGCGGGGCCGACCGGGATGGAGCTGCCGATCGTGATGGTGCCGGCTTCGCCGGCATTGCGAGATCGTCCGGAGGGCGATCTCGCTGGGGCGGCCGCGCACGGTGGGGCGGCCGGGCACGGCCCGCCGTCGTGGTTCGAGCTCCCCGGCGTCGCCGACCTCGCCGACGGCAGGATGCTCGCGGTCGAGCTCGCCGGCGCGGTGCTCGTCGTCGCCAACGTCGAGGGGACGCTCCTGGCCTACCGCGACAGCTGCGCGTCGTGCGGCGGCCCGCTGCACGACGGCGAGCTGTCGGGCGGGGCGCTCGAGTGCCCGAGCTGCCGCCGGCGATTCTTCCTGCCCCGCGCGGGACGCTCGATGGACGAGCAGCGGATCCAGCTCGAGCCGGTGCCGCTGCTGCGCGAGCACGGCGGGGTGAAGGTGGCCCTGCCGGCATGAGCGGGCCGAACGGTGGGACCGGCCGCCCCGAGCGCCGGGACCTCGCCGGCGCCGTCGCGGCGCGCCGCCGGGCCCAGCTGGTCACCGGGCTGCGGGGCCTCGCGCGTCCCGACGCGGCCGGCGCCCGGCGGGCGAGCGCCCCGGCGCCGCGGCCCGTCGAGGACGAGCAGTGCGACCTGTGCGGCATCGGGATCCCCGACGAGCACCGTCATCTGCTGCACCTCGTCGAGCGGCGGATCGTCTGCTCGTGCGAGCCGTGCTGGGCGATGCGCGCGGGCGAGGGCGACTATCGGCCGACCGGCAACCGCACGGTGTGGCTGTCCGGCCTCGAGATCCCCGACGACCTGTGGGCGAGCTTCCAGATCCCGATCGGGCTGGCCTTCTTCATGCACTCGACGGTGACCGACTGCGTGGTGGCGATGTACCCCTCGCCGGCCGGCGCCACCGAGTCCGAGCTGCACTTCGAGTCCTGGCAGCGGATGATCGAGCTGAACCCGGCCCTGCGCGAGATGGAGGGCGACATCGAGGGGCTGATCGTCAACCGCCTGAGCGACCCGCCGGTGTACGCGATCGCGCCGATCGACCAGTGCTACGCGCTGACCGGGGCGATCAAGGCGACGTGGGAGGGCATCTCCGGCGGGACCGGTGTCGACCACGCGGTCACCCGCTTCTTCGCCCAGCTGCGCGACCGCGCGGTGCCCGCGTGAGCCTCGAGGCCCCCGACCGGCTCGAGGACGCACCCTGGGCCGGCCCCGACCCGGAGTTCAGCGTGCTCGGCGCCCGCCCCGTCCGCCACGCGGCGGTGCCGACGCTGAGCCTCGACCTGCAGATCTCCGAGCCGACCGGGCGCTCGGTGTACATGATCGCGCTGCGGGTCAGCCTGATGCTCGAGCCGGCGCGCCGCAGCTACGACGAGACGACGCGGGCCCGGCTCGAGGAGCTGTTCGGGGCGCCCGAGCGCTGGGCCACGACCACCCGCAGCATGCTGTGGTGCCAGCTCGACGTGATCGTCCCCGCGTTCATCGGACAGACCACGGTGTCGGTGCCGGTGTCGGTCTCGGGCGACCACGAGCTGGCCGCGGCCAAGTACCTGTACGCGCTGCCCGACGGCTTCGCGCCGATGGGCCTGCACTTCAACGGCACCGTCTACTACCGCGGCGCCGACGGCGCCGTGCAGATGGTGCTGGTGCCGTGGTCGACCTCGATCGACTTCCGGCTGCCGGTGTCGGCATGGCGCGAGACGATCGAGGCGTACTACCCGGGCACCGGCTGGCTCGGCCTGCCGGTGGCCACGATCGAGCGCCTGCGGGCGCTGAAGCTGGCGCGCGGGCTGGCCACCACCGATGCGGCCCTGAACCAGCTGCTCGAGGAGGCGGGCGGGTGAGCGAGGCGCTCGACTCACTGCTCGAGTCGCTGCTCTACGAGGGCTACGCGCTCTATCCCTACACGCCGGGAGCGACCAAGAACGCCACCCCGACGCCGTTCGGGATCGTCTACCCGCCCGTCTACGCCGAGACGCTGACCAGCACCTACGACCACTGCGAGCTGCGCTGCGTGCTGCAGGCGCCGGCCGACGCGGTGCTGAGCGCCGAGGTGCGCTTCCTGGCCCCGGTCGGCGAGCGCCATCAGGCCCAGGAGCGGCGGGTCGCGCTGTCCAGTGCGATGGTCGGCGCGCTGGCCCACGAGCCGGCGGTCAAGGAGCTCTCGGTGCCCAGCGAGAGCGGCCCGCCCTTGTCGGTGCGGGTCAGCCTGGGCGCCGAGTCGCTGGGCGAGCGCGAGTACGAGGTCTGCTTCCGGGTCGAGAACCGGACGATGGTGTCGAGCGGCCTGGACCGCGGGCACGCGCTCGAGCGCTCGCTGATCTCGACCCACCCGCTGGTGCGGGTCACCGGCGGGCGCTTCGTCTCGGTGCTCGAGCGGCCGTGCCCGTCGGTCAACACCTTCCCGGTGCTCGCCACCGACGACGACACGGCGATGGTGGGCGCCGCGATCGTGCTCCCCGAGCATCCGCAGATCGCGCCCGAGAGCCGCGGCGGGCTGTTCGACTCGACCGAGATCGAGGAGGCGCTGCTGCTCCACGTGCAGGTGCTGAGCGACGCCGAGCGGGCCGAGATCGAGGCCGCCGACCCGGCGGTACGGGAGATGATCGCCCGGGCCGCGGCGGCCACCCCGGACGACATCCTCGCCCTGCACGGCCGCGTCACGCTCCGCGACCCCGAGACGACCGAGCCGCCGACCGAGCCGGAGGGGCTGGCCGACCCGCGCGCCGGCGAGGAGCTGGCCGAGGTCGACGGCAAGCGCTTTCGCCGCGGCGGGAAGGTGCTGATCCGCCCCGCGGCTGACGCCGACGTGCAGGCGCGGATGCTCGACGGCCGCACGGCCACGCTCGAGCGGATCTTCACCGACTACGACGGCCGCGTCCACTTCGGCGTGACGATCGACGACGATCCTGGTCAGGAGCTGATGCGCGACACGGGCCGGTTCCTGTACTTCTTCGCTCCCGAGATGGAGGTGATCGATGGATGAGGCATTGAGCAGCGTGCTGATCGCCGGCGTCGGCAACGCCTGGCTGCGCGACGACGGCTTCGGCGGCGAGGTCGCCCGCCGCCTCCAGTCCGCTCCGCCCGAGGGGTGCACGGTGATGGATGCCGGCACCGGCGGCCTCGACCTGGCCTACGAGGTGATGCGCGGTTACGACGCGCTGGTGCTCGTCGACGTCTCCAAGCAGGGCGGCGAGCCGGGAACCCTGTACGTGATGGAGCCCGACGAGGAGGCCGTCCCCGGCGCGATCGAGGACGGGGAGGCGATCAACCCCCACGGGATGGACCCGATGACGATGCTGCGCTTCGTCAAGTCGGCCGGAGCCTGGCCGGGGCGGGTCGTGGTGATCGCCTGCGAGCCAGCCGAGGTCGAGGAGATGGGCTGGGGGCTGTCCGATCCGGTCGCCGCTGCCGTGCAGCGCGCCGTCGAGCTGGTCCTCTCGACCGTCGCCGAGCTGCGCAGCGGCGCGGCGCTCAGCGCGGGGTCGCCGTAGCCGTGCACGAGCTGTCGCTCGCCGGCGCGATCATCAACACGGCCGTCAAGCACGCCGACGGTCGGCCGGTGAAGCTGGTCAGCCTGCGCGTCGGGCGCCTGCGCCAGGTGATCCCCGACACGCTCGAGTTCTACTTCGAGTTCGTCGCGCGCGGCACGCCGTGCGAGGGCGCGCGGCTCGAGCTCGAGGTGATCGAGGCGCAGCTGCGTTGCCGGCCATGCGCGTACGCTTGGTCGATCGAGATCCCGGCCTTCCGCTGCCCGCAGTGCGGCGGCAGCGAGGTCGAGATCGCCGCCGGGAACGAGTTCGAGGTTGAATCCATTGAGGTAGAGGAGCTGACTGCGTCAGCTTTACGAGATCGCCCAGAGGGCGATCTCGGGAGAGAGGAGGCCGAATGCATCGCACCAAGGTGAGGGTCGTCGAGGAGGCGCTCGACGCCAACAACACGATCGCGGCCGCCAACCGGGCCGACTTCGACCGCCACGGCGTCACCGTGGTCAACTTCATGAGCGCGCCGGGGGCGGGCAAGACGACGCTGCTCGAGCAGCTCGCCGGGCCGACTTCGTCGGCCTTGCGAGATCGCCCAGGGGGCGATCTCGGAGGTATTCGCTTCGGTGTGCTCGAGGGCGATGTCCAGGGCTCGCTCGACGCCGACCGGCTCGCGCACCTGCACATCCCGGTGGTCCAGATCAACACCGATTCGGGGTTCGGCGGCGAGTGCCATCTCGACGCCAACATGGTCCGCTCGGCGATTTCGGCGCTGCCGCTCGACGACATCGACGTGCTGATCGTCGAGAACGTCGGCAACCTCGTGTGCCCGGCCGAGTTCCGGATCGGCGAGGACGCGCGGGTGATGGTCACCTCGGTCACCGAGGGCGAGGACAAGCCGCTCAAGTACCCGCTGATGTTCCGGGCCTGCGAGCTCGTGCTGGTCAACAAGATCGACCTGCTGCCCCACCTCGACCTCGATCTCGACAAGCTGCTCTACCACATCGACCAGGTTCACCCCGACGTCGAGCGGATCGTCTGCAGCGCCCGCACCGGCGAGGGGATCGACGCGTGGCGTGAGTGGCTGCGCCGGGTGGCGGGCCGCGCGCCGGCCCTCGCCACCGGATGAGCGGGCGCGCCGCGCTGGGCGCCGGCGGGCTGCAGGGCATGCTCGAGGCGCGGCTCGAGGCGGGCGAGCGCTTCTTCACCGCCGAGGCCGAGCCGCTGGCCCGGCTGTGCCATGGGATGGCCGAGCGCTTCGCCCGCGGCGGCCGGCTGATCGCCTGCGGCCACACGCCGGCCGCGCGCTCGGACGCCCGCCACGTCGCCGTCGAGTTCGTGCACCCGGTGATCGTCGGCAAGCGCGCGCTGCCGGCGATCGCCCTGTGTGGCGAGGGTGGCTCGCCGGCCGCGCAGGTGGCGCTGCTGGCGGCGCCCGAGGACATCGTGATGGTGTTCGGGGCCGAGGCGGCGGGGGCGACCGAGCCCGTGCGCGCGGTCACGGCGGCGCGGGAGCGGGGCGCGCTGAGCATCGCCTTCGCGCCGGCCGGCGCCGACCACGAGTTCTCGCCGGCGGTCACCGATCCGTTCGTCCACCAGGAGCTCGTCGAGACGCTCTACCACGTGCTGTGGGAGCTCGTGCACGTGTTCTTCGAGCACCGCGGGCTGCTCCGGGGCCGGCCCGCGCAGGCCACCCATGACGCCGGCGCCTCGAGCTTCCTGTACCCCTTCCTGGACCAGCGCGAGGACCAGCTCGAGCCGGTGCTCGACGACGTCCGCCGCTCGGTGCTGGTCAAGTCGGCCGAGATCGGCGCGCTGCGCGAGCAGACACTGGGCGAGAACGCCGAGGTGCTGGTCGCAGCCGCCGGGGCGCTGCGGGCCTGCTTCGATGGCGGCGGCAAGCTGCTGGCGCTCGGCAACGGCGGCTCGGCCACCGACGCGATGGACGCCGTGGCCGACTTCCGCGTGCCCGGCGGCGCGCTCGTCCCGCGGCCCGCGCTCGACCTGACCGAGGACGGGGCGATCATCACCGCGGTCGCCAACGACGTCGGCACCGAGGCGATCTTCCTGCGCCAGGTGATCGCCTACGGCACGCCCGGCGACGCGGTGCTCGCGCTGTCCACCTCGGGCGGCTCGGCGAACGTGATCGCGGCGCTGATCGAGGCGCGCCGGCGCGGCCTGCGGACGATCGCGCTGGTCGGCTACGACGGCGGCCGGATCGTCTCCGAGGGCCTGGCCGACTTCGTCGTGGTGACCCGCTCGGAGCACATCCCGCGGATCCAGGAGGCGCAGGCAAGCGCCCTGCACGCGCTGCGGGAGCTCGTCGGGTGAGCGGGAACGCTTCGCCCGGCCTGGCGCGCACCGGCCCGGCGGCGCGGCTCGCGGAGCCCGGTGCCGCACCGTCCGTCCGGATCCGGGCGCGCGTCGAGGGCACCGTGCAGGGCGTCGGCTTCCGTCCGTTCGTGTACCGGCTGGCCGGCGAGCTGGGGCTCGGCGGCTGGGTCCTCAACGACGCGCGCGGCGTGCTCCTGGAGATCGAGGGGGGTGCCGGCGCCGTGGCCGAGTTCCTGGCCCGGCTGCGCGCCGACGCGCCGCCCCTGGCGGTGATCGACCGGGTGGCGTGCGAGGACGCCGCGCCCGACGGCGAGCGGTCCTTCGAGATCCGCGCCAGCCCCGGCGGTGGGCGCGCCGACGCCCCCGTGACCCCCGACAGCGCCGCCTGCGCCAACTGCCTGCGCGAGCTCTCCGACCCGGGCGACCGCCGCTACCGCTACCCGTTCATCAACTGCACCGACTGCGGCCCTCGTTTCACGATCGTCCGCGGGGTGCCCTACGACCGGCCGCTGACGACGATGGCCGGCTTCACCATGTGCCCGGCCTGCCGGGCCGAGTACGAGGACCCCGGCGACCGGCGCTTCCACGCCCAGCCCAACGCCTGCCCGGCCTGCGGCCCGCGGGTCACGCTGCTCGATGCGTCGGGCGCTCCGTGGCCGGCGGCGCCCGCCTCCGCCGACCCGCTCGCCTCCGCCGACCCGCTCGCCTCCGCCGACCTGCTCGCCTCCGCCGACCCGCTCGCCTCCGCCGACGCGCTCGCCGTCGCGGCCGGCGCTCTCGCCGGGGGCGCGATCCTCGCCGTCAAGGGGATCGGCGGCTACCACCTGGCCTGCCGCGCCGACGATCCGGCGGCGGTGGCGGCGCTGCGGGCGCGCAAGCACCGCGAGGACAAGCCGTTCGCGCTGATGGTGGGATCGCTGGAGCAGGCCGCCGAGCTCGTCGAGCTGGACGAGCGCTCGCGGGAGCTGCTGGCGTCGGCGGCGGGGCCGATCGTACTGGCGCCGCGGCGGCCCGAGGCCGCCGTCGCCGAGGCGGTCGCCCCGCGGGTCGGCGAGCTCGGCGTGATGCTGGCCTACTCGCCGCTGCACCGGGTGCTGATGGGCGACCTGCGGGAGCTCGGCGTCGGTGCGCTGGTGCTGACCAGCGGCAACGTCTCCGACGAGCCGATCGCCTTCCGCGACGAGGACGCGCTGGCCCGGCTGGCCGGGATCGCCGACGGCTTCCTCGTCCATGACCGCCCGATCGAGACCCGCACCGACGACTCCGTCGTGCGCGCGGTGGCCGGTCGCCCGATGATGCTCCGCCGCTCCCGCGGGTACGTGCCGGCGGCGCTGGCCCTGCCCGGTGGCGCGCCCGTGCCGATCCTCGGCTGCGGCGCCGAGCTCAAGCACACCTTCTGCCTGGCCCGCGGGGAGCGTGCGTGGGTCTCACACCACATCGGCGACCTCGAGAACTACGAGACGCTGCAGTCGTTCACCGAGGGCGTCGCGCACTTCTCCGAGCTGTTCGCGGTGTCGGCCGCGGTGGTCGCGCACGACCTGCACCCCGAGTACCTCTCGACCAAGTACGCGCTCGAGCAGGACGGCCTGGAGCCGGTCGCCGTCCAGCACCACCACGCGCACCTCGCCGCATGCCTGGCCGAGCACGGATTGGACCCCGCCCACCCGGCGGTGGGAGCGATCTTCGACGGCACCGGGTACGGCGGGGACGGCACCGTGTGGGGCGGCGAGTTCCTCTACGGCGACGCGAGCGGGTTCGAGCGCGTCGGCCACCTGCTCCCAGCGCGGCTCCCCGGCGGCGAGCGGGCGATCCGCGAGCCCTGGCGGATGGCCTGCGCGTGGCTCTCGCTGCTCGGCCGGGACGACCTCCCCGCCGCCTTCGCGGGGGTGGTGGCGGAGCGGACCTGGGAGCAGGTCGCCGGCCTCGTCCGGACCGGCTTCCGGGCCCCGGTGACGACCTCGATGGGGCGCCTGTTCGACGCCGTCGCCGCGCTGTGCGGGGTGCGGACGGTGGTCGCCTACGAGGGACAGGCGGCGATCGAGCTCGAGGCGGCGTGCGCCGGTGCCTGCTCCGCCGGCCCGGCCGCCGCGGGGCGTGGCCCGGACCCGTACCCGGTTCCCGTGCGCGACGGGGTGGGCGGCGCGTTCGTGCTCGACCCGCTGGACGCGCTGGCCGGCCTGCTCGACGACCTCGCGGACGGGGCCGCGGTGTCCAGCGTGGCCGCCCGCTTCCACGCCGGCATCGCCGCCGGCACCGTGGCCGGCTGCGCGCGGGCGTGCGCCGAGCGGAGCTGCGAGACCGTCGTGCTGTCCGGCGGCGTGTTCGCCAACCGGGTGCTGCTGGAGGCGGTGCTCGCCGGGCTGGCCGCGCACGGGCTGCGGGCGCTGGTGCCCGAACGGCTGCCGGTCGGCGACGGGGGGATCGCCTTCGGCCAGGTGGCGGTGGCGGCGGCGCGGCTGCGCGACGCGGGCGGGGCGGGCGCCGGGGCGAACGCCGGGGCGGATGGTCCTCCGCGCGACGGGGCGGACGCCGGGGCGGACGGTCCTCCGCGCGACGGGGCGGACGGTCCTTCGCGCGACGGGAGCGCGATATGAGCGCGCTCGAGGCGATCCTCGCTCAGACCGTCTACATCGACGGCGCCAACCGCCCGTTCGCCGAGCTCACGCCCGAGCAGGCGCGCAACCGCGCCGATGAGCTGAAGTCCGCCGTCGGCTTCGGCCCCACCGCCCGGATCGCCCCGGTGGCGCGGGCGTGGCGGGAGCTGATGATGGCGCTCGAGCAGGCCGGCGCGGCGACCGTCGCCGAGCTCCCGCCCGAGGTCGTCGAGGAGCTGGCGCCGAGGCTGTGGGTCGTCCCGCCCGGCGGCTCGCTGCTCTGACGCGCAGGCACCCCCCGGATCTGCTAACTCTCGGGAGCGTGAGCGCGCAGGCGAACCCTCGGATCTCGCGCGGGCTGGTGGCGCTGCTGGCGGTGGCCACCGGCGCGTCGGTGGCCAACCTGTACTACGCGCAGCCGCTGCTGCACGCGATCGCGCAGAGCCTCCGCACCTCGCCCTCGACGGCCGCGCTGCTGGTCACCGCCTCGCAGATCGGCTATGCCGCGGGCCTCGTGCTGCTGGTCCCGCTCGGTGATCTGGTCGACCGGCGTAAGCTGGTCACGCGGATGCTGGTGGTGTGCTCGGTGGCGCTGGCGGCGGCGTGCGCGGCCTCCGGGCTCGGGGTGCTGGCGGCGGCGATCGCGCTCGCCGGGCTGACCTCGACGATCGCCCAGGTGCTGGTCCCGTTCGCCAGCGCGCTGGCCTCCGAGGCGGAGCGCGGGCGCGTCGTCGGGCAGGTGATGAGCGGCCTCCTGACCGGGATCCTGCTGGCGCGGACGTTCAGCGGCCTGGTCGCCCAGGCGGTCGGCTGGCGCGCCGTGTTCGGCCTCGGGGCCGGCGCGATGCTGGTTCTGGCCGCCGCGCTGTGGCGGGCGCTCCCCGACTTACCGCCGCCGGGCGAGACGACGTACCGGCGGCTGCTCGCCTCGGTGCTGCCGCTGGTGCGCGAGGAGCCGCTGCTGCGGGTTCGGATGACGTTCGGTGCGCTCGGGATGGCGTCGTTCTCGGTCCTGTGGACGACTGTCGCGCTGCTGCTCTCCCGCCCGCCGTTCGACTACGGCGAGGCGGTCATCGGCCTGTTCGGGCTGGCCGGTCTGGCCGGCGCCGTGGCCGCGCAGGCGGCGGGCAGGGCGGCGGACGGCAGCCGGGCCAGTCTCGCCACCGGCGGCTTCCTGGCCGCGGTCGCGGTCGGGTGGGTGCTGCTGGCCCTCGGCGCGCGCAGCGTCGTCCTGCTCGTCGCCGGGATCGCCGTGCTCGACCTCGGGATCCAGGGCCAGCACATCCTCAACCAGACGCTGATCTACGAGACCCGGCCCGACGCCCGCAGCCGTCTGACCACCGCGTACATGACGGGGAACTTCGCGGTCGCCGCGGTCGCCTCGGCCGGCGCCGTCGCGGTCTGGGACGCCGGGCATTGGGGCGCCGTGTGCGCGCTCGGCGGCGGCCTCTCGGTGCTGGCGCTGCTGGTGTGGGTGGCCGGGCGCGTGCGACTGGTCGGCGACATCCCGGCCGGCCCCCGGGCGAGCGCCGCCCACGGCGAGTCCTGAGCGACGGACCGGGTCAGGCGGCGAGCGCCGCGTCGTAGACCTCGGCGGCTGAGTGGGCCATCACCAGCTCCGCCGCCTCGGCCTTGACGACCGCGAACCGGGCTTCCTGCTCGGTGTCGCGGTCGGGCACCCGTGCGAGCTCGATCAGCTCGTCGGGGACGAACCCGTCGCGCACCGACAGCGTCAGCTCCCGGTCGCGGTAGGCGACGACGAACACGAAGCGCTCCATCGTCGCTCCCCGCTCGGGACGCCCAAGCGAAGCGTCGAGCTGGTAGCGGTCACCGGTCACCGCGCGCGTCACCAGCTCGAAGGCGTCGCGGGCCCCCGGGCCGGCGAACGCCGTGCGCAGCGAGAGCTGCCGGCGCTCGGGCGGAGAATCCTCCGAGAGCAGCGGGAACGCGCGCTCCATGATCTTGAAGGCGTGGGCCACCCCGGCCGGCGAGCCGCCGCCGTGATAGTCGAGCATCGCGTCGAAGCCGAACCCGCAGCGCCGGGCGCCGTCCTGCACGACGATCTGCTCGGGGCTCGCCACGCCCCCGACGGTATCGCTTCCGCGGCCGTCGCGCCCCCCGATTTGCAGGCGGTTCGGCAAGGCGTCCGGCGGGCGCGGCAGGATGGCCGATCCGTGACGCCCACGCGACCCCACGACCGCTCCCCGCTTCGCGCCTGGCAGCGCCGCGCGCTCGACGCGATGGTCGCCTGGGAGCGCGGCTCGTTCCTGATCTCGGCCGCGCCGGGGGCGGGCAAGACGCGTCCGGCGCTGGAGTTCGCCCAGCGCGAGCTGGCTGCCGGGCGCGCGCGCTCGGTCGTGGTGGCGTGCCCGACGGCGCCGCTGACCCGCCAGTGGGCACGGGCCGCCCACGGCCTCGGGCTGGATCTCGCCCCCGACGTCGACTCGCCGCGCCCCCCGCGGGGCTTTCAGGGCGTGGCGGTGACCTACGCGCGGATCGCCAGGGCACCGGGAAGATGGTCCCGCCAAACCCGGGCCGCCGCCCAGGGCACGCTGGTGATCGCCGACGAGGCCCACCACCTCGGCGAGGAGCTGGCGTGGGGGGAGGGGTTCGCCTCCGCGTTCGGCGCCACACCCCGCTGGCTGCTGCTCTCGGGGACGCCGTTCCGCTCCGACGAGACGCCGATTCCGGGCGTGTCCTACGACGCCGATGGGGTCGCCGAGCCGGACGTCGCCTACACCTACGCCGAGGCGGTCGCGGACGGGATCTGCCGGCCGGTGTGCTTCGTCGCCTACGACGGCTCGCTGTCGTGGCGCAGCGGCGACGACGTGATCGAGTCGAGCTTCGAGGCCGTGCTGAGCGGCCGCGAGGCGAGCCGGCGCTACCGCACCGCGATCTCCACCGAGCTCCCCGACGGCCTCCCGCGGATTCTCCGCGAGGCCGACGTCAAGCTCCGCGAGCTGCGCCGGCAGGGGCACGCCGACGCCGGGGGGCTGGTGATCGCCGCCGACTCCGAGCACGCCCGGCGGATCGCCCGGCTGCTCCGCGAGGCGACCGGCCGCGTCCCCGTCGTGGTGCTCCACCAGGAGCCGCGCGCGGCGGCCAAGCTGGCCGATTTCACCCACTCGCGCGACCCCTGGATCGTCGCCGTCAACATGGTCTCCGAAGGCGTCGACATCCCGCGACTGCGGGTCGGCGTGTACGCGACGGCGTCGAAGACGCCGCTGGTGTTCCGCCAGATCGTGGGGCGCTTCGTGCGCACGATCCGTGGCCGTGACCCCGAGGCCAGCTGGCTGTATGTTCCCGCCGATCCCGTCCTGCGCGACCATGCGGCGACCGTCGAGCAGGAGCTGCGCCGGGTCCTCCGCGTCCGCGGGGACGCCGAGGCCGAGCTCGACCGGCCCGAGCGCCGGGAGACCGAGCGGACGGCGGCGCTCGAGTTCGTGCCGCTGAGCGCCGACGTCGCGCCGCAGATGACCCTGTTCGGGCCGCCCGCCGGCGCCGCGCCGCCGCCGGTGGTGCACTTCCCCCCGCCCTCGAGCGCCGGCGACCCCGGCGAGGACGCGACGCCGGCGGACGCGACGCCGGCCTTCGAGCGCCGGGCGCGGCTGCGCTCCGAGCGCCACCGGCTCGTCTCCGAGGTGCGCAGGCGCGACGGCTCGAGCCACCGCGAGGTCAACGCGTGGCTCAACCAGAGGCTGGGGATCGCCGGCGTCGAGGAGGCGACGCTGGAGGACCTCGAGCGCTCGGTCGAGCTGCTGATCGGTAAGCTCACCGGCCGCGCGCGGGCGGGCCGCTAGCGGCGAGGGCGGGGCCGCCGCGCGCAGGGCTCAGTGCGGCGGGCGGTGCGCGACGGTGAAGCACGCCGCGGCGCCGAGCCACGAGGCGATCGCCGAGACGAGCCGGTACTGGAACGCGCCCCCGAGCAGCAGCGCGGCGACGCCGCAGGCCAGCAGCACGATCCCGATCAACGCGATCTCGTCACGGCGGAGGTGTCGTCCTGTGTGCATCTGTGTCCCTCGTCGTATTGATCGACCAGACCAGGGTAGGGCATGAGCGCCGTTCCGGGAAAGAATAGTTGCGCCAGCAACTATCTGCTAACGTGACCCCCATGGAACTCGGACTCGCCACCTTCGCCGACCTGAGCTCGGGGATCACCCCCGTCCAGCGGATGCGAGACCTGCTCGAGGAGGCCGAGCTCGCCGACCGGCTCGGGCTCGACGTGTTCGCGATCGGCGAGCACCACCGCCCCGACTTCCTGATCTCGGCGCCGGTCCCGGCGCTGGCCGCGATCGCCGCCCGCACCGAGCGGATCCGCCTCTCCAGCGCGGTCACCGTGCTCAGCTCGGAGGACCCCGTGCGCGTGTTCCAGGCGTTCGCCGAGCTCGATCTGATCTCCGGCGGCCGCGCCGAGATCATGGCCGGACGCGGCTCGTTCATCGAGTCCTTCCCGTTGTTCGGCTACGACCTCGACGACTACGACGAGCTGTACGCCGAGAAGCTCGATCTGCTGCTGGCGATCCGCGAGGGCAACCCGGTGACGTGGTCGGGCGAGCACCGCGCCGCGCTGCGGCAGGCCGGGGTCTGGCCGCGGCCGCTCCAGGACCCGCTCCCCATCTGGGTCGCCGTCGGCGGCTCGCCGCAGTCGGTGGCGCGCGCCGGGGCGCTCGGGCTGCCGCTGACGCTGGCCATCATCGGCGGCCGGCCGGAGCGCTTCGTGCCGCTCGTCGAGCTGTACCGCCGCGCCTGGGCGCAGGCCGGCCACGACCCGGAGGCGGCGCGCGTGGCGATCAACACGCACGCGTTCGTGGCCGACTCCTCGGCCGGCGCCGACCGCGCCTTCGCCGCGCCCTATCTGGCGATGATGAACCGGATCGGCCGCGAGCGCGGGTGGCCGCCGTCCGGCCGGCCCGAGTACGGCGCCCTGCGCTCGCCGCGCGGCGCGCTGGCCGTCGGCTCGCCGCAGGAGGTGGCCGACAAGCTGCTCTACGAGTACGACCTGTTCGGCCACCGGCGCTACATCGCCCAGATGAGCGTCGGCGCCGTCGCGCACGCCGACGTGCTGCGCTCGATCGAGCTGTTCGCCACCGAGGTCGCTCCGCGGGTCCGCGAGGGCGTCGCCGAGCGCGCCGCCCGGGCCGACGCGACCCCGGTGATGATGTGACGGTGATCAACGACGAGGAGGGTTTCCCCATGAAGGAGTTCGGACGCCTGCTGCTGAGAGTCTCGGTCGGCGGGTTTTTCATCGGGCACGGAACGCAGAAGCTGTTCGGCTGGTTCGGCGGCCACGGCCTCGACGGGACCGGCGCGTTCTTCGAGCAGCTCGGGATGCGCCCGGGCAAGCGCAACGCGCTGGCCGCCGGGCTCGCCGAGGCGGGTGGCGGCGCCGCGCTGGCCGCCGGCGCGGCGACGCCGCTGGCCGCCTCCGCGCTGACCGCGACCATGCTGACGGCGATCCACCGCGTGCACCTCAGCAAGGGGCCGTGGGTGACCAACGGCGGCTACGAGTACAACGTCGTCCTGATCGCCGCGGTGCTGGCGCTCGTCGACGCCGGACCCGGCGGGCTGTCGGTCGACGCGGCGCGCGGCCAGGTGCACAGCGGCGCCGTGTGGACAGTCGCGGCGCTGCTCGCCGGCGCGGCCGGCGCGGCCGGCGCTCACTTCGCCGCTGAGGCGACGCCGCCGGAGCCGCAGCCGGAGCCGGCGGGCCCGGCGCTATAGAGGTCCGGCGACTGAGTAGGCGGGATCCGGCGAGTGGCTGGGCGTGTCAGGCGCGTCCAGGCGCCGTCGGAACCGTCAGCCGGGGGACAGGGTTGCCAAACTATGTGGCAATCGATACAATGAGCCCTATGGTTCCCGCTCGCGTCCTCGTCGTGGCCAACCGCACCGCGACCGACCAGATCCTGCTCGAGGCGATCCGCCGCCGGGCCGCGCGCGCGCCGGTCGACTTCCACCTGCTCGTGCCGGCGACCCCGCAGGGACTGCACCGCGTCGTCGATCCCGAGGTGGCCGGGCTCGAGGACGCGGAGCGCCGGCTCCAGGACGCCCTGCCGATCATCGCCGAGGCCGCGGGCCAGCCGGTCACCGGTCACGTCGGCGACGCCAATCCGCTGGCCGCGATCACCGACGCGCTCCATCTCCAGGGCTACGACGAGATCATCCTCTCCACGCTGCCGCGGCGGTTATCCCGCTGGCTGCGGCTCGATCTGCCCAGCAAGGTCCGTGCGCTCGGCCTTCCGATGCTGCACGTGACCGCGACCGGCGCCGAGCGCACCGACCGCGATCTCGCCGGCGTGTAGCTCCCACCCCGGCGCGGCTCGGCTGACCCGAGAACCCGCCGAGGTTCACGAGCCTCGCCTCCGCAGCCGAGCCGCGTGCTACGGCCGGGGCACATCGATTCCCGTCGCGATCTGATGGGAATCGTGAGGGGAGTTGCGCCAGGGCAGCAACTCGAGCGATTTCGCGTGTCGAGGCCGCATCGCTGTGAAATGGCGCCGATCGAGTGTCGCGAGCTTCGGCTCTCGGAGCCGTTCGACGACCGCGAGCACGGCAGCATCGACGAACCCCACCCGCAGATCAGAGTAAGTCGTCATCAGCTCGCTGATGCGCTCGTAATCCGGGGCTATCAGCGGCTCGATGTGCAACGCGCCGGAGGCGACGTCGCCGAACACTTTCGCCATCGGCTCTGGTCCGAAGCTCCGCGTCAGGAGGTAGTCGAGCTCGACGAGCACAGGCGCCGGGATAACGCGTGGCTCGCGGGCTTCGGCTAACAGTCGGGCGCACGAATCGTGGCTCTGGTCGCGCGCGTCGAACGCAGCGACCAACGGCCCGGTGTCGAGGATCAGCGATATGGCTCTGGCGCGTACTCGTCGTTGCCGGCTCGGCCCGAGAGATCGCCGTGCTCTGAACTGACCATTCCGAGGGTCGTGAGCTCCGGCGGGGCCTGCTCGACGCCAAGGTCGCGCTCAAGCGCGTCGCGGAATACCTGAGCGAGCGAGACACCGCGCTCGGCGGCGCGTTTCCGCGCACGCTCGAGCAGTTGCTCGTCGGCCTGAACCATGATGCGCTTCAAGCCATCATGATATCACCGTGGCTGGCTGCCATGCGCAAGCCAACGACGGCGCGTCCGACATTTGCCGGAGCGAGACTGCCGCTTCGTCGCGTGACGGGTCTACCGCGATCAGGGCGGCGTCGCCGCCGGGCGATCGCTGTCCCGGCGGTCGCCCGCTCAGGCCGGCTGCAGCGCGGCGTCGACCGTCACCTCGACCGCGTCGGCGACCCTCAGCGTGCCGAACAGCGACGAGTACGGCTTGATCCCCCACGCGGTCTGCCGCACCGTCGCGCACCCGGTGACCCGGCCGTCGTCGCCCAGCGCCAGCTCGAAGGTCAGCGGCTCGCGGCGGCCGAGCAGCTCCAGCTCGCCGCGCACGGTGACGCCGTCCCCGGCCGGCTGCACCTCGTGGGAGCCGAAGGCGATCGCCGTGCCCTTGAGGATCTCGTCATCGATCGTCTGCTTGACCGTCACCTTGTCCTCGTCGTCGAGCGCCTGGATGCCGCCGGTGCCCTCGCGGACCACGAACGAGCCGGAGTCGGCGCTCAGCTCGAGGCGGCTCGCCGCGGGGTCCTCGGCGAGCTCGAGCGTGGCCTGCCACGCGGTGACCTCGATGACCAGGTCGTGGCCGGCCTTGGCCGCCGCCCCGGACCGGCCCGTCCTCATCCTCAGGGTCCCGGTGTCGGAGCCCGCGGTGTACTTGCCCGGGCGGATACTCATAGACAAAATCCAATCAGTTGCGGGTCGTAAAAAACCCTATATCACGTGAGTGCAAGGAGGATCTGATGGTGGAGCTCGATCACAGCTTCGAGCTCAAGGTGAAGCTGGGGGCGATGTCGATCAAGTTCACCGGGACCGTAACCGTCGGCGAGCAGGATGCCGCGGCCCACCGTACCGTGCTCCGAGTCCATGAACCGCAAGGTCCGGGTCCGGTGCGGGCGCCGCCCGGTCGAGAGGCCCTTAGAAGCTGCGCAGCGGGAGGTAGGAGACGATCTCGCCGGCGGCCAGCTCGCCGCGTCCGGCCGGGATCCGGGCCAGCGCGTCGGCGCCGGCGGTGACGGCGATCTGGTGCGACTGCTGGCCCTTCAGCGGGGTCAGCGTCGGCGCTTGCGCGTCGCCCGACAGTCGCACGCGGATGAAGTCCTCGCGCCCCAGGCGGCGCGGCACGGCGGCGCCCAGCGCGCCGGAGCCGAACGCGGGGGAGTGGTCGCGCGCGCCCTGGGCGGCGAGCACCGCCGGGCGCACGAACAGCTCGAAGGTGACCAGCGTCGAGACCGGGTTCCCCGGCAGCCCGAACACCAGCGTTCGCCCCCGCACCCCAAACGACAGCGGCTTCCCGGGCCGGATCGCCACCTGCCAGAAGCGCTCCTCCACCCCGAGCTCGCGGTTGGCCTCGCGGACGAGGTCGTGACCCCCGACCGAGACTCCGCCGGAGGTGATCACCACGTCGTGTTCGAGCGCGCGGGCGAGCGCCGCCCGGTGCGCCTGCGCGGTGTCGGCAGCGGCCGGGATCCGCGTCTCGATCGCCCCCGTGCTGCGCAGCGCGGCGCTCAGCATCGGCCCGTTGGAGTCGTAGATCTCGCCCTCGGCCAGCGTCGCGCCGGGCGGCCGCAGCTCGGTCCCCGTGGTCAGGATGGCCACCCGCGGGAGGGCCCGGCACGGCAGCTCGCCGAGCCCGGCGGCGGCCAGCGCGCCGACCTGGGCGGCCCCGATCCGCGTCCCGGCGTCGAGCAGCGGCGCCCCCCGGCGGATGTCGCTGCCGGCGTGGCGGACGTGGCCCTCGCGCTCGCGGGGCTCCGCGACCCTCAGCCGTCCGTCGCCCTGCTCGACGTCCTCCACCGGTACCACGGTGTCGGCGCCGGCGGGCATGACGGCGCCGGTCGAGATCGCGATCGCCTCGCCCGCCGCCAGCGACCCGGCATACGGAGCGCCCGCGGCCGACTCCCCGACGATCCGCAGCTCGCCCGGGGTGTCGGCGGCGCGCACGGCGAAGCCGTCCATCGCCGAGCTCGGGAACGACGGCAGGTCGACGGCGGCGCGCACGTCCTCGCCGAGGAAGCGGCCGTAGGCATCGGCGAGCGCCACCGGCTCGACCGCCAGCGGCGTGACCGCCGCCGCGACGATCGCCAGCGCCTCGTCGATCGGCAGCGGGGCGTGGGTCGGCAGCGGAGCGCTCGCCATCGCCCGTACCCTATTGCAGCAGCAGGCTCGGACAGCTCAGCCCGGTCTGCATCACCGCCAAGGACCGGGCTCGCTAGATCAGGCAGACGGGGATCACCCTGACCACCGACGCGGCGACCGTCGGCAGGCCGCGACCGGCAACGGCCTGGCAGGCCGCGACCGGCAACGGCCGGCAGCCCGGCTTGGGCTGAGCGTCACACTCCGGCCGAGGGCTTCTCGGCGTGGCCGCCGAACTGCTTGCGCATCGCCGAGAGCAGCTTGTCGCCATAGTCGGCTTCGCCGCGTGAGGCGAAGCGGCTGAACAGGGCGGCGCTCAGCACGTTGGCGGGGACGCCCTCGTCGACGGCGGCGGCGACCGTCCAGCGCCCCTCGCCGGAATCGGAGACGCGTCCGCTGAACTCCGCCAGCCCGGGGGACCCGACGAGCGCGGCGGCGGTCAGGTCCAGTAGCCACGAACCGATCACGCTGCCGCGGCGCCACACCTCGGCGACGGCGGGCATGTCGAAGTCGTAGGAGTAGAAGCGCTCGGCGTCCCTGACCGGCGCGGTCTCGGCATCCGACTCCTGCTCGGTCTGGCCGATGTTCGCGTGGTGGAGGATGTTCAGCCCCTCCGAGTAGGCCGCCATCAGCCCGTACTCGATCCCGTTGTGGACCATCTTCACGAAGTGGCCGCCGCCGGCCGGTCCGCAGTGCAGGTAGCCGAGCTCCGCCGTCGTCGGCTCGCCTTCGCGGCCGGGCGTGCGCTCGACCCCGCCGCGGCCGGGAGCCAGCGATCCGAACAGCGGGTCGAGCAGCTTCACCGCCTCGTCGGTGCCCCCGATCATCAGGCAGTAGCCGCGCTCCAGGCCGTGCACGCCGCCGCTGGTGCCGACGTCGACGTAGTGGATGCCGGTCGGCTCGAGCTTCTCCGCCCGGTCGATGTCGTCGCGGTAGTAGCTGTTGCCGCCGTCGATCAGCACATCGCCCTTCTGGACCAGCTTCGTCAGCTGCTCGATCGTGTCATGGGTGAACGCGGCCGGGACCATCATCCACACCGCCCGCGGTGGCTCGAGCTTCTCGACCAGCTCCTCGAGCGAGCTCGCCGCCACGGCCCCCTCCTTGGCGATCGCCTCCACCGACTCCGCGCGGACGTCGTAGACGACGCACTCGTGGCCGTCGCGCATCAGGCGCCGGACCATGTTGGCGCCCATCCTCCCGAGTCCCACCATTCCCATTTGCATGACACTGGCCTCCTGGTTGTCGATCGAAGCCCGGATCCCGGAGCTGCTTTCCGGCTCCCGCGGAGCTTATTCCGATGCGCGCCGACGGATAGTGTGTGGGTCATGAACTCGGACGCACACTTCGGCCTCACCGGCCTGGCGACGATGGGGGCCAATCTGGCCCGGAACGTCGCCCACCACGGCATTCCCGTCGCCGTGCACAACCGGACGACGAGCCGGACGGAGCGGTTCATCGAGGAGCACGGATCGGAGGGGCCGCTGACCGGTCACGACGCCGTCGCGGACTGGGTCGGCGCGCTGGCGCCGCCCCGGGTGCTGATGAGCATGGTGCAGGCGGGCCCGGCGACCGATGCCGTGATCGAGGAGATCCTGCCCCACCTCGACGCCGGCGACGTGCTGATCGACGGCGGCAACGCGAACTTCCGCGACACCCAGCGCCGGCACGCCGCGGTGGTGCAGCGCGGCGTCCACTTCCTCGGCGTCGGGGTGTCCGGCGGCGAGGAGGGGGCCCTGAACGGGCCGAGCATCATGCCCGGAGGCGATCGCGAGCCCTACGACGAGTCGGTCAAGCCGATCCTCGAGGCGATCGCGGCGCAGGTCGACGGTACGCCTTGCTGCACCTACGTCGGCCCCGACGGGGCCGGGCACTACGTGAAGATGGTGCACAACGGCATCGAGTACGCGGACATGCAGCTGATCGCCGAGAGCTATGACCTGCTCCGGCACGGCGCCGGGCTCGAGGTGGCCGAGATCGCGGAGCGCTTCGAGCGCTGGAACGGGTCCGAGCTCGAGTCGTTCCTGATCGAGATCTCGGCTCGCGTCCTCGCCAAGTCCGACGAGTCGACCGGCCGGCCGCTCGTCGACGTGATCCTCGACGCCGCCGAGCAGAAGGGAACGGGCCGCTGGACGGCCCAGAACGCGCTCGAGCTCGGCGTGCCGCTGACCGGCATCACCGAGGCCGTGTTCGCGCGCTCGCTCAGCGCCCTCAGGGACCAGCGCCTGGCGGCGGCCGAGCAGCTCGCCGGTCCGGGCGCGTCCGACGGGGGCGCCGACGCCTCGCTCGCCGACGACCTCGAGCATGCCCTGTACGCCTCAAAGATCGTCTCCTACGCCCAGGGCTTCGCCCAGATGGCGGCCGCCTCGGAGGCCGAGTCCTGGAACCTCGATCTCGGCGCGATGGCAACGATCTGGCGGGGTGGCTGCATCATTCGCGCCCGCTTCCTCGACCGCATCCGCGAGGCCTACGACAACGAGACCGGCCTCGCCAACCTGATGCTGGCCGAGTTCTTCGCCGGCGCCTTGCGGGAAGCCCAGGATCCGTGGCGGCGCGTCGTCGCCCGGGCCGCCGAGCTCGGCATCCCGACGCCCGCCTTCTCCTCCTCGCTGGCCTACTACGACGGCTACCGCCGGGCCCGCGGGCCGGCGAGCCTGATCCAGGGCCTCCGGGACCTGTTCGGCGCCCATACCTACCAGCGGATCGACCGCGAGGGGACCTTCCACGTGATGTGGGGCGCCGACGGGCGAGAAGTCGAAGCGTGAGCCGGCCTGCGCCGATACACCAGCGCAGCTTTGCTGCAGAACCGCTGTGCTGTGATACCATCCGTTCATGGCCTCTGTCTACGTCAACGTGCAAACGCGGGGAACTGTCGCCCTTCCCGCCGGGCTTCGTCGCCGGCATCATCTGGATGAACCCGGTGCTCAGGTCGAAGTAATCGAGCGCGACGACGGCGTCATCGAACTACACCCCCATGTCCCAGTGCCAGCTGACCAGAAGTGGTTCTGGACCGAGCGGTGGCAGGAGCGTGAGCGCGAGGTGGATGCGCACGTCAAGGCAGGTGAAGTTCAGGTTCATGACTCTCCGGAGCAGTTCGTGGCTCACCTCGATGAGCTTGCGGGCGAGTGAAGTTCGAGACGACGCCTGCCTTCGACCGAGACTTCAAGCGCCTCGCGCCTGAGCATCAAAAGAAGTTCCGCGAACAGATTCCGGGATTTCATGCCGCCGCCGTGAGGGCCGCGTCCGGGGATGCCAAGCCTTGGCCTAACGGCCTGAGGGTGAAGCCGGTGCACAGCGCCGCGGGGGTCTGGGAGTGCACGTGGAGCAAGGACCACCCCGATGGCCGGGCGACTTGGGAGTGGATTGAGGTTGAGGGAGAGCCGGCAATCCGTTGGCGCCGCGTCGGCGACCACAGCGTGCTGGACACGACATAGATGGGTCTCCCGGCCTCGATGGGGTGACGATGAGGACCGCTTTTGAGCGCCTGAGCAGGTCTTTCGCGGCCTGAGGTTCGAATTTCAGTTCGATACCACTGAAATCTCAACACGCGTTCTCATCAGCCGCAGCCGGTGTTGAAGCCGCAGCTCGAGCACGTGTAGCAGCTGCCGGTCCGCTGCATCATCCCGCCGCACTGCTGGCAGGCCGGCCCGAGGTCGAGGCCCTTGCGCGCAGCCGGCGGGTGGACCGGCGGCCGATCGGTCAGCGCGGCCGTCGCCGGGCGCACGCTCGCCGCCGGGGCGCCGTGGCCGCGGCTCGCGCCATGGCCGTGGCGCGAGCCGTTGCCGTTGCCCGGCCGGCCCTCAGCCGGCGACGCGGGACGCGCCGTGTCGCCGGTGTGCGAGCTTGCCGCCTCTGCGGCCGCCTGACGGGCGCGCACGCCGGGCGTGAGGATGCCGAGCTCCTCCTGGAGGTCGACGTCGAGGAAGCGCGAGGCGAGCCAGCGCATGATGTAGTCGGGCATCGACTTGGCGAACGGGATCTCCGGATTGGAGGTCATGCCCTCGGGCTCGAAGCGCATGTAGCTGAACTTCTCGACCAGCGTCTGGAGCGGGACCCCGTATTGCAGCGAGATCGAGATCGCGGTGGCAAACGAGTTCATCATCCCGCGCAGCGTCGAGCCCTCCTTGCCGATGTCGGTGAGGAAGATCTCGCCGATGGTGCCGTCCTCGTACATACCGGCGGTGATGTAGCCCTCGTGGCCGCCGATCGAGAACTTGTGCGTCAACGACTGGCGCTCCCGGGGCATCCGGCGCCGCTTCGGCGGCGCCGAGTCGAGCGCCTCGGCGACGGCGCGATCGACCGCCTGTTCGATCTCCTCGTCGGTCGGCGCCGGCGCCGGTGCGGACTTCTGGGCGTCCGTGCGCAGCGCCTGCGCCGTCTTCGAGCCGTCGCGATAGATCGCCAGCGCCTTGACGCCGAGCCGCCAGCCCTGCAGGTAGACGTCCGCGATATCCTCGACACTCGCCGACTCGGGCAGATTGACCGTCTTCGAGATCGCGCCGGACAGGAACGGCTGGACCGCGCCCATCATCTGGATGTGGCCCATGTGCGAGATCGCCCGCTCACCGACGGCCACGTCGAACACGGGCAGGTGCTCGGCCTCGAGCCCGGGCGCGCCGACGATCGTGCCGTGCTCGTTGAGGTGGGCGAGGATCTGCTCACGCGCGGGCTCGTCGTAGCCCAGCGTCTGCAGGGCCAGCGGCACGGTGCGGTTGACGATCGTCATCTGCCCGCCGCCGACCAGCTCCTTGAACTTGACCAGCGAGAAGTCCGGCTCGACGCCCGTGGTGTCACAGTCCATCAAGAAGGAAATCGTGCCGGTCGGAGCCAAGACTGTGGCCTGGGCGTTGCGGTAGCCGTGCTCCTCGCCGGCCGCCACGGCCTCCTCCCAGGTGCCGCGCGCCGCCTCGAGCAGCTCGCCGTCCGGGCACGAGCCGTCGGGGACCGCGTATGCGGCATCCAGGTGCATGCGCATCACCGCGTTGTGCGGCTCGCGGTTCTCCCCGTAGTGCTCATAGGCCCCCATCCCGGCGGCGATCCGCGCCGAGCCCAGGTAGCTGCGCCCGGTCATCAGCGCCGTGATCGCGGCGGCGGTGCCGCGCCCGGCGTCGGAGTCGTAGGGCAGGCCGTTGGCCATCAGGAACGCGCCGAGGTTGGCGTAGCCGAGCCCGAGCTGGCGGAACGCCCGGGCGTTCTCGGCGATCTTCGGCG
Source organism: Solirubrobacterales bacterium (assembly GCA_038254735.1). Taxonomy (GTDB): domain Bacteria; phylum Actinomycetota; class Thermoleophilia; order Solirubrobacterales; family Solirubrobacteraceae; genus Palsa-465. The sequence goes on from JBBSFX010000016.1 coordinate 53,380, forward strand.
TCGGATAGCTCGACGGCGAGACGATGATCTCCTGGGCCAGGAACACGATGTCGACGCTGTGCTTGAACGCGTCGACGTCGAAGCTCCCGTCGGGGCGGCGGAACTTCATCAGGTTCAGCGAGGCCAGGTTGCAGGCCGAGTCGTCGACGTGCATATATTCGGAGCAGGGATTCGACGCGTTGATCCGCCCCGACTCCGGGCACGTGTGCCACTGGTTGATGATCGTGTCGTACTGCACGCCGGGATCGGCGCAGCGCCATGCCGCCTCGGCGATCTCCTGCATCAGCGCGCGCGCCGGGATCGGATCGCCGATCGGCTCGCCGGTGGTGCGGGCGCGCAGCTGCCAGTCCTCGTCAGCCTCGACGGCGCGCATGAACTCGTCGCTGACCCGGACCGAGTTGTTGGCGTTCTGGTACTGGATCGAGTGGAAGCCGTCGCCGTCGATCGACATGTCGAAGCCCGCGTCACGGAGCGCAGCGGCCTTGTCCTCCTCCTTGGCCTTGCACCAGATGAACTCGCGGATGTCGGGATGGTCGACGTCGAGCACGACCATCTTGGCCGCGCGGCGGGTGCCGCCGCCAGACTTGATCGAGCCCGCCCATGCATCGGCGCCGCGCATGAACGAGACCGGCCCCGACGCGGTGCCGCCGCGGCTCAGCGGCTCCATCGAGCCGCGGATCCGCGACAGGTTGATGCCCGAGCCGGAACCGCCGCGGAAGATGATCCCCTCCTTGGTGTTCCAGTCCAGGATCGACTCCATGTTGTCATCGGCGGAGAGGATGAAGCACGCGCTGGCCTGCATCTTCGGGCTCCCGACCGGGTGCCAGCCGACGTTGAACCACACCGGCGAGTTGAACGCCGCGATCTGGTTGACCAGGATGTAGGTGAGCTCGTGCTCGAACGCCTCGGCGTCGTCGTCGCTCGCGAAGTAGCCGCGCTCGCGGCCCCAGTTGGCGATCGTCCCAGCCACGCGCGTCACCATCTGCTTGACCGAGCGCTCGCGCTCGGGCGATTCGGGCTGGCCGCGGAAGTACTTCTGCGCGACGATGTTGGTCGCGTTCTGCGACCACGACTTGGGGAACTCGACGTCGCGCTGCTCGAAGGACACCCGCTCGCCGTGGGCGATCCTTGCGTCCCGCAGCTCCCACTCGATCGACTCGAACGGATGCCTGTCGGGAGAGGTGAAGAAACGACTGACCGACAGGCCGGCGCCCGCGTGAGAATCGTGTGTGAATTGGGTCTGCGGGGTCTGCTCCATGCCTGCCGGCTCCTCTCGATTTCCGCTACTTCCGCGGCTTTTCCCCGGCGCCGTCGTCGCTGAGGGGGTAACAGCGGATCTTCGCGCGAGGCCCGGACGGAACGGCTCCGGCGGAGGTCCTGGAGCGGGTTTCGAGCCACCCGCGGAACGCACCGCAGAACCGGCCGAGCTGACCCTCATTTTAGCGTGCCGGTCCGCTCGGCCGGCCCGGATGACCCCGCATTCAGCAGCATTCCGTGCCCGGCCGAGCGGCGGCCGGGCACCGGCCCCGTGCTAGCGTCGCTGCCCCGATGTCGACGTCCCAGCTGTCCGCGCACGCATGAGGGTCGAGGCCCCCTCCGCGGTGGCCACGGCCGCCGGGGGCGGGCGCGGGGCGGCGATCGCGCGGAGCGGTCTGAGGGCTGCACGGCTGAGCGGCGCGCCGGAGCGACTCGCCGCCGCGCTGCTGGCGATCGTCCTGTACGCGGCGTTCGCCCAGGGGGCGGTGAGCTCGCCGGAGGAGCCGCGGCTGCAGGTCGCGGTCGCGGCGGTGGCGGCGATCGCCGCCGGCGTGTGGCTGTGGCGCGGAACCCTGCGCCTCGCCGCGCCCCGGCTGGCGTGGCTCGGCGTCGTTCTGCTGGCCGCCTTCACGGTCTGGAGCGGGGTGTCGCTGGCCTGGAGCGTGTACCCGGACGGCACCTGGCTCGAGGTCAACCGCTACTTCACCTACGCCGCCGTGCTCGTGCTGGCGATCATGGTCGGCGCCTCGACCCGGCGCGCCACCGAGCTCGTCCAGTCCGGGCTGCTCGCCGTCGCGGCGCTGGTCACCCTCTACGCGCTCGGTCAGAAGCTGGTGCCGTGGCTGCACGTCCCCGGCCTGTTCGATCTCAATCAGACGGGCGCGGTGCCGCGGCTCCAGCAGCCGCTCGGCTACTGGAACGCCCTCGGGCTGTTCCTGTCGATGGGGGTGCCGCTCGGGCTGGCGGTCGTGCTCGATCGCTCGCGCTCGCCGCGGCTCCGGCTCGCCGCGCTGGTGCTGCTGGCGCTGATGTTCCTGACCATCGGCCTGACGTACTCACGCGGGGGGCTGGTCTCCCTCGGCCTTGGTCTGGTGGCGGCGATCGCGCTTTCCGGGACGCGGCTGCGCGGTCTCATGTGGCTGGGCGCGGCCGTGGCGGCGAGCATCGTGCCGCTCGTGCTCGGACTCGTCAGCCACACGCTGACCACGCCCGACGTGAGCCTCGCGGCCCGGAGCCGGGCGGGCGGCGAGCTGCTGATGATCCTGATCGCGTTCGCGGCCGGCCTGGTTCTCGTCGGCCGCCGGCTCCTGGCCCTCGAGCAGTCCGTCCGGATCACCCCCGCGCGGGCGCGGGGGATCGGTCGCGGGCTGGTGGCGGCCGTCGGGGTGGCGCTGGTCGTCGGAGTGCTCGCGGTGAGCTTCTCCGATCGCGGCCTGAGCGGATCGGTCTCCCACGCCTGGCACAGCTTCACCGCCACGCGCGGCCTCAGCAACACCGACCCCAATCGCCTGCTGTCGGCCGACTCCGGCAACCGCTGGGTGTGGTGGAAGGAGGCGGTGGGCGCGTTCAGCAGCGAGCCGATCCGGGGTTGGGGGGCGGGCTCGTTCCCGGTTCTCCACCTGCTCTACCGGCGCAACACCCTGAGCGTCAGGCAACCCCACAGCGTTCCGCTCCAGTACCTCGCCGAGACCGGGCTGATCGGCGCGGCGCTGGCGATCGGAGCCTTCCTGGCGCTGCTGGTGGCCAGTGCGCGGACGGTCCGACCGCGGGTGGATACGCGGCAGCGGCTGGCGGCGGCGGCGCTGTTCGGCGCCGCGCTGGCCTACGCGGTCCATGCCTGCTACGACTGGGACTCGGACATCCCCGGGGTGACGCTGCCGGCGCTGCTGATGCTCGGCGTGCTCGTCGGGTCGGCTCGCCCGCGCGCCGGCGAGGAGGCGGGGGCGCTTCGCTTCGGGCACCTGCCCGGCGCGGGGTGGTCGCGTCGGGTCCTCGCTCCCGGGCCTGGGACGCGGCTGCTCGCAACCGTCCTACTGACACTCACCCTGTCGAGCTTCGCGATCTCGGCCGCGCTACCCAGCCTGGCCCAGACCAAGGCGAGCCAGGCGGTGATCGCCGCGGCGGACGGCTCCGGCGCGGCGCTGCGGAGCGCCGACCGCCAGGCGGCGCTGTCCGCGCAGCTCGACCCGTTTTCCGACGCCGGGCTGCGCGTCGAGTCGACGATCGCGCAGCGGCGCGGTGGCTTCGCGCGTGCGCGGGCGGACCTGATCGAGGCGCTCCGCCGCGAGCCCAGCGACGGCGAGGCCTGGCTGACGCTGGCCTACGACGAGATCCGGTTCGGCCGGCCGGCCGCGGGGCTGGCGGCCGTGCAGCGGGCGCTCCAGGCCGATCCGGAGGGCTACCGGGACATCGTCCACACGGGGGTGCTCGCGCAGTCGGCGATCGCGCGGCTCGCCCGGCCGAGCGATTCGGCCAGCGCGACGCAGACGCCTGTTTCGACGTCGGCCGGGCCCACGGCCGCGACCACCGCGACCACCGCGACCACCGCGACCACCGCTCCGGTGCCGTAGCGGCTCAGCGCGTGCGCCAGCGCAGCAGCGCGTTGATCTCCTGCTCGGCCAGCTCGCGCGCCCCGGCCTCGGTGACCGACGTGATCAGCTCGATCTCGCGCTCGCGTGGATCCTCCGGCATGGCCGTGGGCTGCCGGCGCTTCGCGACGACCGGGGCGGCGGGCGGCGGCGCGCTGCGAGCGACCGGCTCGGCGCGCGCGGCGTCGAGCGCCGCGCGGGCCTGCGCCAGCTCGTCGGCCAGCACGCGCGCCCGGCGCTCGGCCTGATCACGCTGGGACACCGTCGCGGTGAGACGGTCCTCGAGTCCGCCCCGGACCCGTCCCAGATCGGCGAGCTGCGCCTCGATTCGCTCGGCGTGCTCGGTCTGGGCGAGCAGCTGCGCCGCGAGCGCGTCGGCGCGGGCGGTGAGCCCGGCCTGGTCGGCGAGCAGCCGCCGCGCGAGCTCGCCCCGGTCTCGCTCGGCTTGCTCGAGCTCGTGGCCGAGCGCCTCGGCGACCGCCTCCGCCGCATCGCGGGTCTGGGCCGCGGCCGACAGCTCGAGTGCCAGCACGCCCGAGCGCTCCTGCTCCTGGGCGACGATCCGCTCGAGCTCTCCGGCGCGCACCTCCGCCTCCGCCGGCACCTCGGTGTCCCGCCTCAGCTCGGCGAGGCCGCGCTCGGCCTCGGCCCGCAGCGCCACCGCAGTGGCCAGCTCCGCCGTCAGCGTCTCGATGCGCTCGTCCAGCTGCTCGCGCTCGCGCCGCGCGCCGAGCCGGTCGCGGGCCAGCGCGTTCTTGGCCTCGGCCAGCTCGGCCGCCGCCTGCTCGAGCCGGGCCTCGGCCTGCTCGTGGCGGTCGGCCAGCTCGGCGAGCGCGCGCTCGGCGTCGCCGCGGCTCGTGATCGCCGTGTCAAGCTCGGCCACGAGCTCGTCCGCACGGGCCCGTGACCGGGCGTGCTCCTGGGCGGCGTGCGCCTGGGTCTCGGCGAGCCCGTCGCGTTCGTGTCGGAGCTCGGCGATCGACCGCTCGGCCTCGCCGCGGGCGGCGAGCGCGATCCCGGCGTCGGTGATGAGCTGATCGACGCGGATCTGCAGCCGGTCGCGCTCGAGCGCGCTCCCGGTGCCGGCTTCGGCGAGCTCGTCGCGTTCGTGCCGAAGTTCCGTGATCCGGTCCTCGAGCTGCGCGCGGCGCTGTTCGGCGCCCGTGCGCTCGGCCTCCAAGGCCGCTTCGGATTCCGCGAGTCGCCGGGCCGTCAGCTCCAGCCGGGCCTCGGCCTGCTCGTGGCGGTCGGCCAGTTCGGTGTGCTCGCCGGTCAACTCGGTGAGGGCGCTCGCCAGCTCGGCATGCTGGCCCGTCAGCTCGGTGTGCTCGCCGGTCAGCTCGGCGATTTTCGTCTCCAGCTGCTCGCGCTCGACGGCGAGGGCGTGCTGCGTCTCGGTCAGGTCGGCCAGCCGCTGCTCGAGCAGCTTGCGATCGCGCTCTGCCGCGGCCCGCTCGTGCGCGTGGGCGGTCTCGGCATCGGCCAGCCGCCGCAGGGTGTCCTGCACGCCGGCGGCGGCGTCCGCGTGCTGGGCGGTGAGCTCGGCGACCGACCGCTCAGCCTCGCCGCGGGCGGCGAGCGCGATCCCGGCGTCGGTGATGAGCTGATCGACGCGGATCTGCAGCCGGTCTCGCTCGAGCGCGCTCCCGGTGCCGGCCTCGAGCAGCTGGTCGCGGTCGTGCTGGAGCTCGGCGACCCGGGCGTCGAGCTGATCGTGCTCGGCCCGCAGCGCCGTCAGGGCCTGCTGGGTCTCGGCGTGCGCGGCCGCGGCGGCGGCGTGGGATCCGGCCAGCTCGTCGTGGCGGCCCTGTAGCTCGTCGCGGGCGCGTGCGGCGCCCGCCAGCTCAGCGGCCAGCGTGCTCGACTGCTCCTGCTCGCGCTCGTGCGCGGCGGCCGCCGCGGCCAGCTCGCCGTCGAGCGCCTCGCGACGCTGGACCTCGTCCTGGAGCCGCTGCTCGAGCTCGCTCACGCGCGCCCGCGTGCGCTCGAGCTCGACGGCATGCGCGGTGGCCTGGGCGTCGGCTCGCGCGGCAGCAGCATCGATCTCCGCGACATGGCCGGCGTTCGCCTCACCGAGTTGCTGCTCGGCCGCCTCGAGCGCGGTCCTGGTCTCCGCCAGCGCGGCACTGGTCTCCGCGAGTCGCGCGCCGGCGTCACGGGTCCCCAACTCCAGCTCGCGCTCGAGCTCCTCGACGCGGGCCTCCACCTGGGTGCGCTCGTCGCCGAGCCGCGCGACCGCGGTCCGATGCTCCCCGGCGAGCGCCGCCAGCGCGTGCTCGGATTCCGACCGGCCGGCTAGGGCGCCGGCGAGCGCTTCGGTCAGCTCCTGCACGCGCGTGCTCAGCCGGCGGTGGGATTCGGTGGAAGCGTCCTGGGCTCTGGTCAGCT
>JBBSFX010000017.1:0-57031 GCA_038254735.1 Solirubrobacterales bacterium
CCCCCCCGCCCCCCCCCCCCCCCCCCCCCCCCCCCCCCCCCGCCCCGTAGTGGATCTCCTTGATCTGCTCGGAGACGTCGGCGACCAGGTACTCGGGGGTCACGGTCAACGGGTCGTGCTCCATGAACGCCCGGCACGGGGCGGCCAGGGTGATCATCCGGCCCGATACGTAGGTGTCGAGCGGCGAGACGATCACCGCCGTCCCGCGCTCGCGCGCCACGGCCAGCACCTCGTCGTCGGGGCGGACGCCGTTGGAGGCCACGATCAGCGCCGCGCCGAGCTCGATCGCCAGCAGCTGGGCGTCGGCGCGGTTGCCGACGACGACCACGTCGCCCGCCGAGATCCCGCTCTCGGAGCCAGGGTCCATCGAGCTGACCCATACGCGCCCGGACAGCTGCAGATCCTCGCCGGCGATCAGTGCGCCCTGGAGCACGTCGACGATCGCATGGACGTAGGTCGGCGCGTCGCGGAGCGTCGAGGTCTGGCGCGACTCGCGGATGTAGCGCCGGGCCAGGGCGCGCTCGGTGACCACCCCGACGAGCGCGCCGTCGCCGTCGACGACAGCCACGAGGTCGAGGTTGGCCCGGGCGATCGCCAGCCCCGCCTCGCGGATCGGGGCGTCCTGGCCGATCACCGGGAAGTCGCTCTGCATCACGTCGCCGGCGCGCAGCATCACGTGGGGGAGGAAGTCCGGCGACGGGGCGCCGCTGCGCTCCAGCACCCACTGCGTCTGCGGGTTGCACTCGCCGAGGCGGACGGGGACGTAGCGGTTAGACAGGTCGAGCCGCCGCTTGAGCTCCGCGTAGCCGATCGCCGAGGCGATCGAGTCGGTGTCCGGGTTGCGGTGGCCGGTGACGTAGATCGTGGGCACGCGGCGGATTATCGCCCCGCCGTCGCCTCCACGGGGTCCACTAGCCTACGTCCGTGCCGTCAGCCGTCGAGCCGTCGAGCCGATGAAGCCGTCTGCGCCCGAGCGCTCGCCGGGGATCGTGCGGGTGCTCGGCGAGCTCGGCGGCGCGCTGCGTGGGCAGCTACCGCCGCCGGCCGGGCGCCCGCGCGCCGAGCGCGCGCTGCCGCCGGGCGAGCTCGGCTTCAGCCTAGCGCGTACCCACCGCTTCTAGCGCGACACGCTGGGCATGCTGCTCGAGTACGACGAGCGCTACGGGCCCGCGTTCAGCTTCCGCTCGCTGCACCGCCCGATCGTGGCGATGCTCGGCCCCGAGGCCAATCACTTCGTCACCGTCTCCGGCGCGGATCGCTTCAGCTGGCGCAAGGGGATGTTCGGCGAGCAGCTGATCCCGCTGATCGGCGACGGGCTGATCACCACCGACGACGCCTACCACGACCGGGCCCGGCGGATCATGATGCCCGCCTTCCACCGGCGCTGGATGGACGCGGCGATCGCCGTGATGACCGCCGAGGCCTCGCGCGCGGTGGCCGGCTGGCGCCCCGGCCGGCGGCTCGACGTCTACGAGCACGTCCGCGACCTGGCGATGGCGATCGCGATGCGGGCGCTGCTGGGGCTCGACCCCCGGAGCGGCGGGATCGGCCACGACGCTGCGCTGCACTTCGAGCGGGCACCGGCCTTCTACGACACCGAGAGCTGGATGGTGCTGCTGCGCGGGCCGCTGACGCCCTGGGCCCGCCTGCAGTCCCAGCGGCGCGCGCTCGACCCGATCATCGTGGCCGAGATCGAGCGTCGGCGCGCGGCGCCGCTGCGGGAGCGCGACGACGTCCTGTCGATGCTGATCGAGGCGCGGGACGATCCGGATGACCCGGGCGCCACCGGTTCCGGCGCGGCCGGCTGCCGAGCCGGTGGCGAGCCCGGGGAAGGCGGGTTCACCAGCGCCGAGCTACGCGACCAGGTCATGCACCTGCTGTTCGGCGGCCACGACACCACCTCCTCGACGCTGTCGTTCCTGTTCTACGAGCTGGCCCGGCACCCGGCCGTGCGCGCCCGGGTCACCGACGAGCTCGACACGGCGCTCGGTGGCCGCCCGCCCACCGCCGCGGACCTGCTCGACGGCCTCCCCTATCTCTCGATGGTGCTCGACGAGACCGCTGCGGCTCTACCCGCCGGTGTGGTTCGGGCCGCGGCTGACCGTCCGCCCGGTGGCGTTCGCCGGCCACCGGATCCCCGCCGGCGTACACGTGATCCACTCCGCCTGGGTCTCGCACCGGCTACCCGAGGTGTTGCCCGACCCCGACGCGTTCATCCCCGAGCGCTTCCTCCCCGAGCGCCGGCGCGCGCTGCCCCCGGGGGCCTACATCCCGTTCGGGGGCGCCCGCCGGATCTGCATCGGCAAGCGCTTCGGGCAGCTAATGGTCAAGGCCATCGCCGCCACCGTGCCGAGCCGCGTCGAGCTCGAGCTCCCGCCCCGCTTCGAGCTCAGGATCGCCAAGGTCCCGACGCTCAGCCCGGAGGGCGGGCTGCCGATGCGGGTCGTGGCCCGCCAGAGCGCGGCGGTGCGCGATACGGTCTGATCTGAGACACCGCCGCCGACCACCGCCGACCAGCTCACAGGAAACGGAGAAGCACATGCCGTCTGCGCCGCAGTTGCTCCCCACGCAGATCACCGAGGGCGCCGCGCCTGGGCTGCGCTACCGCCTCGAGGGCGAGCTCGTCCCCGTCCTCCACATGGCGCTCGACGGCCAGGTGCCGGTGTACTTCGAGCACCACGTGCTGCTGTGGAAGTACCCGCAGCTCCAAATCGGCCTGCACCCGCTGAAGAAGGGGCTCAAGCGCCGCGCGTTCGGCGGCATCCCGCTGCTGCTGCTCGAGGCGCAGAGCGCCGGCGAGCTGGCGTTCAGCCGCGACGCCCCCGGCCACATCGCGGCGCTGCACCTGCCCGCGGGGGAGAGCATCGTCGTGCGCGAGCACCAGTTCCTCGCCGCTACCGGCGGGGTGCAGTACGACTACGCGCGGATCAAGGGCTTCGCCAACATGCTCTACGGCGGCGGCTTCTTCGTCGACCACTTCCTCGCCGCCGACCACGAGGGCGTGGTCTGGGTCCACGGCTACGGCAACGTGTTCGAGAAGGTGCTCGAGGCGGGGGAGACGATCGACATCGAGCCGGGCGGCTGGGTCTACCGCGACCACTCGGTGTCGATGACGCAGGAGATCATGAGCTTCAAGACCGGCTTCCTCGGCGCCGGCGCCGGCAACTTCATCTTCAACCGCTTCTCCGGGCCCGGCCGCGTCGGGATGCAGAGCGCCTACTTCCATCCCCCGGTGTCCGAGGGCGCGGGTGGGGTCGCCCAGCGCGAGGGCGGCGGCGGCCTGATCGGCGGCCTCGTCGGCGGCCTGCTCGACAAGTAGCGGTCCCCCAGATGCCGTTCGTTCAGGGCCACCTCACCGAGCACCCGCTGCCCCCCGGGATCGTCGGGGCGCTCAGCCTCGGCGGCTACCAGCTGCTGGTCGACGTCGCCGGCGTCGGCGCCGGGCGGATCGGCGGTCAGGCGTTCGTGCTCGTGGCGCCCGATCCCGACCCGGCGCTGCCCGACGCCGGCACCCAGATCGCGCTGCACCAGCCGAGGCTGCGCGATGAGGTCGAGGCGGCGGCGTACGTCCAGCTCGCGGCCGAGCTCGGCTACCTGCGGCTGTCGGGATACCGGCTGGCCCTCGAGCGCAACGGCCTGCGGAGCCGGATCAGCCTCGTCAACCCGGCCACCGGCGGGATCGTCGGGACAGTCCCCGACAAGGTCGGCGGGGGGAGGATGTTCGGCGGCGGCGCCGGGGCCTCGAAGCTGGTGGCGACGGTCCGCGCGCTGCCCCCGGCAGGCTCGCCGCCCGACACCCGCAGCCCCGAGCTGATGCGCCAGGTGCTGCTGGCCCTGGCCCTGCGCGACGAGTCGGTCGGCGGCGCCGAGGCGGCCGAGCTGGCCGATCGGGCGCTGCAGCTGGCCGCGGGCGACACGGCGCTCGACGCCCCCGCCGCGCTCGAGGCGGCGAAGCGGACCGGGTAGCTCCGGCGGACCCAGATCGCCGTGCTGACGATGCAGGGCGAGCCGGCAGAGGCCCGCCGGGCGCTCGGCGCCGGCGCGGTCGGCTACGTGCTCGAGGACGCCGCCGACGCCGAGCTGGTCGAAGCCGTGCGGGCGGTCGCGGCGGGGGAGCGCTCCTCAGCCCGCCGCTCGGCGCTGGTCCGGTGCCCCGGCGGCCGCGGGCGCTGTCCTAGACCTAGAGCGCGCGACCGAGGTGCTGCGGCTGATCGGCCCCGCGCACGTTCCACCGCCGCGTCGCCCGCGAGTCGACGATGCTCGTCGGCGAGATGCCGAGGATGTCCTCCGTCGGCGTGGGTCAGGACTCGGATCCGCGGGCGATCGCGATCGCCGCGCCCAGGCCGACGGCGATCGCCACGCCCTCGAAGGCGCCGCGCTGCAGCCCCTCCGCCAGCGAGCCCTCGGCGTGGGCGGTGAACGCGGCGGTGGCGAGCAAGCCGGCCGTGCCGGCCAGCGCCCACGCCGCCCGCGGACGGGCGAGGAGCGGGGCGAGCCGCGGCACGTCGGCGGCGAGGCCCTCGGGCACGCCGGCGACGCCGGCCCAGGTCGGTGAGGCGCTCCGCGACGCCCGCCACGCGGCGGCCAGCGCGGCGAGCGCCGCGGCCGCCAGGCCGAGCTGGAGGGTCAGCCACCAGGCGGGCAGGCGGCTGGTGAAGTTCATCGCGTACAGGAGCAGGCCCGCGCAGGTGATGCTCCCGGCGGCCGCGGCGACGCGGCAGCGGCGGTGGATCAGCCGTACCTCGGCGTCCGGGAGCGTGCGGGCGCGGCGCCGGCGCCAGGCCCGCACGGCGCCCAGCGACCCGGCGATGAACGCCACCTGGGGCGCCAGCACGATCAGGACGATCGCCGGCAGTGACAGCAGCGTCGAGGTCCCGCGGTCGAACCTGGGCGAGCCGCCGGCGCCGCCAAGGGCGAGCTGGCCGGCCACCAGCGCCACCGCGGCCAGGCACAGCGCCGCGAGCGTCTCGCCGGTCACGCGGCGCGCATCGTCGGCGGCCAGCTCGGCGGCGAACGTCCGCGCCAGCTCGTCCGGAACGCCGAGCCGCGCCGCGGCGCCCGGATCGCAGGCCAAGTGATCGGCGTACTCGCCGGCGATCCGCCGCCGCGCGGGCGCGGGCACCCGGCGCCGCGCGAGCTCGCGATCGAGCTCGACGAGGAAGGACGTGCCGGGACTGTCCGGGCCCGGGGTGGCCGACGCGCGCGGACTCACGCCAGCACCGCCTCGATCGCCCCGGCGAACCGGCTCCAGTCCCGGCGGGCGCCGTCCGCGGCGCGCCGCCCGCGCGCGGTCAGCCGGTACACGCGCCGGCGTCGGCCGGTCGCCGTCGACCACTCGCTGTCCAGCAGCCCGCTGCGCTCGAGCCGGTGCAGCGCGGGATAGATCGTCCCCTCGGGCAGGTCGAACACGCCGCCGCTGCGGTCCTTCAGGGCCTGCGCGATCGCGTAGCCGTGGGCTGGCTCGGCGGCCAGGATGGCCAGCAGCATGCCGTCGAGGTGACCGTACGCGTCCATGCCCAGACACTCTAAGCATAGTCAGTCTAGGTGTCAAGTCTTGCGCCGAGCCGTTCGCGGCACGGCGGGATCACGGCCGGGCGGCTCAGCTCAGCCGGACCCAAAGCCCGCCGGCAGCCGGGCCGGCGGCGGGACCGCCGCCGGGCCCGGGTCCGGGGCGAACCCCGGGAGCACGAGTTCGAACCGCGCACCCCCGTCGAAGCCCTGGTTCGAAACTCCCGCGCTGCCGCCATGAGCCTCGGCGATCGCGCGGACGATCGCCAGCCCCAGGCCCGCGCCGCCGAGCCCGGAGGTGCGCGATGCGGCGGTGCGGTGGAAGCGCTGGAAGATCCGGTCGAGCTCGGCCGGGGGGATCCCGGGGCCGTCGTCGAGGACCGCGATGCGGACCGCGGCGGCGCCCGCGGCGGCGCCCGCGGCGGCGACCTCGATGCGGACGATCCCGAGCTGCGGAGCCGTATGGTCGATCGCGTTGTTGATCAGGTTGCGCAGCGCCTGGGCGAGCCGGTCGGGATCGGCGCGCAGCCGGCCGGGCGGCACCGGTCCGAGCTCGAACCGCCGCTCGGCGATCAGCGTCGCGTCGTCGCGCAGCTGGGCCAGGAAGCGCTCGAGCTCGATCGGCTCGGGCCGGAGGAAGTCGGGGCGCTCGGCCTGCGCGAGCAGCAGCAGGTCATCGACGATCCGCCGCATCCGCTGGATCTCACGCTGGACCAGTCGCTCGACGCGGCGGACCTCGGCCCGATCGGGGTCGCGGCGGTTGGCCAGCACCTCGAGCTGGCCCTGGATCACGGTCAGCGGCGTGCGCAGCTCGTGGGAGGCGTCGGCGACGAACTCCCGCTGGCCGCGGAACGTCTCGTCGAGGCGCTCGAGCATGTGGTTGAAGGCGGTCGCCAGCACCCCGACCTCGTCGCGGCGCGGCGGGTGCGAGAGCTCCATCCGCGGCTCGAGATCGCCGCCGTCGACGCGCGCTGCGACTCGGGCCATGCGGCGCAGCGGCGCGGTCACACGGCTGCCCACCAGCAGCGAGCCGAGCAGCACGGCCAGTGCGATCACCGCGCCGGCGAGCAGGAACGAGTGCACAACGCCGCGCTGGGCGCGGATCGCCGTGATCAGCGGCTGGCCGGCGCCGACGACGAACCGCTGCGAGCCGACGGTGAGCGGGCGTTCGAGCAGCCGGACCGAGCCGACGTCGGGCAGCTCCTGGGTCGAGAGCCCGAGCAGCGGCCGGCCCAGCCGCCGGGTCAGGCGGTTCTCGATCGCCTGGCGCGCCGCCTCCTCGTCGTGCTCGGGGCCGGAGACCGCGAACAGCTCCGGGTAGTTGCTGACCGGCTGGGCGCCCGGGACGAGCACGAAGAGCAGCGTCGTGATCGACCGGAACGATTGCGAGTCGACGTACCGGTGCGCGCCGGCCAGCAGCCCCGCCCGCGAGCCGCCGCCGACCAGCCGCATCGACTGCGTGAGCTGCGCGGCATCGGCGCGGAGGTCGTGCTCGATCTGTCCCCGCAGCCGGTTGCCGGTGTCCCGGTAGATGATCGCGAAGCTGGCCCCGACGGAGACGATCAGGATCGCCGAGATCGAGATCGTGAACCGCCAGCGGATACTCTCGCGCCAGAACGGTCGCATCGGCGTCAGGCGGTGTTGTCGAAGCGGTAGCCGACCGAGCGGATCGTCACGAGCGGCAGCTCGAGCTCGGCGTCGCGGAGCTTGCGGCGCAGGTAGCCGATGTAGACCTCGACGGCGTTGGTCCCCGGGTCGTGGTCGTAGCCCCACACGGCGCGCAGGATCTGGGCGCGGGTGAGCACCCGGCCCACGTTCTGGAGAAAGTAGGCCAGCAGCTGGAACTCGGTCGCCGAAAGGTGCACGGGACGTCCGGACAGCCACACGCGGCGGCTGAGCAGGTCGAGCTCGACGGCCCCACCCCGCAGGCGGGTCGCCTGTGCGGTCTCGATCGAGCGCAGCTGGGCGCGGATCCGCGCCGCCAGCTCGCCGACCGAGAACGGCTTGACGACGTAGTCGGTGGCGCCGGCGTCGAGCCCCCGGATGCGGTCCTCGGTCTCGTCCAGGGCGGTGAGCAGGATCACCGGCAGCTTCGGCTTCGCGGAGCGTAGCTCGGCCAGCACCTCGAGCCCCGAGCGTCCGGGCAGCATCAGGTCGAGCACCACCAGGTCGTAGCTGCCGCCGAGCGCCATCGTCAGGCCGCGCTCTCCGTCGGCGACGGCGTCGACGGCGAAGCCGAGATCACCCAGCCCGTGCTCCAGGAAGTCCCGGATGCCAGGCTCGTCCTCGACGACAAGGAGCGCGCCGGGGCCGCCGGCATCGGGCGGCGGGGCGGCGGAGCTCAGTTCGCTCTCGGGGTCATGCAATCGTCGCAGTCTCCTCGATCACGATCGCCAGCGTCGGGCAGGCGTCGGCGGCCACGCGCGCCAGCGACTCGAGATCGTCGGGTACCACCGCATTGTCGAGGATCGGGTAGCCCCAATCGTCGAGACGGAACAGCTCGGGCAGCAGCTCCACGCACAGCCCGTGCGCGTCGCAGGCGATCGGGTTGATCCGCACCTGGAGGCTCATCGCGGGACCCGGCGCCCGCCGGCCGGCGGGCGTAGGCCGGGCAGGTCGGCCGGCGGCGCCGAACAGCGCTCGCGCGCGTGACGCTCGAGCTCGGGCCCGAACTTGTCGAGCGCGCTGGTGATCAGGCGGATCGCGCCGTTGGGGTGGTGGCAGGCGCCGCGGCCCCGGATCTCCGAGGCCCAGCGGAGCAGGCGGTCGCGCTCGCCGCGGTGCGCCACCCCGTCGACCAGGGCCGCGAACGACTCAGCCATCGCGTTCAGCCCGTGCACGCACGGCCCGCACTGGCCGGCCGACTGGTCGGCCAGGTAGCGCGCCAGGCGAGCGCTCTCGTGCAGCCCGCAGGCGCTCTCGCCGAGCGCGATCAGTACGCCGGAGCCGAGTGCGGCGCCGTGCTCGGCCAGGTCCGCGCGCGAGAGCCGCATCGTCGCGGTCTCCGCCCACGTCGTCCAGGTGCCGAAGTAGCCGCCGACGAGGACTGCCCGGATCGGCTCGGTGGGTCCGCCGGCGGCGACGAGCAGATCGCGCAGCGGCGTCCCGAACGCCATCTCGTAGACGCCCGGCTCGGCGACCGCGCCGGCCATCGTGGTCAGCGCGGTCCCCGGGTCGGCGTCGCTGCCGAGCTCGCGAAACCAGCTCGCCCCGAAGCGAGCGATCAGCGCCAGCTGCGCCAGCGTCTCGGGGTTCTGGAGCAGCGTCGGCCGGTTGCGGTAGCCGCGCTCGTAGGGGCGCGGCGGGACGAACCGCGGGATCGCGGGGCCGCCGCCGAGGTAGTTGATGACCGCGCTCTCCTCGCCCGCCACGTAGCCCGCCGCGCCCTCGACGAGGCTGACCGGGAGCCGGTCCGTGCGCTCCGCGAGCGCGCGCTCGAGCGCGTCCGCGGGGCGCAGCGCGTCGATGCTCAGCTTGACGATCACCTCGCGGGCGCCGACGGCCTCGGCCGCCGTCTGGGCTCCGTCGAGCACCAGGTGTGGGAGCGTCGCCATGAGCAGTCGGTCCTTGCGGCTGGCGGGCTCGGTCTCCGAGCCGTTGACGACAACGGCGCCGACGTTGCGCCGCGATGCCACCGCCTGGAGCTTGCGCGCGGTGGGGAAGTCCGCGCCGCCGCGGCCGCGCAGGCCGCTGCGGGCCACCTCGTCAAACAGGCGCTCGGCGGGGATCCGCGGCATCGGCCCGTAGGCGCGCTGGTGGGCGAGCAGCCCGGCGGGGCTCCCGTCGGGCTCGATCCCGGCCAGCAGCCGCGGCAGCCGCCCCCCGTCCGGCCTCGCCGCCGGCGACGCGGCGCTCACGAGCTCACGGGCGCGGCGTCGAGCCGCCCGCTCACCGTCCCGGTGCCGGTGTCGATGTTGAGGTTGGCGCTGAGGTCGTAGACCAGCCCGGGGCTGCGGACCTTGGCCACGAAGTGCTGGCCGTCCAGCGACACCACCGATCCGGCGAGCGCATGGCGCAGGCCGGGGGTGACGAGGTCGACCTGGCTGCCGACCAGCGACAGCCCGCCGCCTGGGATCGGCTGTCCGGCCAGCCGCACGCGCAGCTGCCCGGCGGTCGCGCCGTGCAGCGACATCGCCATGTCGATCACCGCCCCCCCGGGAGCGGTGCTCGTCGTGAAGCGCCCGCTCAGCTCGGCGGAGAAGCGCGCGAGCCGCGGCACCGGCGCGCTCGGCGCCGAGGCCGCAGCGGCCGGGAGCCGCGCTGTCGCCGCCTTGGGGTTGCCGTACAACAGCGCCACCGGCGTTCCGGCCCGCGACGCCCAACCGGCGCGCAGCGGCCCCTGCACGGCGAACCCGGCTAGCCCGAGCGGCGTCAGCACGGCCGCGGCGACCCAGCCGGCGCGCAGCGACGGCGTGCCCTCGGCGGAGCGGATGATCCGCGCGATCACCGCGAGCACCGTCGCCGCCACGCACACCGCGGTCAGCCACAGCAGCCAGACCGACTTCGCGTCGCTGCCCGCACCGAGGCTGTGCAGCACGGCCACCGGAAAGCTGGCGTAGGCGAGCCAGTGGACCCGACGCCACGCCGTGTAGCCGAGCCGTCGGCGCACGAGGCTGGTGACGGTCAGGGCGACCAGCAGGTCGAAGGCGAGCGCGCCGAAGCCCAGCCACAGCGGGCGGTAGGACGAGTGCAGCGGGACGACGGCGTCGAGCAGGCCGATCGGGGCGAAGCTGTCGAGCACGCTGGTGATGATGTGCACGACGAGCAGCGCCAGCACGAGCAGCGAGGCGTCGCGGTGCAGTTGCCCGATCGTGAAGCGCGGCCAGCGCGCGCTGCCGGCCACCCGCAGGGGGCCGAGGGTCCCGAGGATCACGATCGCCGTGAGCAGAAGCAGCGTGACCACGCCGGTGCTGCGCGTCAGGTACCAGTACGCCTTGGTGCTCGCGGCGAACGCCGTCATCGCGGCGCTCGTCCGCGAGGCGCGACCATCACGAGCCTCCTGACACCACTGGGGCCGGAGGCGCGGCCTGCTGCTGCGGCGCGCCCGCCGTGTTGGCGGCCGACGGGGGCGGCGCGCTCGGCGCCGAGCCCGTCACGGTGCTCGCCGCCGAGCCGGTCGCCGGGCGCGCGGACGAGGCGGCCGCCGGGCCTGCGGCGCCGGGTCCAGGGCCGGTGGCCAGGCCGAGCTGGCCCGGGGTGGCCAGCGGGGGCATCCGCGTCGCGGCCCTTGCCGTCCGAGGCGCTCGCGAGCGAGCCGTGGCGGCCGGCACGGCGGCGGTGGTGCGGCGATAGGTCTTGCCCGGCGCCGTGTCGGCGACCAGGGCGACCAGGGCGGCGCTGAGGCCGGCGGCGGCGGCGATCAGCCGGGTGCGGGCACGGCCGACCCGGCGCAGCGCGGCGTCGCGGAGCAGCGGCGCGGAGGGACGGTCCGGCGCGGCGGGATGGGCAGGGTCGTATCGGGGCATGGACGAACTGTCGGTCGAGCAAATCAGAGCTTCGTAAGCCCGTTGTGAGAATCCTTCTAGCGCGCTCGGTGAACGGCTCCGCCTAGGAGGTTTCTCAGCCACCGGCTGCCCGGACGCTTGAGCGCCGGGTGCCTACTGCGGGGGCATGGCAACTTCGACTTCTCGCCGGTTGGCGCCCGCGCCGGCCGTCGGCGCCGCGGCTCGGAGCTCAAGCGAGCTCGACCGGCCATCCGCCGACCCGGACCACATCGCCGCCGGCCCCGACCAGCCGGGCGGCGAGACCGTGCGCGGCCAGCCAGGCTCGCGCGGGCTCGCCCATCACCAGCGCCGCCGTGCTCGCCGTATTGGCGTCGACGCAGCTTCCGGCCGCGACGCTGACCGTGCGCCACGGGCTCTCGACCGGGGCGCCGGTGCCGGGATCGAGGATATGGTGCATGACCTGGTCGCCGTGCCGCCAGCGCCGCGTGGTCGTGCTCGAAGTGGCCAGGCCGCCGGCGCCGAGCGTCACCGTCTGACCGGGGGCGTCGGGGCCCGAGCGGTGGTCGTCGGTCACGTGCACGAGCCACCCGTCCGCCGGCGCCCGTCCGGCCACGGAGAGATCGCCGCCGAGCGAGACGAGCACGCCGGCGCCGGTGGCGGCGGCGACCTCGCCCGCCGCGCGGTCGGCGGCCAGCGCCTTGGCCGTGGCGCCGAGGTCGAGCCGCACTCCGGCCGGGATCAGCACGCCGGGGGGGTCGTCGGAGAGCTCGATCTGCCGCCAAGCCGCCGTCCGGGTGACCGTCAGGCGCGGCCTCGACACCGGCTCCTCGGGGCCGGGGTGCTCGAGCCGGCGCCAATCGCGGACGTAGCCGGCCAGCTGCAGCGCCTGCCCGAGCGTCGGGTCGACCTTCCCGTCGGTCAGCGCGGCGGCGCGCAGGGCGACCGCGATCGCCTCGTGGAGCAGCGGCCCGATGCGGGTGAACCGCCCGGCGGCGGCGTTGACGCGCTCGAGCTCCGAGTCGGGGCGGAAGCGGCTCGCCGCCAGATCGATCCGCTCGAGCTCGGCGGCGAGGATCCGCCGGGCCGCCGGCAGCGCCGCGGGATCGGCGACGCGGACGAGCGCGGTCGTCCCGAGCGCGTCCCAGGTTGCGGTGGCCGGCGCGTCCCCGGGCACGGCCGGCTCTGACCGAGGGTCCGAGCCGCCGTCGCGGCGATGGCCGATCGTCTCGTCGCGGCCGGGGCGCGGGACGTGGACGTCGGCAGGGTCGGGGCGCACGGCTTCGGGAGGAGCATAGGGTGGCCTAGGCCCGGAGCGCCCGCTTGATGTAAGACCCGGCGACGCGGCCGCGTAGGATCGGGACCATGACTTCAGCGAGCGGATCGTGAGACGAGCACGAGCCGGGTCGCGGTACGCTGCCCGCCATGGCCGGCTCGCCGTCCAAGCGCCGGTCCCGTAAGCGTCGCCATCCCGCCGCCCAGCCGCGCGCCGTACCCTCGACGCGCCGGGAGGAACGCGAGTTTCGGGTCGCCGCGGGCGAGCGCAGGGCGGTCGCCGAGCGCCGGGCCAAGGTCGGTCGAGACGATCGCCGAAAGCCGGGGACGCTCGGCACGCTCGGCACGGTCGGCGAGCGGCCGCCGGGCGTGTTCGGCGGCTTTCCGGCCTCGGAGATCGCGATCCTCGCCGGCCTGGTCGGCGTCGCCGTGGGCCTGTTCAATGGCGGCGGCCCGGCGCTGTACGTCGGGATCGTCGCCGTCGCCCTCGGCGTGCTCGAGCTGACGGCGCGTGAGCACCTGTCCGGCTTTCGCTCGCACACGACGCTGCTGGCGGCGGTGCCGGCGGTGCTGGTCGAGGTCGTGCTGGTGCTCGTCTTCGGCCAGCCCCGGCGACACGCGCTGATCCTGATCCCGGTGATCCCGCTGTTCCCTGTCTCGTTCTGGCTCCTGCGCCGCCAGTTCGTCGGCGCCCGGCAGCGGCGAACGGCGCGCTCCTGATCTCGGGCTGGGCGATGCCCTCGATGTGGTCCTCAACCGACCGTCGCCACCGTCCGAGCTGAGCACCCACCGGCCCTCGCGCTCGCCGAGCCACGCCCGCAGGCGTGGCCGGGTGGCGGTCCGTCGAAGGAGGAGTGGAGCTAGTCGGGCTCGAACCGACGACCTCTGCCATGCCATGGCAGCGCTCTCCCAGCTGAGCTATAGCCCCTTCGAAAGCGAAGCTGCCCGCAAGGGTAATACACTCGCGCCGGTTGTTGCGCGGAGCCGTCGGCCGGAGCGTGACCGGCGTGCCGTTCGCGCCGCTCGGAACGCGTCAGAACCGCGGGATGAACTCGGGCACGTCGACGATCTCGCCGTCGCTCGTATCCCCGGCCGGGCGCCGATCCGGCCGGCCGGTGCGCGACGCGCGGATCGAGTCGCCGACGCCGGATCCGGCGTCGGCCTCGGCCCGCTGAATCTGGGCCACCATCCGCGAGTGGATCGACTGCACGTCGCGCAACAGCCGCTCGGAGTTGGCCCGCAACGAGTCGCCCATCTGGCGCAGGTTCTCGACCAGCTCGAGCCCCTCGGACCGGATCTCGCCGGCCGTCTCGCGGGCGCCGCGGAGCATCTCGCGCGCCTTCTCGGACGCCTCGCCGATCGCCTGGTCGGCCGTCTCCTGCGCGCGCGCGACGATCTGGAGCGCCTCGCCGGTGCCGCGCGTCTTGGCCTCCTCGGCCTCGGCGCGGACGATGTCGGCGTGGTCCTGGGCGCGCGCGACGATCGTCAGCGCATCGCCGGTCGCCTCGGTCTTCAGCCGCTCGGCGTCGGCCAGCAGGCTGCCGCGCTCTCGCGCCGCCGTCTCGCGGGCCTCGCTGAGGAGGTCGGCCGCCTCCTCCTCGGCCGCCTGTACACGGTTCTCGGCCGCGCGCGCGCCCTCGGCGATGCGGGAGTTCATCCGCTGCTCGGTCTCGATGCGGATCCGTTCGGCCGCGGACTCGGCGGCGGTGATGATCGAGCTGACCTGCTCGTGGACGGGTGTGATGCCTTCGCTCACCGCGGCCATGCTAGAGCTGGTCCCAGACCGTGAACGCAAGAAAATCACCGGCCTCCCGTGCCGGTCCACCCGCGGCGTACGAAGTAATCTCGTCCTCCGAGATGAGCGAGCGACGCTATGACCCGCAGGAGATCGAGCCTCGGTGGCAGCGGCTGTGGGCGGACGAGCGGACGTGGGAGGTGCCGAACCAGCCCGTCGGTCGCGGGGGCGGGCAGCGGTCGGAGTCCTTCGAGAAGTCCTACGTGCTCGAGATGCTGCCGTACCCCAGCGGCGAGCCGCACATCGGCCATCTGAAGAACTACGCGCTGGGCGATGCGATCGCCCACTTCCACCGCCGCATCGGCCGCCG
Organism: Solirubrobacterales bacterium; assembly: GCA_038254735.1. Classification (GTDB taxonomy): domain Bacteria; phylum Actinomycetota; class Thermoleophilia; order Solirubrobacterales; family Solirubrobacteraceae; genus Palsa-465. The sequence goes on from JBBSFX010000017.1 coordinate 14,330, forward strand.
CGTCTTGCACCCGATGGGCTACGACGCGTTCGGGCTGCCGGCGGAGAACAACGCGATCAAGACCGGCGTGCATCCGCGCGTCGCGACCGACCGCTCGATCGCCGCCTACCGGCACTGGTTCCATCGCTGGGGGATCTCGATCGACTGGTCGCGCGAGTTCGGCACCCATGAGCCGCGCTACTACCGCTGGACCCAGTGGATCTTCCTGAAGCTGTTCGAGCGCGACCTCGCGTATCGCAAGGAGGCCGCGGTCAAGTGGTGCCCCAACGACCAGACGGTGCTGGCCAACGAGCAGGTGATCGACGGGCGGTGCGAGCGCTGCGGGTTCGAGGTCGAGCTGCGCCAGCTCGAGCAGTGGTTCTTCCGCATCACCGACTACGCCGACCGGCTGCTCGACGACCTCGACGAGATCCGCTGGCCCGAGCACGTCAAGTCGATGCAGCGCAACTGGATCGGGCGCAGCTCGGGCGCCGAGGTCAGCTTTCGCTGCCACGAGCTCGGCATCGACTACCCCGTGTTCACGACCCGGCCCGACACGCTGTTCGGCGCCACCTTCTTCGTGATGGCGCCCGAGCACCCCGACGTGTTCCGGCTCGCCGCAGGCACCCGGCGCGAGGCGGAGGTCCATCACTACGTCAACCACGCGCTGACCGAGAAGGCCGAGGACCGCGGCGCGGCCGAGAAGCCGAAGACCGGCGTGCCGCTCGGCCGCACGGTGCGCAATCCGATCAGCGGCGAGCAGATCCCCATGTACGTCGCCGACTACGTCCTGATGGAGTACGGGACCGGCGCGATCATGGCCGTGCCGGCCCACGACGAGCGAGACCACGCCTTCGCCGTCGCCTACGACCTGCCGATCCGCCGCGTGATCGAGGGGACGCCGGAGGACGGGGGTGATGCCCACGGGCTGCCGTACACCGGCGACGGCCCGATGGTCAACTCGGGCGAGTTCGACGGCATCCACAACCGCGCGGCCTACGACGCGATCGTCACCTGGCTCGACCGCGAGGGCAACGGCCACCGGTCGGTCAGCTTCCGCCTGCGCGACTGGCTGGTCTCGCGCCAGCGCTACTGGGGCTGCCCGATCCCGATCGTCTACTGCGCGCGCTGCGGGATGGTTCCGGTGCCGGAGGCGGACCTGCCCGTCGAGCTGCCCGACGTCGAGGACTACAAGCCGAAGGGGCGCTCGCCGCTGGCCGCGGCCGAGGACTGGGTCAGCACGAGCTGCCCGCAGTGCGGCGGCCCGGCACGCCGCGAGACCGACACGATGGACACCTTCGTCGACTCGAGCTGGTACTACCTGCGCTACTGCGACGCGCTCGACGACGACGCGGCATGGGATCGCCGTGTGCTCGCCCAGTGGATGGCCGTCGACCAGTACATCGGCGGCGTCGAGCACGCGATCCTCCACCTGCTGTACTCGCGGTTCTTCGTCAAGGCGCTGGCCGACATGGAGCTGCTCGACGTGCAGGAGCCGTTCGAGGCCCTGTTCACGCAGGGGATGATCCTCGGGCCCGACGGCTACAAGATGTCGAGCTCCAAGGGGAACGTGGTCGCACCGAGTGCGATCGTCGAGCGCTACGGCGCGGACGCCGCCCGCTGCTACGTGCTGTTCATGGGACCGCCCGACCAAGATGCGGCGTGGTCCGACAGCGGGGTCGAGGGCGTCTACCGGTTCCTGGCCCGCCTGTGGCGGCTGAGCGAGGACCTCGCGGGTCCGAGCAGCGCCGAGCCGCCGCTGGAGCCCGACGGCGATGCCCTGACGCTGGTGCGCAAGGCCAACTGGGCGATCGAGAAGGTCACCGGCGACATGAGCGGCCGCTTCGCCTTCAACACCGCGATCGCGGCGATCATGGAGCTGGTCAACGAGATCTACCGCCACCCCGTCGCCGACGAGGCCGCGCGGCGCTTCGCCGTCGCCACCGCCGCCTCGCTGCTGTTCCCGTTCGCGCCGCACCTCGGCGCCGAGGTGTACGAGCGGCTCACCGGACGGCGCGCCTGGGAGGAGCCGTGGCCGGCGGCCGACCCCGCGATGCTCACCGCCGACGCGTTCGAGCTGGTCTGCCAGGTCAACGGCAAGGTCCGCGACCGACTGAGCGCCCCGACCGGCGCGCCGCGCGAGCAGCTCGAGCAGCTGGCGCTGGCCAGCTCGCGGGTGCGGGCCCGCCTCGACGGTCTCACCGTCGTCAGGGTGATCGTCGTCCCCGACAAGCTCGTCAACGTCGTCGCCCGCTGAGCGTCGGCCCCGCCGCGCGCAGGTGGCGTTGTGCGGGTCCGGGGCCCTCCGGCACGCCGCCTAGACTCGGCGGCGATGGCCGGCTTCAAGCCCGCATACCTGATCCACGGCGACGACCACGGCCGGATCGCCGAGCGCCGCTCGCGGCTGCGGACGCTCGCCGAATCCCAGAGCGGCCCGCAGAGCGTCGAGCTGATCCAGGGCGACGTCTCGACCCCGGAGGCCGTGGCCGCCGCGTTGAACGCGATGACGTTCGCGATCGGCCGGCGCTTCGTCATCGTCGACGGCGTCGAACGCTGGAAGGAGAAGGAGCTCGGACCGGTGCTGGCAGCCCTCGGGGCGATCGAGCCGGAGACGACGCTCGCCCTGTTCGCGCGCGAGGAGGGGCGCTTCAAGGCGCACAAGCGCCTCCACGACGCGGTCAGGCAGGCGGGCGGGGACATCGCCGAGGAGTCGGCGCTGAAGCCGTGGGAGCTGCCCCGCTGGGTCGCGGCGCGGGCCGCCGAGCACGGCCTCGTGCTCGACTCTGAGGCCGCGCGGGCGCTGGTCCAGCACGTCGGCGATCGTCAGCAGCGGCTCCTCCGCGAGCTCGAGAAGCTGGCCCTCGGAGCGGCCGCCGATCCGGCTCGCCCCGCGCACCTCGACGCCGTTGAGGTCGAAGCGCTGTCCGCCGCCTCGGCCGAGCGCAAGGCGTGGTCGCTGGCCGACGCGCTGCTGGCCCGCGACGCCGCCGCCGCCACGCGGCTGTACCTGGCGCTGCGCCAGCAGGGCGAGCGGGTCCCGGGGCTGCTCTACTGGATCGGCCAGCGGATCCGCGTCGCGCACGAGGTCGCCGCGGCCGTCGAGGCGGGCCGGCCGCCGGCGCAGATCAAGCGCGGGCTGCGGATGCCCTCCAAGGCGGCCGATCGGCTGATCGAGGACGCCCGCCGAGCCGGGGCCGAGCGGCTGCGGGCGGGGATCGAGGAGATCGCCGACCTCGAGCTGGCCTCGCGCGGCGGGGGACGCGGCGGCGTCACCGAGGATACCGCGATGCTGCGGACGATCCAGGTGCTGACGAGCGCCTGAGCCCCGGGGACGCGAGGGCCGGCTCGAGGCGCGCGGGCTAGCTCGCGGCGCCGGAGCGCAGGCGACCGGCGCGGGACTTCTTGCGCGCGCCGTTGTTGCGGTGCAGTGCGCCGCGCTTGACCGCCTTGTCGATCGCCTGCACGAGAGCACGGTGCTCGGTGTCGATGGCCGACCCCTCGCCGCCCTCGACGGCCGTCTCGAGCCGCCGGAAGTAGGTCTTGATCTTTGAGGTGTAGCGACGGTTCTCGAGGCGCTCGCGCTCGGCGCGCTCGATTCGCTTCTTCTGTGAGTGAATGTTCGCCATAACGCTCCGAGCCATGGTGCCGCGAGAGTCCGCGGCACGCGCCCGTACTATAGCGGCCCCAGTGTCTGACGAGACCTTCGCCGAGGGCGCCGCTCCGCCGCGCCGGCGCCTCGCCCTCAACACCGCGATCTTCGCCGTGGCCACCGGCTTTTCGCGGATCGCCGGACTGGTCCGCGAGGTTGTGGCGGCGAGCTACTTCGGTACCAGCGCCTCGGCCTCGGCGTTCACGATCGCCTCGCAGATCCCCAACCTGGTCTCGAACCTGTTCGCCCAGGCGGCGCTGTCGGCGGCGTTCGTGCCGGTGTTCACCGACCTGTTGGCGCAGGGCAAGAAGCGCGAGGCGTTCAAGCTCGCCTCGAGTCTGTTCTGGATCATCCTGATCGTGCTCGGCGCGCTGACGGCGCTGGGGATCCTGCTCGCCGGGGTGATCATGCCGCTGTTCACCGGCAGCACCTTCAGCGGCGCCGACAACCAGCTCACCGCGGGGCTCGCCCAGGTCCTGTTCCCGGTCGTGCTGCTGCTCGGGCTGACCGGACTGCTCGTGGGAATCCTCCAGAGCTATGACGAGTTCTCGATCCCGGCGATCGCCCCAGCGGTGTGGAACCTGGTGATCCTGGCCCTGCTGGTGGTCCTGCACGCGCACTTCCAGGGCGGCCAGCGCCTCTACGCGTACGCGATCGCCTGGCTCGTGGCCACCGTCGTGCAACTGATGATGGTCGCCTCGGCGCTGGCGCGGATCGACTTCCGCCTGCGCTTCGGTGTCGACTGGCACGACCCGCGGATCCGTCAGGTGTTCATGCTGATGCTGCCGGTCACGATCGGGCTCGGGATCGTCAACCTCGACCAGTTGCTCAACTCGACCTTCGGCTCGCTGGTCTCGACCTCGGCGCCGCGGGCGATCGAGCAGGCGTTCCGGATCTACATGCTGCCCCAGGGCGTGTTCAGCGTCGCCGTCGCCACGGTGCTGTTCCCGACTCTCAGCCGGCTCGCGGCGCGGCGGGCGCCGGCCGAGATGCGCCGGACGCTCGGCAACGGGATGCGCCAGATCAACCTGATGCTGATTCCCGCCGCCGCCGTGCTGATGGTGCTGGCCACCCCGATCACCCGCCTGGTCTACCAGCGGGGGAGCTTCGGCCCGCACTCCACCCACCTGGTCTCGATCGCGCTGTTCTGGTTCGCCTTCAGCCTCCCGTTCGGAGGCCTCAACCTGCTCCTGACGCGGACCTTCTTCGCCGTCAAGCGGCCGTGGATCCCCACCCGGCTGGCCGCGGTCAACATGATCGTCGACGTGATCGTCAGCGTCGCGCTGTACAAGCCGCTGGGGATCGCCGGTCTGGTGATCGGCACGGCGATCGCCAACGCGCTGATGACGGGCCTTCAGCTGCAGCGGTTGCGCGCCGGCTTCAACGGCCGGCTCGAGGGCGCGCTGACGACGATGATCACCGCCCGGATCCTCGTCGCCGCGGCCCTGGCGGCGGCGCTGGCGCGCGGCATGTGGGCGCTGGCGAACGCGATCCTCGGCACCTCGCTGGCTGGCGAGCTGGTGTCGGTGGGGCTGGCGCTGGCCGCCGCCGTCGCGCTGTACGCCAAGCTGGTCCTGGTCATGCGGATCCCGGAGGCGCGCCAGATCGAGGCGCTGCTCGCGGGGCGCCTGCGCAGCCGTCCCGCGTGACGCCGGTCTCGCGGCGGGCGTCCTAACCTTGTCGCATCTCCACGCTCGCCGACATTCGCAACTTCTCGATCATCGCGCACATCGACCACGGCAAGTCGACGCTCGCCGATCGCATCCTCGAGCTGACCCACACCGTCGACCCGCGCGCGATGCGCGCGCAGCTGCTCGACTCGATGGACCTCGAGCGGGAGCGGGGAATCACCATCAAGGCCCAGGCCGTGCGCGTGTTCTACGAGTCCCAGCGTGACGGCCGGACCTACCAGCTGCAGCTGATCGACACGCCCGGCCACGTCGACTTCACCTACGAGGTGTCCCGCTCGCTGGCCGCCTGTGAGGGGGCGCTGCTGGTCGTCGACGCCTCGCAGGGCGTCGAGGCCCAGACCGTCGCCAACACCTACCTGGCGGTCGAGTCCGGACTCGAGCTGATCCCGTGCCTGAACAAGGTCGACCTGCCCGGCGCCGAGCCCGAGCGCGTGGCCGCCGAGATCGCCGAGCTGCTCGGTGAGCCGGCCGACGACGTGCTCCGGATCAGCGCAAAGACGGGTGCGGGGGTGGCCGACGTGCTCGACGAGCTGATCGCCCGGGTGCCGCCGCCCTCTGGCGACCCCGACGGGCCGCCGCGGGCGCTGATCTTCGACTCCGAGTTCGACCAGTACCGGGGCGTGGTGGCCTACATCCGCGTCGTCGACGGCGTGTTCAAGAAGGGTGACGCGATCCTGGCCATGCAGGCCGGGACCGAGGCCGAGATCGACGACATCGGTTTCTTCAACCCGCAGATGACCTCGGTCGGCCAGCTCAGCGCGGGCGAGGTCGGATACCTCATCACCGGCCTCAAGGACGTGACCAAGCTGCGCGTCGGCGACACCCTGACCGGGCTCCGGCGGCCGGCCTCCGAGCCGCTACCGGGCTACCGCGAGGTCAAGCCGATGGTGTTCTGCGGGCTGTTCCCGATCGATTCCGACGCCTACCCGGAGCTCCGTGACGCGCTGGAGAAGCTGACGCTCAACGACGCCGCGCTGAGCTGGGAGCCCGAGACCTCGGACGCGCTCGGGTTCGGGTTCCGCTGCGGCTTCCTCGGCCTGCTGCACATGGACATCGTCCGCGAGCGGCTCGAGCGCGAGTACGACCTCGAACTGCTGGCGACGATGCCGAGCGTCGCGTACGAGGTGACGCTCACCGGCGGCTCGATCCTGCCCGTCCACAGCCCCAACGACATGCCCGAGCCGACCAAGGTCGCCGAGGTCCGCGAGCCGTACATCCGCGCCTCGATCCTCACCCCCAAGGAGTTCGTCGGGCAGATCATGGAGCTCTGCCAGGAGCGCCGCGGCGAGCACGCCGGGATGCACTACCTGTCGGCGGAGCGGCTCCAGATCACCTACGACCTGCCGCTGGCCGAGATCGTGCTCGACTTCTTCGACCAGCTCAAGTCCCGCACCCGCGGCTACGCCTCGCTCGACTACGAGCTGATCGGGCTGCGCGAGTCGGATCTGGTCAAGCTCGACATCCTGCTCGCCGGCGATCCGGTCGACGCGCTGTCGATGCTGATCCACCGCAGCAAGGCGGAGACGGCCGGCCGGACGATGGCCGAGAAGCTTCGCAAGCGGATCCCCCGCCAGCAGTACGACGTTCCGATCCAGGCCGCGATCGGCTCGCGGATCGTCGCCCGCGAGACGATCAAGGCGTACCGCAAGGACGTGATCGCCAAGTGCTACGGCGGCGACATCTCCCGCAAGCGCAAACTGCTCGAGGCGCAGAAGAAGGGCAAGCAGCGGATGAAGCAGGTGGGCCGGATCGAGGTGCCCCAGGAGGCGTTCCTGGCCGTGCTCGAGCTGGGGGACTCCTGAGCGCCGCGATCGGCCGGCGCCGGGCCGTGGCCGGTCATCCCAGGGGATGACCCCCGAGCAGTCCCTCTGTCGGTCACGAGATCAGCTCGAGGCGCACGTCGAGCGCGCGATAGGTCTCGAGCGCGCGCTGGTCGCGCGTGGCGAGGGTAAGGCCGTGCTCCCGGGCCGACGCGCCGACGAGCGCGTCGTAGACAGCGCCGCCGGCGATCCCCAACGCGTAGAGCTCGCCGAACAGCGCGGCTGTCGCGTTCGCGCCGAGAAATCGGCTGTCCGGGAAGCCGGCAGCAAGCAGGCGCCCGATCGTGGCCGGCGTGCGGCGCGCCGGAGGTGGCAGACGCGTGAGGACGGAGAAGGTTTCGAACGCCGCGTGCCCTGCCAGGCCGAGCCGGCGCTTGCCAAGAGCTTGGAACGTGGGCTCGTGGTGTTCGTGGTCGGCCACGGTCAGCGCGACGGCGACGCTCGTGTCGACCAGAAGGTCCGGTTGCCTAGCGCTGGCCGGCAACGCGAAGCGACTGGACGAGATCGTCGTCGATCTGCCCGCCGGCGCTCGGGATGACCAGCCGCCCCTGGCGCTCAGCGAGGGATTCGCCGGCCAGCGGATCGACGCGCAGGCCGGTGCCGTCGACCATCACCTCGACCTCACCGGGGCGCAGGCCGACGTGATCGCGCAGTTGCTTCGGGATCACCAACCGGCCTGCCTTATCAATGGTTGCCCGCATGCCCGAACCATACCACCAAATTGGGATCTCGCTACTCAGGAGTTATCGGCTCAACGCCACGGGCGGGCATGGCCCGCGGCGCGTCGGGGGTCGCCGACCCCGAACGGCCGGCCGCGGCGGGGCCCGCGACGTCGGTGGCCGTGGCGGCTGAAGAACCACCAGCCGAGCGCCATCCACATCATCCAGATCGCGAACATGCCGCTGAGCACGAACGCGACGGCGGCGATCACCAGCGCCACGAGCAAGAGCGCCACCGGGATCGCCACCGCGAGCGCCACGGTGGGCCTGATCCACTGCGCTGCGCCCGTCCCGGCCCCCGCCCGCCGGCCGTCGGCAACTTGGTCGCGGGGCAGGTCCGAGACGACGGCGTCGAGCTCGCCGTAGGTCCGGGCCCGGAGCGCCCGCGCGAGCCGCTCTTCCAGCTCGTGGGCGTGGAGACGCCCGTCGGCCGTGGCGTGTCGCAGACGCTCGGCGATCCGCTCGCGGTCCGCGTCCGACGCTCGCAATGTGCTCCGCTGTGCCATCTCGCTCGCTCCTGCTGGTTCGCCCGGGCGCGACGCGCCGATATATCGACAAAAATGCTATCGCGCGGCGGCCATGCCGCAAGCGGACCGGGACTTCCCTTGCTACGCGGACCGTTGCTTCTCGTGTACCGTGGAGGCACGGAGCGACTGAACATCACGCTCGACGATGAACAGTCGGAGAAGCTCGCGCGCCTCGCCGACCGCATGCACGTCCAGCCCGGCACGATCGCGCGATCGCTGCATTCCAATGCGCTCGATGAGGTCGACCCCGATGCGCGGAACGTCGTCGAGCTGTTGGACGGCATTCCCGGCGCGTTTGCGCGCGCTCAACGTGGCCTCGAGCAGGCCCGGGCCGGCGAGACGATCATGCTGGACGAGCTGTAGCGAGTGGCACGCGTCGAGCTCGCGGTCGCCGCCGTCGAACATCTCGACATCCTGATCCGCACGCACAGCCTCCCCGCCGACACCCGTGCCCGGGTCGCTCGGTCACTGCGGTCCCTCGCCGGCTGCCCGAGAATCGGACCGGCCCTGACCGGGCGCTGGGAGGGCTTCAGGGTCGTCGTCGGGCCGTCGCGGTGGCTGATCGTGGTCTACGTGTTCCGCGAGGCGGAGGATCGAGCGTGGTGGTCGCGATCCAGGACGGCCGCTCCTCGAGCGCCGTCACGGCCAGCCGGCCGTAGGCCTCGCGTCGCCGGCCGGGCGGGCGTACCTGCCTGTTGCTGCCGTGGGCGGTCGTCCATCGCTGCCCACGCCGGGCGCCACTCCGCGGCGACCTCCTCGAACCAGTGGCTCGGTGGCGCCGGTCCCGCCGCAGCGAGCGACCGATTCGGCGACGACCGGCCGACCGCCGAGGCACTCCTCGGATTCGCCGGTCTATGGCCAGTCGATCCGCTCGACCAGCGCGGCTGATCCCAGCTCGATCAGGCCGCTTCGCTGGACCGGGCGATACTCGCCTTCACGCAGCGCCAGCCAGGTGACCGTCCGCTCGGCCGGGTCGACGATCAGCACCTCGTCGACGTTGTGCTTGGCGTAGAACGGCAGCTTCTGCCAACTCTCATCGCCCGGGGAGACGATCTCGAACGCCAGCGCGGCGGTGGGATGCCATAACCCGCCGGCGCCGGGGCGGTGCAGCCCGCCATCGGGCACTCGGAAGTCGTGTTCTGATGCGCCCAGATTGAACTGGCCCGTGACCTCCAACGCGGCGTCTGTCGCTGGCGGTCGCAGTAGTGCGAGTAGGTGCGCCTCGATGCGGCCGTGTGCGTGGCTGGGCCCGGGAAGCATGTGGTAGACACCCTCCCATACCTCGTCGAACCGGTCGACGCCGGTGCGGCGGCGGTGCTCGAGCAGCTCGGCAAGCTGCGCAGGAGGCGGGTCGAGGACCAGCGTTCGGATGTCGCAAGCGTACCGACGTCGAGACCACGCCTGACCGTCCGACGGCACTGGGATCATCCGACGCTCGACATGCCCTCGCCCGCACGCCACCGTCTCCCTCCGACTGCGACCGGCGCCCGCTCGGGCACGATGGCGAAGGACTTGAAGTTCGCTCTGGCGGAGACCGCCGAGGTACCTACGCTCGAGCTTTACCGCGGGCTGGTAGCGGGTCTCGAGGCCGGTGATGCGGTCCTCGACGAGCGCTCGGCGCTGGTCGACCAGGCGCTCGGTGTCTGGGCGCGGCCGGGGTTCGAGACGTTCGTGTGCCTGCCGAGGCTGCGGTTCGAGCCGTTCCCCTACCAGCTCGAGGCGGCCGCTCGCGTGCTGCGTCACATGCAAGCGCGGGCCGTGCTCGCCGACGAAGTCGGGCTCGGGAAGACGATCGAGGCGGGGCTCGTGATCAGCGAGCTGCGCCTGCGCGGTCTCGCCGCTCGGGCGCTCGTGCTCGCTCCGGCCGGGCTCGTGGGCCAGTGGTGCGAGGAGCTCGAGCGCAAGTTCGCCCTTCCCTGCGTGGTCGCCGACGCGCGGTCCTCGCAGCGGCTGAGCGCAGCCCTCGGCGGCGGTCCGTCGGTTGCTCCACTTCCGATCGTCGTCGCGTCGCTGGCCGCGGCGCGTCGTGATCCCCTGCGCAGTCGGCTCACCGCCACCGACTGGGACGTCGTGGTCGCCGACGAGGCACACCGCCTCAAGAACCCGCGCAGCGCATCCGCGGGGCTGGCGCGAGCGCTCCGGACGCGCTCGCTGCTGCTGCTGACCGCGACCCCGATCGAGAACCGGTTGGCGGATCTGTTCCAGCTCGTCAGCCTGGTCCGCCCCGGTCTGCTCGGTAGCGCGAAAGAGTTCCGTGCCCGGCACGGAGGCGGGGACGGACGGGCCGTTCGGAACGTCGCATCGCTGCAGCTGTCGCTCCGCGAGCTGATGGTTCGCCACCGCCGGAGCGAGATCTCGGTGATGCTTCCCCGCAGGCTCGCCGAGACGGTGCGGGTCTCCCCGTCCGAGGGGGAGGCGGAGCTGTACAGCGCGATCTCCGAACGGGTGCGCGCAGAGGCGCGCGATGCGGGTCCGGCACGCTCGCTGGCGTTGCGCAGCGTGCAGCAGTCGGCCGGCTCGAGTCCGTGGGCATGCGTACGCAGCCTCGCGAAGCTCGGGTGGGACGATCTCGCCGGGCAAGCCGCCGCGCTCCCGGCAACCGGCAAGGCGCAGGTGTTGCTGGCGCTGCTGGAGCGCCACCGCGAGCGGGGAGAGAAGGTGGTGGTCTTCACGGCGTCGCGAGTTACGCTCGAGCACCTGGCGGCCATCGTGCAGGAGCGTGGTCTCGACGCCGCGATCTACCACGGAAGCCTCACGCGGGCCGAGAAGGACGCCGCGATCGCGAGCTTCGCCGCCACGACGCAGGTCCTCCTGAGCACCGAGGCGGCGGGCGAGGGACGCAATCTGCAGTTCTGCCACACGATGGTCAACTTCGACCTGCCCTGGAACCCGATGCGGATCGAGCAGCGCCTCGGACGCATCCATCGCATCGGTCAGCAGCAGGACGTGCTGCTCACGAACCTGGTCTCGCGCGGCACGCTCGAGGAGCGCCTGCTGGAGGTGCTCCAGGCGAAGATCAACCTGTTCGAGCTCGTCGTCGGCGAGCTCGACATGATCCTCGGACGCGTGGAGGACGAGCTCGACTTCGAGACGCTCGTCTTCCAGCAGTACGTCGCCAGTCACGACGATTCCGAGTTCGCGACCAGGATCGAGGCGATCGGCGACCAGCTCGCTCGCGCGCGGGACGCCTATCTGGAGACTCGCGGTCGGATCGACGGCCTGATCAGCACCGGATGACCGAGATGCCCGGATGACCGCGGTCAGCGACGAGCCCGCGCTGCGCTTCTGGCTGCAGTACGCCGAGCGTGAGGGCGCGCTCGTCGAGGCGGACGGCGCCCGAGCGCTGCTGGTGCTCCCACCGAAGCTTCAGGCATCGAGCGAGCTGCCCGAGGAGGTCGTCGTCACCGCCGATTCCGACCTCGCCCGCGAGGAGGACGCGGTGCTGCTGATCCCCGGCCATCCGGCACTCGAGCGGGCCGCGGCCTCGCTGCTGGCGGATGGCGACACCGGCCACGCCTACCTTCCGTGGCCCGGCTCCCGGCCACCGGGCCGCGCGGCGCTGGAGGAGCGCGCGCGTGAGCTGGTCGCGGTCGAGCACGGGCGCATCGACGCCGCGGGTGAGCCGACGCCCGCCTACGTCCCGCTCCTGCGCGCCGGGGCGATGATCAGCTATTCCGCATCGCTGACTCTGCGCTTCGGAGAGCAGGAGGAGGCCTGGGTCGACGCTCGCACCGGCCTGCAGCCATCGGAGCGGCTGCTCGGGGCGCTGCGCGGGGCTCCGCGGCTGCCGGGTCCCGACCAGCGCCACCGCGTCCTCCCCGCCGAGCTCTCGCTCGCCCTCGCATCCGCGCACTCGCAGCTCTCCACGCGCGCGATCGCGCGGCAGGCGTCGCTGGCGCTCCACGCGCGGCGGACGCTCGAGTCGGAGCTTGCGCGTGCGGACGCGTACTACCACGGCGCGCTCGAATCGATCGACCGGCGGCGGTCGACCGCGGACGGTGATCGCGCGCGACTGCTCGATGCCCAGGCCGACGCCACCAAAGCCGAGCACGCCCGCCGCAGGCGCGAGATCGAGCAGGAGTACCAGGCGCATCACGAGATCAGGCCGTTCCGCCTGCACCTGGTTCACGTGCCGGCGTTCGTGTTGCCGATCGACGTGCGCCGCGGGAGCCGGAGGTTCCCGTCCGCGCTCACCTGGCTCCCGATGGCGAACGAGTTCGCCGCTGTTCGCTGCCCGGCCTGCGGTGCTCCGGAGCCGCTGGTCGCCGCGCGCGACGCGCTCGGATGCGAATCGTGCAAGCCGAGCGGGGTCAGATGCGCGGCAGCGCCGCCGCCCCGGATCGTGCTCGGCGACGCGGCGTCGAGTCATGCTACGGCGGCCAAACCGAGCCGGCCGAGCCCGCGGCCTCACCGAGCCGGGCCGCCGGCCGAGCGCCCTCGCCGGCCGCCGTCCTCACGGCCGAGCAGCCACGACAACGTCGAGCGCACGGGCAACAAGCTCGCGTTGACGTTCTGGCAGCAGGTCGCCAGCGCCGATCGCTGGCCTCGCAGCAAAGCGGCGCCGCAGTCGCCGCTCCGCGCGGCTTACAGGCTCTACGGCCAGGCGGGACCGCTGTGCGCGATCGGAGCCCCACCAGACCAGTTGCCCTACGAGGTGACCGCGAGCACCTACCCGACCGAGCCCGGCAGCCAGCAGCAGACGATCGGTGCCGTGTCGATCGGTGGGGTCGGCTATCGCTTCGCGCTCGGTTGGTACCTGCAGGTGGGTAAGCCCGTGATCTGCGAGGTGAGCCCCTCGCCGCATCCGCTCGCGCTGCCGCCGGCGCGCGGCGAGACCGGGGAGCGGCTGCGCCGCGGTGCGCCCCCACCGACCATCGAGCTCGACCCTGTCGCCTCGACGCTGTGGCGGGCCGAGCTCGACTGCAGCGGCCTGCCGTTCCTCGTCCGCTGCCTGGCGACCTGGTGGCGCGTGCAGGACCAGGCTGATATCGGGGAGCCTGCAGGCGCGATCGCGGCGGCGATCTCCGGCGCGGTCGCCCGCGCCGCCGGGATGCGACGCACCAAAGCCCAGGCCGCGGCGACCTACGAAACGGACGTCGCCGCTCCGGCGCGGGCGACGCAAGCGCTCGGCGGCGCATTGCGCCTGGATCGCGCGCGCGGCTGGTGAGGGCTGTCCGGCTCGGTGGGACAGTCTGGCTCGCCAGGCCAACTGCGGCCAGCCCGCACGGTGCTAGCATCTGATGCACGATGATCCGTCGCACGACCGTAGCCGCGGAGAGCGACGACCTCGCCGTCCTCGAGAGCGAGGCGCGGCGACGCGGAGTCGCACTCGCCCAGGTGTTGCGCGAGGCTGTGAAGCGCGAGGCGGGCAGGCTGCGTGATCAGACCTCGCCTCGGTTTGGTGTCGTCCGCGGCGATGGGCGCGCAACCTGCAGGATCGCCGCGGACGAGCAGGCCCCGGCGCGCCGGGGGGCACGTTCGTAGTTGGCGCTGGTGCTCGACACGGGCCCGATCGTGGCGCTTCTGGACGCCGCTGATCCGGAGCACGCGCGCTGCGTCGCGATGATCAAGGACGTAGGTGAGGACCTCGTCCTACCGGCACCCGTTCTCGTCGAAGTCGACTACTGGTTGCATAAGCTCTATGGCCCGGAACCGTGGAAGACGTTCGTCGAGGACGTTGCCAGCGGGGCCTACCGCCTCCACGACCTCAGCGAGGATCAGCTCGTCCGGGCCGCTGAGCTGGAGCGCAAGTATGAGTCGCTGGACCTGGGTCTCGTCGACGCCGCCGTAATCGTCGCGTGCGAGACGCTCGGCGAAACCAAAGTCGCGACCCTCGACCGCCGCGACTTCTCGGTCGTGCAACCACGCCATTGCGCCCGTTTAGAGCTCCTGCCTGAGTAGTGAGTAGATCAACTGGCCCGGCCCGAGGACCCCCGCATCACGCAGATCCATTCGATCGGATGCTGGTGGCTCAGGCGCGTCTGGAGGGACCGACGCTCGCCAGCGGCGACGAGGCGATCTTCCGCTATGACGTGCCAGTGCTGGACGTGACCCGCGAGTGATGACTCGACGTCGAGCAGATCGCAACGAAGTCCCTTCGCGCGCGACGAGCATCTGCTGGTGAAGGCGCCGGCGCTGCGCCGTTAGGCAGCTGCGGCAGTGGCCACATCTATGGAAGCAGCTCAAACGCTTCGCAGTGACGCGGCTTGACGGCCCCAAAATGACGTCGATCCAGCGTGATCACGATCGATGCGCCGAGTCGCTCGGCCAGTGCCACCAAGGAGGCGTCGGTGCCGCCGAGTGGAAAGTCACCGTAGCGCTGCACGAGCTCAGCCATCCTGTTGAAGTCTTCGGGAGAGGGGCCTTCGACATCGAGGTCGGCGAAGGCTCTCAAGAAGGCCGCCTCGGCTGCGGCGCCGAGCCGGCGTCCCACGAAGTACGTTGCTTCGGCGACGACCAGCGCCGGTAGGACGAGGCGTAGATCGGCGCGTGACAGCACGGCGCGGCAGCCCTCGTGGTGCTCGTCGTCGGCATCCGCGGTGGCGTAAAGAGGGCCGGCGTCAACTACCGCCAGCATCCGCGCCCCACTCGAGCTCCAGCAGATCCTCCAGCTCGCCGGCGGTGTTCGAGTACCCGCTCCGACCTAGCGCGGCGAACGGCAGCTTGCGTTGCTCGCCGGCGCTGCCGACTCCGAGATGCTGGCTCAGCGCCTCGCGAGCAACCGCAGATGCGGGGACGGATCGGCGGCGCGCCTCGCGGTCGAGCGCGTTCGCGAGCTCGTCAGGGAGCGTGATTGTGGTGCGCTTCATACCTACATACTAGCATCACCCAGCACCCTGAACCCGTATGCGCTGATGACGCTGCGCGCCCGACTGCGCAGCACGTCGCAATCGTCAATGCTGCCGGCGCCGAGCAGCATCGCCCGAGCGGATCTTGCCACCTCGGCTCGGCCGCCAAGCGGCTCGCGCCCAGGCTGCGGATCGGCTGGATGCTGTCGCCCTGATGGCTGACCGGCTCACTCACCTACGAGCTCGCGGTTGCGGTGGCGGGCGCGCCGGTGTTCGAGCAGCGGGCGCTGGCTGATTTCATCGCCCGCGGGGAGCTCGACCGCCATCTGCGCCGGATGCGCGCCCGGTACGGCGGCCGCCGCGAGCGCCTGCTCGCGGAGCTCGCCGCCGTTCCCGCGGCGGCCCTCGCCGTGCGGTGAGCGAAGGGTGCGGCGCCGGGCACGCGCCAGGCGCGACAATGCCGGGTATGGATCTCGGGCTCCGCGATCGTGGCTGCGTGGTCACGGGCGCCTCGAGCGGCATCGGCCGCGAGGTGGCGCTGATGCTGGCCGCGGAGGGCGCTTCGGTGCTGCTGATCGGCCGCCGCGAAGCGGCGCTCGCGCAGGCCGCGGCGGCGTGCGCCGAGGCCGGCGGCCACGGGATCCCCCTGGCGCTCGACCTGACCGCCCCGGACGCGGGCGAGCGGGTGCGAGCCGCCGCCGGGCAGCTTCCGAGGGCCGACGTGCTGGTCAACTCGGCCGGCACCTCCGCGGTGCGGACGCTCGAGCAGCTCACCGACGCCGACTGGCAGGCCCAGTGGGAGCTGCACGTGATGGCCCCGATGCGGCTGATGCGCGAGCTTGCCCCCGCGATGGCGAAGCGTGGCTGGGGACGGATCGTCAACGTCTGCTCGTCCTCGGGCAAGCGCCCGTCGGCGACCAACATGGCCTACTCGGTGACCAAGGCGGCGCAGCTGTCGTTGTCGCGCTCGTTCGCCGACCTGCACGCCGCGCAGGGTGTGCTCGTCAACGCGGTGGCTCCCGGCCCGATCGCCGGCGAGCTGTGGCTGGCCGAGGGCGGGCTGGCCGACCAGACCGCCGAGGCCAAGGGGATCAGCCGTGAGGACGTGCTCGAGGCCACGGCCGGGAAGGTGCCCCTCGGCCGCCTCGGCACCCCGGAGGAGATCGCCGCGGTGATCGTGTTCCTCTGCTCGGAGGCCGCGGGCAACGTCGCCGGGGCGGCCTGGTCGGTCGACGGGGGCTCGGTTCCCGGGATCGTCTGACCCTCCGGTCGCGGCGGCAACGTGAAAGACTCCCGCTGCGATGGAGGTCAAGACGAGCGCGATCGGCAAGGCGTTCCCCACCGACTCCTACGCGGTCGGGCGGGAGAAGATCCGCGAGTACGCGTCGGCGGTGGGGGAGACCAATCCGCTGCACCACGACCTGGAGGCAGCCCGGGTCGCCGGTCACGCCGACCTCGTCGCCCCGCCCATGTTCGCCGTGGTGTACGCCGGCCGCGCGGTGATCCCGGCGCTGTTCGACCCCGAGATCGGGATCGACTTCGCGCGGATGGTCCACGGCGCCCAGGAGTTCCGCTGGAGCGAGCTGGTGATCGCCGGCGACGAGATCGCCACCACCGCGAGGCTCCTCGACGCTTCGGAGAAGGCCGGCCTCGGCTTCTACGTGTTCGAGTCGAGCTCGAGGAACCAGCGCGGCGAGACCGTCGTCACCGGCACCTGGACCAACATCGTCCGCGGAGAGGACTGAGGCTGAGCGTGGAACCGGGAGACAAGCTCGAGCTGAGGGTCACGCCGGACCCGTACGTGACCGTCCGCTACGCCGGCGCCTCGGGGGACTTCAACCCGATCCACATCGACGAGGAGTTCGCCCAGGCGGTCGGGCTCCCCGGTCGGATCCTGCACGGGCTGTGGATGATGGCCCAGGTGGCGCGTGCCCACACTGAGGCGGCGGGCGGCCCCGAGCACCTCCGGCGCCTCAGCGTGCAGTTCCGTGCCCCCGGCGCGATCGGCGAGGAGATCGTCGTCAGCGGCGAGGTCCGTGAGTGTGACGGCGACCTCGTCACCGTGGCCTCCGAGGCGGTCCAGGGCGGGCGCAAGCTGATCAAGGGCGGCGTCGCCGAGCTGTCCGGTTGACGACTCCCCGCCGGTGGCGGGGAGCGGATTCCTACAATCAGGCTCAGTGCTGACCGAACGCCAGGAGTTGGTCCTGCAGAAGGCCGTCGAGGGCTATCTCGACGCGGGGCTGCCCGTGGCCTCGAAGCTGCTGGCCGAAACCTTCGCATGGGGCCCCTCGACGATCCGCCACGAGCTCGCGAGCCTCGAGGAGCTCGGGCTGCTGGCGCATCCGCACACCTCGGCGGGCCGCGTGCCCACCGAGGCCGGGTACCGTTACTTCGTCGACCGGCTGCTGCCCGCCGAACCTGAGCCGGCCGTGCCGCAACTGGCGGTGACGCTGGTCCGACGCGAGCTCGACGAGGCGATGCGCCTCACCACCGAGGCGCTCTCACAGGTCACCAACCTGTTGGCGATCGTCACCGCGCCGCCGATCTACACCTCGACCGTTCGCCACGTGGAGGTGCTGGTGCTCCAGCCGCAGGTGGTGATGGTCGTCGTCATCACCTCGACCGGCGGCGTCTCCAAGCGCATGTTCAGCTTCCCGCGTCCCGTCGATCCGGGGACCGCCGACTGGGCGGCGAGCTACCTCAACGAGCGGCTCGTCGGCCTCGGGCTCGGCGCGCGGATGCTCCACGGCCGGCTCACCGACCCGACGCTGAGCGTACGCGAGCGCGAGTTCCTCGCCGCCGTCGCGCCCGTCTTCACCGAGCTCGAGGAGACGGCCGAGTCCGGGATCTACTTCGACGGGACGGCGCGGCTGCTCAGCTCCGAGCGGTTCGCCGAGGTCTCCGAGCTGAACGCGCTGATGGACATGCTCGAACGGCGGGTGACGCTGCTCGCCGCGCTGCGCCTCGTGCTCGGCGAGCGCGATGTGCTGGTGCGCATCGGCGCCGAGAACGATGCCCCCGCGATGCGCTCGCTGGCGATGGTCGCGGCCGGCTACGGGCTGCCTCAGCGCCACCTCGGCGCCGTCTCGGTGATCGGCCCGATGCGGATGGACTACGGCCGCGCGATCCGCACCGTCCGCGAGGCCGCCGCGCAGCTCTCGCGCTTCGTCGCCGAAATCTACGATGAACGATGAGTGCCTCGCAGATGCCGCGGGACCCCTACAACGTCCTGAACGTCGGCCGCACCGCCGACGACGCCGAGATCAAGAAGGCGTTCCGCAAGCTCGCCCGCGAGCTGCACCCCGACGTCAACAGCCACGACCCGGACGCCGAGACCAAGTTCAAGGAGGCGGCAGAGGCCTACGAGATCCTCTCGGACTCCGGCCGGCGGGCCACCTATGACCGCTACGGGCACGAGGGCCTGCGGAGCGGTGGCCAGGCGCCCAACTTCGACGGCTTCGGCTCGGTGGCCGACATCTTCGAGTCGTTCTTCGGGGGCGGCTTCGGCGGGGGCGGAATCTTCGGCGGCGGTCGGCCGGGCGGGCCCGCCCAGGGCGGCGACGTGGTCGCGGCGGTCGAGATCGAGCTGGCCGACGCTGCGCACGGGGCGGCGGTCGAGGTCGCCTACGAGGTCGTGGCCACGTGCGAGCACTGCCGCGGCAACGGCGCCGAGCCCGGCACGCCGATCGACGTCTGCGAGCGCTGCGGCGGCAGCGGCCAGTTGCGCGCCGTCTCCCGCACGCCGTTCGGGCAGGTCGTCCGCGCCGCCGCCTGCGACGTGTGCCACGGCGAGGGCAAGGTCGCCCGCGAGCCCTGCGGCGTGTGCAGCGGCCGCGGGCGCCGCATCGACCAGACCAAGGTCTCGGTCGACGTCCCCGCCGGCATCTCCGACGGCCAGCGGATCCGGATCAGCGGCCGCGGCCACGCCGGCGAGCATGGCGGCCCGTCCGGCGATCTGTACGTGCTGGTGTCGGTCCGGCAGGACCCGCGGTTCCTGCGCGACGGCGCCGACCTGGTGACCGTCGTCGACGTCTCGGCGCCCCAGGCGGCGCTCGGCACCACGGTGTCGGTGCCGACGATCGACGAGCCGGTCGAGCTGGAGATCCCCGCCGGGACACAGCCGCACGAGAGCCTGACGCTCCGCGGACGGGGGATGCCGGAGCTGCATGGCCGGCGCGCCGGCGATCTGCGGGTGCTCGTCAACGTCGTCATCCCCAGGCACCTCAAGCGCCACCAGAAGGAGCTGCTGCGTCAGCTCGACGAGGCGCTCACCGATGAGAACCACCGCACCGACGAGGGCGTCTTCTCGAAGCTCAAGCGCGCCCTCGGCGGCTCGTAGCCGCGGCCGGCACCTCTGAGTGCGCCGGCCGCCGCCGTGATCCGCCTGGCCATCCGCGTCCGCCGCGAGCAAGCCGAGCTGGTGCTCGCGGAGCTGCTCGAGCTCGCTCCGAGCGGAGTCGAGGAGGCGGAGGTCGGCGCGGACCTCGTCGAGTACGCCGTCTATGGGGCTCCCGGCGAGCTGCCGGCGCTGGGAGACCTCGAGGCCGCGGCGGGCGGCGCGCTGGTGCGGGTGACGAGCACCGAGGTGGCCGACGACTGGGCCGAGCGCTGGCGCGAGTTCCACCGCCCGCTGGTGCTGGGAGACCGGCTCACCGTCCGCCCGCCGTGGGAACCGCCTGGCAGTAATTCGATTGAATTAGTGATCGACCCGGGCCAGGCGTTCGGGACCGGCGCCCACGCCACCACTCGCCTGTGCCTCGAGCTGATCCTCGACCTGGCCGACGCGGGGGTCCCCGAGGCGCCTCGCGCCGCCGGCGAGGCGGCGTTCCTGGACCTCGGCTGCGGCTCCGGCGTGCTCGCGATCGCTGCCGTCAGGCTCGGCTGGGCCCCCGTTCTGGCCCTCGACTACGACCCCGCCAGCGTCACCGCGACCCGGGGTAACGCCGCCGTCAACGGTGTCGCGGTCGAGGTCCGCCGCCACGACCTGCGCGCCGAGCCGACCCCGCCGGCCCGGACGGTCGCCGCCAACCTGCTGGGGCCGCTGCTGACCCAGTGGGCGGCGCAGCTCGCCCGCGGCTCCGGGCCGCCCGAGCGAATCATCGCCGGCGGGCTGCTGGTCACCGAGGCCGACCGGGTCGCCGGAGCGTTCGCCGCGATCGGCTACGCGGCCACGGAGCGGCGCGAGCGCGGCGAGTGGGCGGCGCTGCTCCTGCGCTGCGACATGCCGGTCGCCTAGATACCATGCACCGCCCCCTTCCCGGCTCCCGACGCAGTTGGACAACCGCCGCGTCGGAAATCCTGGACATGCGGACGGTGACGCAGCGGGCGCGGTGGCCCATGCTTCTCCTCGACCCACGACACGGGAAGCTCAAGGAGGTGAAACCAGTTGCCCAACCCGCTCGCGATCGGCGTCACCCTCGGTGGCCTGTTCCTCGACATCGCCGTTCCGCGGCCCAAGCCTCGGGCTGGATTTGCGCCAGAGTCTTCTCTCCTCTCGAAACGCTCTGCCCCGAGGACACCGCGGATCGAAGTCGATGAGCACGACGGGTCGCCGGTCGCGAGCGGCATCAGTGCCGGCGCGCACTCGCCGGCACGCGTCCTCGTCCCCTGAATCCCCGGCGCGGGGGGCGGACCGGTGGGGGCCGTCTGCGCCGGGCTACCCCTCGCTGGCGGCGAGCAATGGGGCGCCGTCCCGGCGGATTCCCGGCGGCCGTCCCGGCGGCCGCAATCCACCGCCGCCGTGCGTCGTATCCTTGTCTGTAGTTGAACGCCACCGAACAGGTACGCGCCGATATCACCGGCGCGATGAAATCCGGCGACAAGACGCTCGTGGGGACGCTGCGCCTGGTGCTTTCCGAGCTCCAGAAGGCGGCCAAGGACGGGTCCGACGATGAGCTGTCGGTCCTGCGCCGCGAGCGCAAGCGCCGGATCGAGGCAGCGACGCAGTTCCGCGACGGCGGGCGGCCCGAGCTGGCCGACCAGGAGGAGTTCGAGGCCCGGATCATCGAGCGCTACCTGCCGGCCGAGCTGGGGGACGCCGAGCTGGACGAGCTCGTCGCCGCGGCGATCGCCGAGACCGGCGCGAGCCAGGCCAAGGACATGGGGGCGGTGATGAAAGTGGTGATGGCGAAAGCCGAGGGTCGAGCCGACGGCAAGCGAACCTCGGCTCGGGTGCGGGTGGCCCTGAGCGGCGGCAACGGCGATGCGTAGGCAGGTCGAGCTCGACAATGCGATCGCCGCCGAGCTGGCGGGCAGCGGCGACTCCGTCCTGCGTACGCTTGAGGGCCACGTCGAATGCGACATCTACCTCCGCGGCAACGTGTTGACGCTCGACGGCGAGGAGCCGGCCGTCGACGCCGCCCAGGCTGTGGTCGGCGAGCTCTCGGGGCTGATCGAGCAGGGCCACGAGATCGCCCCGGGCACGATCGAGGCGGTCACCCGTGCGCTCGACGCCCACGAGTCCCCGGCCCAGATCCTCGAGGACGTGGTGTGGCGCCACCGGGCGACCAAGGTGGCGCCGAAGACCGTCCACCAGAAGCGCTACGTCGACGCGATCCGCGACAACACGATCACCTTCGGGATCGGCCCGGCGGGCACCGGCAAGACGTTCCTGGCCGTCGCGCTGGCCGCCGCCTCGCTGAGCCGGCGGGAGGTCAACCGGATCATCCTCACCCGGCCCGCGGTCGAGGCGGGCGAGCGGCTCGGGTTCCTCCCCGGCGACCTGATGGCCAAGGTCGACCCCTACCTGCGGCCGCTGTTCGACGCCCTCCACGACATGCTCGAGCCCGAGCGGGTCAGCCAGTACCTGGAGAAGGGCGTGATCGAGGTGGCGCCGCTGGCGTTCATGCGCGGCAGGACCATAAATGATAGTTTTATTATTCTCGACGAGGCCCAGAACACCACGCCCGAGCAGATGAAGATGTTCCTCACCCGGCTCGGCTTCAACTCGAAGGTGGTGGTCACCGGTGACGTGACCCAGGTCGACCTGCCACCCGAGCAGGACTCAGGGCTCGTCGTGGTGTCCGACATCCTCGCCGACGTGGAGGGCATCGAGTTCGTGCGCTTCGGCGAGGAGGACGTGGTGCGCCACAAGCTCGTGCGGCGGATCGTCGCGGCCTACACCGAGCACGGCCAGCGGATGGCGGCCGACCTGCGCCCGCGCAAACGTGCTTGAGGACACCGACCGCCCGGTGCTCGAGGTCGAGGTGATCGGGGTCGGCCGGCCGGGCGAGAGCGGCCCCGGCGCGGGCGGCCCCGGCGCGGGCGGCTCCGGCGAGGGCGGCCCCGATGCGGCCGAGGTGCGCCGGCTCGCCGAGCTGGCGCTGGCCAGCGCCGGGATCGCCGACGGGCACCTCGCCGTGCAGTTCGTCGGCGCCGAACGGATCCGCGAGCTGAACCGCGACTTTCGCGACACGGACGCGCCGACCGACGTGCTCTCGTTCGGGATCGACGAGGACGAGGACCCGCTCGGTCCGCGGGAGCTCGGCGACGTGTTCATCTGCTCCGAGCACACCGTCGACGTGCGCGAGGCGGTCCTCCACGGGGCCCTGCACGTGACGGGGATGGACCACGAGAGCGACGAGGGCGAGATGCTCGCCCTCCAGGCGCAGCTGCTGTGCTGGGCCACCGCCTCCGCGGGCGTCTCCGCGGGTACGGCGTGAGCGAGCCAGGCGTCCCGGCGACCCGCTCGGGGTTCATCGCCCTGGCCGGGCGCCCCAACGTCGGCAAGTCGACGATCGCCAACGCGATCGTGGGGGCCAAGGTCGCGATCGTCTCCGACAAGCCGCAGACGACCCGGCGGGCGATTCGCGCCGTGGCCAGCCGCGAGGACTGGCAGCTCGTGATGGTCGACCTGCCGGGCGTCCAGCGCCCGCGCGACGCGCTCACCGAGCGGATGCAGCGCCGCGTCGAGCGTGAGCTCGCCGACGCCGACGGCTGCCTCCTGGTGCTGAACGCCGAGCAGGGGCTCGGACCCGGCGACCGGTTCATCGCCGGCCTGCTCCGCGGCGTGTCGGTGCCCGTGGTGGTGGCGGTCAACAAGGTCGACCGGGTCGACCGCAACCGGCTCGTGCCGGTCCTGACCGCCGCGGCCGAGCTCGTCGACTTCGCCGCCGAGATCCTGCCCGTGTCGGCGCGGACCGGCGCGGGGGTCCCGGAGCTGCTCGACCAGCTCGTGTCGCTGCTCCCGCCCGGCCCGTTCTACTTCGAGCCCGAGGCCGTCTCCGACCAGCCCGAGTCGGTGCGCGTGGCCGAGCTGGTGCGCGAGCAGATCCTCGCCCGCACCCGCGAGGAGGTTCCGCACGCCGTCGAGGTGGAGATCGAGTCGATCGATCAGCCGCGCGATGACCTGATCCGCGTCGAGGCCCTGGTGCTGGTCGAGACCGAGTCGCAGAAGGGGATCCTGATCGGCGCCGGTGGCCGGATGGTCAAGGCGATCGGCACGGCGGCGCGACGAGCGATCGAGCGCGAGCTGGGCTGCCACGTGCACCTCGGGCTCTCGGTCAGGGTGCGGCGGCACTGGCGCGGCGACGAGCGGCTGCTCGACCGTCTCGGGATCGAGTAGCCGGGCAATCGCCCAGGGGGCGATTGCCTTGGGAGTAGCCCGCCGCGGCTCGCCGGTTGCCAGCGCGAGCGTGGGCTACTCCCGGGGCCTCATAGAATCGGTGCCCATGACTATGCCCGTGCCCGAACCCGAGATCACATTCGACGAGCGCGGCCTGGTGGCGTGCATCGTCCAGGACTGGCGCTCGGGCGAGGTGCTGATGCTGGCGTACATGAACGCCGAGGCGCTGCGCCGCACGCGGGAGAGCGGGGAGATGCACTTCTACAGCCGCTCGCGGGCCGAGCCGTGGCACAAGGGCGCCACCTCGGGCAACACCCAGGAGCTGAGGGCGCTGCGCTACGACTGCGACGCCGACGCGCTGCTGGCGCTCGTCGAGCCGGCCGGGCCGGCCTGTCACACCGGCGAGCGCACCTGCTTCCATCGCGGCGAGCTCGCGCCCGCGGCCCCGCACGAGGTGCTGCCGACGCTCGAGCGGACGATCGCCGCCCGGTCCGCCGATCGCCCCCAGGGCTCATATACCGCCAGGCTGCTGGCCGACCCCGGGTTCAACGGCGACAAGGTGCAGGAGGAGGCCGAGGAGGTCACGCGCGCCGCGCGCGAGGAGTCCGACGAGCGCGTCGCCGAGGAGGCCGCCGACGTGCTCTACCACCTGTCGGTGCTGCTGCGGGGCCGCGGGCTGACGCTGGCCGACGCCGAGCGGGTGCTCGATGGCCGTCGCCGCTGAGCTGGCCACCGGGCCGACGCCGTCGCGCGAGACGGTCCGCGAGCTGCTCGCCGACCACGACCTCGTCCCCCTTCGCGAGACGTTCATCGACGACACGCAGACGCCGGTCTCGGCGTTTCTGAAGCTCCGCGACGCGCAGCCGTCGTTCCTGCTCGAGTCGGCCGAGCAGGGCCGGGTCGGGCGCTACTCGTTCATCGGCGTGCGCCCCCGCAAGGTGCTCCGGTGGTCGCTCGGTGATCCCGGCGACCCGTACGCGCTGGCCGAGGCCGAGCTGTCACGGTCGCGGGCGCCGCAGCTGCCGGGCCTGCCGCCGTTTGCGGGGGGGGCCGTCGGCGTGTTCGCATACGACCTCGTGCGGACGGTCGAGCCGCTCGGGGAGCCCAACCCCGACCCCCTGGGCGTCCCCGACCTGGCGCTGATGCTGACCGATGCGCTGGTCGCCTTCGACCACCTCAAGCACACCGTCACCGTGCTCGCCAATGTCTACGCCGGCGAGGACGTCGACGCCGCCTACGCCCGCGCGGCCGAGACGATCGCGGGGATCCGCCGCCGGCTGGTCGGCCCGGTCCCGGAGCCGCCACGCCCGAGCGCCGGACCGGCGCGCGCCGACCGCGCGGCGCCCGAGTTCCGCTCGAACATGCCCCGCGAGCGATTCGAGGCGATGGTGTCCCGGATCATCGAGTACATCCACGCCGGCGACGCCTACCAGGTGGTTCCCTCGCAGCGCTGGTCGGCCGAGGTCGGGGTCGAGGCGTTCTCGATCTACCGGGGGCTGCGGGCCGTCAACCCGAGCCCCTACATGTACTTCCTCGACTTCGGCGACTTCGAGGTCGCCGGCGCCAGCCCCGAGCCGCTGATCACCGTCACCGGGCGGAGGCTCTCGACCCGGCCGATCGCCGGCACGCGACCACGCGGTTCGGGCGCCGAGGAGGACCGGCGGATGGCCGAGGAGCTGCTCGCCGACCCCAAGGAGCGAGCCGAGCACGTGATGCTGGTCGACCTCGGGCGCAACGACATCGGCCGCGTGTGCGAGTACGCCACCGTCGCCGTCGAGGACTTCATGGCGGTCGAGAACTACAGCCACGTGATGCACATCGTCTCGAGCGTGACCGGGCGGATGCGCGAGGGCGTCGGCGCACTCCAGGCGCTGCGCGCCGTGCTTCCGGCCGGCACGCTGTCGGGCGCCCCGAAGGTGCGGGCGATGCAGATCATCGACGAGCTCGAGCCGGTCAAGCGCGGCGGCTACGGTGGGGCGATCGGCTACGTGAGCTACACCGGAGACCTCGACACCTGCATCCACATCCGCACCGTCGTGGTCAAGGACGGCGTCGCCCACGTTCAGGCCGGCGGCGGCACCGTCGCCGACGCCAAGCCCGACTACGAGTACGCCGAGTCGGTGGCCAAGTCCCGCGCGGTGATGGACGCCGTTGCGCTGGCCAGCGCCCAGGAGGATTGGTGGTAGCGCGGCGGTTCCGGCGACCCGGCGTTCCCGCGGCGCTGCCGGCGAGCGCACTGATCCTCCTCGCCGTCCTCGCGACCGCTCCCGCCGCGGCCCGGCCATACCTGCCGCCGGCGGGCCACGCGTTCGCCGGCCTCACCGGCGGCAGCTCGATCGCGACGTTCGAGCGGCTGGTCGGCAAGCACCCGCCGGTGTTCGAGACCTACATGCGCTGGGACACGTCGACCCGCTGGCTGCGCAGCCCCAACCGCGGCTTCCGCTCGCGGCTCGCCCTGCACATCTCGACCTCGAACGGCTACGGGCAGCCGGGCGTGATCACCCCGGCGGCGATCGCCGCCGGCCGCAGCGACGGCTTCCTCGTCGCGCTGGGCCGGAACCTCGCCCACTCGCGGCGGATCGTCTACATCCGGCTGATGGGAGAGATGAACGGCTACTGGAACGCGTACGCCGCGTTCAGCGCCAATGGCGCCTTCCGCGGTCCCCAGACGGCGCCGAGCGCCTACATCGCGGCGTGGCGGCGGACCGTGCTGATCCTCCGCGGCGGCACGGTGAGGCGGCTGGACGCCCGGTTGAGGCGGCTCGGGGTTCCGCCGTTGCAGTCCGCCGCGGGACCCCGGCTGGCACGCCCGCGGGTGGCGTTCCTGTGGGTCCCACAGGACGCGGGCAGTCCCGACATCGCCGCCAACGCCCCGGGCGCGTACTGGCCGGGCGGGGCCTACGTCGACTGGGTCGGCACCGACTTCTACGCCTCGGCGCCCGACTTCGCGCGGCTCAGCGCCTACTACGAGCGCTTTGCCGGCAAGCCGTTCGTGCTCTCCGAGTGGGCCCTCTACGGCGCCGATCATCCCGGCTTCGTGCGCTCGCTGTTCGCCTGGGCCGGCGCCCACCCGCGGGTCCGGATGCTCAACTACTACCAGGGCTTCACCGTCGGGGGGCCGGCCGACCTGGCCCGCTACCCGGCCGGTCGCCGGGCGCTGCGCGCTGAGCTGCGCGCCCGCCGCTTCCTCGCCTACGCCCCCGAGTACCGCCGCGCCGGCCGCGGGCCGAGCCGGCCGCCCCGGAGCCCGACTCCGGCGCAGCCGCCCTCCCCGCCGATCCTGAGCGCTCCCGGGCCGGGAGAGCTGTGCCTCCTGCGGATCTGCCTCGGGCTCTGAAACCGCCTCGCTCTGCCCGCCCGCCGCGTTACCGTTGCCCGCGTGCGCGTGCTCGTGGTCGACAACTACGACAGCTTCACCTACAACCTCGTCCAGTACCTGGGCGAGCTCGGCGCTGAACTCGAGGTCGTGCGCAACGACCACGCGACAATCGAGGAGCTGCTGGTGCGCGGATACGACCGGGTGATCGTCTCCCCGGGCCCGTGCACCCCCGACGAGGCGGGGATCTCGCTCGAGGCGGTCCGTCGCTTCCCGCTCGCGCGGGTGCCGACGCTCGGCGTGTGCCTCGGCCACCAAGCGCTCGTGCAGGCGTGGGGCGGCAAGGTGATCCGGCACGTGCCCGTGCACGGCAAGACCTCGCCGATCGAGCACGACGGGCGGACGATCTTCCGCGGCCTCGGCGACCCGCTGACCGTCGGGCGCTACCACTCGCTGGTCGCCGACCCGGAGCTCCCCGCGGTGCTCGAACGCAGCGCCTACGGAGGCGAGGTGGTGATGGCCGTGCGCCACCGCGAGCTGCCCGCCGAGGGCGTCCAGTTCCATCCCGAGTCGGTGCTCACCGACGAGGGCAAGCGGCTGCTGGCCAACTTCCTGGAGCAGGTGCGGTGACCGCGGATCTGTTGACCGACGCGATCGACCGGCTCGCCTCCGGCCGCGACCTCGGACTTGAGGACACCGCGGCGGTGCTGGCCGAGATCATGGCCGGAAACGCCTCCGAGGTGCAGATCGCCGGTTTCCTGATCGCGCTGCGGACCAAGGGCGAGACGGTGCAGGAGCTGGCCGGACTGGCGCGGACGATGCGCGATCTCGCGGTCCGGGTGAGCGTCGACGGCGCCGCCGACCTGCTCGACACCGCCGGCACGGGGGGCGGACGGCGCACGTTCAACGTCTCCACCACGGCGGCGCTGATCGCCGCCGGCGCAGGCTGCTGCGTGGCCAAGCACGGCAACCGCTCGGCCACCGGGCTGTCCGGGTCGGCCGACCTGCTCGAGGCGCTCGGGGCCCGGATCGACCTCACGCCCGACGCCGTCGCCCGCTGCATCGCCGACGTCGGCTTCGGCTTCATGTTCGCCCCCGCGCACCACCAGGCCACCCGCTACGTGATCCCCGTCCGGCGGGAGCTCGGGGTGCGGACCGCGTTCAACTTCCTCGGGCCGCTGACCAATCCGGCCGGCGCCAGCCGCCAGCTGATCGGCGTCTCCGACCCCGGGTTCGTCGAGACGATGGCGGGCGCACTGGCGCTGCTCGGCACCCGCCACGCGCTGCTGGCGTGCAGCGAGGACGGGCTCGACGAGCTCAGCATCTCGGCGCCGACCCGGATCGTGGAGGTCCGCGACGGCGAGCTCAGCCGTTATGCGATCGCGCCCGAGGACGTCGGCCTTGAGCGCTCGCCGCCCGAGGCGGTGCCGGGCGGGAGCCCCCAGGAGAATGCCGAGACGACCCGCCGGATCCTCGCCGGGGAGCCCGGCGCGGCGCGCGACCTGGCGGTGCTGAACGCCGCTGCGGCGATCTACGCCGGCGGCGGCGCCGACGGCGTCGCCGCTGGTGTCGGCGCCGCGCAGCGGGCGATCGACTCGGGCGCCGCCGGCGCGGCGCTCGCGCGCTACGTCGCCCGCACCCACGAGCTGGCCGCGGCGGTGGCGCCGTGAACGTGCTCGAGCGGATCGTCGCCTCGACCCGGGCCGAGCTCCAGACGCGCCGGGCGGCGGTGCCGCCGGCCGAGCTCCGGGCGGCGGGCGAGCGGCGTGCCGCGTCGGACCCGCCCCGCTCCTTCGCCGCGGCGCTGCGCCGGCCCGGTCTGTCGCTGATCGCCGAGCACAAGCGCCGCTCGCCCTCGGCGGGCGAGATCGGCGCGCCGCGGACGCTCGAGGAGGTCGTCGGGGCCTACGAGCGCGCCGGGGCGGCGGCGCTGTCGATCCTCACCGAGGGGCCGAACTTCGGCGGCTCGCTGGCCGACCTGAGCGCCGCCCGCGCCGCGTTGTCGCGACCGCTGCCGCTGCTGCGCAAGGACTTCGTCGTCGACCCCTACCAGGTCCACGAGGCGTTCGCCGCCGGCGCCGACGCGATCCTGCTGATCGTCGCCGCGCTCGGCCACCAGGCGCTGGCCGAGCTGCACGCGCTGGCCGGCGAGCTCGGGCTCGGGGTGCTGGTCGAGATCCACGACGAGCCCGAGCTGCGGCGGGCCCTGGCCATCGGCGCGGAGATCGTCGGGGTCAACAACCGCGACCTGACGACGCTCGAGGTCGACACCGCGCGGACCTTCGAGCTGCGCGCGCTGATCCCCGCCGGCACCGTCGTCGTGGCCGAGTCCGGGTTCAGCCGGGCCGAGCAGCTGGGCCGCCTGACGGCGGCCGGCGTCGACGCCGTGCTGATCGGCGAGGCGCTGATGCGCGCCGACGACCTCGAGGCGGCGTGCCGGGCGCTGACCTCGATCTCGGTCTGACCTAGAGTTGTCAGCCGTGGAGAGCGCCGCGCCGAAGATCAAGTTCTGCGGGATCACTGGTGTCGAGGACGCGGAGGCGGCGCTGTCCGCCGGCGCGTGGGCGCTGGGGATGATCCTGTGGTCGCACTCGCCGCGCCGCTGCGATCCCGCCGAGGCCGCCGAGATCGCCGCGACCTTCAAGCGCCGGGCCGAGATCGTCGGCGTGTTCGTCAACCCGACGCTCGACGAGGTCGCCCTGGCCGCCGACTCGATCGGGCTGACGATGCTCCAGTTCCACGGCGACGAGGGCCCGGTGTTCTGCGCCGAGGCGGCGCGGCGCACCGGCTGCAAGGTGATCAAGGCCGCGCGCGTGCGCGATCGCTCGGACATCCAGGCGCTCGCCGCGTTCCACACCGACTACCACCTGCTCGACGCCCACGTGGCCGGCCTGCGCGGCGGCTCGGGCAGGACGTTCGACTGGGAGCTCGTCCGCGCCGGCCGCCGCCGCCGGGTGCCGATGATCCTGTCCGGCGGGCTGACCGCGGACAACGTCTCCGAGGCGATTGCCGTCGCGCGGCCGTTCGCCGTCGACGTGGCCAGCGGGGTCGAGTTGACATCGTCGCACCCACCCCGCAAGGACCACGCCAAGCTCCAGGCGTTCGCCGACGCCGTGCGCGCCGCGGCGCCCGAGCCGGAGCACGTCGGTTGAGTGCCGTCGAGCACCGTTTCGGCCCCTACGGCGGCCAGTACGTCCCCGAGACGCTGATGCCGGCGCTGGCCGAGCTCGAGCGGGCGTGGATCGAGGCCCGGGCGGACCCGGCGTTCACCTCCGAGCTCGACGGCCTGCTCAGCGAGTACGTCGGCCGGCCCAGCCCGCTGTACCTGGCCCGGCGGCTCTCCGAGTACGCCGGGCGCCCGATCTACCTCAAGCGCGAGGACCTCAACCACACCGGCGCCCACAAGATCAACAACGCGATCGGACAGGCGCTGCTGGCCCGGCGGATGGGCAAGCGCCGGATCATCGCCGAGACCGGCGCCGGCATGCACGGCGTGGCGACGGCCACCGCCTGCGCGCTGCTCGAGCTCGAGTGCATCGTCTACATGGGCACCGAGGACATGCGCCGCCAGCGGCCCAACGTCGAGCGCATGGAGCTGCTGGGCGCCCGCGTGGCGCCCGTCGACGCCGGCGCGCGGACGCTCAAGGAAGCCGTCTCGGCGGCGATCCGCGACTGGGTCGCCAACGTCGCCGACACCCACTACATCATCGGCTCGTGCGTCGGCCCGGCGCCGTACCCCGCGCTCGTGCGCGACCTCCAGCGGGTGATCGGCGACGAGGCGCGGGCGCAGCTGCTCGAGCGCGCCGGGCGGCTCCCCGCGCGCGTGATCGCCTGCGTGGGCGGCGGCTCGAACTCGATCGGCGTGTTCGTGCCGTTCGTCGCGGACGCCGGCGTGGCGCTGATCGGCGTCGAGGCGGCGGGCGACGGGATCGACACCGGCCGCCACGGCGCGCCGCTGACCGCCGGCGGCCGCGCGGGGGTGCTGCACGGCTCCTACTCGGCGATCATGCAGGATGAGGACGGCCAGATCCTCGAGGCGCACTCGATCTCGGCCGGGCTCGACTATCCCGGCTCGGGCCCCGAGCACGCCTGGCTGCGCGACTCCGGCCGGGCTCGCTACGAGGCGATCACCGACGCGCAGGCGCTCGAGGCGTTCGCGCTGACGGCGCGCCTGGAGGGGATCATCCCGGCGCTGGAGAGCGCCCACGCGATCGCCTGGACGCTCGCCGCCGAGCCCAGCGAGCTGGACCTGGTGTGCCTGTCGGGCCGCGGCGACAAGGATCTCGCCGAGGCGCTCGGGATGCTCCGCGCGTGAGCGATCGCCGGGGGCCCGCGAGTACGGCCGCGATGTTCGCCGCCCGGCGAGCTCGCAATGCCGGCGAAGCCGGCCCCGCCAGGCCGACACTCGCAAGTGACGCCGAAGGCGTCGCCCGGATCGCCGAGGCGTTCGCCTCCGCCCGGGCCAGCGGCCGCCGCGCCGCGCTGATGCCCTACCTGATGGGCGGCTTCCCGACGCTCGCGGCCTCGCGCCGGATCGCCATCGCCTACGCCGACAACGGCGCCGACCTGATCGAGCTGGGGGTGCCGTTCTCCGACCCGCTGGCCGACGGCCCGGTGATCCACGCCGCGGGGGTCGCCGCGCTCGCCGCCGGGGCCCGGGTGCAGCCGGTGCTGGAGCTCGCCGCCGCCGTCGCCGACCGCGTGCCGGTGGTGGTCATGTGCTACGCCAACCTGATCATCGCCCGCGGCCTCGAGCGCTTCGCCGACGAGCTCGTCGGCGCCGGCGCCGCCGGGCTGATCGTCCCCGACCTGCCGCTCGAGGAGGCCCCGGCCACGCTGGCGGCCTGCGACGCGCGCGGGCTGGCGCTGGTGCCACTGGTCGCCCCGACGACCCCGCCGGAGCGCCTGACCGAGATCGGCGCTCGCGCGCGCGGGTTCCTCTACACGGTGGCGCTGACCGGCACCACCGGCGAGCGCACGGGCCTCGACGCAGAGGGCCTCCAGGTCGTCCTAGCGCGCGCCGCGGCGAGCACCGAGGTGCCGGTGGCGGTCGGGTTCGGGATCGGCACCCCCGAGCAGGCGTGCGCTGCCGCCCGGGCCGGCGCCGACGGGGTGATCATCGGCAGCCGCCTGGTCCGCGCCGCCGGCGAGGCCGAGGACTCCGCCGCGGCGGTCGGGGAGCTGGTGCGGGCGTTCTCGGGCGCGCTCACCGAGGCCGCTCTCGGATAGGATCTGACGCCGATGGGTCTGATCCTCACCGCCACCGCCGGGCTCTGCCTGTGGATCGTGCTGTGGGCGCTCAACGTCTCCGGTTTCGACGCGATCATGATCGCCGTCGTGATGGTCGTCGTGGCGGTCGCCGTCAACGTCCTTCGGCCAGCGCTGCCCGGCCGGCGGGACTAGCCGGCGCCGGCATGCGTCGACGGCTGCTGAGCGGCGCGCTCGGGCTGGCGTCGCTGGCGCTGGCCGGGTGCGGGACCACCTCGGCGGCCAATCAGAGCGTCACGATCACGGGCCGGAACCTGGCCGTGTACCTCAGCGCCCCGGCCGGCTACGCCTCCGACCCGGCCCTCGCCGACACGATCGGGGCCGAGCAGTTGGCCTATGCGCAGCATTCGAGCGAGGTCACGGACTTCACCCTGCACTTGAAGCTGATCACCGCGGCCAAGCTGTCCGACAACGCTCGCACCGCGATTAGCGACACCAAGGCGATCGCCTACCTCGGTGAGCTCCGCCCCGGCGCCTCGGAGCAGTCGGCGGGGATCACCAACGCCCAAGATCTGCTCCAGGTCAGCCCGACCGACACTGCGCTCGAGCTCACCGACAGCACCCCGGCGATCGCCAATACCCCGAAGCGCTACCTCGAGTCGACGAGCACCTACGGCCACACGTTCGCCCGGCTCGCGCCGAGCTCGGCTGTCGAGGCCAAGGCGCAGGTGGCCGAGATGCAGTCGCTGGGCATCAAGACGCTGTACGTGACCGACGACGGCAGCGACTACGGGCGGGCGATCGCCGCCGCTCTACGCCGGGCCGCCGCCGCGGCGTCGATCACGGCGTCCGGCAGCGACGCCACCGCCGACGCCACCTTCGTCGGCGGGGTCTTGGCCCCCGCCGCCGCGCGCACGCTCACCGGGGCGGCCGGGTCGAACGCGGGGGCGAAGCTGTTCGCGCCCTCGGGGCTGGCCACGCCGGCGTTCGTGACGGCGCTCGGGGCTGCGATGACCCGCCACGTCTACGTGTCGGTTCCCGGCGAGGCCGCGGCGCAGCTTCCCGCCGCGGCACAGACGTTCGCCACCGATTTCAAGACCAAGTATGGCCACCCCCCGGCCGGACAGGCGATCTACGGCTACGAGGCGATGGCCGCGGTGCTCAACGCGATCCACCTCGCCGGTCGCCGCGCCGGCAATCGCGCCCAGGTGGTCCGCAACTTCATGGCGATCAGGAACCGCGCCGCCTCGGTGCTCGGCCCCTACTCGATCAACGGCGGCAACAGCAGCCTGACCGGGTTCGTGTTCGAGTCTCCGCAGGCCGGCCGGCTGGTCGCGATCGCCCCCGCCACGGGGTGACCCGCTGGTCGCGACGCGCCCGCAGGGGTGACGCGCCGGTTTACGTTCGGTTAAGGCGCCGTGTGGAGGCGGCGCTTCGGCCATCTGGCGCTTGTTGCGGTCCGACCCCGGCACTAGGCTGGCGGCTCAAGTTGGAGGGGTACTTATCGCATCCACATACAGAGGAGGAGCATGCGAATTCTCGGAAAGACCGGGACCGGTTGCATGCTTGCCGTCGCGGCACTGGGGATCAGCGCCTGCGGCAGCAGCAGCAGTAACAAGAGCAAGAGCGGCGCCGCCGGCGGCACGTCGACCGGCGCCACCGGCGGCGGCAACGCCGTCGACGTGTACTCGAGCCTCCCGCTGCAGGGAGCCTCTACGGCGCAGACCGACCCGCTGGTCAACGGCATCAAGCTGGCGCTGGCCCAGGCCGGCGGCAAGGCCGGCAAGTTCACCGTGAACTACCAGTCGCTCGACGACTCGACGGCCCAGGCCGGCAAGTGGGACCCGACCCAGACGGCGGCCGACGCCCGCAAGGTGGCGACCGACCCGAAGGCCGTGTACTACATCGGCGAATTCAACTCGGGAGCCAGCGAGGTCTCGATCCCGATCCTCAACCAGCCGGGTATCGCGCAGGTCAGCCCGGCCAACACGTACGTCGGCCTGACCACCAACGAGCCCGGCAGCGCCCCCGGCGAGCCAGCCAAGTACTACCCGACGGGCAAGCGCACCTACCTGCGGATCGTCCCCCGGGACACGATCCAGGCGGCGGCCGGGCTCGAGACGATGAAGCACGACGGCTGCCAGAAGGTCGCGGTGGCCAACGACAAGGAGGCCTACGGTGCCGGACTGGCCCAGCTGCTCGAGCTCGAGAAGGGCAAGTACGGCGTGACGATCGTGTCCAACACGGGCGTCGATCCGACCACGCCGAACTTCCGTTCCTACGCGCAGACGGTCAAGGGCCAGGGAGCCGACTGCTTCTACTTCGCCGGGATCGTCTCCAACGGCGCGGTGCAGATCACCAAGGACGTCAACGCGGCCCTGCCGAAGGCCAAGATCTACGGCGGCGACGGCATCTGCACCGGCGCGTACACCAACGCGTCGATGCACGGCGTCCCGGCCAGCATCGACCCGAGGATCCAGTGCACGGTGGCCACCCAGGACCTCGCCGCCTACCCGGGCGGCAAGGCGTTCCTGGCCGCCTACAAGGCCAAGTACGGGACCGCCAGCCCGGACCCGTACGCGATCTACGGCTTCGAGGTGATGAAGCTCGGCCTCGACACGATCGCCGGGCTCGGCTCGAAGGGCAACGACCGCACCGCGGTGCTCGCCGCGCTGCTGGCGACGACGTCGCGCAGCTCGGTGCTCGGCACCTACGGATTCGACAAGAACGGTGACACGACGCTCAAGTCCTACGGCCTGTACAAGGTCGGCAAGGACGGGAACCCGCAGTTCGAGAGGACTGTCACCCCGTAAGGCGAACGGTACGGACGGGACCGCAGCGCGCGGTCCCGTCCCGTACCCGCCCGGTTCGCGATGGAAGCGAGCTCGCTACTCAAACGGCCCACCGTTCCCGCACCGCTGAGCTCGGCGGTCAAGACGCTGCGCCGTGGCTTCGGCCGCTGGGGCCTGATCGCCGCGCTCGCCGCGCTGCCGGTGATCTACGCGATCCACGACCTCACCAGCGGCTATCCCGGCTTCGCCCACGGCCACGGGATCATCTCCCACGATCTCACCTACATCGCCGGGAACCTCGTCCAGGGGATCTCCAACGGCGCGATCTGGGCGCTGATCGCGATCGGCTACACGCTCGTCTACGGGATCATCGAGCTGATCAACTTCGCGCACGGCGACGTGTTCATGATCGGCGCGTTCACCGGCGCCGGCTTCTGGGCCACGCTCGGCCTGGGGCTCGCCACCGGCCCGCTGGGGATCGTGGCCGGGCTGCTGCTGACGCTGATCGTCGCGATGCTGGCGTGCGGCACGCTCAACGTGCTGATCGAGCGCGTCGCCTACCGGCCGCTGCGCAGCGCACCGAAGCTGGCCCCGCTGATCACCGCGGTCGGCTTCTCCTTCATCCTCCAGAACGTCGGCCTGCTATGGCTCGGCGGCTCACCGGCCGGGGTCGACGACCTGATTCACGAGAACTCGACGGTGCTGACGATCTCCGCCGTGGTGATCCGCCGCGCCGACGTTCTCGCCGTCGGGGTGACGATCCCGCTGGTGCTTCTGCTGGCCTGGTTCGTGTCCCGCACCCGGATGGGCCGCGCGATGCGGGCCACCGCCCAGGACCCCGAGGCGGCCCGGCTGATGGGCATCAACGTCGACACGACGATCTCGCTGACCTTCATGCTCGGCGGGATGCTGGCCGGCGCCGCCGGGCTCGTGTACGCGCTGTACGAGACCACGATCTGGTACTTCCAGGGCTTCGAGGCCGGCCTGATCGCATTCACCGCCGCGGTCATGGGCGGGATCGGCAACATCCGCGGCGCCGTCCTCGGCGGCTTCATCATCGGCTGCATCCAGCAGCTCTCCGACGCCCGCTTCGGACCTCAGTGGACGCCCGTGGTGGTGTTCGGCTACCTGATCATGATCATGGTGCTGCGGCCGCGCGGCCTGCTCGGCGAGGAAACGCGCGAGGCCGGATGACTCGCCGGGGCACTCGCCGGGGCACTCGCCGGGGCACTCGCCTAAAGGCTCGCGCCCTTGAGAGAATCGCCCGGGGGGCGATTCTCTCGGCGCGCCGGGGCACTCGTGCCCTTGAGGCTCGCGCCCTTGAGAGAATCGCCTGGGGGGCGATTCTCTCGGCGCGCCCGGACGCGATGCGATCGGGCTGCGGGAGATCGCGCTGATGGATCAGCTGCTCGCCCTGCTCCGGGAGTGGCGCCAGGCGCTGGCGGCGCGGCGCAGCGCCGTCGAGTCGCGGCTGCCGCCGTGGTCGAATCGCGCGCTGGTGATCATCGCGATCGCCTTCGGGCTGCTGTTCCCGTTCCTCTTCACCCCGGCCAGCGGCTTCCTCAGCGCCACGATCACCGCGCTGGCCTACGCGGTGATGGCGCTGGGGCTGAACGTCGTCGTCGGCTTCGCCGGCCTGCTCGACCTCGGCTATGTCGCCTTCTACGCGCTCGGAGCCTACTCGGCGGGCTGGTTTGGCTCGGAGTTCTTCTTCAACGAGCACATCCACGTGCTCGCATCGCCCGCGGCCGGCCACCTGATCGGCATCCATCTCAACTTCGTGCTGATCCTCGTCCTGGCGGTCGTGATCACCGCCACCTTCGGGAGCCTGATCGGGCTGCCCACGCTGCGCCTGCGCGGCGACTACATCGCGATCGTGACGCTGGCCTTCGGCGAGATCGTCGACCGTGTCGCGGTCAACGGCCAGAGCGTTCACGTCGGCGCTGGCCAGACGCTGACCGCCGGCAGCATCGGCATCAGCTCGATCGACCCGTTCTACTTCCCCGGTCTGGGGACGTTCAACGAGCTCCACCTGAGACCGTGGTACTGGCTGATCTTCGCGATCCTGCTGCTGGTGCTGCTGGTCAACTTCCGCCTGCGGGACTCGCGGCTCGGCCGGGCGTGGATCGCGCTTCGCGAGGACGAGGTGGCGGCGGTCTCGATGGGCATCCCGCTGGTCAAGACAAAGCTCCTGGCTTACGCGATCGGGGCGGCGTTCGGCGGTATGTCGGGGGTGTTCCTGGCCACGTTCGTGCCCGATGTCAGCTCCGACCAGTTCCGCTTCTCGTTCTCGATCTTCATCCTCTCGATGGTGATCGTCGGCGGCCTCGGGTCGATCTGGGGGGTGCTGCTGGGGGCGCTGCTGCTGTCCTACATCAACCAGTACCTGATCCCCGACGTGCTCAACTCGATCCCGTCCGACCTCGGGCTGAACTTCTCGCTGACCGAGATCGGCCTCGGGATCTACGGCTTCCTGCTCGTGCTGGTGATGATCCTGCGCCCACAGGGGCTGTTGCCCGAGCGAAGACGAAAGCTCGAGTTCACCGAGGGGATCGGCGTGGGCCAGACCACCGAGTTGACCGAGCCGCCGTCATGAGCGTCACCACCCCCGGTACCGCGGTCGCCACCGCGCCGCTGCTCAGCGCCGAGCACGTGGTCAAGGAGTTCGGCGGCCTGGTCGCGGTCAACGACGTCTCGTTCGTCGTCGAGCCCCTCTCGATCGTCTCGGTGATCGGCCCCAACGGTGCCGGCAAGACGACGTTCTTCAACATGCTCACCGGCCTGTACAAGCCGACCGGCGGCCGGATCGTGTTCGACGGCCGCGACGTCACCCACTCCCGCCCCGACGTGATCACCGCCGGCGGGGTCGCCCGCACGTTCCAGAACATCCGCCTGTTCGGCGCCATGAGCACGCTGGAGAACGTGATGATCGGGCGCCACGCGCGGACCCGCACCGGGATCGCCGGCTCGATCCTCCGCACGCCTCGCGCGCGCCGCGAGGAGCGTGAGATCCGCGAGCGCTCGCGCGAGCTGCTGAGTTACGTCGGCCTGCACCCCGGCGTGTTCGACCAGCTCGCGGCGCAGCTGTCCTACGGGGACCAGCGCCGAGTGGAGATCGCCCGAGCGCTCGCCTGCGAGCCGAAGTTGCTGCTGCTCGACGAGCCGACGGCCGGCATGAACCCGCAGGAGTCATCCGAGCTGACCGCCTTCATGCGCCAGCTCCGCGACGAGCTTAAGCTGACGATTCTGCTGATCGAGCACGACATGAAGGTCGTGATGGGCGTCTCCGAGCGGATCACCGTCCTCGACCACGGGGAGAAGATCGCCGAGGGGGCGCCCGCCGAGGTGCGCCGGGATCCGCGGGTGATCGAGGCCTACCTCGGGAAATGATCCCACCCAGCCACCCCCAGACCACCTGATGGCGCTGCTCGAGGTCACCGACATCCATGCCCACTACGGCGCGATAGAGGCGCTGCGCGGCGTCTCACTGACCGTCGAGGAGGGCGAGGTGGTGACGTTGATCGGCTCCAACGGAGCGGGCAAGTCGACGACGCTCCGGGCGATCGCCGGCCTGACGCCGGCCAGCGCCGGGCGCATCACCTTCGGCGGCGAGGCGATCACCCGCGTCCCCGCCCACCAGATCGTCGAGCGCGGGATCGCGCTGTCGCCCGAAGGGCGCCACTGCTTCGCCCGCATGAGCGTTCGGGAGAACCTCGACCTCGGCGCCTACCGCCGGCGTGGGTCGGGGGTCGTCCGCGACCTCGACCGCGTGTTCGAGCTGTTCCCGCGCCTCCAGGAGCGGGAGAACCAGAAGGCGGGCACGATGTCGGGCGGCGAGCAGCAGATGCTGGCGATCGGCCGGGCGCTGATGGCGAGACCGCGGCTGCTGATGCTCGACGAGCCGTCGATGGGGATCGCCCCGATCCTCGTGCAGCGTATCTACGAGACGATTGCCGAGATCAACCGCAGCGGCGTGACGATCCTGCTCGTCGAGCAGAACGCCAACTATGCGCTCGAGCTCTCGCGCCGCGCCTACGTGCTGGAGACCGGCCAGGTCGTGCTGCTCGGCGACTCGGCCAAGCTGCGCGACGACCCCCAGGTGCAGAAGGCCTACCTCGGCACATGACGCTGTTCGCGACGATCGGGGCCACCGGCCTGTACCTGCTGTTCGTCTGGCTGCTGTCGGCCGCGATCGGCTCCTGGGTCTCCCAGCGCAAGGGCTACGGCGAGCGCGTCGGGCTGACCTTCGGGCTGCTGCTGACCGCCGCCGGGTTGCTGATCGTGCTGCTGCTGCCCGGCCGGCCGGGCTCGGCGTGGCGCGAGGAGGGGTGGCTGCCGCCGCGGCGCCGGCCGGTCGGCGGGCCCGAGCGCGGCGGCGAGACCGAGGGCCCGCCCGGGTCCTGAGCCTCGGGGTCGTCCGGCGACTCGTCCGAGCGTCAGAAGCCGATGCCCAAGCGCGGGCCACGCGGGCGGCGACGGCGATCGGTTCCGGGGCGCGCCTCGGCGATATCGAAGAGCCGGTCGAAGCGCGCCGGGGTCAGCCGCCGGCCTCCCACGTAGAGACAGAAGCCGGCCGTTCTCAGCTTGCGGGGGTCCAGTCCGGTGGACCCCAGGCTCCGGCGGACCCGGGTCGCCTGTGAGGCGGTGTCGTAGAGGTACAGGGTCATCCGGGCGGCGCCGGCGGTGGTCGTCACGAACACCCGCGCCGGCCCGAACCGCCTCGGCGCGTCCCGCCCCAGCTGCGCCGGATCCCCGTCGGCGCGCCAGCGTTGGCGCACGAGCACCGCCGTCCGTGCGAGTGTCGGGTTCGCCGGCGCGGACAGCCCGAGCCGGCCGACGACCGACGCGACCGGACGCTGCCGATCCGTCGCGCCCGGACGCCCGGCGCCGCATCCGGCGACGAGGGCGGCGCTCACGACGGCGAGCACTGTGATCGCGCGGGGTCGCATCATTCCCAACCGTACAGCGGCCGGCCCACAAGCTGGCCCTGGCCCTGATCGCGAACCGGTTGGCGGCCGCGGGTTGGAAGCGGCCCCGGTCGTCTGCCCGCTGTGGCTGCCGAAGATCACCCGATGTCCGGCCGGCGCGAGCGGCGAGGATTAGGTGCATCGGCTTTCGCTTACGAGACGCGAAACTCGCTCCCGAGCGAACGCTTGGAGGGTTCGCTCGCGGACCCTTTGGGTCAGACTCGACGTGAACCCCCACAAGGAGGCGACATGGAAACCGCACAGCGAGAGACCGACGAGCAGTGGCGCCCGGAGCTGACAGCCGCGGGCTGCCGCATCAGCTCGGCGGCGCGCCAGCTGGACACCGGCGCGGCGGGACGGTAGGGCACCGCATGGCCCTGCCAGAGCGAACCTGGTCGGTGCGCCCGCGAGCGCTCGGTACGGCTGCGCTCGTCGCGGCGGTCTCGCTCGCCGGGTGCGGCGGCAAGCACCGCAGTTCCGGACGTCGGTCCGGCGCGGAGCCCGCCGTCGCGCCAGTCGTGGTGACAAAGCCGGCGGGGCACCGGATCTCCGTCGGGAGCGGACCCGAGGGGATCGTCGCGGACGCGAGGAGTGGGTTGGTGGCGGTTGCGGTCCGTGATCCGGCTGCACTCGTCCTGTTCGACGCTCGCAGCGGTCGCCTGGAGCAACGCGTGTCCGTCTCCGACGCGCCGCGACATCTTCAGTTGGCGGGCCCGGGCGGCCCCGTGCTGGCCGGAGAGGAGCGCGTCAACGACCTGCTCGAGGTGACGCTGCCGGGCGGGCGATATCGTTCCGTCACCGTCGGTGTCCATCCTCACGACGCCACCGCTGATCACGGTCGCGTGTTCGTCAGCGATGAGTTCGGCCGCGGCGTCTCGGTAGTTCACCGGACGCGCGCGGTGCGCGAGATCGGCGGCTTCATACAGCCCGGCGGGATTGTGGCGGTCGGTCCATATGTCGCCGTGGTCGATGTTGGTGGCGATTCGGTCACCCTGATCGACTCGCGCACCCTGCATGTGATCGGTCGGCTCGGGGCGGGCGCCGGGCCGACCCACGCGGCGGCCGGCACGGGCGGGCGGCTGTACGTCATCGACACCCGCGGCGACGCCGTGTTGACTTACGCGGCGCGGCCGAGGTTCCGCCGGTTGGCTCGGTTTCCGCTCGCCGGCACCCCCTACGGAGTCGCCATCGACCCCCGACGCGGGCGCTTGTGGGTGACGTTGACGGCCAAGAACCGCCTCGTCGAGCTCGCCACCGGGGGGTCTGCCCTGCGAGTCCTCGGCGCCTACGCGACCGGTCGCCAGCCGAACACCGTCGCCGTCGACACGCGCGACGGGCGGGTTTTCGTGGCCGATGCGGGAGCAGGCAGCGTCCAGGTGATCGACCCGGGCCATTGAGTCCGCGTCCAGCAGTACGCGCGGGGGCGATGCTTCCCGGGCGCCTGCGGTTCGTGTGGCGGGTCGGCCGCGATCGCCTCCTGAATGTCCAGCGTCCGGGGTCGGTCTGTCGGGCCATCGGTCTGTCGGGCCATCGGTCTGCCGGGCCATCGGTCTGAGCGTCCGGGGCTATGCCCTGGCGCGGGCCAGGCGGGCGGCGACGAAGGCCGCGACGGCCAGCGGCTCCCGCTGCACCTGCTGGGCGCTGACCCGGTTGGCGTCGAGGCCCGCTCCCTTGAGCGCCGCGTCCTTGCGCCCATCGCGCTCGAAGGCGGTCTTCGTCGAGTGGTAGGGATAGCCGTCGATCTCGAACACGACCCGCTGGCGCCGCCACAGGCAGTCGATCTGGTAGCCGCACAGCCGCACGTCGGTCTGGGGCAGCGGCAGCCCGGCGGCGCGGACGATCTCCAGGAACAGCGTCTCGGCCTCGGACCTGGTCAGGCCGGGGCGCATGCGATGGTCGACCAGCGCGGCCAGTGCGCCGCTCCCGTGGTGGCCCGGGTAACGCCGTAGCGCCGCCCTGAGCTCGGGGATCGTCACCAGCCGCAGCGTCAGGGCCTCGTCGAGCGCGCGCTCGGTCTCCCGCGTCGTCGCCTCTGCGGCCATGTCCAGGAGCGTCCGCCCCGGCGAGGTGAGCGGGAGGAGGCTGCGGATGCGCAGGTCGAGCGGGGCCAGGACCGAGCTGCGGTGGACGATGATGCCGTCGCGCGAGCGGCGGGGCCGGGCGACGGTCAGCTCGATCGGCTGGTCCGCCAGGCCGGGGAGGAACTGCCACAGGCGCCCCGCCGTGCCGTGGCTGAGCACGGACCCGTCACAGGCGAGGAGCGCCGCCGTCTCGCGGCCGAGCCCGACCGACGCGAGGTGTCCGACGGCGTAGACGCCGCGGTGCACCGTGATCAGGTAGCCGGAAGCCACCATCCTGTCGATCCGCCTTCCGGAGATGCCGGCGGCCACGAGCTGCCGCCGGGCCACGCGCCCGCGCTGCCGCGCCGCGATCGCCGCCACCCGCTCCTGTGGCGTCCCTGTCACGGGGAAAACCTCTACGACCCCCAGTACGCGCACGAGGTGGGCGTCATTGACCCCCCCATGGGTGGGCTGAGGTG
Organism: Solirubrobacterales bacterium; assembly: GCA_038254735.1. Taxonomy (GTDB): domain Bacteria; phylum Actinomycetota; class Thermoleophilia; order Solirubrobacterales; family Solirubrobacteraceae; genus Palsa-465. The sequence continues at coordinate 56,888 of JBBSFX010000017.1, forward strand.
CAGACCCCTGCGCCGCGCGCGGGGCGGTAGAGGTTTTCCCCGCGCTGGTCGCGCTCACGGGGTCCACTATCCCGCGCCGCATCGCCGGCGGGGCAAACTGGCACACAATTGTTACGTTCGACGGCGCGGGGCGCGGGGCGCGGG
>JBBSFX010000018.1:0-55070 GCA_038254735.1 Solirubrobacterales bacterium
AGCCCGAGCCGCCGTTGCCGCCGCCGCGACGCCCGCCCGCTCCGCCGCGGCTCGCCCCCGGGCCGCCCGCGCGGCGACGCCCGCCGGAGCCGGCGCCGCCGGCAAGGCCCGAGCCGAACCGGCTCGCCGCACGCAGAGCGCCGGAGGCGCCGAGCGCTCCGCGCGCCCCCCCAAGCGCTGTCAGGGCCGAGCGCAGCGCGCCCGCGCCACCCGCGCCTGCGCCGACGCTCGCGGACGGAACCGGTGGCGCGGCCGGACCCGACAGCGCCTGGCCGATCGCGCCGAGTCGCGCGAAGCCGCCCGCCAGCGCCAGCACAGCGAGCGCGCCGACGACCGCTCCCGGCACCAGCAGCGCCGCGCCCGAGGCTCCGAACAGCTGCCGCGTCCAGGCTCGCGCCAAGCTCATGCGCCCATCCTAGCCCCGCTGGCCGCGCGCGAACCGGTTCGATCAGAAAGGATGGGACGATGCAGCGCCTCTCCATCGCCCGCTCGCTGCGCCTCGCCCTCGTCGGCCTGACGCTCGTGCTTGCGCTGGTCGCCGCGCTCGGCGTCTCCAGCCTGTACCGCGCGCGGCAGCGCTACGAGAACGCGCTCGTGCACAGCTCGCAGCTGGCCACCGCCGCCGCCAACCTGACCAGCGCCTCGATCGCCGAGGCCGAGGTGTGGCGCGACCTCTCCGGGCCCGGCTCCACGCGCATCCGAGGTCAGGTGCTCGCCGCCTACGCGGCCACCGCCTCCGAGGCCCTTGCGCTGGCCCGCGCGGACAGTGTCAGCCTCGGCCTGGCGCGCGCCGAGCTGGCTACTCAGGCCGCGGCGCGCCGGCTGGCGGCGCGCTCGGGCCCGTCGGGGGCCCGCGCCGAGCAGGCCCAGCTGGCCGCCGGACGCGGGCTGGCCGACCAGCTCCAGGCCCGCCAGCGGACGCGCCAGGAGCGCGCCCGCGGCGCCGCGCGCTCGGACTCGCGGCGCGCGATCGCGCTGGTGATCGTCGCGGGAGGTCTCGCGCTGCTCGGTGCGCTCGGGCTGATCACGGCGCTGGTGGCCAACATGCGCGGCCCCCTCGACGCGCTCGTGCGCGCCACCCACGACCTCGCCGCCGGCCAGCTCGACCGCCGCGTCGAGCCCGACGGCCCGCGTGAGCTGCGCGCGCTCGGCAGCGCCTTCAACGCGATGGGCGATAACCTCTCCGGGGCCCAGCGCCGGCTCGACGACGAGCGCCGCCGCCTGGCCGTCACGATCGAAAGCCTCGGCGACGCGCTGATCGTCACCGAGCCCGGATCGACGCGAATCGCCACCGTCAACCCGCGGGTGGCCGAGCTGGTGCCCCAGCTCGTCGTCGGCGCCGCGACCGACGGGGAGGGCAGCCCGCTCCCCTCGCTCGAGGCGGCACGGTCCGGCGAGCGGCTGATCGAGCACCGCGGGCGCACGCTGGCGGTGACCGCCGGCGGCCTCGGCAGCACCGGCGACGGCGTCGTCTGGACGGTCCGCGACGTCAGCGAACGGGCGCGGCTCGAGCGCGCCAAGACCGAGTTCGTGGCCACCGCCTCGCACGAGCTGCGCAGCCCCCTGACCTCGATCAAGGGCTTCGTCGAGTTGCTCTCGCGAAACCCGGAGGGGATGTCCGAGCGTCAGCGCGAGTTCGTCGAGATCATCCTGCGCTCGACCGACCGGCTCGTCGACCTGGTCGGCGACGTGCTCGACGTGGCCCGGATCGAGGCCGACCGCGTCGAGATCAACCGCCGCCCGATCGACGTCGGCGAGGCGGTGCGCGAGGTCACCGAGCTGATGGGACCGCGGATCGAGGCCAAGGCCCAGACGCTCTCCGTGCATGTCACCCCGACGCTGCCGCTGGCCTTCGCCGATGCCGGCCGGGTCCGGCAGATGATCGCCAACCTGCTCACCAACGCCCACCTCTACACGCCCGAGGGCGGGTGCATCCGGATCGGCGCCGAGGCCGACCGCGCGTGGGTCGAGATCGTCGTCGAGGACTCGGGCGTCGGGATGAGCGAGGACGAGCTGGCTCATGTGTTCGAGCGCTTCTATCGCGCCGGCGACGGGCACGGGGCGCCGGGGACCGGCCTCGGGCTGTCGATCGTCAAGTCGCTGGTCGACATGCACGACGGCGAGATCTCGGTCGCGAGCCGCCCCGAGCAGGGCACGGCCTTCCGGGTGCGGCTGCCGGCCGCGCGGAGCGCCCCTCCCGAGGGCGGCTCGCTCGAAGCGATCCGGGGGCGCCGGGTGCTCGTCGTCGACGACGAACGCGACGTGGCCGAGCTGATCGCCGGCCAGCTCGCGACGCTCGAGGTCTCGGCGAAGGTCGCCTCCAGCGGCGACGAGGCGCTCGCGCTGCTGCGCTCCGAGCACTTCGACGCCGTCACGCTCGACGTGATGATGCCGGGGCTGGACGGTCTCGCGGTGCTCCAGCGGATGCGCGCGGACCCGGACCTGCGCGACATCCCGACGGTGTTCGTGTCGGTGTTCTCGCGCCGCCGCGACCTGGCCGGCGAATGGGTGGTGTCGAAGCCGATCGACGCCGGTGAGCTGCGCGACGTGCTCGGCGCGGCGGTCCGCGCGGGACGCTCGCGGGTGCTCGTGGTCGGACGCGAGGAGCTCCGCGGCGCGCTCGAGCCCTCGCTCGGCGAGCTCGGGATCGAGCTCGAGTGGGAGCACACGGGAACCGCCGCTGCACGGGCCTGCGAGGAGCGGCGCTTCGAGGTGGCGCTCGTCGACGTGGGGATCCGCAACCCGCAAGCGGTGCTGCAGGCGCTCCACCTGCGCGGGCGGCGGCTGCGCCGCGCGGTGATCCTGTTCACCGACGGCTCGGCGCCGACCCCGGCCGGGATCATTCGGCTCGGGATGGAGGTCGTGCCGGTGCAGGAAGCGGCCCAGGCGCTGCTCGTCTCGCTGCGGGGGGATCCGGCTCCGCAGGAGAGCGGTACCGCGTGAACCGCCGGCGCGTTGCGGGTACGCTGCGGTGCAGATGGCGGTCACCGACTCGGCCGAGCTCACGCGGGAGATCGAGCGGCTGCAAGCCGAGCTGTCTCGACGCGAGCAGGAGGCCGCGGACAAGGAGCGCCAGCTCGAGCGCTACGCCGCCGACCTGCGCGAGACCTTCAAGCAGGAGCGCGTCCGCTCGCAGGAGCTTCAGGCCTCCTACAAGGCGACCGTCCGCGCCCTCTCAAACGCAGTCGAGCGGCGCGACGCCTACACCGGCAAGCACGCCGAGCGGGTCGCCGCGTACGGGCTGGAGATCGCCGACACGCTGCACCTGGCGCTCGCCGACAACGCCTCGACGGAGTTCGGGTTCCTGCTCCACGACATCGGCAAGGTGGCGGTCGCCGACTCGATCCTGTTCAAGCCGGGCGGGCTGAGCGCCGAGGAGCGCGCGCTGATGCAGCAGCATCCCGAGATCGGCGCCGAGATCGTGCGCGGGATCGAGTTCCTCGGCGAGGCCGCCGAGGTGATCCGCTCCCACCACGAGCACTGGGACGGCACCGGCTACCCCGACGGCCTGGCCGGCGATCAGATCCCGCTGGCCGCGCGCGTGTTCGCGGTCGCCGACGTGCTCGACGCGCTGACGACCGAGCGCCCGTACCGCCACGCCTCGACGCTGACCGACGCCCGCGCGATGATCCGCGCCGAGTCGGGCACCCACTTCGACCCGACGGTGATCGAGGCGTTCAACGCGATCGGCGACGCGCGGCTGCGGGCGATCGCCGCCGAGATCGGATGAGCCCGCGGCACCCGGGCCGGCTCCCGCGATGAGTCGCGGCGTGCTCGTCGTCGACGACGACCCGTTCATCCGCAAGCTGATCGCCACCACGCTCGAAGACGTGGCCGGCTTCGACCTGCACGAGGCCGAGGACGGGCTGGCGGCGCTCGAAGTGGCCCGCCGCGAGCGCCCCACGCTGGTGTTCCTCGACGTCGACATGCCGCGGCTCGACGGGATCTCGGCCTGCCGGCAGCTGCGCGAGATCCCCGAGACACGCGACATGACGATCGTGATGCTGACCGCCGCCCACGGCGACTCGGTCGAGCACCGCGCCGAGGAGGCCGGCGCCGACCTGTTCCTGACCAAGCCGTTCAGCCCGCTCGACCTGCTGCGCCTGGTCGACCGTCTCTCCGAAGCTCCGTGAGGTCATTCCGCTGGCAGGATGGTGAGCGCCTGATCGTGTTCGGGCGGGGCGCCGCCGCCGACGCCGTGAGCACCGCCGGGGGCCCCGGATTCACGCTGCTCACGACGGCGCGCGCGAGCGCGATGCTCCCGGGGGCCGGCGAGGCCGCGGCGGCGGTCTACGAGGTCGGCGCCGGGCGGGTTGACGAGCTGGCCGGCGCGCTGCTCGGTCCGCGGCTCGGCTCGTCGCCCGGCCCGCCCGCGTACCGGGGCGGCGGGCGGCTGCTCGCACTCGGGGGCGGTCGCGTGATCGACGTCGCCAAGGCGCTCGCCGCGGCCGCCCGCGCCGACGGCGAGACGGTGACGGTGACAGCGATCCCCACCACCCTGTCGGGAGCCGAGATGACCACCGTGCACCGCCACGCCGCCGGGGTCGCCTCCGACGCACCGCGGGTCCGGCCGGCGATCGTCGTCAACGACCCGGCGCTGTGCGCCTCGCAGCCGCCGGCGGCAATGGCGGCGAGCGCCGCCAACGCCCTCGGGCATCTGGCCGAGGGGCCGCTGACGCCGCTGCGCCACCCCGTCGCCCGGGCCGCCGCGCTCGAGGGCGCCCGGGCGCTGGCCGCCGGCTGCCGCGCCCAGGCTCCGGGCGCGGCGGCCTCCGGCGCCCCCGGCGAAGACACGCGGGACGCCGGCGACGCTCTGGCCCTCGGCGCGCTGCTGGCCGGATACGTGATCGGCAGCACCTGGTACGGCCTGCACCACGTCTGCTCGCAGACCGTCGCGCGGTTCACCCCGGTCGGCCACAGCGCTGCCAACGCGATCCTGCTGCCGTGGACGCTGCGCGCGCTGCGCCGCCGCTTCCCGGCCGAGCTGGTCGACCTCGACGACGCCCTCGGCGCGCCGGCCGAGTCCTTCGCCGAGCGCCTGGCCGCGGCGAGCGGCGTCACGCGGTTACGCGACGGCGGCGTCGGCGAGGCCGAGCTCGCGCGCTGCGTCGAGGAGGCGGCGACCCGTCCGGAGCTGCAGATGACGCCGCCGGCGCCCGACCGCGACGAGCTGACCGCCCTGTACCGCGCCGCCCATTAGGGTCCGCGGGCAGAGGGTGGGATATCTGCGGGTCTCTGGACCGGCGGATATCCCAGCGTCAGCTGATCTTGATCAAAATCAGCGTGTTGATGACGAACACGATCCCAAAGCCGATCGTCCAGCGGTTGAGGTTGCGCTCGACCAGCGAGCCGCCGCCGAACGGGCCCGCGCCGGTGCCGACGCCGAACGCGCCGGAGAGCCCGGCGTCCTTGCCCGAGTGCATCAGGATCAGGAAGATCAGCATCACGCTGATGAACACCTGGACGATGTCGAGGAGCGTGGTCATCGGCGCAGATGGTAGCCGCTGCCGGTGCGAACCGGGCGCTAGGCGCCGCCGGCCGCGGCCGCCGCGCGCTCGCGGGCGCCGTCGAGAGCCTTGAGGATCTCGACCGCCTCGGCGCGCAGGGCGGAGTCGAGCGAGCCGAAGTCGGCGTCGGAGAGCTTGCCGGTGCCGTGGTCGAGCTCGGCGTCTCGGATCTCGCGGTACTTGGCCTCCCGCGCCGCCTCGAGGTCCTCGATCGCCCGGCCATCCGCGGCGACCCGCTCGGCGCTCGGATCCGGGGCGCCGCGCCGGCCCCGCAGCGGCACGGTCACGAACAGCGCGACCGCCGCCAGCACCAGCAGCACGATCACGAACTGCATCGGCTCCCCGGGGCTACGCGAGCTCGCGGGCCACGCGGGCCGCGTACACGGCGGCGCTGCGGCGGCGCACCAGCAGCGCCTCGGGCGGCGGCCACAGGGCGATCACGCCGCCGAGCGCGATCACGATCGCGCCGAGCCAGATCCAGGTCACCAGCGGCGAGACGATCAGCAGGAACTCGATCGGCCACGGGTGCGATACGTACTGCTGGGTCAGCCCGACGATCGCCCGGGCCCGGTAGGCGCCGATCACGCCGAGCACGCTGGCCTGCCGCGCCTGGGTCGGGGACAGGCTCTTCATCAGCCGCTCGAACACGGTGTCGCCACGCGTGATCGCCGCCTGGAGCGGCTGCAGGTCGGGGTTGACCACGGTCCAGATGTCGTGGGTGAGGCCGGCGTCGAGCCCGACGTTCGAGTCGGCCGAGCCGTTGAACGCCTCCGAGATCGGTCCTGCGGTGCCGTTGAAGCCGGTCGGGTAGAAACCGCGCGTGCTTCGCAGCGTCTCGACGTAGTGGCCGCCGCGGTAGACCGCCAGCACCGCGCCGAAGGTCAGCTTGGCCGCAGCGGCGTCGGCGATCGGGCGCACGTAGCGGAGCGTGTAGCCGTCGACGACGGCGCTCTGGCCGGGCCGCAGCGAGACGTCGCGCGAGTGCTGGAAGGACGAGGACGCGGCGACCCCGATCAGCAGCAGCGACAGTCCCGCGTGGGCGGTGTAGCCCCCATAACGGCGGCGGTTACGGCGCACCAGTGAGGCCAGCGCGACCGGCCACGACTCTTTGGCGAAGGCCCGGCGGGCACTGGTGCCGCGGTACAGCTCCTGGGCCACACCGGCCAGCACGAAGGCACCGAGGGTGAACATGATCAGCGCGAACGGGCGGGTGTCGGCGCTCGTGCCGAGCAGCAGCGCGACCAGCACGGCGACCGCGAATGCCACCGGGAAGGCGAAGCTGCCCTTCAGGTTGGCGGCCGTCACCCGCCGCCAGGCGATCAGCGGACCGATCCCCGACAGCAGCACCAGGACCAGCGCCAGCGGCACGATGAACGGCCGGAAGGCGGGCGGCCCGACCGACACCTTGGTCCCGGTCAGCGCCTGGGAGATCAGCGGGAAGAAGGTGACCCAGAAGATCACGAACACCATCGCCACCAGGACCAGGTTCTGGAACAGGAACACCGCCTCGCGCGAGAGCAGCGAATCGATCTGGTGATCGGAGCGCAGGCGCTCGCGACGGCTCGAGACGAGGTAGATGCCGCCGCCGATCATCGCCGCCAGCAGCACCACGAACGGCACCCCCAGCGTCGAGGCGCCAAAGGCGTGGATCGAGTCGAGCACGCCCGAGCGCACGAGGAAAGTGCCGAGGATCGCCAGCGTGCCGCTGAGCAGGATCAGCGACGCGTTCCACACCTTCAGCATCCCCCGCTTCTCCTGGATCATGATCGAGTGGATGAAGGCGGTGATACACAGCCACGGCATCAGCGCGGCGTTCTCGACCGCATCCCAGGCCCAGTAGCCACCCCAGCCGAGCTCGGTGTAGGACCAGCGGGCGCCGAGCAGGACCCCGATGCCGAGAAACAGCCACGCGCCGAGCGCGAACTTGCGAGTCACCCGGATCCACTCGGAGCCGAGCCGGCCGGTGATCAACGCCCCGATCGCGAACGCGAACGGGACCGCCATCAGCGTGTAGCCCGAGTACAGCATCGGCGGGTGGAACATCATGCTCGGGTGCAGCAGCAGGGGGTCGAGGCCGGCGCCCTCCGACGGGGGCGTCGCGCTGGTGGCGAACGGGTTGGCGTAGAACACCATCAGCGAGCTGAAGAAGGCGCCGAAGCCGAGCAGCACGGCGGTCGCGTAGGGGGCGATCTCGCGCACGCGCTTGCGGGTGGCGAACAGCACGATGCTCGACCACATCGAGAGCAGGAACACCCACAGGAGCAGCGACCCCTCCTGCGATGACCACGGCGCGGTCGCCTTGTAGAACGCCGGAGTGGTCGTCGAGGAGTGCTCGGCGACAACGTTGTAGGAGAAGTCCGAGCGCAGGAACGCCGACTCGAGAATCGCGAAGGCGAGCACCGCCAGCGCGAACAGCGCGTACACCGAGCGCCGGCCGGAGTCGACCCACGCGGGACGGCGGGCGCGGGCACCGTAGATCGAGGCGCCGGCCCCGTACAGCGAGGTCAGCAGCGCGAGGATCAGCAGCGCGCGCCCGATCAGCGCCATGGTGGCCGCCCCCGCATCATTTCGTCGGCGCCGCGGCGCCGTACGACGAGGCGCCACCCCGGGCCGCCGGCGCCGCCTGGTACTTGGACGGGCACTTGGTGCTCATCGAGCCGTCCTCGCCGACGAACGTCGTGGACCCGGCCCGCGGCTCGTGGACGGCGACGAGCACCCCGCGGCCGGCCGCGAACGGGTCCGGGACGATGCCCGTGTAGCGGACCGCCACCGACTCGTGGAGCTTCGGGTCGCGAATGCGGAACAGCAGCGCGTCGCCCTCGTGCCGGTAGCCGGCCAGCACCGTCCCGGCGAGGATGTAGGACTGCCCCGGGTGCGCCCGCCCCAGCAGCTGGCTGACGCTCAGCTCCTCGCGTCCCGCGCTGAAGCTGGTCCAGATCAGCGCCGAGGCAAGCAGCAGCGCCGCGGTCAGGGCGACCGTCATCCGGATCGCGCGCTTGCGACTCGGGTCCATGGCCGGATTCTCCCACAGACCCGCTCCCGGCCACGCCGCCGGGCGCCGAGCCGCCGACCGATTGGCGTCGTGTTAGAGACAAGGAAAAGTTATGCCGACCGCGAAACCAAACAGCGGTTGTGCCGTTACTCACCATGAACGTGCTCGTCAGGAAAGAACGCAGCGACAAGGGCCTTCGCCGCCGCCGCCACGCCAGCGCCCCGCTCGCGGGGCAGCGCCCTGCCGAGGCACCCGAACCGATGCCCGCCCCCCCCGCGCCGGTGCCGGCGCAGCCGCGTGACGACGGCGCTCCCGGACGCCGCGCGCTCCACGGCCCGGTGCAGGACAACGCCCTCTACAACTGCCACTGCGGCTACGTGTTCGAGGCCGCGGTGTCCACCTCGGTCGACTGTCCGCACTGCGGCGGCGGCCAGGCCTGGTAGGGGAATTCGCTGGGGCGAATTCCCTTGCGAGAATTCGCCTGGGGCGAATTCTCGCGGGCCGGGGGCAAATCTCTCGGCGCCGCGTCCTACCGAGATCGAGCGAGGTCGCGCTGGGGCGAATTCTCGCGGGCCGGGGGCAAATCTCTCGGCGCCGCGGCCTACCGAGATCGAGCGAGGTCGCGCTGGGGCGAATTCGCTGGCGAGAATTCTCGCCGGCCCGGGGTAGGCCCACCTCTCGGTGTGAGGTCGAGCGTCTCTCAGGCGCTCGCGTCGGCGAGCACCTTCGCCTTGGCGCGCTGGCGCTCGGGGGTGATCCTGACGACGTTCCAGGCCAGCCCCATGCGGGCCATCAGCAGGATGATCACCCCCGAGGGGTCGAGCTCGTACCAGCGCAGGCCGTGGAAGGCCGAGCGCGGGAACGCGTGGTGGTTGTGGTGCCAGGACTCGCCGAGCGAGAGCAGCGACAGCCAGCCCACGTTGGTCGAATGGTCGTCGAGCTCGAAGCGACGGCGGCCGAAGAAGTGACACACCGAGTTGACCGACCAGGTGACGTGGTGGACGAGGAAGATCCGCACCAGGCCGCCCCACACCAGGCCGCGCATCGCGCCGGCCGCGGTGAAGCCGTGCAGCGCCGAGTCGGCGGCCGTGGGGATCAGCAGCGAGGCCAGCGCCAGAAGCGGGAAGCTCCGGCCGATCCGCCGCATCCCCGGGTCCTCGTAGAGATCGGCGGCGTAGCGCTTCCAGTCGGCCTGGCCCTGGGTGTCGAGCAGCCATCCCATGTGCGCGTAGAGCAGGCCGCGCAGACCGCTGCCGTGGCCGACGTGCGGGCTGTGCGGGTCCCCGTCCTGGTCAGTGTGGGCATGGTGCTTGCGGTGATCGGCGACCCAGTCCATCACCGAGCCCTGCACCGACAGCGACCCGAGCACGGCGAACGTACGCTCGAGCCACGGGCGGGTCTGGAAGGCGCGGTGGGTGAGCAGGCGGTGGAATCCGACGGTGATGCCGACCGCGGTCAGCATGTACATAGCCGCCAGCACGATCAGGTCGGTGGCGTCCACGGCACGGTCCCAGAGCAGCACCACGGCGGCGAGCACCCCGAGCAGCGGCACGACCACCCCGAGCAGGTTGACGTTGCGTTCAGTACGGGTCACGACTCCAGAGTCTCATACATACCGACGCAGTTCTTGCACTCCTGGCAGTAGCCAGGAGCGCAGAACCTGAACTTTTGGGCGCAGTCTTTACTTGAGCAGGTCGCGGGCGGCCGAAGCCCACGACTTCGTCACGTCGCGGATGAACTTCGCCTGCTGGGTAGCCAGGTTCGAGATCCACTCGACGTCGCGGGAGCCCGGGCCGCGCTCGAGCCCGTTGGCGAGCGCCTTGAGCGCCTTCTCGTAGCTGGTCAGCGTGTTCTCGCCGGCGTCGCGGCCGGCGTCGATGATCCGCTCGTTGAGCTTGCGCAGGCGCTGGGCGACCGCCTCGAGGCGTTCCTCGGCGGCCGCGGTCGCCTCGCGCGCGACCTTGCTCGGGCCGCTCGGGCCGCGCTTGGCGCTGCCCGACCTCTTCGCCGAGCCGCCCTTGCGAGTCACGGGCCTGGCGGCCGACTTCGTCGCCGCCGACTTCGACGCGGACTTGGCCGACGCGGAGCGCTTGGCCGCCGCCGGCTTGGCCGACGCGGAGCGCTTGGCCGCCGCCGGCTTGGCCGACGCGGAGCGCTTGGCCGCCGCCGGCCTGGCCGACGCGGAGCGCTTGGCCGCCGCCGGCTTGGCCGACGCCGAACGCTTGGCCGACGCCGAACGCTTGGTCGACGCCGGCTTGGCCGACGCCGAACGCTTGGCCGACGCCGGCTTGGCCGGCGAGCGCTTGGCCGACGCCGGCTTGTCCGCCGAGCGCTTGGCCGACGCCGGCTTGTCCGACGCGGAGCGCTTGGCCGCCGCCGGCTTCGCGGTGGATCGCCTCCCGGGGATCGCGGTCTCGGCGGTGCTGCTCGCGGAGGGCTTCGGTGTCGAAGCTCCGCGCCTGGCTGGCGGCATTCTCTGCGCTCCTGAAGCGGTTGCGGGTCGCGCGCAACCCTACACCGATTCGCGGTATCGCCGGGGGGGTGGGACAATCCGCTCACGACAGGATGTTCGAGTTCGAGCGAGGAGCCGCTGATGCCAGTGAGGATGCGTAACGTCATGAAGTCACCACGGGCCCGGGCCCGGACCGGAGCGCTCCTCGCCGTCGGCTTGGCCTGCGCGCTGCTCAGCGCCGGCTGCGGCACGGCGAGCGTCGGGAGCGCCGTCGATCCCGTCGCCCGCGCCGCGACGATCTCGAGCGCAGCGGCCGGCTATAAGATGAGCCTGGCCATGCGGATCGCCTCGCCGGCGCTGCCGGGCGCGATCAACGCCACCGGCGTCGGCAGCTTCACCCCTGCCTCGCGGACGGGCACGCTGACGCTGTCGATGGATCTCAGCGCGATCCCCGGGGCCGCCCAGGCGCTCGGCGGCTCGAGCCTCGAGATCCGCGAGCTGGTCGACGGCGGGACCTTTTACATCAAGCTGCCCGCGGTGCTGGCCGGACGGCTGCCCGGGGCCGGCCAGAAGCCGTGGCTCGAGTTCGACCTGGCCAAGGTGGCCGCTTCGGCGGGGATCCCCGGCCTGTCGTCGCTGCTCAACAACCCCGCCTCGAGCAACCCGGCACAGATGCTCCAGTACCTGCGCGCCGTCTCGGGCGGCGTGAGGAGGGTCGGCACCGAGATGATCGACGGCCGCACGACGACCCACTACCGCGCGAGGATCGACCTCCAGCGCTACCCCAGTCTGGCCCCGCCCGCGCAGCGCGCGGCGGCCCGGCAGGCGATCACGGCGCTCGAGCGCCTGTCCAAGACCACGAGCTTCCCCGTCGACGTGTGGATCGACGCGCAGCACTTGGTGCGGCGAATGGGGTTCGTGATCCGCGAGACGGCGCCCAGCACGGGTCCGTCACTGCAGAGCGCGTTCAGGATCGACTTCACCGACTACGGCCCGCAGGCGGCGCCGAGCTTCCCGCCCGCCGGTCAAGTCACCAACGTCTCCTCGCTGCTCGCCGGGCACCTCGGATAGCGAGCGCTCCGCGATGGTCGAGCAGATCTTCTACGTCTCGAGGCTGACTCGGCTGCCGCTGGTGGACGCCGCCGGCGCCGACGTCGGCCACATCGCCGACATCGTGCTCGGACTCGGCGGACGCCCGCCGAAGGTCAACGGGTTCGTCGTCTCGGGAGCGATCCAGCGCCGGCGGGTGTTCGTCGGCGCCCCCCGGATCGGTGAGATCTCGACCACCGGACTGCGGCTGCGCCGCGGTTCGGTCAACCTCCGCCAGTTTCAGCTGCGCCAGGGCGAGCGCCTGGCCGTCGGGGAGCTGTTCGGGCGCCGGCTGCGCGATCAGCGGATCGTCGACGTCGGCATCACCGCGTCTCCCGACGCCCCGTTCTCGTGGGAGGTGGCCACGGTCGCGCTCGGCACCCGACGCGTCCCCGGGCTGCGGCGGGCCCCCGAGGTGATCGACTGGTCAGAGGCCGGCGAGCTGTTCGCCGAGGAGCACCCGCTCGGCCGTCAGGCGGCCGCGCTCGGCGGTCTGCATCCGATCGACATGGCCGCCTCGCTGCGCCAGATGCCGCTGAGCCGCCGCCGGCGGCTGGCCGAGGCGCTCGAGGACGAGCGGTTGGCCGATCTGCTCGAGGAGCTGCCGGAGGACGAACAGGTCCGGCTCGTCGAGGGCCTCGACCCCGAGCGGCTCGGGCGCGTGCTCGACGAGATGGAGGCCGACGACGCCGCCGACCTGCTCGGCGAGTTCACCCCCAGCCTGCAGGCCGAGCTCCTGCGGGCGATGGACCCCGAAGAGGCCGAGCCGGTGCGCCGCCTGCTCTCCTACGAGCCCGACACCGCCGGCGGCCTGATGACTCCCGAGCCGATCATCCTCGCCCCCCACGCGACGGTCGCCGAGGCGCTGGCCCGCGTGCGCGATCCCGACCTGCCGGTGCCGCTGGCCGCCCAGGTGTTCGTCTGCCAGCCGCCGCTCGAGACCCCGACGGGGCGCTACATCGGCGTCGTCGGCGTGCAGCGACTGCTGCGCGAGGCACCGAGCAAGCCGGTCGGCCGCTGCATCGACGAGGACTGGGAGCCGGTGGAAGCGGGGCTCCGCGATCGCGAGGTGGCGGGCCGGCTGGCCGCCTACGACGTCGTCGCGCTGCCGGTCATCGACGAGGCCTCGCGGCTCGTCGGGGCGGTGACGATCGACGACGTGCTGGACCGCATCCTTCCCGTCGGCTGGCGGCTCACGCACACGTAGGCCGATGGCGCGGCGCGACGACCTCGGCACCCCCCGCGGGACCCCCGGCGGCCCGGTCTACGACCCGGACACGTTCGCACGGCTGGCCGAGCGGCTGGCCCGCTTCCTCGGCACCGGCCGATACCTCGCCTTCCAGACGATCATCGTCATCGTCTGGATCGCCGTCAACGCCGCCGCCTGGTCGCTGCGCTGGGACAAGTACCCGTTCATCCTGCTCAACCTCGCCTTCTCGACCCAGGCCGCGTACGCGGCGCCGCTGATCCTGCTCGCCCAGAACCGCCAGACCGACCGCGATCGCGCGGAGATCGAGCGCGACCGCGATACCAACGCCCGCTCGCTGGCCGAGACCGAGTTCCTCGCCCGGGAGATCGCCGCGATTCGGATCGCGCTGGAGCAGAAGGCCGATCGCGACGACATCCAGGAGCCGCTCGAGCGTCTGACCCAGACGCTCGAGCGCCTGCACGGGGTCGACCTCGGCGAGCCCGACCGCGAGCGCCTGCACGACGCCGACGACCCCCAGTAGCGCGTCCGCACGCCCGGCGCCTCCCCCGCGCGCCGAGACACTCGTCTCGACCTCATGCGGGCCGGCTTCGCCGAGCGGCCACGGGCGCCGGTCCTCGTGCTGACCGGCCAGAGCGACTACGAGATCGATCTCGAGGCGACCGCGCTCGGAGTCACCGACTACCTGGTCAAGCAGGAGCAGAGCGCCGCCTCGCTCGAGCGCTCGATCCGCTATGCGGTCACCTGTCACCAGGCGACGCGGGACCTCGCGCTCAGCGAGGAGCGCTACGCGCTGGCCGTCGGCGCCGCCAGCGACGGGATCTGGGACTGGGACCTGCGCGCGGGCCGGATCTACTTCTCGCCGCGCTGGCGAGAGATCCTCGGTCAGCCCGAGAGGGCCGACGAGGACGACCCCGCGTCGTGGTTCACCTCGTGCACCCGGAGGATCTGCACCGGTTGCGCGCGGCGATCGAGGCCCACCTCAGCGGGCGCACCCCGCGCCTCGAGTCCGAGCACCGGATGCGTCACGCCAGCGGCGGCTGGCGGTGGGTGCTGAGCCGCGGCCTGGCGATCCGCGACGTCGACGGCGAGGCGAGCCGCATGGCCGGCTCGCTATCCGACATCACCGACCGGCACGACGCCGAGCGCCGGCTCCAGCACGACACCCTCCACGACGCGCTGACCGGGCTCCCCAACCGCGCCCTGCTGATGTGACCCGGAGCGAGGACGCGATGCTCGTCGCCGGCCGCCTCCAGAGCTCGCTGGCCAACGCGTTCATGATCGACGGCCACGAACTGCTGGTGGCGGCCTCGGTCGGCATCTCGCTGACCGCGCCGTCGACCAGTCCGTCGGAGCTGGTGCGCAACGCCGACATCGCCATGTACGACGCCAAGCGCCGCGGTCGCGCCGGCTCGGCCGTGTTCGACGAGAGCATGCACCGGCGCGTCCTCGACCGGGTGGCGCGAGAGAGCGAGCTGCGCCAGGCGATCGAGCACTCTGCTCGGCGTCCGCTACCACCCGATCGTCGACCTGGCCAGCGGACGGATCGGCGGCCTCGAGGCGCTGGTGCGCTGGCCCGACGGCTGGGCTTCGGTGTCGCCCGGCGACTTCATCCCGATCGCCGAGGAGACCTGGATGATCGGCGCGCTCGGCGCCCACGTGCTGCGCGAGGCACTCGCCGCGCTGGCCGGCTGGCGCAGGCAGGGCCGGCTCGGCCCCGACGTCCGGGTGAGTGTCAACCTGTCGGGGCGCCAGCTCAGCGATCCCCGGCTGTCCGAAGACGTCCATGCGGCCCTCGCCGCGTCAGGCCTGCCCACCACGGCGCTGATCCTGGAGCTGACCGAGAGCACGCTGATGCAGGCGGCGGGCGGGGTTCCCGGCGTGATCACGGAGCTGTGTCTGGCCGGGGTCGGCCTGCACCTCGACGACTTCGGCACGGGGTACTCGTCGCTCGCCGCGCTGCATCAGACCCCGGTCGACGCGCTGAAGATCGACCGCAGCTTCGTCGCGGCCATGAACGGCGTCGGCAGCGACGTGATCGTGCGCTCGACCGTCGCGCTCGCGCACAGCCTGGGCCTGAGGGTGATCGCCGAGGGAATCGAGCAGCCCGAGCAGATCCAGCGGCTCAAGGCGCTCGGCTGCGAGTACGGCCAGGGCTACCTGTTCGCCAAGCCCTTGCGGGACGAGGAGATGCTCGCGCTGCTGAGCGGGGAGGCGGCGCTGGGGCCCCTGGTCACGGCGCCCGGCCTGGCGGCGGCGCCCATGGTCAGCGTACGCGCCGGGTGAGGATCGGGGTTCACGAGCCGGCGGCAGCCCGAGCCCGGCGCTCACGCGGCGCGTGCGATCAGGACCTCGCCGATCCGCGCCATCAGCGACGCCGCGAGGTCACAGCCGGCGCGCGCCCGCTCGGGGTCGCTGACGACGCGGCGGGCGAGCATCCGCCGCCGCGTGAGCGGCGCGACCAGCCGCTCGCCGTTGGCGGCGATCCATACGCCGACGAGCAGCAGGGCCCAGCCAGCGGGGCGCGGGTCGAGCTGCGGTAGCGACTCGTCGAGCTCGTCGAGGGCGTCGGCGACGAAGGGTGAGGCGTCGGTGCGACCGGCCAGCTCGCGCCCGATCGCCCGCGCCGCCCGCGCCACCTCGCCGGGCTCCCACGCCGCCGGGCCGGCTGGGCGCTCGAGGTCGAGGATGCGATCGCCGACCACCGCGGCGAGCAGCGAGCACCACGCCATCGCTCCGGTCAGCGAGGGCGAGCCGCCGGTGCCGGTGACGTCCGTCGGCTCGGGCGCCCCGGACACCCCGACCGGCCTCAGCGCCGGGATCCGCTCGGAGTTGCGCACCAGCATCGTTCCGGTGGCGAGCGTCGCCCAGCCCGCGTGTCTGGTGTCGGCCGACCCGAGCGCCGCCAGCAGCTGCTCGGTGGCCAGCCCGGCCACCGCCGGCATCACGTCAGGCGCCACGCCGAGGCGGCGCTCGGTTCGCGCCACGGCCTCGTCGCGCAGGATCCGGCGCGCGGTCAGCAGCGCCGAGGACGGGCTCGGGGGCGCCATGGTTACCCCTACCCAGGGAGCCGCCCGGCCACGCCTGCATAATTCTCCGGGCTCGTGAGCGACCACGCACAGCCGCTGCTCGAGGCAGACGCCGACCGCGACCCCCTGGCGCAGTTCGCCGCCTGGTTCCGGGCCGCCGGCGAGGCCGGCGTGCGGATGCCCGAGGCGGTGGCCCTGGCCACCGCGTCCCCCTCCGCGGTCCCCTCGCTGCGGATGGTGCTGATGAAGGGCTGCGACGAGCGGGGCTTCGTGTTCTTCACCAACTACGAGAGCCGCAAGGCGGCCGAGCTCGACGCCAATCCGCGGGGGGCGCTGACGTTCTACTGGGACCCGCTGGGCCGCTCGGTGCGGATCGAGGGCCCGGTCGCGCGCACCGGCGCCGAGGAATCGGCCGCCTACGTCCGCCGCCGCCCGCGCGCGAGCCGGCTCAGCGCGCTGGCCTCACCCCAGAGCCGTCCGGTCGCCGACCGCGGCGAGCTCGAGCGGCGGGTGGCCGAGCTCAGCGCGCGGCTCGGGGAGGCGGAGCCGCCGATCCCCGGCCATTGGGGCGGCTACCGCCTCCAGCCCGAGCGCTTCGAGTTCTGGCAGAACCGCGACGACCGGCTCCACGACCGCCTGCTGTATACCCGGGCGCCCGGCGGCGGCTGGCGGATCGAGCGCCTGGCGCCGTAGACCACTGCTCCGCGCTCCACGGAGCGCGTCGCTGCGCGGAGCCTGGGTCGCCTCAGCGGAAGCGCACGAGCGCGATCCCGCCCCTGGTCGTGTCGGCGCCGTTGCCGAGCCGCAGCTCGACACCCAGCTGGTTGCCCGGCGCGGCGGCCAGCAGCGTCCGGCCCTGCGGCGTCAGCCGGAAGGACACGTAACCGAGCTCGTTGGCGCCCATGAACTCGGCGCCGGTCTGGGCGATCGTGGCGCCGCCGGCGCTGAGCGTGACCGACGTGCGGCACGGCGCCGGCGTGGCGCAGTCGGCGAGGATCCCGCCGAAGCCGGCGCGACTGACGAAGTCCGTGTAGCCGACTACGCGGACGCTCGGCGACTGGACGGCGGCGCGGCTCGGTCCCGGTCCGGCGATCGCGTACGGGATCAGGTTGAGCGTCCGGCTGGCGCGCGCGCCCGAGCCGTCGAGCACGGTCACGGTGGCGGGCAGTCGGTGGGCGGCGGCGGCGCCGAGCAGCCGGCGTCCCGCGGCGGTCAGCGCGAAGTACGCCAGGCCGCTGCTGCCGGCGCCGATCCCCTCGGGCTTGGTCCGCGCGATCACGGTGCGCCCGTAGCTCACGATCGTGGTCAAGTGGCAGGCGGCGCCGGTGAAGCAGCCGACGGGGACTCCGGCGAGCCCGTGCGAAGCGGGCACGAACGCGCTCGCGCCGTAGATCGTCACGTGCGCCGGGGCCGGCGTCGGGCTCGAGACGCCGAGCCGCTGCCCCGCGGGCCCGTAGGCCTCCTCCGCGTAGTAGGGGAAGGCGCTGTGCGTGGTGATCGCGGCGGACGCGACCAGCCCCGAGAGCGGCGCCAGAGCGGCCGGGCTGACGCCGCCGAGCAGCCGCCACGAGGCGATCCCGCTCATCCCGCTCCAGCTGGCATCGAGGCTGATTGCGCCGTCGGACTGCGGCGCCACGCCCAGGACCGGTGCGGGGGCGGCGACCGCCGGGGTGACGGCGGCGGCGCCCACCGTCGCCGCGTCGACGTAGTCGCCGTCGATGTTCAGGGTGACCTTCGCGTAGGTCTCGTCGTGGCCGCCGGCGTACTGGTGGACGCGCTGATGGGCCGCCCAGTCGGCGCCCGGCAGGTTCGGGTCGGCCGTCGATCGAGCGTCGTTCCAACGCGCGGTCCAGATCTCGTCCGGCGTGGTCGCGCCTGACGCACCGTAGGCCGACGCCAGGTCGCGGATTCCCGAGTCAGAGCTGCTGTACACGCCCGACAGGTAGCCGAGCGCGTGGAGCTCGGAGCTCCACGCCGACAGGAAGCCGAGCACGGTCTCGGTGTTCGTCGCGCCGGTCGGGTACGCCTCCATGTCGAAGTAGATCGGGCTGCCCGCGCCGATCCCGACCGCCTGCGCCTCGGCGACGGCGTCCTGAGCCGCCGCGGTGCCCTGCGCGGCCGCCCGCCTCGGCGTGATCGAGGCGCAGCCGCATGAGTTGGTCGGCGCCTGCAGACCGACATAGGTGGGAATCAGGTGCCATCCGGCGGCGACCTCGGCGGTCACGTAGGCGGCGCTCAGGTTCGGCTGCGAACAGCCCATGTTGGCGCCGCCGATGTAGGTGCCGAGCGCTCGGTAGCCCGAGGCCAGCCAGGCGTTCAGCTGCGTGGGGCTGGGATCCTCGCAGGTGTCGAAGCCGAGCCCGGTGAAGGGGCCGGCGGCGGGCCGGGCGACCCGCCGGGCGGCGTCGGCGGCGATCCGGGCGCCACGCCCCCCCGGGCCGGCGGTGCCCAGCCCGGCCGCGCCCAGCCCGGCCGCGCCCAGCCCGGCCGCGCCCAGCCCGGCCGCGCGGTCATGGCCGATCGCGGGGTCGCCGAGCGCCCGGGCGATCACGCCCGGGTCACGGGCCCACGTCGCGGTGACGGTCACCCTCCTGGGCCCCAGCCGCCGCTCGAGCTCCGAGCCGCCGAGCGGCTGCGCCGCCGCGGCGGTGGCCGGCCTCGCCCGCCGCGGACCGACCAGGATCGCCTCCGTGCGTCCGAGCCCGCTCGCCGGACAGTCCTGGCGCGTCCCGGGAGTTCCCAGGTAGACGGCGTGGCGATCGAAGCGCACGCACGTCCGGGGCGCCCGGGCGAGCTCGAACACCGGCCACGCGGCGGGGACGCGCAGCCGCACCCCGCGGTAGCGGACCAGCTTCGTGGCGGACCCGGCGGCCGGGCTCGACGCCGCGGGCGCAGCCGCCGCAAGCCCTAGGATCGCCGCCAGCGCGGTCGCGATCAGCCCGGCTCTGCGGGCTCCGAGGAGCGCAGTCACAACTCGGGATAACCCTCCGGCGCCGGCGAAGTAGCGCCCGGCGCCCACTCCCGCTCCGCGCAGAGCCGCTCGAGTGCGGCGGCGAAGGCGTTCAGCACGGCGTCGTTGAACAGCCACAAGCGCGCCTCGACGATCGTGTCCTGGCCGTCCAGCGCTCTCCGGATGGCCCGCACCGCGACGTCCGCCGCCTGGGCCGGCGGATAGCCGTAGACGCCGGCCGAGATCGCGGGGAACGCGACACGCGCACAGCCGTGGGCGGCGGCCAGCGCGACCGAGCTGGCGTAGCAGGACGCGAGCAGCACGGGCTCGCCGCGATCGCCACCGTGCCACACCGGGCCGACGGCGTGGATCACGTACCGCGCCGGCAGCCGTCCCGCGCCGGTGATCTTCGCCTGTCCGGTCTCGCAGCCGCCCAGCTTCCGGCACTCCCGGAGCAACGCCGGACCGGCCGACCGGTGGATCGCGCCGTCGACGCCGCCGCCCCCGAGCAGGCTCGAGTTGGCCGCGTTGACGATCGCGTCGGCGTCCGCGTCGGTGGTGATGTCGCCGAGGTGCAGGGTGATGGTGGCAGCCATCGACCCGCAGGATACCGGCGCCCAAAACGGCTCCCGAAGCCCGGCGCGGCGGTGATAGGGTGGGCCGGCGATGATCGACCAGAGCACGGAGTTCGGCGCTCGCGTCGCCCGCCACCTGCGCGAGGATCCGGTCGTGTGGCTGACCTCGGTGACGCGCGCCGGTGCGCCGCTGCCGCGCCCCGTGTGGTTCCTGTGGGACGGCGCCGAGACGGTGTCGCTGTTCAGCCTTCCGGGCGCCCGCGTGCGCAACATCGAGGCCAACCCGCGCGTGACGCTCAACTTCGCCGGCGACGGCGCGGGCGGCGACATCGTCGTTCTGTCCGGCACCGCCGCCGTGCTCGCCGACGCCCCGGGCGCCGACGCGGTCCGCGACTACGTCGAGCGATACGCGCCGCGGATGGAGCGGATGGGGATGACCCCGGCGCAGTTCGCCGCCCGCTACAGCGTGCCAGTGCGGATCACGCTGACCGCCCTCGCCGGTCACTGAATCGCGCGCCGCTGCGGTACGCTCCGCGGCGTGATCCTGCCCGGGCGACCGCCCACCGGCCGCTGCAATGCGTAGCCCGCTGAGCATGCTCCGCTGCCCCCGCCGGCTCGCCGCTCGCATCCTGCTCCTCGGCGTGCTGCTCGGCGCCCCGCTGATGGCGGGGGGGTGCGGCGCCGGCGGCCACTACCTCGGCAACGTGCTGGCCCACCACATCGCCAATCACTTCGCCAGGACGCCGCAGGCGCGGCGGCGCGTCGATCGGGCGTTCTGCCTCTACAGCGTGTACCGCGCCTTCCACGACTTCACCCATCACCACTTCATCTTCGGCGCGCTGAACGCGCATCAGGCGATCGTCAACTGTGAGGCGGGCTTCGGCCGCCACGCGCCGCTGCGCCGTTGACCCGGCCGGCCGGCTGAAGCTCAGGCGGCGAGCCGAATCGGCTCGTTCGCCGGACAGAGGCATCAGGTCGAGCTCGGCCGCGCGCGCAGGCGGGCATTGCCATCGGCTTCGAGCCGAGGCCTCAGAACGTCAGCAACGCTGCGCTTCCGGCGGGCACGCGGAGGCGAAACGCGCCTGCCTCCGGCTCGATCACCGGGTCGCGGCGGGCCCCGGCCGGGAGCCCGGTGGCGGTCGCGGTCCCGAACCCCTGACCGCCGAGCGTGATCCCGTCGCCGGCCGCCAGTCCCGGCGCGGTCAGGCGCTCGAGCCGGGCGCTCCGCGCGCGCGGGCCGCGGATCCCGACCGCCACCGCACCGGCGGCCCGGGGATTGATCAGGACGACGCGGATCCGGCCGTCGGGCCCGCGCGTCGCCCAGGCCCGCAGCGGACGGCGCGTGCCTCCCGCGACCGGGATCAGCCGCGCTCCGGGCGGCGCCGCGCGGGCGAAGGCCAGCAGGCCGTAGTAGATCGGGTACACGCGGGCGCTCCAGCGCCCCCCGGCCTGCGTGAACGCGAACAGCTGGTTGGGGATCTGCGGGGTGCTGTGGACGTTGACCCCGGCGATGCCGGCCCGCGAGAGGGAGAACAGCGTGTCGAGCGACCACAGCGCCGAGGCGAAGCTGTCGCTGACCCCCGGCTCCCCGCCGCAGGAGATCGAGTTCAGCTCGCCGATCCGCAACGGCACCCCGGCCGCGCGTGCCGTGCGGGCGTACGGCGCTAGCAGCGCCGCCAGCCCGGTCGACGAGCTCTCGTCGAGCAGCTGGGCGCTGCTCACGTGGGTGGTCGCCCGGCAGCGCTTGAGCGGATAGGCGTGGAGCGTCGCCACCGCGACGCGCGGGTTGGCGGCCAGGAACGGCCCGATCTGCGTCGACCACTTGACCGACCCGGCCGCCGGTCCCGCCAGCGGTACGCCGGGCAGCGCGCCGGCGACCGCGGCGAACTGCTGGGCGTAGAGCGCCGGGCTCCAGCCGTGGGCGCGCCCGCGGACGCGGATCCCGGCCGGTGTCCGGTACCAGGGGAAGCCGGCCCACAGCTCGGGCTCGTTGCCCAGTTCGAGGGCGTAGATAGAGCTGCGGCCGAGCGAGCCGAGCAGCGCCGTGGCCTCGCCGGCGGCGATCCGCGCGCTGTCTGCCTCCAGGTTGACGCCGAGGATCAGCTTCGCCCCGAGCGCCGCGGCCACCGCTCGGGTGACGCCAAGCAGCGTCGGGTCGAGCGTGTAGCGCGCCCAGGGGGGCGCCGGCACCCCAGGGATCGGCGACCACGCGTGGTCTGTGCTGACGCCGCCGATCCGCAACACCGGCCGCTGGCCCGGCGAGAGGTTGCGCACCAGCTGCACGAACACCGGGTCGAGCGCGCGGGGATCGGTCCCGGCGTACCCCTCGAGCGTCGGGTACTCCATCGACAGTCCGAGGAACCCTGCCGGGATCGCCTGGCCGCGGGCGGCGGTGCGGACGGTCAGGAACCGGCTCACGTGCAGCGGCGGCGGCTTGCCGGACCGCTTGAGCAACACGACGGCGATCGCCACCACGAGCAGGACGCCGAGCGAGATCGGAGCGAGCTTCCGCATCATGATCGGCGGCCACGGTAGCGGCTCCGGCCCGGCGGCCCGCGCCGTGGCCGCAACGGCAAGCCGTTTCCGCTGCGCGAAGGGGTATGTCTAGGACAGACCACTAGATTGTCGCCGGTGAGTGCCTCCACACCGGCCGCCGGTGCCTGACCAGCGCCGGCCGCGAGTGATCCAGCGGCGCCGCGCGACGGCGCTGGGCCTGCTGCTGGCGCTCGCGACGGTGGTCGCCCTGCTCGCCTCCGGCGCGGGCACGAGGCGGCACGCGACCCCGGCGGCGAGTCCGGTGACGGGCCCCGCTACGACCCCGACCCGGGCGAGCAGGCCGCCGAGCACGTCGAGCCTCGCCACGAGCACGACGCCGGGCGCGGCGCAGCCGTCGCCGCGGAGCTACTCGGTCGGCGAGCTCACCCTTCCCCTGATCGACGGCACCCGCTCGATCCGCCTGCCGGGCCGCCGCGCCGCGCCGCGCTCGCTTCCCACCACGGTCCTGTATCCGGCGCCGGGGACGCCCGACGGGACGATTCATCCGAACGCCGCCCCGGACCACGCGGCGGGCCCGTTCCCGCTCGTCGTGTTCGCGCACGGGCTCGGCGCCGAGCCGGCCACCTACGCGCGGCTGCTCGCGGCCTGGGCCGCCGCCGGCTACGTGGTCGCCGCGCCGCTGCTCCCGCTGACCCGCGCCGGCGCCCCGGGCGGCCCGACCGCGCGCGACCTCCCCAACCAGCCCGCCGACGTCAGCTTCGTGATCTCTGGCGTGCTGGCCGCCGACCTCGCCGCGCCGAGCCCGCTGTACGGCCTCGTCGCGCGTGAGATCGCCGTGGCCGGACAGGGCACGGGCGGGGACACCGCGCTCGCGGTCGGCTACGACCCGCGATTCCACGATCCGCGGGTGCGCGCGGCGATGATCCTCTCGGGCGCCGAGATCCCGACGCTCAGCCGCTTCCGGATCGCCCTCGGCGGACCCACGCTGCTCGCCGCCCAGGGCCTCGCCGACGCCGTCAACCGCCCGGCGGCCACGCGCGCCTTCTACGACCCGGCGCCACGTCCAAAGTACCTGCTCGAGCTGTTCGGAGCCGGCGATCTCGGCCCCTACACGCACCGGCAGCCGCAGCTGCGGATCGTCGCGCGCGTGACCACTGCGTTCCTGGACCGCAACCTCAAGCATCTGCCGGGCGCCCGCGGACGGATGTTCTCCACCGGCGACGTGGCCAACCTCTCGACGCTGTTCAGCGGCCGGTGAGCCGGCGGTGAGGCCCGTTTGGCTCGCCGTAGGCGCGGCCTGCGCGGTGGCGCTCACCGGCTGCGGAAGCGCGCCGTCCCCGCGCCCGCAGATCCGCCGGGCCCTCGCGGCGATCGGCGTCGCCGTCCGCGCCGGCGACGCCCGGGCGCTGTGCTCGGCGGTGCTGTTCTTCCCGCCGCGACGCCCTCGCGCCGAGCTCCTGGCCTACCTGCGCGCGCTGCGAGAAGCGAACCTCGCCGCCGTCGACGGCGCCTGCACGACGGCGTTCGCCGCCGCGCCTCAGCGGCTGCCGGCGTCGCTCGGCCGGCTGGTCGGCGCCCGGTTGGGGCCGGTGAGCGCGAGCGGGTCGCTGGCGCGGGTCGGGCTACGCGAGCCCGGCGACCGGGCCGAGTCGGCGAGGTTCGTGCGCGCCGGGCGCGCCTGGCGGCTGCTGCTCGACGCGGCGCGGCTGTGAGCGGTGCGGCTGCGGAAAGCGCCACGCTCGCGCCCTCACAGTGTCCTCCGGGGCCTCTGCTACGGTGCTTATCCGCCTAGAACACTCGCCGAATCTCTGACCGCTGATTCCACATCGCGCGGCGGAGAACGGGGGATCCACCCGGCGGCCACGCTGCCGCCATGGGGCTAATCGCCGTCATCTCGGCGTAGCGCAATCTCGCGCGAGCCCGTCAGCTAACCCCGTAGGCACGAGACGAAGGAGGGCTCCATGCCCACGAGACCCAAGCGCGTGCGCGCGCGCACCCCGAACCTCCGATGTCGTCCCGCGATCGGCGCGGGCCTTGCCGCCGCCGCCGCGGGCGCCGGCCTGATGGCCACGGCGGCTCCCGCGGCGGCCGCTGTTCCGACGATCACCTCGCTGCTCCAGCAGGGCAGCTCCGGCGCTGCGGTGGCGCGCGTGCAGCGCGCGCTGCACCTCCGCCACAGCGGCCGCTTCAGCGCCGCCACGCGCCGCGCCGTGATCACTTTCCAGCGCCGCGACGGCCTGCTCGTGGACGGGATCGTCGGCCCGCAGACATGGGATGCGCTGTTTCACATCACTCCCCCCCCGGCCCCCGCCGCGCCGGCCGGGAGCCGCTCCTCGGGCTCCGGCGACTACTCGATCCCCTCCTCGATCGTGCAGTGCGAGTCCGGCGGCTCCTACTCGGCGGTGAACTCGTCGAGCGGCGCCGGCGGCGCCTACCAGATCCTGCCCTCAACCTGGCAGGCCTACGGTGGCCAGGGGCTCCCGCAGGATGCTCCCGTGGCCGAGCAGGATCGGATCGCGGCCGAGATCTACGCCCGCCAGGGCGCCTCGGCCTGGTCCTGCTGACCGGCTCGTCGCGGTAGCCGCCCTCCCGCCGCGTCGCGCCGGTCCAGGCGCGGCGCGGCCGGGTAGGCTGCGGCGGCGTGTCCCCCGTCTACCTCCTGGGCGCATTCGCTCCGCTGGCGCTCGGGTTGCGACTGGCCGACGCCTCGCCGACGCTCATCTTCTTCGCCTCGGCGCTGGCCGTGATCCCGGCGGCCGCGATGATGAGCCGCGCCACCGAGGAGCTGTCCGCCCGCGCCGGCCCGGGGGTCGCGGGCCTGCTCAACGTCACCTTCGGCAACGCCCCGGAGCTGATCATCGCGTTCCTTGCGCTGCTCAAGGGCCTGCAGGAGGTCGTCAAGGCGTCGCTGATCGGCTCGGTGATCGGCAACTCGCTGCTCGTGCTCGGCGCGGCGATGCTGGCCGGCGGGCGCAACCGCACCCGCCAGCGTTTCGACCGCACCGCCGCGCAGACGAACTCAGGACTGCTGCTGGTCACCGTCACGGCGCTGCTGCTGCCGGCCGTGCTGGTCATCGCCCGCGGCCTGCCGCTGCCGTCGGTCGGCGAGGCGCGCCACGTCTACGGGCTCCAGATCCAGCACCTGTCGCTGGCGGTCAGCGTGTTGATGATCCTCGTCTACCTGGCCGGGCTGCTGTTCTCGCTGCGCACCCACCGCGACCTGTTCCGCCCCACCGGGGCTCAGGAGCTCTCGGCGGAGTGGTCGCTGCGGCGCGCGGTGTGCGTCCTCGCGCTGGCCGGCGTGCTCGTCGGCGTGATGAGCGAGCTCTTGGTCGGCTCGATCGAGCACGCCGCCCACGCCGTCGGCCTGTCGCAGTTCTTCGTCGGCGCGTTCGTCGTGGCGATCGTCGGCAACGCGTCCGAGCACTACGTCGCGATCGTCGTCGCGGTCAAAGACAAGATGGACCTGGCGATCAACATCGCGATCGGCTCGAGCGCGCAGATCGGCCTGTTCGTGGCGCCGGTGCTGGTGCTGGTGTCGTTCGCGTTCGGCCCCGCGCCGATGTCGCTGGTCTTCAACGGCTACGAGCTCGCCGCCCTGCTGCTCGCCGGGCTGATCTCGACGACGCTGATCTCCGACGGCGAGTCGACATGGTTCGAGGGCGTGCAGCTGCTCGGCGTCTACGCCCTGCTCGGCGTGCTCTTCTACTACGCGTAGGCGCGTCTCGCGCGTCTCGCGCGTTCTGTGCGGTGGCCCGGATCTAGCGCGGCCGTCACGCCGCCGCCGCGCGCGGCTCATCGCCCCCCGCCGGTGGCCAGCGTTACCGTGGCCTGCCCGCGGGGCAACCGGCCCACGCCGGGACCCATGAACCGTAAGGTTCCGAGGCATCGTGCGCACGGCGCGGTCCCGGGAGGAGATCGAGGAGCGGATGGCTACCCAGTTCGGCGTGGATACAACGGCGCCCAGGCGCGGGCTGCTCGCGGCCGTGGTCGTGCTGCTGCTCGCCCTGACCGGCACCGCCAGGGCCGCGCCCGCGATTCCCGAGGGGAGCGCGCTGTGGTTCGCCTGCACTGAGCCGACGTTCACCGGCCCTCCGTCGCTGCGCTGCCCACAGCCCTACGACCCCCGCTACCTGCAGACGTTCCTCCAGGGCTTCGCACGCTTCACCCCGGAGAACGAGTTCAAGATGGTGTACCTCGAGCCCCAGCAGTACCACTTCAACTTCACGCTGGCCGACCAAGTCGCCGCCTTCGCCCGCGCCCACGGCAAGACGATCCGGGGCCACACGCTGGTGTGGAACCAGCAGCTCCCGTTCTGGCTCACGCACCGGCTGCTGGCCTGGAACCGGCACTCGCTGGCCGACGCAATGCACTCGTACATCACCACGGTGGTCAGCCACTTCGCGGCCAGGTTTCCCGGCGTGGTCACCGAGTGGGACGTCGTCAACGAGCCGCTGAACGGCTTCGGCGAACTGGCCTGGAGCCCTTGGGCGAGTGCGATCGGGCCTGACTACATCCAGGCGGCGCTGATCTACGCGCATGCCGCCGACCCAGCCGCCCGGCTGCTGATCAACGAATCGGGCGCCGACGTACCCGGGCTCAAGCAGGCGGCGCTCCTGGCGCTGGCGACGAGGCTGGAGCGCTCGGGGGCGCCGCTCGACGGTGTCGGGTTCGAGGCTCACGTGACCCCCGCCACGGCGCCGAGCCTCAACCAGCTGCTGTGGCTGTGGCGCCGCTACGCCGCCGCGGGACTCCAAATCGAGGTAACCGAACTCGACGTCAGCGACGACCACGGCGTCGACGACCCCGCCGCCAAGCTGGCGGTGTTCCGCCGCTACGCCGAGGCCTGCCGCCTGGCCGGCAACTGCACCGGCCTGACCGTGTGGGGCGTCGCCGATCGCTACTCGTGGCTCGGCGTCACCGGCGACGCGCTGCTCTACGACGCCAACTTCGTCCCCTCGCCTGCGGTGGCGGCGATTCGCAACCTGCTCGGCGCGGGCACGCCCGCGCCGGCGACGCCGCCGACCCGCCCGGGCGTAACTCGCGCCAGCCGGACCAGTCGCACCACCAGCACGACCCGGCGCCGGCGCGTCCGCGTCACGCGGCGGCGCTGAGTCGCGCCACGATCGCGCGGGCGAGCTCGGCCAGCTCCGGCGGCCCGAGCACCTCCATCGGCGCGTCGAGCAGCGCCATCCACATCAGGAAGCTGTGCGACCACGCGCCGCGGGTGCTGACCACGCAGGCGCCTTCCCCATCGGGCTCGACGGTCGCGTAGCGGTCGGGGATCCGGGCGGCGGCGCTCGCCGCGCTCAGCCCGAGCCGGATCCGGCCCGGGGGCGCCTCCGATTCCGCGCCGGCGCGCAGCTGCCGCTGGACGTAGGCCGCCGCATCGCCGCCGGGAACGGTGCGCCGGCCGCCCCGCTCGCCGATCCGCACCCGGCCGCGGATCCGGTCGATGCGAAAGGTCCGCCAGTCTTCGCGATCGAGGTCGAAGGCGACGAGGTACCAGCGGCGGCCGCTGTGGACGAGCGCGCACGGCTCGGCGTGGCGCTGCGAGGAGCGCTCGTCCCGGGCCACGTAGCCGAAGCGGGCGCGGACGCCGTCGCGGCATGCACCGGCCAGCGTGGCCAGCAGGTCGGGGTCGATCCGCGGCCCGTCGATGGCGAACGCCGAGGTCGCGTCGCCGAGCGCGCCGACCCGGCGCCGAAGCCGGCTCGGGAGCACCTGTTCGAGCTTGGCCAGAGCCCGCACCGAGGTCTCCTCGATGCCGGCGATCCCCGACGCCGCCGTCCGCAGCCCGACCGCGACGGCGACCGCCTCGGCGTCGTCGAGCAGCAGCGGCGGGAGCTCACCCCCGGCGCCCAGGCGATAGCCGCCGGCCACCCCGGGCGCGGCCTCGACGGGATATCCGAGCGAGCGCAGCTTCTCGACGTCGCGCCGGATCGTGCGTGGTCCCACCTCGAGCCGGTCGGCGAGCTCCTGACCCGTCCACTCCCGGCGAACCTGGAGCAGCGAGAGCAGCGCGAGCAGGCGGGCGGAGGTCTGGACCATCGTGGCGCAAGCTTGACGATAATTGCGGACAACTGCTGTCCGCAAAGCTCGAGCGGAGCGCTACATGGTGTTCCTGATCTCGGTGCCGGTGGGCCTGTTCGGCACCGTCTGGGCGTATCTCAAGCTCGGGGAGCTGAGCATGCCGCGCCGCACCCGCGTCATCGCCGCCGTCGCGTCACTGATGCGGGGCGGGCGCTACCAGCACGAGGAGCCGACGACGACACAGGAGCAGCATGCGCATCCAGTCCTACGGACAGTCGGCGCTCGCAATTGACGGCTGGAGGCGAGCCTCGTGCCCGTCACCCACGAGCACCGGCTCCGCTCATTGGTCAAGGTATCCGTTGCTGCGAGTGGCCACGAGCGTCCGCGGCGGCTCGGAACTCGGGCTCATCGATCTTGTGCGGGGATCGCCGCCAAGATCGAGGGAATCCAGAAGCGATGCTCGCCGTCGCTCCGGTGGCACCAGGCGTGAACCTGCGCCCCCTGGACGTCGATCGGCGTGATCGTGCGATCGGTGATCCCGTCGGCTCCGGCATAGGTGATCCTCACCTCGGTCTCGTCGTCGATCGCGTCGAGGATCACGTCGAGCGGCTTATCGTCGCCATCGTCCTCACCACCGTCGTCGTCGCGGTCGACGGCATCGAGCGGGCCGACCGGCTCAACCTCGTCGTCGGATCCGCTCACGAGCCTTAGTGGCGGTAACGCCGCCGCCGGGGAGCGCACCGGCGCGACCTGCGCGCGCGCCGAAGGAGGCGAGCCGGCCGGCAGCGTCGAAACCAGGCGCCCGGCCGGGTCCGGCCGGACGCCGTCCCGAGGCTCCCATTCGGCCTGCGCCTCGGAGCCTCCCGACCGGGGCTGGCTCCAGGTGCCCGAGATCTGATCCAGGCCCGGCTCGAGCTCGCGCCCGGCTGCCGCCAGCGCGCGCCGGACCTCGTCGAGGCGCTCGGCGGGGAAGGCGAGCAGTGAGCTGCCGACGCGTTCGAGGACGAGCCCGTCGAGCGGCCCGCCGGCGAGCCGGTCGGCCGTGGCCGGGTCGCCGGCGTCGAGCATCATCGCCGTGCGCACGCGCAGCGGCGCACCGTATCCCGCCGCCCAGTCGCCGACCGTCCGCTCGACGTTCTGCGGCAGCTCCCCGGCCAGCTCGCGGAGCAGGCCGAGCGTGCCGCCGGGGTGGACGCCGGCGCGCTGGCCGGCGATCGCGGACCGTTTGGTGATCGTGTACACGTGCGGCTGGCCGGCCAGGGGCTCGCAGGCCAGCTCCAGCCGGAGACGATCAGCCGGCCCGGGGAGCGCCAGCAGCACGACCTCAAAGTTGCCCTGGCAGACGGCGAGCGGACCGGGCCTCGTCTCGGTCTCCACACAGGCCAGCCGGGCCGCGCGCGGCCGGCCGGCGGCGTCGAGGCCGACCTCGGCGAGTCCTAGCAGCCATGCGATCAGAAGCGCCGAGGCGCCCACCTGCGCGTCCGAGCCGTGCCGCGGCGTGCGGTGGAGCGTCGCCTCGTCGGCGAACTCGCGCGCCGCGCGCCCGAACGAGGCGAGCGAGATCGCGACTCCATGGCCGAGGCCGAGCAGCAGCGTCAGGCCGGCGAGCTCCAATCGCTCGCAGCCGGCGCCGGCGAGCAGCCGCCCGCGGAGCTCAGCCGGCTCGTGCGAGAGCAGCCCGTACAGCCCGCCCGCGGCGGTCAGCTCGCGCTTGGTCTCCCAGCCGTTCGAGGCGTCGAGCCGGAGGCGCAGGCATCTTTCCTCGCGCAGGAACGCCAGCGCGAGGAGCAGGCGGCGGTCGCGGATGCCCTCGTCGAGCTGGTCGAGGTCCAGCGAAGCCAGCGCGGCCAGCAGCTTCGGCCACGAGCGCTGATAGATCTCGCCGTCGGTCTTGACCCGGACGGGCTCGCGGTGCAGCGCCGCCCACACGGCCGCCGCGTCGTGGGCGAGCTGCAGCGGGGCTCCGAGCCAGCGGGCAGCCCTCGCGGCCTTGCCACGCTCCAGGTGCACTGTCGCCAGTGCCCGGGCGAGCGGGCCGACGATATCGTCGGGGACGGTGTAATCCGTTCGCCAGGAGTCGCGGAACGCGAACGCCAGCCCGCAGCGCTCGAGCTCCTGTCCGCCCGCGTCGGGGGCCCCCGAGCGGTAGTAGCCGTAGCCCGGTGCGTCCTCGCCCAGTGCCTGGCGCGCCGCGCGGCGCCGCGCCTCTGGCGAGAACCCATCCACGATCTCCTGCAGACGCACAGGATCGAGCAGGTGCGCGCAGATCTCGGCGGCGGTCGCCTGCTTGGGCAGGCCGATCCGGGTGGCGACCGCCGAGCGGTGCTTGACCGAGACGCCGTCGAGTAGCTCGGCGAGGTTCATGCGGCGCGGCGCTCCGGCTGGCAGCTCAACTCCTCGGCGCTGAGCACCGTGTAGGCGTAGCCCTGCTCGGCGAGGAACCGCTGGCGCTTGTGCGCGTACTCCTGTTCGCTGGTCTCGTGCGAGACCAGCGTGTAGAAGAACGCGCGGTTCTCGCCGGGCTTGGGTCGCAGCAGGCGTCCGAGGCGCTGCGCCTCCTCCTGGCGCGAGCCGAACGTGCCCGCCACCTGCACCGCGACGCTCGCGCTGGGCAGGTCCAGCGCGAAGGCCACCTTGCTCACGCACAGGGTCCGAACCTGACCGGCGCGAAAGCGGTCGTAGAGCTGCTCGCGCTCGTGGCGCGCGGTAGCACCGGTGATCAGCGGCGCGTCGAGCACCCGCGCGATCCGCTCCAGCTGCTCCACGTAGTAGCCGATCACGAGCGCCTGCGCCCCCGGGTGGTGCGCAAGCACCGCAGCGACGAGCTCATCCTTGGCCGGGTTGCGGCTGGCGATGACAAACCGCTCGCGCTCGTCCGCCAGCGCGTAGACCATCCGCTGCTCGGCCCCGAGCGGCACGCGCAGCTCGGTGCACTGGGCGCCGGCGATCCAGCCGGCGTCCTCGAGCTCGCGCCACGCCGTGTCGTAGCGCTTGGGTCCGACGAGCGAGAACACCAGCGGCGCGGCGCCGTCCTCGCGAATCAAGGTGGCGGTCAGGCCGAGCCGGCGGCGCGCCTGGATGCGGGCGGTCGCGCGGAACACCGGCGCCGGCAGCAGGTGCACCTCGTCGTAGATCACCAGGCCCCACTCGCGGCTGTCGAACAGGTCGAGATGGGGGAAGCCGCCGTCGCGGTGGGGCCGGTGGGTCAGCATCTGGTAGGTGGTGATGGTGATCGGCCGGATCTGCTTGACGCGGCCCGAGTACTCCCCGACCGCTTCGGGGGCGACCGTCGTGCGCAGCGCGAGCTCGCGCTGCCACTGCTGCACCGACGCCGCGTTGCTGGTCACGATCAGGGTCTCCGAGCCCTGCTGCGCGATCGCGGCCAGCCCGACGATCGTCTTGCCCGCGCCGCACGGCAGCACCACCACGCCGGCGCCGGTGGCCGCGAACGCGGCGGCCGCGTCGCGCTGGTAGCCGCGGATCTCGAGCTCGTCCGCGAGCTCGACCTCGAGCCCGGCGCCGTCCTCGTAGGGCGCCAGATCTTCGACCGGCCAACCGAGCATGATCAGCGCCTGCTTGAGCAGGCCCCGGGCGACCGGCGCCAGCGTCGCCTCGGTCTGCGATCGGCGCCCGCGCAGCAGCTCGGCGACCGGCGCCGCGCGCGCGATCTCGGCCAGCAGCGCGGGGCTGTCGGCGACGAGCCGCAGCAGCCCTCCCTCGGCCTGCTCGAGCCGCAGCCGGCCGTATCGCGCGCACAGGTCGCGAACGTCGGCGAGCACCGGCTGGGGCACCTCGTAGCGCGACAGCTCGACCAGCGTGTCGGCGATCTCGCCCGCGCTCAACCCCGCCGCAGCGGCATTCCACAGCGACACCGGCGAGATCCGGTACGTGTGCACGTGCTCCGGGCTCTTCTCGAGCTCAGCGAACGCGGCGAGCCGGCCTCGCGCGGCCTCGAATCCGGGATGCGCCACCTCGAGCAGCACCGAGCGGTCGCTCTGCACGATCGCGGGACCGGTCATGCCCGCCACGAGCCTCTCCCCGACACGCCCACGAGCATAGGCGGAACGGCGGACACCGCCGGGCCACCTGGCGGATCCGGGTCGCGTGTCGGCGCGGCGCGACGGAGATCGTCGAGCAGCAGTTCGATCAGCGCCTCCTCGTGGATCGCTCGGCCGCCGGCTCGCAGCTCCGCGGCCAGCGGCGCCAGACGTCCGTCCAGCTGGTGCGCGGGGCGCGATGACGGCGACGTGGCCGGCACCCGCTGCAGCGCCTCGCGGTAGGACGCGAGGTCGTAGCGCCACGGCCGCGCACCGGTGGTCTGGATCGCGCGCGAGACGATGTTCAAACCGCCCCAGTCGAAGTCGGCGTGGACGTGCAGGGCGCAGCCGGCGGCGCTCAGCGCCTCCAGCAGCCGCAGGCAGGCGGTGTTGAACTGACCGTCCGCGCAGACCAGCGGGGGCGCGGCGGCGCCGAGGCGGCGCTCGGCCTCGGCCAGGACGGTCGGGTTCTCGCAGATGAACACGTCGGCGGCTCGCAGCGCCAGCGGCTCGGAGACGAGGTTGCCAAGCGTGAACGACAGGTGGCGCCCGGCCGCCAGGCGGGTCATGCCGGCGACGAGCCCGTCGCCGGTGACCGGCAGATTGAGGGCCGCGACGGCGCAGGAGATCGGGTCGCTCAGAACCCCGACATCCGCAAGCAGCGCGCGCCGCTGCGCCGCGCCTGACGGCGCTGGCCGGCCTCGCCAGGCGGACAGCAACGAGACCAGCAGCTGTCCCGCCGGTCGGTCGGGATCGAGTGCGTGCGCGCTGCCGTGCAGCCTTGCGGCCAGCACCGCCAGGGCCTCGGGCGGCTCGGCCGGGAGCGCCGCTGCGGCGTCGAGGCAGGCGCTCAGCGCGTCGCCGGTCTCCGCATAGGCGAGCCTGGCGATCGCCCCGGTGCTGCGCGCGCGCTCGAGCCATGCCGCGGTTCGCGGAGCGGCCGCCGCCGGGTGGGCGGACGCCCGCACCCAGACCGCCTCGCGGCCGTCGCGCAGCGCGACGCGCGCGGCGCGCCGGTTGTGCAGCGGCCGGTCGGCCATCAGCTCCAGCGCCTCGGGCAGCGTGCAGGCGAAGCGCGAGTCCCGCAGCGCGCCGTCGAGGCGGCGCAGCGCCAGCCCCCGCACGTCCTGCCCAGCGACCGGCGCCTGCCAGCGCCGGCCGAGCACCCCGGTCAGGCAGCGCAGCTCCTCGGGGCTGACCGCCGGCAGGCTGATCGTCCCGGCGACATCGCCATGGGCCTCCACCTTCTCGCGCGCGAGCCGCAGCATTCGCGCGAACCCGTCCTGGGAGAGCAGCTCCCGCAGCTCCTGGGCGGCGCGCATCAGTCGTCGACCTCGATCGTATGCGTGCCGTCCCAGACGAAGTGCTGGCCGTACACACCCCACTCGGCCTGGTCGCGGTGCAGCTCGTAGAAGCCGATCCGCGGCACCGTTGCCACGCACGGGTTGATGTCGAACGATGTGATGAACAGGTCGAGGTCGAGGTCGACCAGGGTCGCGAACATCTGCTCGCGGGTCGGATCGTCGATGCCATCCATCGCCTCGTCGAGCGCGATGATCCGCGGCGCGTTCGGGACCATGTCGTAGATCGACGCCGCCGTGGCGAACAGCGGCATGTGCATCAGCACCGACTGCTCGCCGCCCGATCCCTTGGCCTGTGCCGCCGGGGTCAGCCGGCGCGGCTGCCGATTCGGCTCGTGGAGCATCAGGTCGAAGCTCCACCAGCTGCGATAGTCGAACGCCTGGGCGAGGTAGTCGGCGGCGCTCGCGGGTCGGTGCGGATGCTCGAGCAGCTCCCCGCGCGCGAGCACGATCCGCGTCTCGAAGAACTCGAACAGCCTGCGCCGCTCGGTTTCGCCGAGTAACTCGACCGACTGGCCCTCGAGCAGCGCGAGCACGTCGCGCTCGGCCTCCGCTTCGAGCGCCTTCTGCCAGCGCAGCTGCACCCATCGACCCGCACCGGTCTTGCAGCGGCGCAGCGTCTCGTTGCGCTTGCGCACCGACGTCCGCACCTCGCCAACCCGAACGCGCAGGTGCTCGGCGATCTCGGACAGCAGCGCGTCGCCGAACACCTTGCGACGCTCCTCGCTCATGATCCGCTCACGCCGCATCAGATCCTCGCGCAGCTCGCGGACCATCTGCGGCAAGGTCCTGACCGCCCCGTGCCACGACATCTGCACGAGCATCAGCTCGCCGTCGGAGCGCAGCGCGGCATCCATGTTGAACGCCACCAGCCGCTTGGCCAGCTCCGACACCGACTCCTCGACGCGCCGGCGCCGGTTGGCGAGGTCGACGCGCTCGTCGAGCTCGGGCAGCGCGCGGACGCGCTCGAGCGCGCTCGTCAGCGTCCAGCTCGCCGATTGGCGCTCGTCGGCGGGCGCGTGCTCCTCACCCAGGCCGGCGCTGAACAGGTCGTGCTCACCGAGCTGGCGCACGGCATGGAGCGCTCCGGCGCGGGCGCCGTCGGCGCGCTGGACCGCGGCGATCGCGTCGTTCACGTCCCGGGTCGCGTTGGTCTCGCCGATGCCGGCCCTGAGGTGGCCATCATCAGCGGCGGATCGCTCGCCTTCGATCGCGGCCAGCCGGCGGCGCAGCCGGTCGATCCGCTCCTGGATCTCCTGCGCCTGGGCGCCGTGCAGCCGCTCGGTGGCGTCCAGCCTGCCCTGCGCCTCGCTCAGCTGGTGGCGGGCCGCCTGCTCGTGGCCGGCCGATTGATCGGCGTCGGCCGCCCGCTCGGCATGCGCGGCCTGCGCGCCGGACAGTAGCGTCCGGGCGTGCTCGCAGCGCTCGTGCCGGCGCAGGGCCTCGTCGTGGTCGCTCGCGAGGATCCGCAACGCCCGCTCGACCGGCTCGAGCTGCGCCTCGTCGTCGGGCAGGCCAGCGCCGCGCGCGTGCTCGGCGACCGTCGCGCGCGCGAGCGACACCGCGTCCTCGGCGCTGTCGCGGCGGCTCAGCAGGCCGCCGCGAACGCGCTCGGCGCCGGCGAGCTGGTCGGCGCGGCTGACCAGCGTGCGGATCGTGGCCTGAACCTCGCCCGCCGGCGGGACGCGGTCCTGCTCGGCGAGCAAGCGACCCTGAGCCGCCTCGAGCTGGTCGGCCTCGCCCGCGAGCACCGCCAGCTCGGTCTGGAGCTCGGCCTGCTCGGCCCGCGCGGCGGCGATCTGCGCCTGACGGCGCGCCTCGCGCGCGGCGGCGCCGATGAACTCGGGCTCCGACTTGGCGTGGCGGCCGTGCAGCGGCCCGAGCCGGAAGCTGCCCGGCTGCACGCTGAGCGGTCCCTCCAGCGCGACCGAGGCCAACACCGCCGCGACGCGATCGGGATCGACCCCGGTCTGCCCGACCGCCGGGCGCAGCAGCTGCGCGAGCGACGGGCACGAGAGCGGCTGGGGCAGCAGCACGCTGTCGCCCTGGTAGCGGGTGCCGTCGGGCGAGATCCAGGCATCGAGCAGCCCGGCCTCCTCGAGTGCCGCCTCCAGCGGGCCGCGCTCCTGCGCCGGCAGCTCCGCGGCGAAGTCGCACACGAGCCACAGCGGCGCGCCGGCCCGGTCCGCACGGTCGGCGGGCCGGGGTGAGCGCGGCGCCGGCGCCGGGTCTCCCTGACCGAGCAGCGCGCGCAGGCGCTCGGCCACACCCGCCAGCCGCACGCCGAGCTCGTCGCGGCGGACCCGCAGCGAGGCCTGCTCCCCGAGTAGCACCTGCAGGCGGGGACGCCCGAGCTCGCCGGTGCGCGCACCGGCATCGTGACCTTCGATCAGCAGCGCGCGCAGCGACTCGATGTCGGCGTCGGACAGCGCCAGCTCGACGAGCTGCTCGGCCCATTCCTCGAGCCCCTGCTCGACGCGCTCGCGCGCGGCCTCCAGCTCGTCGTGGGCCCGCTCATGCTGCGACTGGGCCTGCTCGACGTCGGCCTGCGTCTGCTCGAGCGGCTCGCGCAGGGCTTCCGCGGCGTCACGGGCCCGGCGCAGCTCCCGGTGCAGGGCCCGCGCCCGCTCGAGCTCCGCCCGACGCATCTCGAGCGCGGCCTCGATCCGCCGCAGCCCCGCCTGATCGGTCCCGGTGGCCGGCTGATCGGTGCCGGTGGCAAGCTGATCGGTCCCGGTCGCCGGCTGATCGGCGCCCGCGAGTGCCAGGCCGGCGGCGGTGGCGCCGTCGCGCAGTCGCGTCGCGACGCTCTCGAGGGCGTCGAGCTCGTCGCTCGAGCGCGCGGCGGCCGCGTCGTGCTGCTGCCGCGCCTGCTCCAGTTGCGCGGCGCGTTTGGCGTGCTCCTGCTCGCGCTCGCGCAGGCGCGCGGCCGCCTCCCGATGCTCGCGGCGGCGCCCCTCCAGCGCGGCCAGGCCCTTGTACTCCTCGCTCGCCATCAGTGCCTCGCGCTCGGCCTGGCGCTGCTTGCGCTCCGCTTCGAGCGCCTGGATCTGGCCTGCGGCCTCGCGGCGCGCCGCCTCGCACTCGGCCAGCGCCGCGCGGGCGCCGCGCTCGGCGTTGCGGGCGCGCTCAAAGCCGCTCTCGGCCTGCCTGAGCGCTTCGGCGCGCGTCGCCACCACGCCGCGCGCGTAGGCGCGGAACGGACCGCCGGCCAGCTCGGCCACCAGCTCGCACGCTCGGGCGAGCGCGTCGGCCTCGCTCTGCATGCCCTGCAGGCGCTCCAGCGAGTCGCCCAGGCGCCGCATCAGCGCGTCGTCGAGGACCGGCAGCGTGCGCGACAGCAGCGCCCCGAGGCCGTCGATGTCGAGCTTGTCCGACAGCTTCGGCTTGCGCAGCTGGCGGATCACCTCGAGGTGTTGCTCGTAGAGCTCCTTGGAGGGGAACGGCAGCAGCGCGCTGCGCAGCGCCTCCTTGTAGTCGGCCTGGGAATCGAACAGCTGGCCGCCGCCGGCGCGCACGGCTTCGGTGAGATCACCCTTGACCAGCGGCTGGCGCTCGTCGCGCACGTCCCGGCACAGATGCAGGTCGATCCCGATCCGCTGCGGCGTGACGAAGTACCAGCGGTCCTTGATCCCGTCTGAGCCGCGCACCGCCTCGAGGCCGATGCCGCAGGTGAGCACCTGCTCGTCGCCATCGTCCCGGGGACGCACGAACTCAGCCCACACGTAGCCGATCCGCTTGGCGTCGCGACCGTAGTCGTCGGTGCACTCGATCAGATTCCAGCGCATCGTCTTGGCGCGGGTCGGCGAGGCGAATGCATCGAGCTTGCGCGGCGTGATGTCGCCGTCGAGCACGAATGGCACCAGCAACTCGAGCGCCTTGCTCTTGCCCGAGGTGTTGCGCCCGCGCAGCGCGAGTCGCCCGTCCTCGGGCGAGAACACCTGCTCGGCGTACTGGTACAGCGAGACGATGCCGTAGCGGCGGGGGCGGAAGCGGTCAGTCGCGGTCATCGGCCTGCTCCCTGATCTCGGCATCGGCGAACAGGCTCTGCTGCGCGACCTTGGCGACGGCGTGCCGGTAGCGGAACGCCGCCGGGCGCAGCTGCACGCCCGTCGGACCGCGGCGCAGCAACATCAGCTCCGCCAGCAGCTGGATCGCCGCGAACGCCGCGGCCCGGACCTCAGACCGATCCTCGGGACTGAAGCCCCAGTGCTCGCGGTGGCGGGCCACCAGCCTGCCGACGATCTCCAGCACCCGGTCCTCGGCCACGCTCACCGGGGCGCCGGACTCGCCGCCGGGACGGGCGGCGCGGCGCTCGTGGTCGAGCGAGCACAGCTCGGTGAGCAGCAGCAGCGCCAGCTGCTTGTGGTGGCTGCGGCCGGGGAACGGCCGGTCGGACAGCTCGCGGCCGGCGGCGATCAGGGCGCTGCCCTCGCGGCGGCGCTCGACCTGCAGCCCCGAGATGTCGGCGGCGCGCCGCTCCAGCGGGCCACGCTGGGTGAGGAAGTACTGGCGGTCGCGCTCGTCGAGATCCTCCAGGTAGACGGCGGGATCCTCCACCAGCCGGCGGGTGAGGCGCTGGGCGCGCACGCTGCCCGGCTCGCCGTCGTCATGCGCGGCAGGCTCCAAGTCGCCGGTTGACTGCGCGCCGGCGACGAGCATCGGGTCGGCGAGCACGCCCGCCAGGCGCGGGCGATCGATGTCGTAGTAGGCCTCCGCGGCTTCGTCGACCCCTTCGCCGAAGGTTCCCTCCGCACCCGAGCGCAGGGTCAGCACCCCCAGGGTGGACAGCCACGCGAGGCCGTCGAGCAGCGCCGCGCGGTCGGCGGCCAGCTTCCAGTCGAGCTCGAGCTCGAGCGAGCGCGCCTCCCGGGCGATGTCGTGGGCGAGCTCGGTCAGCGGGACCTGCGTCCACAGCGTCCGGCGCTCGAGCACCGCGCAGGTCACGCAGACCATCAGGCAGCGGCGGGCGTCGAGCACGCGGCGCTCGTCGATCGGCCGGCGAGACTCGGACAGCGTGCGCGGTGGCACGGTCAGCGCCCGGGCCTGCGCCAGTCGCAGGCGCTTGTACAGCCGCGCCGTGTCGGTCGTGACCTGCAGCGAGTAGCCGAGACGATCGCGGAAGTCCGCGGCCAGCTGCACCTTGTGGCGCCGCGCGAGCGTGAACAGCGGATCACCGGCGAGCAGCACACCGCGCTCGAGCAGCGCGCGCGCCGCACGCTGGCGCTCCTCCGCCGCGGCCTCGCGCAGCGAGCTGCTCACCCGAGCACCTCGATCCGGTAATCGGGCGCGTCGAGCTGCCCGTGCACGGCCTGGATCTGCGTCCGCGCCCCGTCGGCGGGCGGGGTCAGCCTGAGCGTCGTGCGCCCGTCGGCCGATGTCGCCGTGCGCGAGCCGTCGGAGGCTCGGCGCTGCGTGAATGCGCGTGCGATCCAGCCCAGGAGGTGCTCGAGCTCGACCGGATGAAGCGTGTGCAGCTCGCTCATGTGCAGCTCAGAGCCGGTCCGCAGCCGCATCAGCAGCCGCGCGAGCTGCTCGCGCTCAGCGGCCTGCTGCGCCTTGACCCGAGCGGCCAGCTCCGGGTTGGCGCGCAGCCGTGCCGGAGCGCCGGCGCCGGGAGCGCGTGCCCCGGGCCGGCGCAGGTGCGCGGCGATCGGTGCCGCGGGCGCCTCGCGCCAGCTCGTGGCTCCCGGCACTGGGATCTGAACGGGGTCGACCTCGGCGCCGGAGAAGTGCCGCGGCGCCAGCATCCCGACCGCCACCGCGAAGGCCGCGCAGGCGTTGTGCCGATCCTCGCGGGCGACGAGCTGCGCCAGCTGCGTCCACGCCTTCGCGCGGTCGCGCCGGTCGGCGCCGCGGGCGATGAAGCGATCGGCGATGTCGACGATCGCGTGCACGGATTCCAGCAGCTTGCGCGTCAGCAGCGTCCACGGCGCGTCAGCGCTTCCGTCGGCGCCGAACCACGTGCGCACGCCGCTCCAGTGGTGCAGCTCGTCGTCCCGCACGTGGCGGTGCAGCTGCTCGGCGCTCTGGCCGGGCAGCGGCACGGGGAGCTGGCGGGCCGACAGCGCCACGTCGACGAGCCGATCGATCCCGAGCGCGTCGATCTCTTGGACCGCCTCCAGGATCGAATCGGTGTGCGCGCGCAGCGCCCGGTGGAAGTCCTGTAGGTGCTCGACGACCGCGTCCTGGTGGGCGAGGAACTCGTCCGAGGTGAGCTTGTCGGTGCCGATGAAGCGCTGCAGGCGGTTGACGAAGTCGGTGGCGCCCTTCGACAGCGCGCTGACCGACGCGATCACGTGCTCGAGGTCCTCGGACACGCGCTGCGCGTCCGGCCGATCGCTGCGCAGCGACGCCTCCAGGCGTCGCAGCCCGTCGCGGATCGTCAGCAGCCGCCAGCTCTCCAGCGCGCTGGCGTCTTCGCGCATCGAATCGAGCTCCTCCAGGAGCTCCTCGACGCGCTCGCCGCGGGACGTGATGTCGTACAGCAGCCGCCGCCGCCGCCACTCGCTGGGGGTCGCGGCGTCACGAGTGTTGGGCTGGGTCGCGAGGTTCCCGTTGTCCTTCAGCGTCGTCAGCGAGCGCTCGAGCGCGTCGAGCTCCAGCTCCAGGCCAGGGAACTCATCGCGCAGGCGCCGCTGCACGTCGGCCAACGACAGCTGCCAGCCGATGTCGCGTTTCTTGTTCAGGTAGAAGACGCGCATGATGCGGCGGTTGCGGTCAGCGTGCTCGCCGACGGCGTAGGAGACCGCGCGCTGCTCGCCGAGCCCGCCGCCGCCGTGCTCCCGGTTCGAGTTGGGGACGGAGCTCATGTAGCGATGTAGTTGGCTGCTACGAGCATGTCCGGCATAGCTCAGCACGCGGACCGGACGGAACGATCGCCAGCGTCCGGTCCGACGACCCGAGTGGGCATCGCGGGCCGACTCGGCGGGCTCAGGCGATCCGGTAGAGACCGCGCCGCACACCCACCCGCTGAACACCTTCAGCCCGGCTGACCTGCGTCAGGAACGTCGCGAGCGGGTCGCGCCCCTCCACCTCATAGCCCTCGGCGCGCAGGTAGGCGAACCACTCCCGGTAATGAACCGGACGGCCGTCGGCAGCCCGGCTGCGCAGCGTCTCGACGGCAACCTCCTGGAGCCTGCGCCCCCGCAGCCGGCGGTCCAACCGCTCCAGCCGCAGCTGCGGCCGCAGGTCCATCAGTTCCTCGATCTCTCGCAGCAGCCGTGATCGCGCCGCCAGCTCGAGCTCCAGCTGCTCCAGCAGCTGACGGTGCAGCTCGGCGCGGCGAGTGAGCTCCGAGAGGTCCTGCAGCAGTACACCGCGTTCACGGCGCAGCAGCTCGTCGCTCCAGTCGGACAGATCGGACGGGGCTTCGGACACTGCGGCAACCGTAGGGTCAGCGGCGGACGTCGCACGATTGCCCACCGACCAGTCGAGCCCGCGTTAGGCCTGTCGAACTCGCGCCGCCCGTCCTTCTCACGCCAGTGCTCAGTCGAGCCGCGTGCGGATTCGTGACGCGATTCGGCGATCTCGACTCGGTTTTGCGGCGCTCGCGGCATGCCGATCGGGACCTTCAGGAAGTTCGGCTGCCAGCGGGCCGCCGGTGGGGGACCGACGGGAACCTGGCGAAGTCGCGGTCCAGGCTGACGATCTCTGCGCTGTGCTCAGCCGCGACGGCCGCGATCACCGCATCGGGAACGAGGTCGCCGGTCGCGTCGGCCTCCTCACAGAGCTGGCGCAGCAGGTCGAGATGACGGGGGCCTGGCGCGGTCGGAAGGTGGTGCGGCTGTGCGCACGTGGCTTCAAGGAACGCGAATGCGTCCGCTCGCGGAGTTGGCACCTCGAAGATCCTGCGATTGGTCGCCAATCGCAGGAACGAGGCCCAGACGAGCAGTGGCACGGTGAACTGCTGATCGCCGGCCAACAACCCGTCGAACCAGCAGCGGACCTCCGCGTGCTCGCGATGGTCGGCGCGGTGCGCCGCGAGCACGATGCTCACGTCCAGGAGCAGCACGTTCAGCGTCGTGCATTCAGGTCGCTCGCGTCGTCAAGTACCTCATGCAGTGCACGGTTGGAGGACAGGTCTATCCCGGCGCGCGGACCGGTGCCGCCGCGGAACACCGGAACAGGCGGAACCACGCCGTGCCGGACGGGTTGGGTGAGCTCCCGGCGGAGCGCGGCGTCGAGGACATCGCCCAGGTTTTCTCCCCGCTCGCGAGCACGACGCTTCGCCGCCAGCAGAAGCTCGTCGGAGATGGAGACCGTCGTGCGCATGATGCGCATCATATCTCATCATGCGCATCAAGCTTGGGCCACTCCACCGGTCGCGTCGTCCTCGACGAACACGAGCGAGACGAGATGCTGCAACCGGCGGCAGGGACTTCAGCCATCCATGCCGGAGGAGGCACTCGAACCCCCGACACGCGGATGATGACTGCTGTGCTTCCTTAGCAAACCAGCGCAGTTCCGGGAGATAAGCCGATGTCAGTCAAGAAGTCCGCGCATGTTGGGATGTTGGTGAGTTTGGTGTTGGCATAACGCGAGCGGTTGTGGTCATCCTTCCCGGTGTTGAGCGACACGCTGGGTGGTGACGGCGGGGGCGGTCAGCGACAGGGAGCGTGGTGATGCGAATTGTTCTGCGGGCGGTCCGGCGACAGGATGGTGGTGATCCTGTTCATGTTGGGCTCCCTCGCCGAAACCTTGACGCGGCGAGGCGAGGGAGCCCGTGACGCCGTTGGAGGTCGTCGTGCTCATCGTTTCAGACGATCGTGCTGTGGTCGAGGCGGATCTCGCCGCTGGCCGGTTGGCGTGCCCGCGTTGCCAGGCGGCGGTGCTGGGAGGCTGGGGCTGTTCGCGGTTGCGGCAGGTTCGGACCGTGTCGGGGGTGCGACGGCTGCGGCCGCGGCGCGGTCGCTGCCGGGAGCGGTCGTGCCGGGCGACGCATGTGCTGCTACCGGACGTGTGCCTGGCTCGTCGGCGGTATGTGGTGGAGGTGATCGGTGCGACGCTGCTGTCGATGGGCGTTGAGGGGTACCGGCGGGC
Organism: Solirubrobacterales bacterium; assembly: GCA_038254735.1. Taxonomy (GTDB): domain Bacteria; phylum Actinomycetota; class Thermoleophilia; order Solirubrobacterales; family Solirubrobacteraceae; genus Palsa-465. Next base: position 42,771 of record JBBSFX010000018.1, read on the forward strand.
GGGGGAGCGGATCGGGGTGCCGGGCGAGACGGTGCGCGACTGGCGGCGACGGTTTGGGGTGCAGGCCGGGGTGATCGTCGCGCATTTCTTGGAATGGGCGCGGGCTCTGGATGCCTCGCTTGATCCGCCGGCGCGGCGGGGGTCGCCCGTCGCTGATGCGATCGAGGCGGTCGGCGTGTGCACGCGGATGGCGTCGCTGATGCTCGGCCGCCGCTCGCCGTGGTCGTGGGCCTCAGCGCTCCCAGGCGTCCGGGTCGGCTCCGTCGCCGACCGCGTTTCGCGTGAGTTCGCGGAACTCGGGGTTGGGGCGCTCTCGGCGGGGGTGCCGATGATGCGGAAGCCCTCGGGCATCAGCCCCGCGGTGTCGAGGTGAGAGCCCGGGCAGAAGCTGGCGTTTCGCGAGATCGCCGAAGGCGCCGAAGAGCACAATGAGGTGGTCTCCGGGCACCGTGGCGCCGTCGGTTCGGCCGCGGGATGGGCGTCATCTCGGTCGGCGCGGGCCGGGCGCTGCTAGGCGGTGACGATGATCGCTCGGTAGTCATTGAGGTTGTGGCGGGTCGGTCCGGTGTGGATGAGGTCGCCGAGCTCGCTGAAGACGCGGTGGGCGTCGTTGTGCTGGAGGCTTTCGGCGGGGTCGAGACCGCGCGCCCGGGCGCGGGTCATGGTGTCGGGGGTGATGACGGCGCCGGCGGCCTCGGTGGTGCCGTCAATGCCGTCGGTGTCGCAGGCGATCGCCCACACGCCGTCGTCACCGAGGGCATGCACGAGCCCGAGCAGGAATTCCTGGTTGCGGCCACCGAGCCCGTCGCCGCGCACGGTGACACTCGCCTCGCCGCCGGAGAGCAGGATCACCGGGGGGACGAAGGGCGCGTGGTGCTCGCGGATGGTCTGCACGAGGTTGGCGTGAAATTGGGCCAGCTCGCGGGCCTCGCCCGAGAAGCGATCGGACAGCGAGACGACGGTGTAGCGCTCGCCGCGGGCCTGCCAGAAGCCGACGGCGGCTTCGAGCAGTTGCCAGCCACCGCCGATCAGCCGATTCTCGACCTGGGAGAAGAGGGGATCGGCGGGCTTGAGCGTTTCGGGTAGTTCGCCACGGGTGCCGCGGTCGAGGTGGGCTCGGGCGGCCGGCAGGTCGAGTGAGTGGTGGTCGAGCACCCGCAGCGCGTCGGCGAACGTGGTGGGGTCGGGGACGGTGGGTCCGGACGCCACGGCGGCGAGGTCGTCGCCGGGCACGTCGGAGAGCACGAGCGTGAGGACGCGCGCCAACGTGGCGCGGGCGAGCTGTCCTCCTTTGATGCGCGAGAGGTGCTTGCGCACGGCGTTGATGTCGCCGATCGGCGCGCCGGAGCGCAGCAGCGCCTGGTTGACCGCCCGCTTGTCCTCCAGCGCGATGCCCCACGGCGCGCAGAGCAGCGACGAGCCTCCGCCGGAGAGGAGCACGAGAACGAGATCCTCCTTCCCGAGGCGGCCGAGGAGCTCGAGCGCTTCCTCGGCGGCGACCTGGCTGCGGCGGTCGGGGACGGGGTGGGCCGCCTCGCGGACGGTGAAGTGGCCGGCTCGTCCGCCGTAGCCGTCGCGGGTGACGACGAGCCCAGGAGTGTCGGGGTAGGCGTCGGCGGCCGCCCGCGCCATCGGGACGGCGGCCTTGCCAACGGCCAGGACGATGGTCGGGGGCTGCTCGGGCAGGTGCGCGCGGGTGAGCGCGTACGGGTCGGTGGTCTCCAGCGCGGCCCGGAAGGAGGCTTCAAGCTCCGCGCGCATACGCCTGGTCGAGGATCTGGACGGCGTGCCGGACGGGGATGTCGTGACCCAGGGCGCGCAGGTGCGTCTGGACCTGGGTCATGCAGCCGATGTTGCTGGTGGCGATCAGCTGCGCGCCGGTGGCCAGGAGGTTGCGTGCCTTGCGTTCGCCGAGCTCGGCGGCGGTGTCGGGCTTCTCGAAGTTGTAGGTTCCCGCCGAGCCGCAGCAGATCTCCCATTCGTCAGGCTCGACCAGCGTGAGGTTCTCGATCGACTCCAGCAGCGTCCGCGGCGCGCGGCGCACGCCTTGGGCGTGGGCGAGATGACAGGCGTCGTGGTAGGCGACCCGCGTCGGCTCGAGCAGCCGCGGCGGCGGGACGGCCGACAGCCCGACGCCCGTAAGGTAGACGCTGACGTCGATGACCCGGTCGGCGAAGCGCGCCGCCTGCTCCTCGTGCGGCGTGCCCTTGAGTAGCAGCGGGTATTCCTGCATCCCCGAGCCGCAGCCGGCGGCGTTGGTGACGATCGCGTCGACGTCGTCGGGGAAGGCGGCGAGGTTGCGCCGCGCGAGCGGCTTGGCTCGTTCGGAGCCGCCGGTGTGCATGGCCAGCGCGCCGCAGCAGCCCTGGCCGCGCGGGATCACGGTCTCGATCCCGTTGCGGGCCAGCAGCCGCAGGGTCGCCCAGCCGATGTCGGGGTCGAGGACCTGTTGGGCGCAGCCGGCCAGCAGGGCCACGCGGCCGCGCCGGATCCCCTGGGCGGGATGGACTTCGGGCAGCGGCTGAGCGTTCGGGAGCTCGGCAGGCAGTAGCCGGAGCATCGCGCCGAGCTTCTCGGGGAGCAGCTTCGCGAACGGGCGCGCATGCCGCCCCATCCGGGCAGCGAGGCGGAAGCGCGCCGGGTAGGGCAGCGTCTGCAGGACCAGCTCGCGCTGCATGCGCTCCATCGGCGGTCGCTTCCGGCGCTCCTCGGCGTAGGAGCGAAACGGCGTGATCAGCTCGCCGTACTGCACTCCCGACGGGCAGGCGGTGACGCACGCCTGACAGCCGAGGCAGTTGTCGATGAACGGCAGCGCGGTCTCGAGCTCGAGCTCGCCCTCGAGCACTTCCTTCATCAGGAAAATCCGCCCGCGTGGGGAGTCCATCTCTTCGCCCATCGTCAGGTACGTCGGGCACGTCGGCAGGCAGAAGCCGCAGTGCACGCAGGAGCCGATGGCGCCAGCCATCGCCTCGCCTTGAGGGCCGAGGTCCTCGACGGGGACGGTGTGCTGCATGATCAGGCCTCCAGAAAGCGGCTGTGGGGATCGATGGCAGCGCGGACCCGCGTGGCGAAAGCGCCGCCACCCGTCCGTCCGAGCAGGACGCGGCCGGGCGCGCCGGTAAGGACCATCCCGGCGAGCTCGAGGGCAGAGAGCGACGAGTCGAGCTCGTCGAGCGGGCGATCGGACGGCCACGCGACCCAGGCGACGTTGGCGCCCAGCGAGTAGCGGGCGCGCGCGCCGGCGGCGGCCAGCGCCGCCTCGAGAGCGGCGACCCGCCGGCTCGTGACCGCGACCTTGACCACCCGGCTGCCCGGTTGCAGCCAGGCGAACTCGGCTGCCTCTCGCCACAGCGCCACGTCGGCGGCGTCCTCGATCCGCTCGCCGCCCGTGCCGAGGGCCGCCTCGAGTCGCTCGACGCGGCCGACGAGGGACCCTGGCTCGCCGCCGAGGCGCAGCAGGAGCCGGCCCGGCGGCTCGAGGTCGACGGCGTCGAAGTCCAGCGGCCCGCGGCCGAGCGTGGCGATCGCCGCCAGCGCGGCCTCCAATGAGCCGAGCTCGACGACCAGCGTCGTCGTCGCCTGCGGGTGGGGGAACACCTTGAACGAAAGCTGGACGAGGATCCCGAGGCGCCCGGCCGAGCCAATCATCAGCTTCGGCAGATCGAAGCCGGCGGCGTTCTTGACCACCTTGCCGCCGCCAGTGATGAGCCGCCCGGTGCCGTCGATGAACCGCACGCCGATCAGGAAGTCACGGACTCCGCCGTGGCGAAACGCGTTGGGTCCCGAGGTCCCCGCGGCAACGACGCCGCCGAGCGTCGCGCCGGCGGCCGCGAAGGGCGGATCGAAGGGCAGGTACTGTCCGTGCTCGGCTAGCGCGGCGGAGACCTCGGCGACCGGGGTCCCCGCCAGTGCGGTGAAGGTCAGCTCGGCGGGGTCGTAGTCCACGATCTGAGACAGGCGGGAGACGTCGAGCGCGACGACACCGTCGGGCGGCGTGGACAGTGCGGGCTTCGTTCCGGCGCCATGGGGCAAGACGGATCCGCCTCGGCGGACTGCATCCTGCAGCGCGTCGATGCCGTCCAGCGCGACGCTCATCGCGTCGCTTCGCTAGGTGCGACGGCCTTGGGCGAGGTCCCCAGCCCGGAGTCCTCGACTCCCACGGAGGGATCTGGCGCCCACGTGGGCTCAAGCATCTTGCCGCGGTTGGCCAGCTCGGCGGGGTCGACCGCGGTGCGCAGGCGGCGCATCAGCGCCATGTCGTCTTCGGCAAACATGATCGGCAGGTAGGAGCGCTTCTCGACGCCCACGCCATGCTCGCCGGTGATCGATCCGCCCAGCCGGACGCACAGGCGCAGGATGTTCCCCGCCAGCGCCTCCGCCTCGTGCAGCGCGCCCGGCTCGCGGCCGTCGAAGAGGATCAGCGGGTGCAGGTTGCCGTCGCCGGCATGAAATACGTTCGCGCACCGGATGCCCGCCGCGGTGCTCATGCGGTCGATCTCGCCGAGCGCCTCGCCGAGGCGGCTGCGGGGGACCACGCCATCCTGAACGATGTAGTCCGGCGCGAGCCAGCCGACCGCCGAGAACGCGCTCTTGCGCCCCTTCCAGATCAGCGCCCGGTCCTCGTCGCGCTCCGTCGTGGTCACGTCGCGGGCGCCCGAGGCGTCGATCACCTTTCGCAGCCGCGCGGCGTCGGCGTCGACGACCTCGCGCTCGCCCTCGAGCTCGACGATCAGCAGCGCCGGCACGCCCTCGGGATAGTTCGGGTGCACGGACGCCTCGGCGGCTTCGATGGCGAGCGCGTCCATGATCTCCATCGCCACGGGCAGCATCCCGGAGGCGACGATCTGGGCGACGGCCTCGCCGGCCGCCTGGGTGCTGTCATAGCCGGCGAGCACCGTGTGGGTGGTCTCCGCCACCGGGATCAGGCGCAACGTGATCTCCAGCGCGATCCCGAACAGACCTTCGGAGCCGCAGAACATCCCGGTCCAGTCCGGGCCGACCGGCTCGGTGCTTTCCCCGCCGAGTTCGACGACCTCGCCGTCGGGCAGCACGGCCTTGATGCCGAGCACGTGGTTGGCGGTCATCCCGTGCTTGAGGCAGTGCGCGCCACCGGAGTTAAACGCCAGGTTGCCGCCGATCGTGCAGACCGACTGGCTCGAGGGATCCGGCGCGTAGGCCAGGCCGTGCGGGGCCGCCGCGCGGGTGACGTGGTTGTTGATCACCCCCGGCTCGACCACCGCGATCCGCTGGTCGGGATCGAGGTGCAGAACCCGGTTCAGGCGGTTCAGCGCGATTACGATCCCGCCCTCCACGGGCAGCGAGCCGCCCGACAGCGAGGTCCCGCTGCCGCGCGCCACAAATGGCACGCCCTCGCGGTGGCACAGGCAGACGGTCTCGATCACCTCGGCCTGCGTCTCGGCGAGGACCACCGCTTCCGGGCGGACGCGGAAGGCCGTGAGCGCGTCGGACTCAAACGGCGCGAGCTGCGCGCGCTCGGTCAGCAGGCGCTTGGCGGGGTAGAGCTGGCGCAGGGACTCGAGCAGCGCGCCGACGGGCATGGTGTCAGACTGCCACGAGCTCGTCGATGCCGCTGAGCCGGCAGTACAGCGTGGCCAGCGCGGAGTGATCGCGGGCGCCTGCGCCCTGAGCGATCAACGCGTTGAGCAGCTCAGCCACCTGCGCGGTGCCCAGCAGCGCCACGCCCTCCTCGCGGGCCGCCTGCAGGGCGATGGCCAGATCCTTGCGGTGCAGCTCGATCCGGAAGCCCGGGTCGAAGTGACCCTTGAGCATGCGCTCGCCGTGGACCTCGAGGACCTTGGACTGCGCTAAGCCGCCCAGCAGCGCCTCGCGGACCCGCGCGGGATCCACGCCGGCCTTGGCGGCCAGCGTGAGCGCTTCGGCGACGGCCTGGATCGTCAGAGCAACCACGACCTGGTTGGCCGCCTTGGCCACCTGGCCGGCGCCGGGCGGGCCGATGTGGGTGCTGGCCTTGCCGAGCACCTCGAAGATCGGCCGGGCCCGCTCGACCGCCGCCTCGCTGCCACCGGCCATGATCGAGAGCTGCCCGTCGATAGCGGCGGGCTCGCCGCCGGAGACGGGAGCGTCGACGGCCTCCACCCGACGCTCAGCGTACGCCGCGTGCACGGCGCGCGCGGTGGCCGGCGCGATCGTCGACATGTCGATCACCAGCATCCCCTCGCTCGCTCCGGCGAGCACACCGTCCTCGCCGAGCAACACCGCCTCGACGTCGGGCGAATCGGGAAGCATGGTCACGACGACGTCGGAGCGCTCGGCCACCTCCCGCGGCGAGCCGGCGGTCTCGGCTCCCTCGCTCGTGAGCTCCTCGGCGGCCGCCGACGAGCGGTTGTAGACGACGACGGGGAACCCGGCGCGCACCAGGCGCGCCGCCATCGGCTTGCCCATGATCCCCAGGCCGATGAAACCGATGCGTTCCTGGCTGGTCATGGCGCGCTCCTCTCGGTAAGCCGCTCACGCCATGCGAGCGAACTCAGGGTGTCTGGTTCGGGGACGTACTCCAGGCCGACCAGACCCGGGTAGCCGAGCCGGTCGAGCTCGGCGAACAGGAAGCCGAAGTCCAGTTCCCCCGTCCCCGGCTGGTGGCGCCCGGGGTTATCGGCGATCTGGACGTGGTCGATGCGATCGCGCAGCGCCCGCAACCGCGGGGTGACATCGCCCTCCATGCGCTGCACATGGTAGACGTCAAACTGCAGACGCACGCGCGGGTCGCCGACCTCGTCGAGCAGCCGGATCGCGTCGGTCGTGGTGGGCAAGAAGAAGCCCTCCACGTCCTTATCGTTGACGGGCTCGACCAACAGGGTGCGGCCCGCAGCGGCCACGTGCTCACCGGCGTAGCGGAGGTTCTCCACCAGGGTGCGCCACTGCTCCTCGTGGGCCACGGACGGCGCACGTAGCCCAGCGAGGCAGTTCAGCCGCGGGCAGTCGAGCACGGCGGCGTACTCGAGCGCCCGCTCGACGCCGGCGCGGAACTCCTGCACGCGGTCAGGCAGGGCCGCGAGTCCGCGCTCGCCGCCCGCCCAGTCACCCGCCGGCAGGTTGAACAGCACGACCTCGAGGTTCGCGTCGCGCACGGCGCCGCGGACATCGGCGGCGGAGTGCTCGTAGGGGAACAGGAACTCGACGTGCTCGAATCCGGACTGGGCGGCCGCGGCGAAGCGCTCCAGGAACGGGTGCTCGGTGAACAGCATGGTCAGGTTCGCGGCCAAGCGCGGCATCGGCTAGTCCCCCACCGCCGCCTTGGTGGCCCCCGTCCCGACCGGGTCCCCGGCGTCGGCGGGCTCCCATTCCTTGATGGCGTCGAGCGCCGGGCCCATCGCCGCGTTGGCCTCGCGCTCGATCAGCACCTCGACGAGCACCGGGCGCCGCTCGCGCTCGGCCGTCGCGGTCGCCCAGGCGAGTGCGGAGGCGACCTCCCCGGGCTCGCTGACCCGGCGCCCGAACGCGCCCATGCCCTCCATCACCTTCACGTGGTCGATCCCGTAGGAGTCATCGAACGCGATGTCCACCCCGTGGTTCATCTCGTACTTCAGCTCCCCCTGGCGGATCAGCCCGAGGTAGGCGTTGTTGAGCATGACCAGCACGAACGGCACTTCGTGCTGGCAGGCCACGGCGATCTCCTCCATGAGGAACTGGAACGAGTAGTCACCGACCACGCCGACCACCGTCTTCTCCGGCTGGGCTATCTTCACGCCAATGCACGCGGGGATCTCCCAGCCGAGCGGCCCGGCCTGCCCGCAGATGAGGTAATGGCGCGGCTGGTAGACCTCCTGGAACTGACCGGACCAGATCTGATACAGGCCGATGGCCGTCACGAACACGGTGTCGGCGTCGAAGAACTCGTTGACCTCCTGGAAGACCCGCTGGGGCTTGATCGGCACGTCGTCGTAGTCCGTGCGCCGCGCGAGCTGTGCGCGCCGCTCGGGCACCCGCGCCGCCCACCCCGACGTGTCGCGGCGCCCGACGCGCTGCCGGGCGGCCTGCTGCAGCGCCTCGAGCGCCAGCCGGGCGTCCGCCACGATGCCGAGGTCCGGGGAGAGGACCTTGCCGAGCTGGGTCGGCTCCACGTCGATGTGGATGAAGCGCCGGCCGCGCGTGTAGACCTCCAGATCGCCTGTGTGCCGCTCGGCGAAGCGCGCGCCGACCGCGAGGACGAGGTCTGACTCCAGCAACGCCGCGTTGCCCGCCCGCGTCTGCGTCTGGATCCCGGCCAGGCCAACGTACAGCGGATGGTCGTTCGGGATCGCGCCCCAGCCCATCAACGTCGGCAGCACCGGGATCTGCAGCAGCTCGGCCAGCTCCACCAACACGTCGCAGGCCTCCGCGGTGATCACCCCGCCGCCCGGCATCAGCAGCGGCCGCTCGGCCTCGAGCAGCAGGTCCAGGGCACGCTCGACGGCCGCGGGGTGCGGTGCCTGGCGATGCACGGGCAGCGGGGTATCGGCCTCGAGGTCGTATCTGATCAGCTCCTGCTGGACGTCGACCGGCAGGTCGATGTGCACCGGCCCCGGACGGCCCGAACGCATGATCTGAAACGCCTCGCGGAACACCCACGGCAGCTGGGCGGCCTGGCTGACCAGGTAGCTCTTCTTCACCACCGGCCGCACGATCTCGGCGATGTTGACCGCCTGAAAGCCCTCCCGGTCGAGCTGGTCGACTGGTACCTGCCCGGTGATCGTGAGAATCGGCACCGAGTCCGCAATCGCGGTGTACAGGCCGGTGACCATGTTCGTCCCGGCCGGCCCCGACGTGCCGGCACAGACGCCGATCCGCCCCGTGGCGCGGGAGTAGCCGTCGGCGGCGTGGGTGCCGCCCTCCTCGTGACGCACCGTGACGTGGCGGATCGAGGATCCGAGCAGCGCCTTATAGAACGGCAGGATCGCGGCGCCGGGAATGCCGAACACGGTGTCGACGCCTTCGGACTCGAGTACCTTGACGACGGCCTCCATGGCGGGCATGCGGCGGGGGCTGGGATTCATGCTCTCAGGGTCCTTTCCGAGGCGGTTCACGGGACATCCACGACAACAGCGCCGTGGGTTGCAGGTAGACGACGGCGCATAACACGACGAGCAGGGCGAGGCTTCGGCGGTGCCGGCGTCGATCGTCCCATCCGCCCGCCGGCGGGCGCTGTATCGGCGGTGGTGGTCAACCTAGAGCAACCTCCGGGACCGCCTAGGGGACCATCCAGGACAGCGCGCCCGTAGATTGCAGCAGGACGAGCACGGCCATCATCACCACGAGCAGGATGCTCCAGCCGATGACCTTACGGAAGATGTCGCCCTCGCGACCGGCCAGCCCCACCGCCGCCGCTCCGATCGCCAGGTTCTGGGGCGAGACCATCTTGGCGAGCACGCCGCCCGAGCTGTTGGCGGCGGCCAGCAGGGTCGGCGACAGATGCGCGTGCTTGGCCGCCGCCACCTGCAGGGCCCCGAAGAGCGAGTTTGTGGACGTGTCCGAGCCGGTGACCGCCGTGCCGAACCAGCCGATGATCGGCGACAGGAAAGCGAAGAACGCTCCGGCCCCCGCGGCCCACATGCCCAGCGTGATCGTCTGCCCGGAGAGGTTCATCACGTAGGCGAGCGCCAGCACCGAGCAGACGGTGACGATCGCCCAGATCAGCTGCTTGAACGTGGCGGCGTAGACGGCCAGCGCCCGCCGGGGAGCGACGCGCAGAGCCGCGACCGTCAGCAGCCCACACAGGAACAGCTGGCTGCCCGCGGCGGTCAGCCAGTTGAGCTTGTAGATCTCGCTCGTCGGCGGCTTGCCCTTGGCGTTGAGCACGTGCAGGCCCGGCCAGGTGATGGCGTTGGTCGCCTTGTCGAGCTGGAGGACGACTGCGTGAAGGCTGGCCACGCTGAGCACCGCGATGATGATCATGTAGGGCACGAAAGCGCGGAGCATCGCGCCCGTGCTCACCGGCCGTCCTTCGTCGGCGGCCACACGCCGTTCGAGCCCGGCGTCGGCCTGGGCGCCGCCGGCGATGGCCGGCCCTCCGGGCCGCGCCACGGCCACGGCGCTGTCCTCGTGGGCGCGGGGCGCCCACACGCGCAGCAGCGCGACCAGCGCGCCGGCAGACGCGAGCGAGGCAAAGATGTCTGTGAGCTCGGTGGAGATGAAGTTGGAGGTCGCGAACTGCACGACGGCAAACACACCGCCAGCCACCAGTGCGGCGGGCCAACTGTCGCGCAGCCCGCGGCGACCGTCGATCACGTACACCAGCACGAAGGGCACCAGCAACGCCAACAAGGGAACCTGACGCCCCACCATTTGGCTCAGGGCGTGCTTGGGCAACCCCGTGACCTGCGCCAGCGTGATGATCGGGATGGCGATCGCCCCGAAGGCGACCGGGGCGGTGTCGGCGATCAGTGCCACGGCCACCGCCTTGATCGGCCGGAAGCCGAGGCCCACCAGCATCACCCCGCAGATCGCGACCGGCGTACCGAAGCCGGCGAGCGCCTCGAGCAGAGCGCCGAAGCAGAAGGCGATCATGATCACCTGGACGCGCTGGTCGTTTGACACCGAGCTGAATGCCCGGCGCAGGACGGCGAAGTCCCCGGTCGCCACCGTCATGTTGTAGATCCACAGCGCATTGATGACGATCCACATGATCGGGAAGAAGCCGAACGCCGCGCCCTCGGCGCCGGCGTCAAGAGCCTGCCCGAACGGCATCCCGTAGACGGCGATCGCCACCACCACCGCCACGGCCAGGGAGATCAGCGAAGCCCACTGAGCCTTCATGCGCACACCGCCTAGCAGCACGAACAGCGACAACAGCGGAAGAACCGCGAAGATCGACGAGGTCCCGAGCGAATGGGACACCGGATCCAGGACCTGCCTGTACATGTCTCCCTCCGATCAGCCTTCCGTCAGACGGAAAGCTCCTTCTGTTGCAAGAAGTGGGGATTATCTATCAGCGAAAGGGCGTCCCGTCAAGTGATACTTTTTCCACATCGTGGAAGGCGTCGTCAAGATTCGCTCCGCAAGCGGCGTGCAATCCGTTGAGCGCGCCTTAGCCCTTCTTGAGCGCGTCGCCGCCAGCGACGAGGTGGGCATCTCCGAGCTCGTCCGGCAGACCGGGCTGGGGCTGAGCACCGTCCACCGCCTGCTGGCGACGCTGGTTGGCTGCGGGTACGTCATCCGGACCGGCCCCAGCGGCCGCTACCGGCTCAGCCACAAGCTCGTCGCGCTCGCTGGCGGGGCGGAGCTGCGCATGGCGCGACTGCGCGCCACCGCCCGTCCCCACCTCGAGGCCATCCGTGACGCCACCGACGAGACCACCAACCTCGTGGTCCTCGAACACTTCTCCACCGCCTACGTCGACCAGGTCGAGAGCTCGCGCGCGGTCAGGATGTTCACCGAGATCGGCCGGCGCGTCGAGGCGCATGCGACCGGCAGCGGCAAGGCGATGCTCGCCTTCCTCCCTCTGGCTGAGCTCGAAGTGCTCTTCGCCGCCGCGCCGCTGAAGCAACTGACACCCCACACCCTCACGCGCGCCAACGACCTGCGCCGCGAGTTCGAGCGGACGCGGGACTGCGGTTTCGCCCTGGACACCGAGGAGTACGAGCTAGGAGTCGGCTGCATCGGAGCTCCGATCCTCGACAGCGAAGACCATGCCACCGCGGCGATCAGCGTCTCCTCACCGCTGGCCCGCCTGCAACAGCTCGACATCGACGCAGTCGGCAGGCTCATAGCGGAGCACACTGCGAAGCTCTCGCGCGAACTGGGGTACAAGAGCTGAGGCGAGCCGCGGCTGAGCACGCTCGGCCGCCGGGCACGCACAGTGACGCCGTCGGAGTGCGATTGGAAGACTGCGATCTTCTGCGGCAGGTGGGTGGCAGGTCTCGCCGCGCTGTCTGACACGAGCGTCCGTGCCGTAAGGGGAACGCGACATCCTCACCGCCCGACCACATGCTCCCAACCCGCCCAACGCGCCGCCACCGCGCCATGAAACAACTCGAACGCCTCGGCCACAAAGGGGGCGCTTTCAAGGATGGCGACAGACTCGTGCCGACTCGAAGGCAGGACGGCCCTACCTGATCACGGTCTCTGAGCGATGATTGCCGTCCGGTCAGCGGCTGTCGGCCGGATCTCGATGTTCACGAATCCGACCTCGTCGAGAAGAGTCGCGAGCTCGGTTTCCGACCAGCACTTGCCAGGTGTCGAATGCATCAGCAGCACGGAATACTCGGCCACCGCCAGAGGCCCGGTCTTCGTCGCGTTGATGTGCGTGTCGTGGTCGACGAGCCAGCCGCCCGGCGCCAGGGC
>JBBSFX010000019.1:0-54012 GCA_038254735.1 Solirubrobacterales bacterium
CGCGTCCAGCGAATCCTTCACCATACGGGTGACCTCCTGAGCGGGGCCGCAGCTGCCGTATACAGTTGCTTTCTCCCTGCTTAGGAGGTCAATTAAGCACACTCACCGGACAGAACCACCCAGCGCCGCGGTGGATTGAGGTTCAGTTGGGTGAATTGCCCGATACCCACTAAGAAAGCTGGCTCGATGTACCAGCGGTTTGCATATTCACAGTTGTCGCGTGGGATGCGGCTGAGTCTCGTTCTCGCCGCCCTCGCGACCGCGGTCCTCTTCGGGGCAAGCGCGCGGGCGATGTCGATGAGCGCGAACCCTCCCGAGCATGTTGCGGATGCTTTCGCGGCGCTCAAGGCAGGCCACCTGAGGGCGGCGAAACACGACCTAACCAAGGCGATCGCGACGTCTGCCGAGCCAAAGATGGCGCGTACGCACGCGCAAGAGGCACTGGCGACCTTGGCACAGCACGAGATTGCCGCCGCGCGCATGCACGCCGAGAACGGAGCTGCTGTCGAACACTTCACCTACGCATTGCGCGTCCTAAATCAAGCCACGCAGACCGCGAACGCGATGGCACGCGCGCATTTGAACGAAGCGATGTCATTGCCGAGGTACAGGAAGTACGCCCGCGCGGCGCTCGCGGCGCTCACAAAGCGCGAGTTCGCTATCGCCAAAGCCAAGACCCGCCGGGGGCTCCACGCCGCGGATGTGTCCGCCTGAGGCGGGCTCCCGATGGCACCGCCCTCGGGCGCGATCGCCACCGCCGGTACCCGCTGATTGGGGTCACGAGGAGCAAGAAAAAAAGGAAGAAAGGAAGAAAGGCAGGTTTTGCGGCGCTTTTTCAAGTGGCCCGGCTGGGGCTCGAACCCAGGACCGACGGATTATGAGTCCGCTGCTCTGACCAGCTGAGCTACCGGGCCGGCCCGCGACAAGCTACCGGCTCGCGGGCGCGAAATCGCCGCGGAGGCCCGGCGAGGCGGCGCGGCCGCCCCGATGGATATCCTTCGCCGGGCATGCTGATCGCGCAGAGCATCCTCGGCCTTGGGAACGCGCCGAACTCGTTCGGCCAGACCCTGGCGCTGCTGATCACGTTTCTCGGCATCGGCGTGATCGCCAACGTCCTGATCGTGTACGTGATCGGTCAGGTGCTCGCCGAGCGCGAGCAGAACCGGGAACGCCAGCAGGGCGTCGAGAACTAGACCGGACCGCGGGCGTCCAGACCAGTCGGAGGGAGACGCGGATGGAGAGCAGCCTGAGCAAGACCCTGCGGTCGCAAGGCTAGCGCCGGGGTTTGGGGGGCTGGATGACCGAGAAGGGCGCCTCCACCCTGGCCGAGCTGCCGGCATGGACGGGCGATCTGCTCCGCGCGCGCGTCGCGCACCTCGGCCTGCTCGACGAGGACGGTGCCCCGCGCGTCCAGCCGATCACCTTCGCGGTGCACGACGGACGGCTGTGGAGCGCGATCGACGCCAAGCCCAAGCGGGCCGGCGGCGCGCGGATCGCGCGTGTGCGCCGGCTGCGGCGGGACCCGCGTGCCGCGGTGACCGTCGATCGCTACGCCGAGGAGTGGGAGCGCCTGGCCTGGGTGCAGGTGCTGGGGCGGATCGAGATCCTGGCCGCGAGCGAGGCGCCCGACGGCCTCGCCGCCCTGTGCGCCAAGTACGAGGCCTACCGCGCGCAAGCCCCGGCCGGGCCGCTGCTGGCGCTGAGGAGCGAGCGCTGCCTCTGCTGGCGGGCCTCGGCGTAGTCCCAGCGGGCGACCATAGACAAGCGCGCCGGCGTCGGCGCCGGTTTTGATGTCCCTGAAGGTCCGTCCCAACTCTGCTCAAGCGCGCGAGGCGTACAGCAGCGAGCCCGGCGTGGTCAGGGTCTCCCCCGTCTCGAGCAGCGTCTTCAGGCCCGACAGGATCATCGGCCAACCGCCGTACAGCTGGTCGTTGGCGCCGTCGCGCAGCCCGTCGTGGGTGACCGTCAGCCGGCACGAGTCCTCCACCCGCGTGATCTCCCACGTCACCCGCGAGGTCCCCTCGGCCTTGACGTCATCCCCCCACAGGGCGTTGAAGCTCTGGACGAGCCGGAACGGCGGCTGGACCTCCAGGTTCTCCCCCGCCGAGATCGGGGTCGGCGAGGAGGGATGAGTCGCCTGGTAGCGCGAGCCCGGGGTCCAGTCCGTCGCCACGCCGACGCCGAAGCTGTACCTCCGGCGCAGATCGTCGTCAGTGATCGCCTGCCACAGCCGCTCCGGGCTGGTCTTGATGTAGATCTCGAACACCTTCTCCATCGTCTTCGCCTCCAGGTCGCGCTTGAGGTCCGAGAGCGATGCCGCCCACGGGGCCGCGTATTTGCTCACCCACCGGTCGTGAACGAGCCTGATCGGGACGGGGTTGAGGAAGTGCAGCTTCTCGCGTCCCCGCCGCCGCGTGAGCACCAGCCCCGCCTGCTCGAGCACCTTAAGGTGCTTCATCACGGTGAAGCGGGTCAACGGCGAGCTGCGTTCGAGCGCTCCCAGCGTCTGCGCGTCCTCGGCGAACAGCCGATCGAGCAGCTCTCTCCGGGTCGGATCGGACAGCGCCTTGAATACCTCGTTCATGGCCAAAGAATATGTGACGCTTTGGTCACATGTCAAGCCCGGGTGTGGCAACCGGGCGCATCGGGTAGCCGAAGACCATGACGATTGGCGGAGCATTGGTGCTGATCGCCGCCGGCGCGATCCTCAAGTGGGCGGTGACCGCACAGGTGAGCGGCATCGACATCCAGACGGTGGGCACCGTCCTGTTCGTGGTCGGCCTCGTCGGCCTCGGGCTGGCCCTGCTCTACGCGTTCGCCCTGACCAGACGCCGGGAGCCGGCCGAGTACGAGCCGGTCCGGCCGCCGGGGCCGCCCTACCAGCCCTGATCCGGCGGCCGCACTTGGGCCCGGCGGGAGGTCAAGCTCAAGGCTGCTGGCGGCCCTGCTCGCCGCGGAGCGCCTTGCGCTCGGCGCGCTGCTCCTCGCGCGCGGAGCGCTGCGCGTTGGACTGCCGGGCCGAGTAGCCGCGCATCCCGACTGTGAACGGCCCGGAGAACGGGGTGAGCACCCGTTCGGTCGCCGCGCCGCCACAGCCCGGGCACGGCGGCACCTGTCCGTAGGGGATCTGCGCCTCGAAGCGGTCCTGGCAGTCGGTGCAGCGGAAGTCGTAGCGCGGCATGCGGGTCGATCATACGCTCAACCGGCAGCGGCGCCGTAACGCTCGAGCGCCTCGCGCCGGGCCTGCGGGTGATCGACGAGCGGCTCGGGGTAGTCGCGACCGATCACGCAGCCCGCCCGCGCCTGCTCCTCGGCGGGCATCGTCCAAGGCTGGGACAGGTAGCGGCCGGGGACCCGGGCGAGCTCGGGCACGTAGTGGCGGACGTAGCCGCCGTCGGGGTCGTAGCGCTCCTGCTGGAGCGCCGGGTTGAAGATCCGCCGCGACACCGGCTGGGGGTCGACCCCGACGGAGGCGATCCACTGCCAGTTGCCGTTGTTGCTCGCCTGATCGCCGTCGATCAGCAGCTTCATGAAGTGCCGCTCGCCGCGGCGCCAGTCGATCCCCAGGTCCTTGGTCAGGAACGAGCCGACGACGAGCCGGGCCCGGTTGTGGATCCACCCCTCGCGGGCGAGCTGGCGCATCGCCGCGTCGACCAGCGGATAGCCGGTGCGCCCCTCGCACCACGCCTCGAAGCGCCGCTCGCTGCGACTCCACCTGATGCTCCCCCGGTAGCGCTCCTGGTACTCGTGCTCGGCGTTCCCCGGGAAGTGGCGCAGCACGTAGCCGTAGAAGTCCCGCCACGCGAGCTGGCGGCGGAACGCCACCGCGCCGCGGCCGCCGGGCAGGCGCTGCTCGAGCTCGCGCGGGGAGATGCAGCCGAAGTGCAGGTACGGGGACAGCCTCGAGACGTGGCGGCCGTGCAGCGCGTTGCGGCCCTCCTCGTAGTGGCGGACGCCCCCCGCGCACCACGCGGTCATCGCCCGGCGGCCCGCCGCCTCGCCCCCCGGAGCGGGGTCCGAGCACACCTGCTCGAGCCCGACGTCCGACAGCTTCGGAACCGTCCCGCGGCGCAGCTTCGCGGGCAGCGGCGTCAGCTCCCGCGGGGTCGCCGCCGGCTCGCGGCGCGGCTGCTCGAGCCACGCCCGGTAGAACGGCGTGAACACCGTGTAAGGCGTGTCCGACCGCGTCGCGATCTCGCACAGGTTGTCGACCGCGAACGTACCGGGGTGCATCACCGCCTTGATCCCGACGTCGCGGAGCGCCCGGTGCACGCGGACGTCGCGCTCCCGCGCGAAGGCGCTCGCGTCGGCGCTGAAGTGGACGCTGCCGGCGCCGGTCTCCGCGGCCAGCGCGGCGAGCTCGCGCTCGGGGCGTCCGGAGCGGAGCACGAGGCCCGAGCCCCGCTCGCGCAGAGCGTCGTCGAGGTCGGCGAGCGACTCGAGCATGAACTGCGTGCGCGGACCCGAGGCGTGCCGGCCCCTGAGCAGACGCTCGTCGAAGCAGAACGCGGGGACCACGCGCTCGCCGGTGTCGCGCGCGGCCCGCAGCGCCGGGTGGTCGTGGACCCGCAGGTCGCGGCGGAACCAGACGAGCGCCGTCATCCGAGCAGCCGCTCCACCGCCTCCTGACGGAAGCCGAAGATCGACTCGAGATCGCGCCGCACGAGCAGCGCGTGGGCGACCTCGCCGAGCGGCCACAGCGGGATCGCGTAGTGGACGCGGTCCCGCACGACCGTGCCGCCGTCACGCGCCTCGAAGTCGTGGCGGTGGTGCCAGAGGCGGTACGGACCCGATAGCTGCCGGTCGACAAAGGTCCGCTGCTGCTCCCACGCCTCGATCTGCGAGACCCACCGCAGCGGGATGCCACGCACTTTGAGCCGGTAGCTGATCAGCGTCCCCGGACGCATCTCGATCGGCTCCGGGCTCAGGACCTCGAAGCGCAGGAACCCCGGGGTCAGCGCCTCGAGGTTGCGGGCCTGCGAGAAGAACTCGAACACCTCCGCGAGCGGGCGGGCGACGAACTGCTCGCGGTCGAGGCGATGGATCCGCATCAACCGAGCACCTCGGCCAGCGCCGGCCCGACGTCCGGGTGGGCGAAGCGGTAGCCGAGCAGCTCGAGCCGGGACGGCCGCACGGCCGCGCCGGTGGTGACGATCACCGACATCTCACCGTACAGCGCCTTGATCGCCAGCTTCGGCACCGGCAGGATGGCCGGCCGGCGTAGGGCGCGCCCGAGCGCCTTGGAGAACTCGGCGTTGGTGACCGGATTCGGGGCGGTGAGGTTGAACGCACCCTCGGCGCCGGTGTCGTCGAGCAGCGCCAGGAGCGCCCCCACTTCGTCCTCGAGGTGGATCCACGGCAGGAACTGCCGGCCGCCGGCCACTGGGCCCCCGACGCCGGCCTTGAAGAACGGCAGCATCGTCTCGAGCGCGCCGCCCTTCGGGGAGAGCACCATGCCGGTGCGCGCGAGCGCAACGCGCATCAGGTCTGCGGCGGCCAGCGCCTCGGCCTCCCAGGCCACGACGACCTCGGACAGCCAGTCGCCGCCGGGGGCAGCGGTCTCATCGACCGGCTGATCGCCGCGCGGCCCGTAGAACCCGGTCGCCGACCCGGACACCAGCACGCGCGGGCGCTCGGCCTCGGGCAGCGCCCGCAGGCCCTTGACGAGCATCCGGGTGGAGAGTACGCGCGAATCGTGGATCGCCTGCTTGGCCTGCTCACTCCAGCGCTGCGAGATCGGCTCGCCGGCCAGGTTGATCACGGCGTCGGCGCCGCTCAAGACCTCCCGGGGGGGCGGCTCCGCGGCCGGCCGGCGCCACGCGCTCGCCTCGACGCCCGCCGCGCCGAGCTTCGACCGGGCCCGATCGGGGTCGCGCGAGAGCGCCACGACGGTGTCGCCGCGGCCGTCCAGCGCGGTCGTCACCGCCTGCCCGATCGTGCCGGTGGCTCCTGTCAGGACGACGCGCATCGGCTGCTCCATTTCCCGTCTGGGTCGTAACTCGGGCTCATCGAGCTACGACCATAACGTAGCGTTGAATTTTCCGCAACATCGTGTAGCTTGTGCTGATGGTGGGATGCCCCGCGGACAGCCTGACCACCGCTCAGCTGGCCGAGCGCTCCGGGATGTCGGCCGGGACCCTGCGCATGTGGGAGTCGCGCTACGGCTTCCCCTCGCCGCACAGGCTGCCCGGCGGCCATCATCGCTACACGCGCGACGACGCCGAGCTCGTGCGCGAGGTGCTGCGCCTGCGCGAGCAGGGGCTGTCGCTGACCGCGGCGATCGCCCGCGCCACGTCGTTTCGGGCGCCCCGTCCGGCGTCGATCTTCGCGGGGCTGCGGAGCGCGCGGCCGGACCTGCAGCCGGTGCTGCTGGCCAAGCGCGCCGTGCTCGACATGAGCTGGGCGATCGAGGACGAGTACTGCGCCCGCGCCGGCGCCGGCCTGCTGATCGCCGGCTTCCAGCGCGCCGTCCACTACCGCCAGTCGCAGCGCCGCTGGCGCGAGCTGGCCCGCACCGCCGAGCTGGCGTGCGTGCTGGCCGACTTCGACGAACTGCGCCTGCCCGACGGTGGGCCGGTCGAGGTCCCGGTTGACCGCGGCAACCCGCTGGCGCGCGAATGGACGCTGGTCATCGACGCGCCCGGGGCCGGCGCCTGCCTGGCTGCCTGGGAGCAGCCGGCGCCGGTGCAGCTCGCCGACCGCGAGCGCCGCTTCGAGGTGATCTGGTCCTTCGAGCCCGAGGTCGTCCGCACGGCCCGCACGATCGCCTGCGAGCTGATCGCCGAGCTTGCCCCGGCGCTCGCCGGTCGGCTCCCCGCGCCCGGCGAGGACCCAGTCGCGGCCAGCCCGCCCGAGCTCCGCTTCGCCACCGCCCTGGCCCAGCGGATGATCGGCTACCTCGCCGCCCGCGTTTGAGCGCGCCGAGCCGGGAGCTAAGCTCCCTCACTCCATGTCCACGGCCGCGCCGACCACGCTCGCCCCGCAGCGCGAGCGGGAGCTGCTCGCCGCCTTCCGGCGCGGCGACCGGGACGCGTTCGAGCCACTCGTAGCGCCCTACCGGAGCGAGCTCCACGCTCACTGCTACCGGATGCTCGGCTCCGTGCACGACGCCGACGACGCCCTCCAGGAGGCGATGCTGCGCGCCTGGCGCGGGCTGAGCCGGTTCGAGTCGCGGAGCTCGCTGCGCTCGTGGCTGTACACGATCGCCACCAACTGCAGCCTGACGCTGATCGCCCGCCGGCCGTCCCGGATGCTCCCGGTTGACATCTCGCCATCGTCGGATCCGGCGCTCGGCACCGGGCGTCCGCTGGCCGAGACGGTGTGGATCGAGCCCTACCCCGACCAGCCGATGGGGATCCCCGACGGCGCCGTCTCCCCGGAGGCCCGGTATGAGCTGCGCGAGTCCGTCGAGCTGGCGTTCGTCGCCGCGATCCAGCACCTGCCGGCGCTCCAGCGCGCGGTGCTGATCCTCCGCGAGGTGCTGGGGTTCTCGGCCCGCGAGGTGGCCGGCGCGCTCGAGACCACGGTCGCCGCCGTCAACCGCGCGCTCCCGCGCGCGCGCCGCACGATCGCCGAGCTGCTCCCCGATCGCAGCCAGCAGGCGACGCTGCGCGCGCTGGGGGACCGACGGACGAGCGAGCTGGTGCAGCGCTACACCGACGCGATGCAGCGCGGCGACGTCGCGACCGTGGTCGGGATGCTGACCGAGGACGCCGCATGGTCGATGCCGCCGCTGACGAGCTGGTTCACCGGTCCGGCCCTGCCCGAGTTCCTGCGCCGCGGCCCGCTGTCGGGCGAGTACCGCTGGCGCCATCTGCCGGTCCGCGCCAGCGGCCAGGCCGCGGTCGGCTGCTACACGTGGCACGAGTCCGCCGGCGCCTACCTCCCGTTTGCCCTCGACGTGCTGACGCTCGCAGCGGACCGAATCGCCCAGGTCACGGCGTTCATCGCCCGCTCCCCGGACGACGATCCCGAGCGCTTCCCGACCTGGCCCGATACGCCGCCCGACCCGGCCCGGGTCGAGGCCGTGTTCACGCGGCTCGGCCTGCCCGACCGTCTCTGAGCGCGCAGCCGGGACGTCCTGCGGCACCGCCGGCCCCCTCAGTCGAGCAGCGCGTAGGCGGGCAGCGTGAGGAACTCGGTTAGCTCCTCTGACAGCGCCGTCTGCTCGAAGATCCGCCGCGTCTCCTCGGGGCGTCCGGCCGCCCACGTCTCCTCGCCCACGGCCGCACGGATCTTGCCCGTCTCCTCTTCGAGCAGGCCGCGGACCAGCTCGGCGGTGACCGTGCGCCCGTCCTCGAGCCGGGAGCCGTGGTGGACCCATTGCCAGATCTGGCTGCGCGAGATCTCGGCCGTCGCCGCATCCTCCATCAGCGAGTTGATCGCCGCGGCGCCGCGGCCGGTGAGCCAGAACGACACGTACTGAAAGCCGACGGAGATGTTCGTGCGCAGCCCCGCCTCGGTGATGCTCCCGGGGGTCGCGGCGAGGTCGAGCAGCTCCTCAGCGGTGACGTGGACGTCGTCGCGAGGGCGCTCGAGCTGGTTGGCCGCGCCGCCCAGGCCGTGCTCGAACACCTCCCGGGCCACCGGCACGAGGTCGGGATGGGCGACCCAGGTGCCGTCATAGCCCTGCCGCACCTCGCGCTGCTTGTCGGCGCGAACGCCGTCGAGCGCCTTGGCATTGGCGGCCTCGTCCCGGCGGGAGGGGATCAGCGCCGCCATACCGCCCATCGCGTGGGCGCCCCGGCGGTGGCAGGTGGCGGCCAGGAGCTCCGTGTAGGCGCGCATGAACGGCACCGTCATCGTCACCTCGCCGCGGTCGGGCAGCACCATCTCGGGACGCTCGGGGAACATCTTGATCGCGGAGAAGATGTAGTCCCAGCGGCCGGCGTTGAGCCCCGCCGAGTGCTCGCGGAGCTCGTAGAGGATCTCCTCCATCTCGAACGCCGCGGGCAGCGTCTCGATCAGCACCGTCGCCTTGATCGTCCCGCGCGGGATCCCGAGCGCGTCCTGGGCGTGGACGAACACGTCGTTCCACAGCCGCGCCTCGAGGTGGGACTCGAGCTTCGGAAGGTAGAAGTACGGGCCGGAGCCGTGGTCGAGCAGCCGCTGGGCGCAGTGGAACAGGTACAGGCCGGCGTCGAACAGCGACCCGGAGATCGGCTCGCCGCCGAGCTCGACATGGCGCTCGGGCAGATGCCAGCCCCGCGGGCGGACCAGCAACGTGGCCGGGCTCTCGACCAGCTCGTAGTGCCGGCCGTCCGATCCGTCGTAGGTGATCGTGCCGTCGATCGCGTCGCGGAGGTTGATGTGCCCCTCGATCATGTTGGCCCACGTCGGCGCGTTGGCGTCCTCGAAGTCGGCCATGAAGCCGTCGGCGCCGGAGTTCAGCGCGTTGATCGTCATCTTGCGCTCGGTCGGACCGGTGATCTCGACCCAGCGCTGTTGCATGTCGGCGGGCGCGGGCGCGACGCTCCAGCTCGCCTGGCGCAGCTCCGCGGTGTCGGGTCGGAAGTCCAGCCGCTCCCCGGCCCGCAGCCGGCTTCGGCGCTCCGCGCGCGCCTCGAGCAGGCGGGCGCGCCGCGGACCGAACTCGCGCTGCAGTCCGGCCAGGAACGCCAGCGCCCCCGGGGTGAGGACCTCGTCGTAACCCGGGCCCCTCGGGCCGCGGAGCTGCAATTCGGTGTTGGACATGGCGGGGTCTCTCCTCGGTCTCGGTGGTGGGTCTGGTCGGGGTCAGAGCACGAAGGTGCGGTTGCGGACCGCGCCGCGAGCCATCCCCACGGTCTCGATCAGGTCGTACAGGACTAGGTAGCCGATCCCCCAGCTACCCGCTCCGCCGCGCCGCGCGCGCTCGCGCAGCGCCCGGAGATGGCGGCGCCAGAGGGTCCGCCGCAGCCACGCCGGCGCGAGCAGCGCCAGCGCCGAGCGGACGAGCAGATAGTGCCAGACGTTCCAGAAGCGCCCGCCGTACAGGATCGCACGGGTCTCCGGCACGCGCGCGAACATCCGCGCGCAGGCCCCCCAGCGGGTCGCGTCGCGCAGCGCGCCGAGCACGCCGAGCTGCTCGACGGCATGGCGGACGAGCGCGCCGGGCGCGTACACGGCGCGCGTTCCGACGGCAATCGCGCGCCACGCGAGCTCGGTGTCCTCACCGGCCGGCCGCAGGCCGAAGCCCTCGTCGAAGCCGCCGAGCGCCTCGAGCAGCGCGCGCGGATAGAAGATGTTGCACGTCTCGTACCGGGACGACGGGCCGGTGACGTGGACGGTGCGCGAGGTCAGCGCCGGCGGCCCGAGCTCGGAGGGGTCCGGCTCGGTGCGACCCTGGACGATCGCATCCGGGTGCTCGGCGGCGGCGGCCAGTCCGGCCGCGAGCCACCCGGGGGCGGGGACACAGTCGTCGTCGGTGAACGCGACCAGCGGCGCCGTGGCCGCGTGCCAGCCGCCGTTGCGTCCGCCGGCGGGGCCGCGGGTCACCTCGTGGCGGACCGTGCGCAGCGGCAGCTCGCCGCGCGCGAGCTCGGCCTCCAGCACGCCCGCGGTGCTCGGACCGGAGCCGTTGTCGACAACGACCACCTCGTAGGCCGCGCGCGCCAAGGTCTGCGCGCGCAGCGCCGCGAGCAGCCGGGCCAGGCGCTGCGGGCGCTCGTAGGTGGAGACGACCACCGAGACCTGCGGCTGCGGCACGGCGGGGATCCTAGTCGGCCGGAGCAATCAGGCGGGCGCGGTTGGAGAGGCGCCGTCCGGTTTCGAAGGCGATCGCCTCGGCCGCCTCGACCAGCGCCGTCAGCGTCGCCTCCCGGCGGCCGCGCAGGGCGGCCAGCCCGGCCCGCGCGAGGCAGCGGGCGAGCCGCGCGGCCGTCGCCGCGGCGCCCGGCGCCGGGAACGCGCCGGGGTGGCGGCGCTCCGCCCAGGCGGCGCCGGCGCCGTGCCGGGCGAGCTGCTCGAGCAGCCCCCGCAGCGTCACGCGGCTGCGGTGGGTGACGCCGGCGCCGAAGCGCTCCTCGAGCTCCCAGCCATCGGCGCGCAGCCGGAAGCACAGGTCGGCGTCCTCCCCCGCCCGTGCGTCCTCGGCGAAGCCGCCGGCGCGGACGAAGGCGTCGCGGCGGACCGCGCAGTTGGCGCTCTGCGCGTAGGACCAGGGTCCGCGGGCGAGCGTCGCCCGGTGGCTCATCTGCGCCCGCGCGGCACTGTGGCGAGCGGCCAGGCCGCGGCCGCCGGGGCGGTCGAGGATCCCACCGGCCAGCACGGCGGTGGCGGGCTGCGGGAGCGGGGCGAAGTAATCGTCGAGGAGCGTCGGTGTGGGCTCGGTGTCGGCGTCGATCATCACCAGCCACTCGCCGCCGGCCAGCGCGGCGGCTCGGTTGCGGGCGAAGCCGGGTGAGGCCACCCCGGCGGCGGCGTACACGCGGACACGGCCCCGGCGCTCGGGCGCGCCCCGGGCCCCGGGGCGGTTGTCGGCGACGATCACCTCGTCGTCGTCGCGCAGCCGCAGAGCCGTGAGCGAGAGGAGCAGCCGGGTCAGCTGCTCGTCGCTCCCCGTAAAGGGGACGATCACCGAGACGGGGGGGCGGGCGGCCATGGCCCGCAGACTACGGGCGGCCGAGTTCCCGCCCCTCACTCGCCCGCAGAGACTACGAGCGGCCGAGGTCCCGCCCTCGCGCGCGGGTCCGAGCCGGCGGCTACCCAGCCGCGAGCTCGCGCCGGCCCTCGGCCGGCGCCGACCGCGCGCCCAGCGCGGCCTGCCCGGCCTCGATCCGCTGCAGCGCGCGCTCGTAGTCGTCATAGCGGCGCACGACCGTGGTCCACGCCCAGCCCTCGCGGTCGTGGAGCTCGCGGCTGCGGTCGGGATCGCCGGGCCGGACCCGAGGATGCTCGCGGCGACTGCGGCGGCGCGCCTGGCGCTGCTCCCGGCGGCAGCTGCGCTCGCGCGCGAGCTCGGCGCACTCCTCGGCACCAAGAGCCTGCGCTTCCTCCCGCGCGCGCCGGCCCTTGAGCTGCTGGTGATCGGCCATCGCGGCGGCCAGTTCGGGCGAGGGACCATCGTCGGCGAGCAGGCTGGCCTCGAGCTGGGCGCGGAGCACGAGCAGCTCGCGCTCAGTCGCCCGCCGGGCCCGGCGGGCCCGGGAGCCGCGGTAGGCGAAGCGGTCCCACGCCTTGGCGAAGGTGATGAAGCTCGTCCGCCCGCCGGCCCGGTGAGCGGCCAGCATCGGGCACACGCCGTCGCCGCCGTCGGTGTAGGCGCCGACGATGATCGGGTTGTTGGCGATCCCGTCCAGCATCGCCATCTTGGTGGCGGGCGGGAGGCAGTCGATGGCCTGGCGCAGCTCGTTGACGGTGGCTCGGCGTTGGTCTCGCATATCGTCTCCCGCGATGGCTGCTGCGGCCGCGCTGACCCTACCGATGCACGTCTGAGCGCTCAAGGCATTCCCTTGCCGCGAACGAGAACTTGCAGCCTCCCGGAGGGCGCCGAGGGCCCGCGGCCGGGTCCGGCATGACCCCGGCGCCGCGCGAGCGCCCGCTGCGGGTTTTCCTGGGTGCGTTCGGGCAGCCCGGGCACGCGTTCCCGATGCTCGCCCTCGGCGCCCGCCTGGTGCAGCGCGGGCACGAGGTGACCTACGAGACGTGGTCGCGCTGGCGCGAGCCCGTCCAGGCAGCCGGGATGCACTTCGTCGCCGCGCCGGAGTACCCGGTGTTCCCGACCCGCGAGCGGCCGCTGAAGCCCTACGAGGCGGTCGTGCTGGCGACGGAGTGCACGGCCGAGGCGATGACCGCGTGCGACCCCGACGTCGTCGTCCACGACATCCTCACGCTCGCCCCCGCGATGGCCGCCGAGCAGCAGCGGCGCCCGGCGGCGACGCTGATCCCGCACGTCAACCCGGTCGGCGCCCCCGGACTGCCGCCCTACTCGCTCGGTGCGCGGCGGCCCCGCACGGCGCTCGGAGCGCGGCTGTGGGGCGCGCTCGACCGGCCCGTGGCCCGCGGGCTGCGACGGGGCCGGGCCGAGCTCAACGACACGCGGGCGAAGCTCGGGCTGGCGCCGGTGGCCCGGCTGCACGGCGGGCTCAGCCCCGAGCTATGCCTCCTCGGCACCCTCCCCCAGCTCGAGTACCCGCGATCCTGGCCGCCGCACGTCCACGTCGTCGGGCCGCTGATGTGGGAGCCGCCGTTCGGTGAGGTCGAGCTGCCTCCGGGCGACGCGCCGCTGGTGCTGATCGCCCCCTCGACGGCCCAGGACCCCGAGCAGCGGCTGCTCCGGGTGGCGCTCCGGGCGCTGGCCGGCGAGCCGGTCCGGGTGCTGGCCACGCTCAACCGCAAGCCGCTCCCCGTTCCGGTCGAGGTCCCCCCCAACGCGCGGCTGGTGGAGTGGGTCTCCTACTCGCGGACGATCCCGGCCGCCGACCTCGTTGTCTGCCACGCCGGCCACGGCACGCTCGCCCGCTCGCTGGCGTGCGGGAGACCGGTGCTCGCCGTGCCGCACTCGGGGGACATGGGCGAGAACGCCGCCCGAGTCGACTGGGCCGGAGCCGGCGTGCGCCTGCCGTGGCGGCTGCTGTCACCGGCGACGCTGCGCCTGGCCGTCCGCCGGGCGCTGGGCGACCCGTCGCTGGCGGCGCGGGCACGGGCGATCGCCGTCTGGTCGTCGGCCCACGACGGCCCGACGCGTGCCGCGGAGCTCGTCGAGGAAATGGCGCTCCGCCGATGACGCGTGAGCGCATACTCGAGCTGTGCATCCTTCGACGCTGAGGCGAGGAAGGGTGTCCTGCTCGGCTCGAACTGCCACGTCGAGGTAGAACACGGAGCCGCGTCAGTGCCGATAAAGTGATCGTCGAGTCAGGCCGGACCTGACTCGATACACCATATCCGGGGTAACTCAATCGGCAGAGTAGCGCCCTGTTAAGGCGAATGTTGTGGGTTCGAGTCCCACCCCCGGAGCTAGCTAGAGGGCCCACCCCATCCGAACCGAGGGGGAACATAGGTTCGCACCCTCCTCGGGCGCAAACCACCGGCGGAGCAGCCTCAGGTCAGCCGACCTGCTCGATCCGGGAGAACACCTCGTGGATCTGCGTGAGGATGCCTTCCCGCTCGCGGCCGAGGGCCGGGACGTCGGCCCCGGGCTCGACGCGGGCGCGCTTGATCGCCCGGTCAACGCGGCCGAGCTCGAGCAGCAGCCGGGCATGATCCAGCCGGTCGGGACTGATGTCGGAGCGCCGACCGGCACGCGTGACGAGGTCGGCGACGGCGCGGGCGAGCTCCTCGTCGTCGGACGGGAGCTCGGCGAGCGGACTGTGGAGGCGGCCGACGAGGTGGCGGGCGGCGCGGCGCAGCACGCCGCTGCTCAAGAGCTGGTCGGGATCGTTCGCGGCGAGCGCCGCGGCGCCATCCCGGGGGAGCGCGATGCACAGCGCCAGGAACGCCTGCTCGTTGTGGACCGAGCGGTCGAGCGGCGGTGCCGACGGCTCGGGCGAGCGCCCGCCGCTCGGACCACCGGCACCGGCCGGAGCACCGCCGCCGGTTTGCCCGACCCGACCGCCGCCGCCCACCCGCGGCCCAGAGGCCCGCCCCGCCGGCCCGAGCAGCTGCGCCACCCGCGCCTCGGCGAGCTCCAGCCGGCCGGCGATCCTGCGGACCAGCTCGTCGCGCAGCACGCTCTCCCCCAGATCGGCCAGCACCGGTCGCAGCTCGGCGATCGCCCGGTCCTTGTCCTCGGCCGTGCTGACCTGGTCGCGGTCGACGATCCGCTCGACCTGGAAGACGACGAACGGCACCGAGCGCGCGACCCGCTCGCGTAGCGCGTCGCCGCCCGCGTGCACGATCAGTTCGCCGGGGTCGGTGCCGTCAGGCAGCGGCACGACCCGCAGATCGAGCTGGCGGCCGGCCGCCAGCCGGGCCGCCCGCAGCATCGCCTGCTGGCCGGCGCGGTCGGCGTCGAGGCACAGCTCGAGCACGGTGACGCTGCGCTCGAGCTCGGTCACCTGCTCCTCGGTCAGCGACGTGCCCATGATCGCCACCGCGTTGCGCAGCCCCGCCTGGTGCAGGGCGAGGACGTCGGTATAGCCCTCGACGAGGATCATTCGCCCCGCCCGGGCGGCGGCAGCGCGGGCGAGGTCGATCCCGAACAGCTGCTCGCGCTTGTGATAGAGCTCGCCGTCGGAGGTGTTGAGGTACTTCGGCCGCTGATCCTCGCCCATCGCGCGGGCGCCAAAGCCGCGGACGTTGCTGCGGGAGTCGACCGAGGGGAACATGATCCGCCGCCGGAAGCGGTCGAAGATCGAGCCGGGCCGGGACTGCGAGCGCTGGGCCAGGCCGACCGCCAGCAGCTCATCGTCGCGATAGCCGGCGCGCCGGGAGGCGAGCAGGATCTTGTCCCAAGCACTGGGGGCGTAGCCGACGCGGAACTCGCGCAGCGTCCCCTCCGTGAAGCCGCGCCCGAGCAGGTACTCCCGGGCCGGCCCGGCCTCGCGCGCCTCCCACAGGTAGCGCGAGTAGAACCCCGCCGCCCGGCCGAGCAGCGCGTACAGCCGTGCCCGGCGCTCGCGGCGCTCGGCGGCGGCCGGGTCCTCGTCCTCGGTCTCGAGCGCGATCGCGAACGTCGCGGCCAGCGACTCCAGCGCGTCCTTGAAGTCGACCCCCTCGGTCTCCATCACGAACTTGAACGCGTCGCCGCTGGCCTGGCAGCCGAAGCAGTGGTAGAGCTTCTCGTCGGGGCTGACGTGGAAGGAGCCGGTGCGCTCGTCGTGGAACGGGCAGTTGCCGAAGAAGCTGTTGACCCCGGCCCGCCGCAGATCGACGCGCTTGGAGACGAGCGCCACCATGTCCACCGCGTCGTAGACGCGGTCGCGCGAGTCGGCCGTGTAGCGACTCATGGTGCGAAGGCGACCGGGACGCTGATCTGCTCGAACGCGCGGATGCAGAAGCGATCGGTCATCCCGGCCAGGTAGTCGGCGACGCGGCGCGACACCGGGCCGGCCGGGATCGAGTCGGGGATCTCGTCGAGGTTGGCGCACAGGTAGTCGAACAGGGTCCCGATCACCAGCTCGATCTTCCGCTGCTCACGCGTGGCCTCGGGCCCGAGGTAGACGCGGTCGAACATGAACTGGCGCAGTGCCGCCATCGCGGGCCCGATCTCCGGCCCCTGCTCGATCACCCCCCCGCGCTCGGAGTGCTCGACGAGATCGTGGACGAGCGCGTCGATCCGCGCCGGCCCGGTGTCGCCGAGGATCGCGATCGTTCCCGCCGGCAGGTCGCCCGGCCCGATCACCCCGGCCCGCACGGCGTCGTCGATGTCGTGATTGATGTAGGCGATCCGGTCGACCAGCCGGACGATCGCGCCCTCCAGCGTCGCCGGCGCGGCGGCGCGGCCGGAGTGCGAGACGATCCCGTCGCGGACCGGGACGGTCAGGTTCAGGCCGCGGCCGTCGCGCTCCAGCACGTCGACGACCCGCAGCGAGTGCTCGTTGTGGCGGAAGCCCTCACCGAAACGCTCGGCCAGCAGGCGGTCGAGCGCCGCCTCGCCGATGTGCCCGAACGGCGGATGGCCGAGGTCGTGCCCGAGCCCGATCGCCTCGACCAGGTCCTCGTTCAGGGCCAGCGCGCGGGCGACGGTCCGCGACACCTGGGTGACCTCGAGCGTGTGGGTCAGGCGCGTTCGGTAGTGGTCGCCGCTCGGCTGCACGAACACCTGGGTCTTGTGCTTGAGCCGGCGGAACGCCTTGCTGTGGACGATTCGGTCGCGGTCACGCTGGAACGGCGTGCGCAAGCCGCAGTCGGCTTCCGCCGTCAGCCGCTCGGCGGGATAGGACCGGACGGCGAGCGGCGAGAGCTCGCGCTTCTCGCGCTCGCGCAGGCGCGCGGCAAACGCCTCGGCAACGGGGCCCGACGGGTGGGCGGCGGGCACGGCGGGGGCTGTCTCGTCCACGGCTCGATTCTGACACCGCGCCGCCCCGCGCCGCCCGCGACGGCACCGACCCACAGCATCGCGGCCCGGTCGGGGATCACGCGCCTTTGCGGCAAACGCTCGATGATGGAGCCTTTGCTGCGAACCGCCTCCGCGCGCTCAGGCCGCCCGGAGCAGCGGCCGCAGGCGGACGTTGGCGTGGTACTCGGCGGTCTCGGTGATCGCGCGCTCGGCCTGGCGCAGCGCCCGGTCGCCGGCCCGCGGCGCCTGCGCCAGCGGGGCTCCGAGCGCGCCGACGAGGAACGCGTAGGCGTCCTGGGCGAGCGCGAACCCCTGGCCCTCGCAGGCGTTGCAGATGACGCCGCCGGCGGCGGCCGAGAACCCCTGCAGGTGCTCGCGCTCGCCGCACGCCGCGCAGGCCCCGAGCTGGGGGACGAACCCCGCGGCGAGCAGCAGCTTCAGGCGGAAGGCGAGGCCGACCCCAGGCCGGGCGTGGTCCGGATCGGCGCTCAGCAGCCCGAGCTGCCGGGCCAGCAGCGTGAACACCGCCGGGTGGGGCTCGGAGCTGTCGAACAGTCGCGCGACGGCGTCACAGGCGCGCGCCGCGGCGTCGAGCGTGGCGGCGTGCTCGCGCAGTGCCCGGTGGGCGGCGATCGTGTCCGCGCTGGTCACGGTCAGCAGCTCGCCGCGGCCCTGATGGAGCACCAGGCCGACGTGCAGGAACGGCTCGAGGCGGGCCCCGAACCGGCTCCGGGACCGGCGCGCGCCCTTGGCGATCGCGCCCAGCCGGCCGTGCGCGGAGGTGTAGAGGTGCAGGATCCGGTCGGCCTCGCCGTAGCGGATCGAGCGCAGGACGATCGCCTCGGTTCGCAGTGGTCCCATGCCCGAGACTCAGCCGGCCTTTTCTATACTTTGTGAAGCTATGAAGCCCGTAACGCTGTACACGACCGAGTTCTGCCCCTACTGCACGAGTGCCAAGACGCTGCTGAAGAAGCGCGGGATCGAGTTCTCCGAGATCAATCTGACACGTGACCCGGACGGTCGCGCCGAGCTCTCGCGTAAGACGGGGATGATCACCTTCCCGCAGATCCTGGTCGGCGACGCGCCGATCGGCGGCTTCCAGGAGCTGCTGGCCGCCGACCGCGCCGGCCGACTTCAGGGCCTGCTGGCCGCCTGAGCGTCAGCTGGACGCTGCCGGACCGGGCCTGTCCGGACCGGGCCGGGCCGGGCCGCCTACGCACGTACGGAGAGCCGAACCGCCCGCGGGCGCGGCTGACAGCGCTCGCAGACGTAGGTCCCGCGCCCGCCGACGACGATTTTGCGCACGGTGCCGGCGCAACGCCGGCACGCCTGCCCCTCGCGCAGATGGATCATGAAGCGGTCCTGGAAGGAGCCGCGCGCCCCGTCGACGTGGCGGAAGTCGTCAATCGAGGCGCCCTTGGCCTCGATCCCCGCGGCCAGCGCCTGCTCGATCCCCTCGCGCAGCCGCACCCAGTCGGCGGCGCGTAGCCGGCCGGCCGGGCGCAGCGGGTGCACGGAGGCCCGGAACAGCGCCTCGTCGGCGTAGATGTTGCCGATCCCGGCGATCCGCCGCTGGTCGAGCAGGAACGCCTTGACCGGCGCGCGACGGCCCTGGGCCTGCCGGCGCAGGTAGTCGACGGTAAACGCCGGGGTGAACGGCTCGACGCCGAGGCGCTTGGCCAGGTAGCCGTCGCGGGCGGCGTGGCCGACCAGCAGATGGCCGGTGCCGAAGCGGCGCGGGTCGACGTAGGCGACGCGATGCCCCGCGTCGAGGGCGAGCCGCACCCGGGTGTGCGGCGGGTCGGCCGGCGGGTCGAACAGGATGGCGCCGGTCATCCGCAGGTGGATCAGCAGGTGCCGGTCGCCCGAGAGCGCCCAGATCAGGTACTTGCCCGAGCGCTCGACCCGCTCGACCATCGCCCCGCGCAGCGCGCGCGCTACGGGGTCCGGCGGAGCCGGGCGCGTCCAGCGCGGATCGAGGATCTCAGCGGCGAGGATCCTCCGGCCCTCCAGGTGCGGGGCCAGCTGGCGGCGGATTGTCTCGACCTCGGGTAATTCGGGCATCGGCGCAAACGATCTTCACAGAAACGGCACGCCGGGCAGCGCCGGGGCATCGCGACCGGCCAGCCACCGCAGCGCGCTCGCCCCGACGTCGGCCATCGCCCCATCGTGGCGTCGCGAGGCGTGCCCAGGGAACCGCGCCAGCAGCGGCACGTGCTCACGGGTGTGGTCGGTGTGCGGCGCGGTGACGTCGACGCCGTGGTCGGCGCTCAGGATCAGCAGGTCCTCGTCGCCGAGGCGCGGGAGCCATGACGCCACCGCGGCGTCGATCTCGCGCAGCGCGCGGTGGAAGCCGGGGGCGTCGTGGCGGTGGCCGTAGACCTGGTCGGTCTCGATCAGGTTGGTCAGCACCAGCCCATGCTCGAGACTGTCGATCAGCTGGCGGGTGCGCCCCAGCGCCTCGCAGTTGCTTGCTCCGGGGTGCTGGACGTCGACGCCGATCCCGCTGAACAGCTGGCCCGGCTTGCCGACGGTGTGCACGGGAACGCCGGCGTCCTGGAGCTCCTCCAGGTAGCTGCGGGCGGGCGGGGGCAGCGAGTAGTCGCGGCGCCCGTCGGTGCGGCGGAACTCCCCCGCGAGGCCCGTGAACGGGCGGGCGATCACCCGCCCGACGGCGTGCTCGCCGCGCAGCGCGGCACGCACCTCGGCGCAGATCGCGTACAGCTCCTCCGGGGCCACGACCGAATCGTGGGCCGCGATCTGGAGCACCGAGTCCTGGCTCGTGTAGACGATCAGGGTCCGGCGGGCGAGCGCGGACGCTCCGTAGTCGTCGATCGCGCCGATGCCGTTGTAGGGGCGGTTGCAGATCACCTCGAGCCCCGAGACGGCGCGAACGCGATCGATGACGCCGTCGGGGAAGCCGTCCGGATACGTCGGCGGCGGGGCATCCATCACCACCCCCATCAGCTCCCAGTGCCCGGCCGTCGAGTCCTTGCCCGGACCGAGCGCGTGCAGCCGGCCGTGCAGCACGGGCGCGGGGCTGGCGGCGACGCCGTCCAGCGGCAGGATCGAGCCGAGCCCGAGTCGTTGGAGCGCCGGCAGCCGCAGCCCGCGCTCGCGCTCGGCGAGGTGGCCGAGCGTGTTGACGCCCACGTCGCCGTAGGCGGCCGCGTCGGGCAGCGCGCCGACGCCACACGCGTCGAGCACGACCACGAACGCCCGTCTCACGGCCGCGGCCGCAGCAGCCGCAGCGAGCGACTTACCCGCGTGAAGACCTGGCGATCGACGGCGGGGAACGATCGCACCGGCGCGTACTCCTCGAGCACCAGCTCGCCGGTGCCGGTGTACACGTGGAGCGAGCGGACCCGGCGCCGGTGGCCGTCGATCGGCTCGATCCCATCGACCTGCACCGCCGGCTGACCCTCGACGGCCAGCCGCCGCGAGCCGAGCAGCCGGAACCGCGGCTGCCGCGCGCGGATCGCCGCCAGCAGCCCGATCCGGGCCTGCTCCAACGAGGCCGCGTCGGCGGGCGGGGGCAACGCGCGGGCGTACCGGCTGATCGCCACGACGGCGGCCCCGGAGGCGACGATCATCACCACCGGCGCGCGCACCTGGTTGGCCAGGTCGCTCCAGTTCTTGGGGACCACGAGGCCGAACCCGTACTGCGGCAGCACGAACGGGTGAAACCCGAACGGCCGGATGCTCCGGTACACGGAGGGCACCGGCGTCCGCGAGTTGCCACAGCCGCCAACCCCGGCGATCACCACAACCGCCAGGACCAAAGCCCCCCCCCAAGAGAATCGCCCTCTGGGCGATTCTCTCAAGGTAATCGGCGCCAGCCGATTACCCATCCTCCCCGTCCCAGTAGTCGAGCCGCTCGATCCGTCCCACCACCCCCACGCCGCGGAAGGCGAGCTTGCCCGAGCGGGGGTAGTAGCAGACGTCGCTCGGGTCGCGGGGGCCGTAGGCGAGGAAGCGCATCCCCTCCGGCCCGGCGCGAAGCACGTGGGCGATCCCGGTGCCGGCCGGCCGGGCCACGACGCTGCCGGGACCCACCGGGGTGGCCTCGGCGTCCTCGCCGAAGCCCAGCACGAGCACGCCGCCGCCCTTGAGGACCACGAACAGCTCCTCCTCGACGGAGTGGCAGTGGACGGTGCTCGCCTCCTTGCCGGCCACCACCTCGACGTGCTGGAGGCCCGTCTCGACCGACCCGGCGGCGCGGCCGAGGTCGCGGCGCGTGCGCGCCACCCGCGGGCGCTCGATCGTGTCCGCCGCGACGTCGGCGAGGTTGACGATCGTGGCCGGGCGCTCGCCGGGCTCGGCGGGATGCTCGGGCGGCCCGAGCTCGGACTCGAGCCGGAACTGGAACGGCGCGCGCTCGATCACCCCGGCGGTGCTGGGGACGGCGCGGTTGCCGACCAGCGAGTAGCCGAGGCGCGGGAACCGCGTGGCCTCGTCGGCGACCCGCGGACCGAACGCCAGCACGTCGATCGGCTCGACCGCGTGGAGGGTGTGCGCGCCGCGCCGTGGCAGGTAGACGATGCAGTCGCCGGCGGCGATCGGCGCCGTCCGCCCCGCCTGCCAGGACACGCCGCGGCCGGCCAGCACGAAGAAGATCTCCTCCTGACGGCCGTGCTCGTGGGCGGGGGTCGACCAGTGGCCGGCGGGGATCTCGATCCGCCGCACGCCGACCGTCCGGCTTCCCGCCGACTCGCCCAGCAGCGTCCAGCGGCTGGTCAGGTGGCCGAGCGCGTACTCGAGCCGGCGCGCGTCCTCGAAGGTGGTGATGCCCATCGGTGAGCGAGCGTATCGCTCGCTCCGGGCTCACCGGTCCGCGGGAGGTGAGATCTGCGCTCTGGGGTGGGCGTCGAAGTACACGTCGCGCAGGCGCCCGGCCGACAGGTGGGTGTAGATCTGGGTGGTGCCGAGGTCGGCGTGGCCGAGCATCTCCTGCAGCGAGCGCAGGTCGCAGCCGCCCGCCAGCAGGTGGGTGGCGAAGGTGTGCCGGAGCGTGTGCGGGCTCATCCGGTCCTCGAGCCCGGCGCCCCGGGCGTGGCGCTGGACGATCTTGTACAGGCCCTGACGCGAGAGCCCGGCGCCGCGCAGGTTGACGAACACGTGCACCTCCTCGCGCAGGCCGACGAGCCGCGGCCGCGAGTGCTCGAGATAGGTCTCGAGGCTGTCGATCGCCGAGCGGCCGATCGGAACGAGCCGCTCCTTGGCGCCCTTCCCGCGCGCGATCAGCACCCCCGACTCCAGGCGCAGCCACGAGAGCTCGAGGTCGATCGCCTCCGAGGCGCGGAGCCCGCACGCGTACATCGTCTCGAGCAGCGCGCGGTCGCGCAGCGCGGCCGGAGAGTCGCCCCGGGGCTCGGCCATCAGCACGGCCACCTCGTCGCGGCTGAGGACCTGGGGCAGACGCCCGCGCGGGCGTGGCGGGCGCAGCTCCGCGGTCGGGTCGTGGTCGAGGATCGAATCGCGGCGCAGGTGGCGGTAGAACGAGCGCAGGCACGCCACCTTGCGCTGCAGCGTGGCCGGCGCCAGCGCCGCCCGCTCGGCGGTCCCGGTGGCCAGACCGGTGACGTAGTCGGCGAGGTCAGCGGGCGTTGCCTGCACCGGGTCGCGCCCGCGGCCCGCGAGGAAGGCGCCGAACTGCTGGAGGTCGGAGCGGTAGGCCTCGAGCGTGTTGCGCGAGAGGCCCCGCTCGAGCTCGAGGTAGGCGAGGAAGTCGAGCGTCAGCTCGTTCAGGCGCTGCGCGGGCCCGCGTGCGGCGATCGCCGTCATGCCTTCTAGGTTCGGGACCGGTGTCCCCGCTCCTCCAGTCGGTCGGGGCCGTGCGCCCGGCCGTGGGTCGATCAGGCCGCCCGGCGGTGGGCGGCGAGATGCAGCAGCGCGATCAGCGATTTGGAGTCCCGACACTGGGCGATCGCCTCCCCGAGGCGGTCCAGCGGCCAGCGCTCGGCGGCGATCCGCTCGCCGGCGTCCGGGGTGGCGCCGGCATCGAGGCCGGTCAGCTCGGTGGCCAGGAACAGCCACACCTTCTCGTCACTGAAGCCGGGGCTGGTGAAGAACTCGTACAGCGGCTCCCAGCGCGCGGCGCCGGCCCCGACCTCCTCGGCGAGCTCGCGCCGGGCCGTCTGAAGCGGCGGCTCGCCCGCCACGTCGAGCTTCCCGGCGGGGATCTCCAGCGAGTCGGGCATCCCCGCCACCTCGCGCGGCTGGCGGGTCAGCCACACATACCCGTCGCCGACCGCGACGATCCCGACCGCGCCGGGGTGCCAGACCTTCTCACGGCGCACCTCCTCGCCGTCGGCGTGGCGAAAGCGCTCGACCCCGGCGGTGATGATCCTCCCCTCGAACCGGCGCTCCTCGCCGATCCGCTCGAACTCATGCATCAGCGGCCTCCTCGAGCAGGGCGATCGCGACCTCGTACATCCCCTCGAGCGCGTCGACGCTGACGCGCTCGGTGGGCTGGTGAGCCCGCTCGGTGCCGTTGGCCAGGTTGGCGCACGGGAACCCGACGGCCTCGAACGCGTTGGCGTCCGAGCCGCCGCCGCTGGCCACCAGTCGCGGCGGGTAGCCGCAGGCGCCGAGCGCGCGCTGGGCCAGGCGCAGCGGCGCCGCGCTCGGGGCCAGCCGGTAGCCGCGGAACATCCGCTCGACGGTAACGTCGAGGTCGCACTCGGCGGCGTCGGCGGCGTCCTGAAGCTGGTCGAGGAGGATCGTCACGACGGCCTCTACCCGGCGCTCGTCGAGCCCGCGGACCTCGCCCTCGATCCGGCAGCGCTCGGCGACCACGTTGGCGGCGGTGCCGCCGGCGATCGTGCCGATGTTGGCGGTGGTTTCCCCGTCGAGCCGGCCGAGCCGCATCTCGGCGATCGCCCGCGCGGCGGCCACGATCGCGTTGCGACCCTGCTCGGGCTGCAGGCCGGCGTGGGCGGCGCGGCCCCGGATCTCGGCGGCCAGGCGCTGGTAGGTGGGCGAGGCGACGACGATCTCGCCGATCGGGGTGGCGTGGTCGAACACGTAGCCGAGGTCGCTGGTCAGGCGCGAGGCGTCGAAGCCCTTGGCGCCGTGCAGGCCGTTCTCCTCAGACACCGTGAACACCAGCTCGAGCCCGACGGCGGGGGGCTTGGCGGCGTCGCGCAGGCGCCGGGCGAGCTCGAGCATCACCGCCACCGCCGCCTTGTTGTCGGCGCCGAGGATCCCCTCACCGGAGTTCTCCCAGCCACCGTCGACGAGCACCGGCTCGATCGGCGCGGTCGGCGGGACGGTGTCCATGTGCGCGCACAGCATCACGCTGCGGGCGCCCGATCCGGGGATCCGCGCGTACAGGTTGCCGGCGTTGGCGTTCGCCGCCGGCCCGGCGCCGTCCTCCTCGGGGTCGAGGCCGAGCCCGTGCAGCACGGCCAGCAGGTAGTCGGCGCAGGCGCGCTCGTCACCCGACGGGCTCTCGATCCGGCACAGCTCGGCGAACGTCGCGTGGAGCCGCTCGCGCTCGCGCTCGCCGGCCCGCCTCATCAAGCCAGTCCTCGCGCTCGCCGACAGCCGGGCTCGCCGGTGAGGCCGAAGGCCCTCAACCGAGTTCGCCGCCAGGCGAACTCGCAAGTGAGGTCGAAGGCCTCACCACTCACGAAACCGAGAGCCGGGCCCCGGTGCGCTCCAGCCCGTCCGGCGCCTGCCCGGCGCGGCCGGCGGCCCGGGCGTGCGACAGCGCCGCGCCGACGAACTCCCGGAACAGCGGCGCGGGACGCTCGGGGCGCGACTTGAACTCGGGGTGGTACTGCGAGGCGACGTAGAACGGGTGCGCGTCCCGGGCGAGCTCGATCACCTCGACCAGCCGCTCGTCGGGCGAGGTGCCCGAGCAGCGCAGGCCGGCCGTCTCGAGTCGCTTGCGGAGATGGTTGTTGACCTCGTAGCGGTGGCGATGGCGCTCGTAGACCACGGCCTCCTCGTAC
The DNA here is from genome assembly GCA_038254735.1 of Solirubrobacterales bacterium. Taxonomy (GTDB): domain Bacteria; phylum Actinomycetota; class Thermoleophilia; order Solirubrobacterales; family Solirubrobacteraceae; genus Palsa-465. The sequence continues at coordinate 24,877 of JBBSFX010000019.1, forward strand.
AGCTCGCGCACGCGCGTGTCGGCGTGGAGCTTGATCGGGTCGGCGCCCAGCCGCATCGTCCCCCCCATGTCGGCGATCTCCTTCTGCTCGGGGAGCAGGTCGATCACCGGGAACGGTGTCTCGGGGTCCATCTCGGTCGAGTTGGCACCGTCCATCCCGGCCACGTGGCGGGCGAACTCGCTAACCGCGACGTGCATGCCGAGGCAGACACCCAGGTACGGGATCCGGTGCTCGCGTGCGATCTGCGCCGCGCGGATCTTGCCCTCGAAGCCACGGCCGCCGAAGCCGCCGGGGATCAGCACACCGTCGGCTCGCTCGAGCGACGCGGCGACCTCGCCGTCGAACAGCGACTCGGAGTCGACCCAGTCGACCTCGACCCTGGTGTCGTGGTGGACGCCCGCGTGGCGCAGCGCCTCGACGACCGACAGGTAGGCGTCCGCGAGCTTCACGTACTTGCCGACCAGCGCGATCCGGACGCTGCGGGTGGCCTCCGCGGCGCGCCGGGTGATCGCCTCCCAACCGCTCAGGTCGGGCTCCGGGCTCTGCAGGCCGAAGTGCTCACGGAGGATGAAGTCGTCGACCCCCTCGTTGTGGAAGGCGATCGGCACGCGGTAGATGTCGGGCACGTCGTAGGCCGACACCACGGCCGCAACCGGCAGGCTCGCGAACAGCGCGATCTTGCGGCGGATGTCGGCCGACAGCCTCGCCTCCGAGCGGCAGAACACCATGTCGGGCGCGATCCCGATGCGCCGCAGCTCGTTCACCGAGTGCTGCGTCGGCTTCGTCTTGAGCTCGCCGGCGTGGCCGATGTAGGGCACCAGCGTCAGGTGAATGAACATGCATCGCCGGCGGCCGACGTCGACGGGGAACTGGCGGATCGCCTCGAGGAACGGCAGCGACTCGATGTCGCCCACGGTGCCGCCGATCTCGGTGATCACGAAGTCGACGTCGCTGGCGTCGGCCATCAGCCGGACCCGGTGCTTGATCTCGTCGGTGATGTGCGGGACCACCTGCACCGTCGCGCCGAGGTAGTCGCCGCGGCGCTCGCGGCGGATCACCGTGTTGTAGATCCCGCCCGCCGTGACGTTCGAGGCCCGGCTGGTGTTGGCGTCGGTGTAGCGCTCGTAGTGGCCGAGGTCGAGGTCGGTCTCGGCACCGTCCTCGGTGACGAACACCTCGCCGTGCTGGAACGGCGACATCGTCCCGGGATCGACGTTGATGTAGGGGTCGAACTTCTGCAGCTGGACGTCGAAGCCGCGCGCGACGAGCAGGCGACCGATCGACGCCGCCGCGATCCCCTTGCCGAGCGACGACACCACCCCGCCGGTGATGAAGATGAACCTGGTGTCGGCTTCGGCCATCAGCGTGTTCCTCGGGTCATGGTAGCGATGGTCCCGACCGTAGCGCCGGGCCCGGATGGCAGGCCGCCGCCGGGGGGCGGCGCGACCGCTGAGGCCGCACGCAGCGGGATTTGCGCGCACCCCACGGTACGGCTCACGCGGCCCGCAGCAGCTCCCGGGCGTGGCGGCTGGCCGCCCGGTCGCCCTCGTCGGCGCCGAGCATCCGCACCAGCTCGCCGACCACGGCGTCGCCGTCGAGCGCCGTGACGCTGGTCCTCGCGGGCGCCACCGCGCTGTCCTTGACGATCGTGAAGTGCCGGGCGCCGAGCGCCGCCACCTGGGGGAGGTGCGTGATGCAGAGGATCTGCCCCCCCTCGGCGAGCCGGCGCAGGTGCTCGCCGACCGCCCGCGCGGTGAGGCCGCCGATGCCGGCGTCGATCTCGTCGAAGACGAGCAGCCGGCCCGGCTCGCGCGCGGCGCTCGCCTCGCCGTGGGCGACGCTCAGCAGCGCCAGCATCACCCGCGAGAGCTCACCCCCGGAGGCAACCTCGCGCAGCAGGCCGGCCGGGAGCCCCGGCGCCGAGGAGATCGACAGCTCGACGTGGTCGGCGCCCCGCGGCCCGCAGCCGTCGGTCCGCGGCGTCAGCTCGACGGTGAAGCGCGCGTCGGCCATCGCCAGCTCGGCGAGCCGCTCGGACACCGCCGCGGAGAGCCGCGGAGCGGCGACCGCCCGCAGCTCACTCAGCCGCGCCGCCAGGCCCTCGAGCTCCGCACGCGCCTCCGCGGACTCGCGCAAGGCATCCTCCAGCGCGACATCGGCGTGCTCGAGCGCGTCGCGGCGCACGCGGCAGCGCTCGGCGTGGCGCAGCACCTCCTCGATCGAGCCGCCGTGCTTGCGCTCGAGCCGGGCGAACACCGCGAGGCGCTCCTCGGCCTGCTCGAGCCGGCCGGGCGCCGCCTCGATCCCCTCCACCTCCAAGTAGGCGCGCAGCTCGGAGCCGATGTCCTCGGCCTCATAGCGCAGCGACATCAGCCGGGCCGCGAGGCCCCCGAGCGCGGGATCGATCGCGGCGGCGGCGTCGAGCTGCGCGCCGGCGGCGGCGAGGATCGCGCCGACGCCACTGCCCTCCTCGGGCGCGATCGCCTCGGCGCCGCCCAGCGCGGCCTCCCGCAACGTCTCCTGGTGGCGCAGGCGCTCGCGCTCGAGCGTCAGCTCGGCCTGCTCCTCGGCGCTCGGGCCGGCGTCCTCGATCTCGCTGAGCTCGTAGCTCACGATGTCGAGCTCGCGGTCGCGGGCACCGGCCAGCTCGCGCAGCTCACGCGCGCGAGAGTCGAGCACGCGGACGCGGTCATGGACGGTGGCCAGCTCGGCGCGCAGCGCGTGGGTGGCGCCGCCGCAGTAGGCGTCGAGGATCTCCAGCTGGGCGGTGGCCAGCATCAGCCGGCGGTGCTCGTGCTGTCCGTAGAAGGCGAGCACCCGGCCGCCGAGCTCGCGCAGGTCGGCGAGGGTCGCCGAGCGCCCGCACACGTACGCGCGGGTGCGCCCGTCGGGCCACACGCGCCGGGCCAGCACCAGCTCCTCGGCGCCGTCGGGGATCCGCTCGGCCAGCGCGGGCTCGAGGCCGGGCGGGATCCCGTCGAGCGAGAACACGCCCTCGACGTATGCCTCGGCGGCGCCCTCGCGGACGATCCCGCTGCGGGCGCGGCCGCCGAGGAGCAGATCGAGCGCGTGGGCGAGCAGGGTCTTCCCGGCGCCCGTCTCGCCGGTGAGGATGTTCAGGCCCGGCGCGAGGCGCAGCTCGGCCCGCTCCATCAGCAGCAGGTTCTCGACGCGAAGCTCGTGCAGCACCTCCCGGGTATTACCACGGACCCCCGACGGACCCGACGGACCCGACGGATCCGCGGCTCAGACGGCGGTGGCGAGGCGCCCGAATTTCTGACGCAGGCGCGAGTAGAAGGTCGTCCCGGGCAGCTGTGCCAGCGACCCCATGTCGTGGGCGAAGCGCGCCTGGATGTGGGAGCCGGGCTCGAGCAGGTGAACGGGGCGGCCGTCGATCGCGACGTCGACCGGCTCGTCCTGGGAGCGGTTGTGCACGGCCACGCAGTCCGACGGCGCCACGACCAGCGCGCGTGCGGTGAGCGAGTGCGGGGCGATGAACGAGACGGCGAGGCCCTCGACCCCCCACGCCATCACCGGACCGCCGTTGGCCAGGTTGTAGCCCGTCGAGCCGACGGGGGTGGCGATCACCAGCCCGTCGCAGCGGACGCGGCCGACCTCGTTGGAGCCGACCGAGTAGGCCAGGTCGGCGACGCGGCCGCCGGGCTGGCGCTGGATCGAGACGTCGTTCATGGCCACCCAGCGCTCGCCGTCAGCGCGCAGGTCGATCCCCGGCAGCGACAGCAGCTCGAAGTCTCGACGCAGCGCCGCGCGGATCCCCGCCTCGGCGTCCTCGCGGTCGACGGCGGCGAGGAAGCCGACCTCGCCGAAGTTGATCCCGAACACCGGCACGCCCGTGCTCGCGTAGCGCCGCAGCCCGGTCAGCATCGTCCCGTCGCCGCCGAGCGCGAAGCAGATCTCGACGTCGCGGTCGGCGGCGCCGTCGAGTTCGAGGCCGTCGGCGGGCCGCAGATCGTGCTTGCGCGTCTCCTCGGCGTCGAAGCACAGCACGACGCCCTCCGCGCGGGCGATCTCGAGCAGCTTGCCGATCGCCGGCGAGGTCTCGGCGGGGCGTCGGTGGGTGAACACCGTCGCCCGGCGCGCGCTCACGGCTCCACCGCCCGCACCGCGGCCTCCAGGTCTGCCAGCCCGCCGCGGCTCCGCTCGCCGAGCCACACGAAGGTCTCGAGGTTGCCCTTGGGACCGGGCAGCCCGGAGGCGGCGTATCCGAGCACCGCGCAGCCGAGCTCCGCGGCGGCGCGGCCGACGTCGAGCAGCGCGTCCCGGCGATGCGCCGGATCGCGCACGACGCCACCCTTGCCCACCCGCTCGCGCCCGACCTCGAACTGCGGCTTGACCATCGCCAGGCAGTCAAATCGCGGCGCCGCGGCCGCGAGCACGGCGGGCAGCACCTTCCTCAGCGAGATGAACGAGACGTCGATCACGACCAGGTCCGGGGCGTAGGGCAGCTCCGAGCGCTCAAGGGTACGGGCGTTGCGCCGCTCGATCACGGTGACCCGCGGATCGGAGCGCAGCCGCCAGTTCAGCTCGCCGTAGGCGACGTCGTAGGCGATTACCTGCTCGGTGCCGCGCTGGAGCAGGCAGTCGGTGAAGCCGCCGGTCGAGGCGCCGACGTCGAGGGCGCGCCGGCCGGCTACCGCCAGGTCCAGGGAACCAAGCGCGTTGGCGAGCTTTACGCCGCCCCGGGAGACGTACGCGGGGCCGGCCGCGAGCTCGATCTCAACGTCGTCGGGCACCAGCTGCCCGGGCTTCTCGGCCCGACGGCGGCCGGGCAGCAGCAGCACATCGCCGGCCATCACCGACGCGGCCGCGCGCGAGCGCGTCGGGAACAGGCCTCGCTCGGAGAGCAGGCTGTCGAGCCGGACCCGTCTCACCGGCGGTAACGGTACGTGATCGACCTCACACTGACCAAGCCTCGCGCGAGCGACCGACCGGCGGGCGAGGCTCAGCCGGCGACGTGGCTGCGCCCGACGACGGCCGCCTCGACCCGCTCCGCGATCCGCTGGCCGGTGAAGCCGACCTCTTCGTGGAGCAGGGCCGGGGCGCCGTGGGTGACGTAGCGGTCGGGCAGGCCGACGCGCATGATCCGCGCCGCGATCCCGGCATCCGACAGCGTCTCCCACACGGCCGAGCCGAAGCCGCCGGCCAGCACGCCCTCCTCGACGGTGACCAGCAGGTCGTGCTCGGCGGCCAGCTGGGCGGCCAGGCCGGCGTCGATCGGCTTGGCGAAGCGGGCGTCGGCCACGGTCACGGAGATCCCGCGCTCGGCGAGGATCTCAGCGGCCTGGAGCGACTTGGCCACGCCGGAGCCGTATCCGAGCAGCGCCACCCGCGTGGGACGGGCGGGATCGGAATCGTCGGCGGCACCGCCCTCGCGGAGGATCTCGCCGGTCCCGATCTCGATCGCCGCCGGCCGCCGGGGCAGCGCCACCCCGACGCCGGCGCCGCGGGGGTAGCGCAGCGCGACCGGGCCGCCGGCCTGCAGCGCGGTGTGGAGCATGTGCACGAGCATCGCCTCGTCGCGCGGCGCCATCAGCACGATGTTGGGCAGGCAGCGCAGGCAGGCGATGTCGAACGCGCCGTGATGGGTCGGGCCGTCGTCGCCGACCAGGCCGGCGCGGTCCATCGCGAACACCACCGGCAGCTTCTGCAGGCACACGTCGTGGACGATCTGGTCGTAGGCACGCTGCAGGAAGGTGGAGTAGATCGCGCACACCGGGACACAGCCCTGGAGCGCCAGGCCGCAGGCGAACAGCACCGCCTGCTGCTCGGCGATGCCGACGTCGAAGTAGCGGTCGGGCAGCTCGCGCTGGAGGATGTTCAGCCCGGTCCCCGAGTTCATCGCCGCCGTGATCCCGAGCACGCGGGCGTCGCGGCGGCATTCGGCCACCAGCGCGTTGCCGAACACCTCGGTGTACTGCGGCGGCGCCGGTGTGGCGCCGGCGGAGGCGGGCGGCTTGGCGGCCGGGGCGCCGCCCGAGATCGACTTCGGCTTCGCGGCGTGCCACTTCTCCATCCCCTCGAGGCCGCCCTCCTCGGCGGGCGCGAAGCCCTTGCCCTTGACCGTCGCGCAGTGCACGACGACGGGCCGCTCGGCGGCCAGCGCCTCGCGCAGCGCCCGGCGCAGGGCGCGGACGTCGTGGCCGTCGATCACGCCCATGTACGCCCAGTCGAGCTCCTCCCACCACAGGTTGGGGGCCCAGAACGCCTTGATCGACTCCTTGAAATGCGGGCCGAGGCGCTCGAACGCGGCGCCGATCCCGGCCGGGAGCTTGGTCAGGCCGCCCTCGACCTCCTCCCGCGCGTGCCACAGCTTGGGGTTCAGCCGCACACGGTTGAAGTAGCGGCTGAGCGCGCCGACGTTGGGGGCGATCGACATCCCGTTGTCGTTCAGCACGACGACGATCGGCGTACCGGCGCCGCCGGCCTGGTGGACGGCCTCGAAGGCGACCCCACCGGTCATCGCACCGTCGCCGACGACGGCCACGACCTTTCCGGCCTCGCCGTGGTGAAGGCGCATCGCCTCCTTGAGCCCGACGGCGTAGCCGATCGCCGTCGAGGCGTGGCCCGCGCCCATGATGTCGTGCTCGGACTCCTCGATCGAGCAGAACGGGGTCAGTCCGCCGTACTTGCGGATCGTCTCCAGGCGGTCGCGGCGACCGGTGAGGATCTTGTGCGGATAGGCCTGGTGGCCGACGTCCCAGAGAATCTTGTCGCGCGGCGAGTCGAGCAGCGAGTGCAGGGCGACGGCGATCTCGCAGGTGCCAAGGTTGGCGCCGAAGTGGCCGCCGATCTCGCCCACGGTATCGATGATGTGCTCGCGCACCTCCTGGGCGACCGCCTGGAGCTGGTCGTCGGTCAGCGGATGCAGGTCGGCGGGACCGTCGATCGAGGATAGGAGTCTGCGGATCGGGATGTCGGGGGGATTCGGCATCAGTAGCTGCGGGTGGCGATGAAGTCGGTGATCTGCTCGAGCTGGGTGGCGCCGCCGGGCGCGGCGTGGGCGAGGGCGCCGCGAGCCCGGCGGTGGGATTCGCCGGCCAGGTCCCGGGCGCCGTCGAGTCCGAACTCGGACACGTAGGTCCGCTTGCCGAGCCGCTCGTCGCTGCCTTGGTCCTTGCCGAGCGACTCTGGCGATCCCGTTACGTCGAGGATGTCGTCAACGATCTGGAACAGCACGCCGAGCTCGCTTGCGTAGACGCGGTAAGACTCAATTGTATGAGGTTGCTCAGCTCTGCCGAGCAGCAGCGGGCAGGCGATGCTGGCGGCGATCAGCCGGCCGGTCTTCAGCTCGTGCAGTCGCCGCAGCCCCGTCGGCCCTCGCGGGGCGGATTCCGCCACGTCCAGGTACTGCCCGCCGACCATGCCGCTGACACCGGTCGCGGCGGCCAGCTCGGCGGCCGCCTGCAGGATCGCCACGGGCTCGCCGGGCTGCCGGGTCAGCAGTAGCAGGAAGGCCTCGGCGTAGAGCCCGTCGCCGGCCAGGATCGCCACGTCCTCGCCGAACGCGCGGTGGCACGTGGGTCGCCCGCGGCGCAGGTCGTCGTTGTCCATCGCCGGCAGGTCGTCGTGGATCAGCGAGTAGGTGTGGATCAGCTCGATCGCCGCCGCCAGCGGCAGCACCTCGGCCCGGTCGGTGCCGATCGCCTCCGCCGTGGCCAGCGTCAGCACCGGGCGGATACGCTTGCCCCCGGCGAGCAGCGAATAGCGCATCGCCTCGTCGAGTCCGGCGGTCGCGGCCTCGCCGGAGAAGCACAGCGTCTCCAGATAGGCGTCGACTTCCGAGCGTAGATGCTCCGGGTAGCGCGGTGTCCGCTCGGTGGCCACGGCGGCCTGGCGTGGGGTCCGGGGAGGTGAGATCCGGCTCAAGCCGCCGTCAGCGGCAGCTGGCCGGGCAGGTCCGGAAGCGGCTCGAGCGCGGCGCGCGAGCGCGTGTCGACCTCGGCGCTGGCCTCCGTGGCCAGCCGCGCGCACTCCTCCACCAGCACCAGCGCCGCGTCGGCCTCGAGCTGGCCGGAGCGCAGCCGGGCGGCGGTGTCCCGCAGCCGCGAGCTGAGCTCGATCAGGGCATCGGACATCACCGGGAGATTACCGGGCGCACCCGCCCGGCACGCCTCCCCGCACCCGCGGCGGGTAATCGCGTCGATGCCCGCCGCCGCCGCCACGACCATCGCCGGCTGACCGCCGTCGGGCCGGCGGACCTAAACTAGACCGCGTCGAGCGCGCGGTTCACGAGCGCGTCGGCACCGGCGTTCTCGGCCCGCGGCACGGTGCGGATCCGCCACGCCGCGAACCCCCGCAGCGCCGCAGTGGCCTGGGCGTGGAGCGGTTTCATCGCCGCGTGCTTGACGCGGTAGGCCCCCGTCAGCTGCTTGGCCACCAGCTCCGAGTCGCCCACGATCTCGACCTCGACTGCCCCCAGCGCGGCGGCACGCTCGAGCCCGCGCAGCAGCGCTCGGTACTCGGCGACGTTGTTGGTCGCGTGACCGATCGTCTCGGCGAGCTCCTCGAGGACGGCTCCGCCGGGCTCTGATACGACCACCCCGATCGCCGCCGGACCGGGATTACCGCGAGCCCCGCCGTCGACGTGGACGACGAGCCTGCACTCGGAGGCGGTCAATCGAGGTTCAGCTCGGGGAGCTCGCCGGGGACGCCGCGGCGGCGCCGGTCACGCACCTCGCGATTGCCCCCGCCGGTCGAGGCGCGCTCGCGGCGGGAACGTTTGCGGCGATCGATGATCACCGTCACGTTGGGGTCCTCGGCGTAGTAGTCGGTGAGCTTGTCGAACAGCTCCTCGGCGAGCGGCTCGGGGACGACGCAGTAGATCACTGAGCACTGATCCTATTCGGTGTCGTGATCGCTCGCCATGCGACAGATGTCGAGCCCGCGCACCGCGGTCATCTCGGCAGCGACAGCCGGCCGTGCTCGTCGGCGACCGCGTTGGGGGCCCGCTCGCCGGCCTCGAGCTCGTCGAGCTCGTAGCCCTGGCCGGACACGCGGACAGTCGGCTGGTCGTCGGACAAATCGACGTCGTAGCGGTACCAGCACAGCTCCCAGGAGACAACGACGTTGACCACGCTCGGGCGGTGCGACACCGGTGCGATCGCCACCGTCGGCTCGCCGAGCGAGCGCGCCACGCCGGCCACCGTGCGGCGGTGCTCGGAGCCGTTGAACAACTCCACCGCGGCGACGATCTTCTGGTCGTCGCCGGAGGGTACGGCGCGGACGTGCCGCGGCTCGCGCGGGCCCCGCGAGAGCGCCGGCGCGGGGCGGGGCTGGCCCTCGGCGGGACCGAGCCGGACCCCGTTGCTCGACTGCGACCAGGCGTGGCCGTCGAGCTCGTCGTCGAGCGTCGGGGCGGCGGCCGGCGCCGGAGCGGCGTCGCGGGCCTTGGAGCGCAGCCGGCCGAGCAGCGACCGGCGGCGCTCGGAGCCCGCCTCGCCGCCCTCGTAGGCGGGCAGGGTGCCTTCGCGAGCCCATCCCTCGTGGACGGCCCGGCTCTTGCACAGCTCGCACACCAGGCGGCGAGTGCCGCCGTTGAGATAGACCTCGGCGCGCTCGCCGCGCAGCAGCGTCCGTCCGCAGACGTCGCAGACGGCGGCTTCGTGGGAGGTTCGAATGTCCCTGGTATTCACTCCTTCGAGCGTACCAACGGCCGCACCGGGAGATCGACGGTGACCGAGGACTTGCGTCGATCCCACGGAAGGGCGGGAGCAGCGGCACGCCGCGGATCGCGGAAGGGCGGGGCGGCGGCACGCCGCGGATCGCGGGACGGCGGGCGCCGCGTCAGGCGCGCACCGCCTCGTGCTCGACCCGCGACTCATCGACGACCTTGGCGGCGAGGTGGGCCGGCATCTCCTCGTAGCGCTCGAACTCCATCGTGAACTCACCCTGCCCGCCGGTGATCGAGCGAAGGTCGGGCGCGTAGCTGAGCATCTCGGCCATCGGCACCTCGGCCTTGACCTCGGTCATGCCCGAGCCCGACGGCTCCATCCCCAGCGGCCGGCCGCGGCGCGAGTTGAGGTCGCCGAGGACGTCGCCGACGGTGTCCTCGGGCGAGGACACGGTGACCAGCATGATCGGCTCGAGCAGCGCCGGTGCGGCCTGCTCCATCGCCTGCTTCATGGCGATCGAGCCGGCCAGCTTGAACGCCATCTCGGAGGAGTCGACGGTGTGATAGGACCCGTCGTAGACGCGGACCCGGACGCCCTTGACCGGGTAGCCGGCGACAACGCCGGCCTCCATCGCCTCCAGCACGCCCTTCTCGACCGCGGGAATGAAGCTGGTCGGGATCACCCCGCCCTTGATCGCGTTGACGAACTCGAAGCCGGGGTGGGTGGGGTCGAAGTCCAGGGGCTCGATCTCGATGTGGCAATCGCCGAACTGGCCGCGGCCGCCCGACTGCTTCTTGTGCCGGCCGTGGGCCCTGGCCGGCTTGCGGATCGTCTCCTGGTAGGGCACCCGCGGCGGCCTCAGGTTGACCTCGACGCCGAAGCGCGACCTCAGCCGCTCGACGATCACCTCGACGTGGACCTGGGAGAGCCCGGCGACGATCTCCTCGCCGGTCTGGGCGTCGCGGTGCAGGTCGATCGTCGGGTCCTCCTCCTGGAGGCGGCGCAGCGACGTGAACACCTTCTCATCGTCGCCCTTGGTTCGTGGCTCGACAGCGAACGCCATCACGGGCGCCGGCAGCTTGATGCTGGGCATCGAGATCGGCTCGTCGCGCGCGGCCAGCCAATCGCCGGCCTTGGTCTCCTTGAGCTTGGCCACGGCGCCGATGTCGCCGGGCCCGAACTCGGTCACGTGGTTGGTCTGGGCGCCCTCGAAGCTGATCAGCTGGCCGATCCGCTCCTTGCCGTGGGTGCGGGTGTTGAGCACGTGGGAGTCGTGCTCGAGCACGCCCTGGTAGACGCGGAAGAGGTTGATCCGGCCGGCGAACGGGTCCGCGCGGGTCTTGAACACGTAGGCGAACAGCTCCCTGTCCTCGGCCGGCTCGAGCGTCACCTCGCCGCCCTCCAGGCCACCGGAACGTTCGCCGCCAGGCGAGCTCCCGATGCTCAAAGCACCGTGCTTGACCGGCGAGGGGAGGTCCTCGACGATCGCGTCGAGCAAGCGGTTGGTGGCCAGATTGCGGGTGGCGACGCCGCACGTCACCGGGAAGATGTGACCGTGGTTGGTGCCGTCCTTGAGCGCCGTGACGATCTCCTCGTGGGAGATCTCCTCGCCCTCGAGGTAGCGCTCCATCAACGCGTCGGAGTTCTCCGCCACCTCGTCCATCAGCTTCTCGCGGTACTCCTGGGCCTGCGGCCGGAGCCCGTCGGGGATCGGGATCTCGGAGCAGTTCCCGCGCTCGGCGCCGGAGTATGCGTAGGCCTTCATGTCGACCAGGTCGATCACGCCGCTGACCTCGTGCTCAGAGCCGATCGGGATCTCGGTGGCGACGACGTGGGGCCCGAAGGCGGCCTTCAGCGAGTCGAGGGTGCGGAAGAAGTCGGCGCGCTCGCGGTCGAGCATGTTGACGAACACGAGGCGGGCCAGGTCGAGCTCGGCGGCGCGCTGCCACAGCCGCTGGGCGTGGACCTCGACCCCCATCACCGCGTTGATCACGAACACGGCCGACTCGCACACGCGCAGGGCGCCGAGCGCGTCGGCGACGAAGCTCGAGTCGCCGGGGGTGTCGAGCAGGTTGACCTTGCGCTCCTGCCAGGAGAACGAGGACAGCGCCGCGGAGATCGACATCTGCCGTGCCTGCTCGTCGGTGTCGGCGTCGGACACCGTGGTCCCGTCGGTCACCGTGCCGAGCCGGTTGACCACGCCGGCCTGGAACAGCAGTGCCTCGTTCAGCGAGGTCTTGCCACCGCCGCGGTGGCCGACGAGTGCCACGTTCCGGATGCGATCCGCGGCCTTGTGCATGCCTGGCTCCTTCCTCTCGATGCGGGAAGGGACGAAACCTACTCCTCGCGCTCGGGGCCCGACAAGCCTCGGCGGTCAGTCCAGCTCGTGGGCGAGCTTCGAGCGCAAGCGCAGCACCGCCTTGGTGTGCAGCTGGGAGACCCGTGACTCGGTGACCCCGAGGACCTCGCCGATCTCCCGCAGGGTCAGGTTCTCGTAGTAGTACAGGGCGACGACGAGCTTCTCCCGCTCGGGCAGCGCCGCGATCGCGTCGGCGATCCGGTCGCGCAGCTGGGACTGGTCGACGACCGCCTGGGGGTCGGGGGCGCCGCGATCGGGCAGCGTGTCGAGCAGCGAGATCGAGTCGCCGGTCGAATCGGACACATTCCACAGCTCGTCGAGGGCGACGATCGTCGAGTTGGAGATCTGTAGCAGCGCATCGTGGAACTCCTCCAGCGACATCTCGAGCGCGCCGGCCAGCTCCTCGTCGGTCGGCGCCCGCTGCAGGCGCGCCTCGAGCTTCACGTTGACGCGCTCGATCTCCCGGGCCCGGGCGCGGACCGAGCGCGGCACCCAGTCCAGCGTGCGCAGCTCATCGATGATCGAGCCGCGGATCCGCGTGATCGCGTAGGTCTCGAACTTGATCTCGCGGGAGAGATCGAAGCGTTCGATGGCGGAGATCAAACCTCCGAGCCCGTAGGAGATCAGGTCGGCCTCCTCGACGTGGGCGGGCAGGCCCGACGCCATCCGCCCGGCGACGTACTTGACCAGCGGCGAGTAGGCGACGACCAGGCGCTCGCGCGCCCGCTCGTCGCCGGAGGCCTTGTAGCGCCTCCAAAGATCCTTCAGCTCGATCGCTTTGACGTTCGTCTCCAATTGATCCCCCAGAGCAGCTCCGGCTATGCCCTCGGATGGGCGTGTGCATAAGCCGATTTGAGGCGAGCGGACTCTACCCGAGTGTAGACCTGCGTCGTCGAGATGGTTGCGTGGCCAAGCAACTCCTGGATCGAGCGGAGGTCGGCGCCGCCATCCAGCAGATGCGTGGCGAACGAATGGCGCAGCGCGTGCGGATGCGCGCCGGCGAGCGACGGGAGCCGGCCGCCGGCCTGCCGCACCCAGGTCCGCAGGCGACGGCGGACGTCGGAGGTCCCGAGCCGGCGACCCGACTTCGAGAGGAACAGGGCGGCTTCGCCGCTGGCGAGAATTCGCTGGCGCGAATTCTCGGGGCAGGCGGCTTCGGCGCTGGCGGTTTCGGCGCTGGCGGTTTCGGCGCTGGCGAGAATTCGCTGGCGCGAATTCTCGAGCGCCGGACCTGACCGAGACGCGGCTTCGCTGGCCAGCGCCGGGCGGCCGCGGGCCAGATAGCGCTCGATCGCCGCCAGCGCGTGCTCGCCGACCGGCACGATCCGGGTCTTGCCGCCCTTGCCCTCGACGCGCACCGCCTCGGCGTCGAAGTCGATCGATCCGAGCTCGAGCGACACCAGCTCCTCGGCGCGCAGCCCGGCGGCGTAGGCAAGCTCGAACAGCGCCCGGTCGCGGAGCTCGAGTGGCGTCGAGGCGGGCATCCGATCGAGCAGCGCGGCGAGGTCCCCGCTGGCCAGGACCTTGGGCAGCTTCCGCGGCCGCTTCGGCGCGCCGATCAGCTCGGCGGGGTTCTCGGCGCGCGCGCCGAGCGACACCTGCACGCGGAGCAGCGCGCGCAGCGAGGCGAGCTTTCGGGCGACCGTGGCCGGCGCGCAGCCGCGCTGCGAGAGCCCGGCCATGTAGCGCCGCAGGCTGCGCACGTCGACGGTGTCCGGGGCGAGGCCGCGCTCGTCCGCCCACTCCGCGAACTGCGCGACGTCGCTCGCGTAGGCGCGGCGGGTGCGCTCGGCCACCGCGCGGCGCCGGAGGTCGCCGTCGAGCTGCTCCAGCGCCCGAGGCCACGGAACGGCGCCGGCCGGCGGCTCGGCGCGCTGGGGGGCGGCTGGTCGGGCGGGGGGGCTCATGACCCGACAGCTATTCGGTGTGTGCCGGCGCCACCCTGCACGCCGGATCGCTCAGCTGACGTTGACGAGGGTGCCGATCGGCGTGTACCGGTAGACCCTGGCGGCGTCGGAGAAGGTCATCTCGACGCAACCGAGGCTCTGCGGTGATCCGTACGAGGCGCGCGTGAAGCCGTGCAGAGCATCGCCGCCGTTGAAGTAGCTGGTCCACGGGATTCCCGGGTCGTTGTAGTGGCTGCCGTCCGGGTTGGTGCCGCTCATGGTGGTCAAGGGGAGGTGCTCGAACACGGGGTATGTGCCGCTGGCCGTCGGCGCCTGGGGGATGCCGGTGTTGACCGAAGCGGTCACGGCGATCCGGCCGTTGTGCCACAGCCGCAGCGACTCAGGGCTCGTCCCCTTGTCGACCATCACGTAGGTGTAGCCGGCGGTCGAGACTCCCTTGCCCGAATCCACCGCGGTGATCAGCGCCTTCCACACGGCGGGGCCGGCGACGCCATCGGCGGTCAGGCCGTTGGTGCTCTGGAACGCCATCAGCGCGCCACGGGTCATCGTGCCGGCGGTGCCCGGCGCCCACATCGCGGTGAGCCCCGCCGGCACGTTCGGGTAGCGCCACCGCAGGACGGCGGCCGGCGGCGCGACCGCCGCGGCCTCCTGCGCCGCGGGGTTGGTCGCGACCCCGGCTCGGCCCGCATAGTCGACGTGGAACGGGAGGTAGCCGAGCAGCGACAGCAGCTGCTGGAGGCGAAGCGTCGAGCCGGGGGGCACGCTCCAGTTGCCGCTCGTGGCGCCGGCGCCCGACTGGCCGCCGAGGAGCCGCACCCCCGACGGGAGCGCGAGCCCGACGTGCGCGCCGAGGCCGTAGCCGTAGCCGGCGGGCTGGAAGGTGATCGTGTGGCTTCCGGTCTGGTGCCAGCTGCCCGACCCGGCCGGAGTGAGGGGTGGCAGCGTGGTCCCGAGCGCCTTGGCGATCGGCTTGGAGAAGGTCAGGGTGATCGGCGTGTGGGCCTCGAGCCGGCTGCCCGGGGCGGGCGAGGCGACGGCGGTGGCGCCGCCCCCCGCCGGGAACCAGCTCACCTGGGTGGTCTTGGCGCTCTCCCAGGTGCGGACCGCCGCACTCACGGACAGGCTCCCGGCGATGCCCGAGTGCGGCACCGTGAACGTGGCCTGCGGGGTGGCGAGCGTGCGCTGGGTCAGGTGGCCGGGCACCCCGTAGGCGATCGTGCGGACCGGCCGGCGGAAGGAGAGCTCGAGCGGACGGCCGGCGCGCAGCGTCAGGTAGTGGGTGCGCAGGGTCGCCGTCGGCGCGGTGACCGCGAGACGCAGGCGCTCGGTGTCGCCGGCCAGCCAGGCGATCCAGCCTGGCCGCTTGAGCACCACGTCGACCTCGAGCCGCTGGCCGGCGGGAACCGCTCGCGTCGGCCACACCTGCCGGCCGCGGAGCTTCGCGGGCACCCGTGCGCTGTGCGGGCCCTCGACGACGCTGACGCTCTGGACGCTCCCGCCCCCGAGGGGCATCCCGATCCGGGCTAGCGCGGCCGAGTCGGCGCGCAGCGATGCCTTGGAGGTGGCGAACACGTAGGCGAGCACGCCGAGCACGATCACCGCCAGCAGCGCACCGGCCGCCGCGAAGCGCGCCCCGGTGCCGGACGGCGGCGCTGCCTTGGTCAACCGTCGATGTGCCCGCTGGGCGGCCCGGCCCGGATCGGCCGGTGCGCGAAGGTATGAGATCGCCACTGGCCGCATGCTACCCGGCGACGCGGGGCAATCTCCACCTTCGGCCAAGGATCCGCTCATTCTGCAAGATCGCCGTCATTTCCCCGGCCTGCGGGCTGGCCGGCCCCGGCGGCGGCGCGGGCGCGTCGGGCGAGCTGCTGGTCGAGCGCGGCGAGCACCCGGCGGCGCGACCCGCGGTCGGCCTCGTGGGCGCGCAGCTGCGCCAGCGCCGCGGTCTCCAGCGACGGGATCAGGTCGAGCAGGTCGCTCTCGACGAGAGCGTCGTAGCCGCCCGTGCCCGTGCTCGCCGGACCGGGGGCCGGGGCGGGGGCCGGGGCGGGCCTCCCGTCGAGCGCCTCGAGCCCCTGCACGCTCGGGCTCCAGCGCAGGAACTCCTCGACCTCGCGCTCGTAGCGATAGGCCTCCCCACCGCTGCGCAGCAGCCGGCGCAGGCGCTGGTGGGCACTCAGCTTCTGCACCGCCTCGCGGCTCGTGTAGCGGAAGCGGTACCCGGACGCCTTCAGCCGGCGGTTGTCGAGCCCGCGGCCATAGCGCAGGTCGCGCAGCATCTCGACGGGAACGCGCAGGCCGAGCCGGCGGAGCTGCATTGCGGCGAACACGGTCCCCCACGGCGGCAGCACCGGCAGCAGCGTCTTGCCGAGCAGCGAGACCACCTCGGACAGCGCCAGCACCCCGTCGGCGGCGGCGTTGTAGACGCCGGGCAGGTCGTGGCCGACGGCGTGGGCGAGGACGCCGACAACATCGTCGTCGTGAATGAACTGCCAGCGCGGGTCGAAGCCGAGGATCGCCGGGACGACGGGAAGGCCGAGCAGGCCGAGGTGGGCGGCGCGCAGCCCGCCGCCGATCGCCGGAGCGAAGCGCAGGACGGTGACGGTGACCTCGGGCTGGGCGCGGGCGAACTCGGCGACCGCGTGCTCGGCGGCGATCACGTCGCCCTCGATCGCCGTCTGCGCCGGCCGCGTGCGGCCCATCTCCTCGGTGAAGAACGCTGGGGCGTCGTGGTCGGAGCCGTAGAAGTGGGCCGAGGACTTGAACACCAGCTTGCGGACCGGGCTGTGGGAGCCCGCGCACGCCGCCAGCAGGCGCCGGGTGCCCAGCACGTTGACCTCGTGGGCGCGACCGAGCGACGCGACGAGCGGGTCGGGGATCAGCCGCGTGTCGACGACGGTGTCGATCCCGGCCGCCCGGACGATCCGCCGCAGCAGCCCGTCGTCGGTTTCGACCTTGACGAACTCGGTCCGCTGCAGCTCGAGCTTCGGCTCGGTGGTGTCGACACCGACGATCGTCTCGAACGCCGGGTCGCGCTCGAGCTGCTGGGCCAGCCGGCCCCCCCAGTGGCTCGACAGGCTGGTGATCAGGACCCGCCGCGACCCGGGCATCTCAGCCCAGCCAGACGCTGCGGCGCTGCGCCACGAGCTCGAGCAGGTTCTCCTGGATCAGCGCCCGGATGTCGCCCTCCAGGCTCTCGACGAACCCGGGGTCGTCGTCCTCCTCGAGCTCGTCGGTCGCCACCGGCTCGAGGAAGCGGATGCGGAACTTCGCCGGCAGCGGAAGGCCGGTGGTCAGCGGCAGGTGGGCGATCCGGCGCAGCGGCGCCAGCGACCCGAAGCGCGGTAGCGCCTCCTCGGCGCCGAGCACGGCCACGGGGACGATCGGCACGCGAGCGCGCAGCGCGGCGCGCGCGAACGCGACGCCGTCGAAGGGGCACAGCCGGTAGCGCTGGCCGAGCGGCTTGCGCTGAGCGCGGTGGCCCTCCGGGAAGGCGAGCACGAGCTGGCGCTCGTCGAACAGCAGCCGGTGCAGGTTGGCCGGGTGGGCGGCGACGGCACCCAGCTTGGTCACCAGCATCCCCAGCCCGGGGAAGCCGGCGAACGGCGAGTCGGTGGCCAGCTGCACAGCGCGGCGCCGCGGATGCTCCTCGCGCATCGCCTTGGCGATCATCGCCCCGTCGGAGGGCATCGCGCCGGCGTGGTTGGCCACCAGCAGCGCGCCGCCATCGGCGGGCACGTTCTCGATCCCGTCGACCTCGACGCGGAACCAGTAGTGGTAGAGGAAGTCGTACAGGGTGCGGTCGACGACCCCCTCGACCCGCTCCGAGCGACCCCAGTCGGTGACCTGGCGCTCGGCCTCGAGCCCCGGCAGCTGCTCGCGCAGGTCGGCGGCGGCGGGGAGCCGGCGCTGCCTGTCCTCGAGCCGGAGCTCGACGGTCACGCCGGTCTCGGGCTCGGGCTCGTCGCGGTCGGCCATCGGGCCGATTCTGGCAGGGCGGACAGCGAGCGTCGCTGGGGTCCGTTCGGCCGGACCGGCGCTCAGCGGCTGACGGCGCCCTCGGAGGCGCTGGACACCAGCTTCGCGTACTTGGCGAGCGCGACCCCGGGGTGGGGCCTGTCCGGTGGCCGGTACGCGCGGACCCGCTCGGCGATCTGCTCGTCGCCGAGGGCCACGTCGAGCCGCTTGGCGGCGACGTCGATCGTGATCTCGTCGCCGTCGCGGACCGCGGCGATCGGGCCGCCGCGGAACGCCTCCGGGGCGACGTGCCCGGCCATGAAGCCGTGGGTGGCGCCGGAGAACCGCCCGTCGGTGAGGAGCGCGACCTCCTCGCCGAGCCCCTGCCCGACCAGCGCGGCGGTGACGGCCAGCATCTCCCGCATCCCGGGGCCGCCGGCCGGGCCCTCGTTGCGGATCACCACGACGTCGCCGGCGCGGATCGAGTTGCCCTGGACCGCCGCCATCGCCTCCTCCTCGGACTCATATACCCGCGCCGGGCCGGTGTGGTGCCGGCGCTCGTGCCCGGCCAGCTTGACCACGCAGCCGTCGGGCGCGAGGTTGCCGCGCAGGATCGCCAGCCCGCCGGTGGGCTGGATCGGATCGTCCAGCGGCCTGACCACGCGCTGGCCCGCCTGCTCCTCGGCGCCGTCGGCCAGCTCGCCGATCGTCTCCCCCGTGACGGTGATCGCCGACTCGTGGAGCAACCCGGCCTGCTTGAGGCGCTGGATCATCAGCGGTACGCCGCCGGCCTCGTACAGGTCGGGGGCGACGTAGCGGCCGCCGGGCTTGAGGTCGCAGAGCAGTGGCGTGCGGTCGCTGATGCGGTCGAAGTCGTCGATCGAGAGCTCGATCCCCATCTCGCTGGCCACCGCCAGGAGGTGCAGGACGCCGTTGGTCGAGCCGCCGCTGCAGGCGACGGCGGCGATCGCGTTCTCGAGGCTCTCGCGGGTGATGATGTCGCTGGGACGCACGCCGCGGCGCAGCACGTCCATCACCAGCGCGCCGGCGTCGTGGGCGACGGTGGCCTTGCGCGGGTGGGTGGCCGGGACCATGCTGAAGCCGGCGGGCGAGATCCCGAGCACCTCGAAGGCCATCGCCATCGTGTTGGCGGTGAACTGGCCGCCGCAGGCCCCCGCACCCGGCGAGGCCGCCCGTTCGACCTCCTTGAGCTGCGCCGCGTCGATCTTCCCGGCGGCCTTCGCTCCCACCGCCTCGAACACATCCTGGATCGTCAGCCGCTCGCCGTTGAGCTCGCCGGGCATGATCGAGCCGCCGTACAGCATCAGGCTGGGGATGTTCAGGCGGCACAGGGCCATCACCGTGCCGGGGATCGTCTTGTCGCACCCGCTGAGCGCGATCACCCCGTCGAAGGCGTGGGCGTCGACGACGAGCTCGATCGAGTCGGCGATGATCTCGCGCGAGACCAGCGAGGCGCGCATCCCGCTCGTCCCCATCGTGATCCCGTCCGAGATCGCGATCGTGTTGAGCTCCATCGGAGTGCCGCCCGCCGCGCGGATCCCCGCCTTGACCCTGGCGGCCAGCGCCCGCAGGTGGAAGTTGCACGGCATCGTCTCGATCCAGGTGTTGGCGACGGCGATCAGCGGCTTCGACAGCGCCTCGTCGTCGTAACCGATCCCGTACAGGTACGCCCGTGCCGCGGCTCGCGCATCGCCCTCGGTCAGCGCGCGGCTGCGGTGCTTGACGTCGAAGTGCCCGTTGGCGCCGGCGGGGTCGCTCATCGCCGGCGGGACGATACCGCCCGGCCGGGGGCCGCCGGGGGCCGCTGGAACGTCGTCGGATTTGCGAAAGGAGCCACCTAGCCGGCGGCGTCGGCGGGCATTCCCGCCTGCGAGCGCATCCGCACCCGCTCCCACCGGGCCAGCCGCCACAGGTCGCGGCCGACGGCCACCGGGTCGAGCTGGCGCCCGGGCAGGTGCATGTTGGCGGTCTCGATCAGCCGCTCCTCGTCGCCGGTCAGCGCCATCCACTTGGCCAGGACGTCGTCGGAGTCCGGCAGCCGCGCGCTCCCGAAGGGCCGCGTCTCGTCGGGGAACCCGACGCAGTACTCGTTGAGCAGCCGGTGGGTCTGGGCCAGGTAGGCGACGATCGGCCGGTGGGGGTAGATCAGGTAGGCGTAGGCCGCCCCGCCGGTCAGCTCGGGCCCGTCGGCCATCGTCCCCCACACGCGGATGAAGCCGAGGTCGCGGTACATGCTCCACTCCTCGTCGCCGACGCACGAGCGGAGCAGCTCGCGGGCGCGCTGCTCGGCCCGCCGCTCGCGTCCTGGGTCGAACATCAGCTCGGGGCTGCGGCTGCGCCGCGCGCGCAGCCGTGAGTACGCCTCCTCGATGCGCGGCAGGATCAGGTCCGAGAGCAGCGCGATGGCAACGAGCGCGGTGGCCGACAGCGCGAGCAGCACCGCGGGTGCGCCCTACCTGCCGCCGGCCGCGCGCGGGAAGAAGATCACGCGGTCGGCGTCACGGGGAATGTCCTGGAAGGCGAGGACCATCCGCGCGTCGCGCTTGCCCCGCTCGTCGTGGACGGGCACCGCGGCCCACAGCCCGGCGTCGAGCTGGCGACCGAACTCCTCGATCAGCCGCTGCTCGTCCTCGGCGAGCTGCACGTCGCCCTCGGCGATCAGCACTTCCCCGTGACCCGGCTTCATCCGTAGAAAACGCACCGCAGTGATTATGTCAAAGGCCCGGCCCGGTGAGGCCTAGGACGTCGACCGGGCCGGCGCCCCGCCCGATCGAATGTAGGCCGCGCGCCACTGCGGCGGCGGCCATCCGCTTGGCGGTGCGGGCCGCCTCGAGTGGCGGATCGCCCCACGCCAGCCGCGCCGCGAGCACCGAGGAGTGCGTGCACCCCGAGCCGTGGGCGGCGCCGCCGGGGTGCCGCGGGCCGGGGATCTCGACCGTCACGGGGCCATCGCAGAAGACATCGGTGACCGCTTCGCGGTGGCCGCCGGTCACGATCACGGCCCGTGGGCCGAGCCGGTGCAGGGCCCGAGCGAGGTCGGCCGCCTCGGCGCCGGCAGCGGCGTCGCCGAGCAGCGCCCGGGCCTCGGGCAGGTTGGGGGTGATGACCGTCGCCCGCGCCAGCAGCAACTCGACGAGGGCGTCGCGCGCGCCGGGCTCGAGCAGCTGCGCACCGGACTCGGAGACCATCACCGGGTCGAGCACGACGGGGGTGCCGGCGCGTAGCTCGTCGAGCGCGGCGGCAACCGCCTCGATCGTCGCCACCGTCCCCAGCATGCCGATCTTCACCGCGTCGACGCCGATGTCGCCGGCGACGGCCCGGGCCTGGGCGAGGATCATCTCCGGCGGGAGCTGATGGACGGCGCTGACGCCGACGGTGCTCTGGGCGGTAACCGCCGTGATCGCCGTCATCCCATGCACCCCGCAGGCCGCGAACGCTTTCAGGTCGGCCTGGATCCCGGCGCCGCCGCCCGAGTCCGAGCCGGCGATCGACAGCACCCGCGGGATCGGCGCCGGAGGGCTCATCGGGGGCGAGGATAGTGCGCGGGCACGTAGCGCCCACCCGGCTCGCGCCGGATCTCGCCCGCCAGCTCGAGCGCGGCCAGCGACGCCAGCCCGTCCTGCGGCGAGAGCCCGGCCCGGGTCATGGCCGCGGCCGAGTCGTGGCCGCCGGCGATCGCGTCGCGCAAGCGCTCGAGCTCCGGGCGCAGCGGCGCCCGCGGGCGCTCGGGCACGGCCCGCGCGCCGCGGCCGAACAGCAGGTCGAGGACGTCCTGGGCGCCGCGGACCACGTGCGCGCCTTCGGCCAGCAGCGCGTTCGGGCCCTCGGCCTGCGCGGTCCCCACGCGCCCCGGCACCGCTCCCACGCCGCGGCCGAGCCGGCGGGCCACGGCGGCGGTGAGCAGCGCCCCGGACCCGGACCCGGCCTCGACGACCACCGTGGCGGCCGCCAGCCCGGCGATGATCCGGTTGCGCGCGGGGAAGCTCCAGCGGCGCGCTGGCGCCCCCGGCGCCAGCTCCGAGATCGCCGCGCCGCGGGCGAGGATTCTGCGGTACAGCGAGCGTTTGGCCGGCGGGTAGGGCCGGTCGGCCCCGGTCGGGAGCACCGCCACGGTCGGTCCCTCGAGCTCGAGTGCGCCGGCGTGGGCGGCGCCGTCGATCCCCAGCGCCATCCCGCTGATCACCGGCACGCCGGCGGCGGCCAGCCCCGCGGCGATCCCGCGCGCCAGCTCGATCCCGTACGGCGTCGCCCGGCGCGCGCCGACGATCGCCACGGGCTCGGCGGCAGCCAGCTCGAGCAGGCGCTCGAGGCCGCCGGCTACGTGGAGCACGGCCGGCGGCGCCTCGCCGTCGCGCAGCGCAGACGGGAAGCGAGGGTCGCAGCGGCAGATCGAGGCGAGGCCGGCGCCGGCCGCGGCGGCGCGCAGGGCGTCGTCCGCGATCGCCGCGTGGTCGGCGCGGATCGCCTCCGCACGGCGCCCGCCGACGGCGGCGATCAGCTCGCCGTCGCCCAGCGCCAGCACCGCCTCGAGCTCGCCGCGAGCGTAATCGAGGTGGCCGCCGAGGCGCCCCAGCAGCCAGCCCCGGCGCAGACAGTCCGGGCAGGCGCGCTCGCTCATGCGGCCAGCTCCGGCTCGCCGCCGCCGCCGCGCTGGCGCAGGCTCAGCGCCAGCAGCACATCGGCCTCGCGCACCCGCTCGCGGCCGTGCACGTCGGCGATCGTTCGCGCCACCCGGAGCACGCGATGACGCCCGCGCGCGCTCAGCGCGCCGGCGCGGTAGGCGTCGCCGAGCACTCGCTCGGCGGGCTCGTCAAGACGCACGAAGCGGCGCATCAGCGCGACGTCGAGCTCGGCGTTCGCGCTCGCCCCGGTCCCGGCCAGGCGCGCTCGTTGGCGCTCGCGGGCCGCGGCCACGGTGGCCGCGGCGGTGGCGGTGTCGAGGCTCGGCGGGGCGCGGAGCTCCGCCTCGGAGGGGCGCTCGACGTTGACCATCAGGTCCATCCGGTCGAGCAGCGGCCCGCTCAGTCGGCGCCGGTGGCGCCGCAGCTCCGTCTCGCCGCAGGTGCAGCGGTCCCCGACTCCGGCGAACCCGCACGGGCACGGGTTGGTCGCCGCCACCAGCATCATCCGCGTGGGGAACACGAGCGCCCGCTGGCCCCGGACGATCGTCACCGCGCCGTCCTCGAGCGGCTGCCGCAGCGCCTCGAGCACGGGCCGCTGAAACTCCGACAGCTCGTCGAGGAACAGCCCGCGGTGGTGGGCGAGGCGCGCCTCGCCGGGACGCGGCGGCGCGCCGCCGCCGACCAGCCCGGCGGCTGAGATCGTGTGGTGCGGGGCGCGGAACGGGCGCGCGGTGATCAGCGCCGGCGGATGCGGGCCGGTGACGCCGGCGACGCTGTGGATCCGCGTCACCTCGATCGCCTCGGTCCGCGTCATCGCCGGCAGGATCGACGGCAGGCGCCGGGCCAGCATCGTCTTGCCCGTCCCCGGTGGTCCCTCCAGGATCAGGTTGTGGGCCCCCGCGGCGGCGATCTGGAGGGCCAGCAGCGGCGCATGGTGGCCGCGGACGTCGGCAAGCTCCGGGGCGCCCGCACCGACCGGGGCCGGTGGCGGCGCGACGCGCCCGGGCAGCGGCGGCAGCCGATCGCTGCGGACCACCTCGGCGGCCTCGCGGAGGCTCCCGACGGCGGCGATCCCCAGCCCGCCGACGATCGCCGCCTCGCGCGCCCGCTCGCGGGGGACGATCAGGCGCCCGAGCCCGGCCCGCTGGGCGCCCTCGGCGACGACCAGCGCGCCCGGCGAGTCGCGCAGCTGACCGCCCAGCGAGAGCTCGCCGAACACGGCGTAGCGGTGCAGCGGCTCGCTCGGCAGCTGCTCCGAGGCGGCGAGGATGGCCAGGGCCAGCGCCGCGTCGAAGCCCGGGCCGGCCTTGCGCAGAAAGGCCGGAGCGAGGTTGGCGGTGATCCGCGTCTGGGGGAACTTGAACCCCGAGTTGAGGATCGCCGCGCGAATCCGCTCGCGCGACTCGCGCACCGCGGCGTCGCCGAGCCCGACGATCGTGAACGCGGGCAGGCCCTGGCGGATGTCGACCTCGACCACGACGAGGCGCGGATCGACCCCGTCGATGGCGAATGTGGCGACCCGTGCGAGCACCCCGCGAACGCTACGCGCGATCGTGTCACAGGTGGGTGCCGGCGTCCGACGATTCTGTGCAGGACCAGGGCTTTATCCGGCTGAGAGTTGGCACACGGCGTCACCCACATGGCACATCTTTCGGCGTAGCGTGCCGGGGGTGAGCGATGACCCCCGGCACCACCTCGGCGCGGCCGGCGAGCGGCTGGCCTCGGAGCATCTCGAGCGGCGCGGGTTCCGCATCCTCGAGCGGAACTTCCGCACGCGCTGGGGCGAGCTCGACATCGTCGCCTACGACGGCGAGACGCTGGTGTTCTGCGAGGTCAAGGCGCGCCGGGATCGCACCGGCGGCGTGATCCCGCTCGAGTCCGTGCACGGGCGCAAGCGCTCGCGGGTGCGGAGGGTGGCGGCGAGCTGGCTGCTCGAGCGCACGGCTCGGCCGCGCGCCGCCGAGCTGCGCTTCGACGCGATCGGGATCACCTTCGACGGCGCGGGGCGGCTGCTCGAGCTCGTCCACCTCGAGGGGGCGTTCTAGTGGCCCATCTCCGACGAGCCGCGAGGTGTCTCGGGCGGTCAGCCGCCGAGCGCGAGCTGCTGGTAGGCCGCCGATCGGAACGACAGCCGGTGCAGCGGCGAGACCCCGAGGCGCTCAATCGCCTGGCGGTGTTCGAGGGTGGCGTAGCCGACGTGCTGGCCGAACTCCCAACCGGGGTGGCGGGCGTCGACGCGACGCATGTAACGGTCGCGGGTCTCCTTGGCGAGCACCGAGGCGGCGGCGATCGCGGCGCTCTTGGCGTCGCCGCCGATGACCGCGCGCTGCTCGAAGCCGAGTGGCGCCACCGGGAAGCCGTCGCTGAGGCAGATGCAGCCCTCGCAGGCGACCCGGCCGAGCGCGTCGCGCAGCGCGGCGAGGTTCGTCCGGTGCAGACCCCGCGCGTCGATGCCCGGGGCGCAGCGCGAGACGATCGCCACCTTGGCGGCGAGCCGGAGGATCACCGGGAACAGCTCGGCGCGGGCGGCGGCGGTCTGCTGCTTGGAGTCGTTCAGCGCGTCGAGGGCGCGGACGTCGGCGGGCCGTAGGCCCTCGAGGTCGAAGCGCACGGCGGCGGCGACCAGCGGGCCGGCGAGGCAGCCGCGGCCAGCCTCATCGGCGCCGGCGACGAAGCGGGCGCCGAGCGAGCGGTCGAAGGCGAACAGCTTGCGCCCCGGGCGGGCGGGCCGGCGGGCGCGCGGAGGCTTCGCCTCCGGCGGGCTACAGGGTGCCGATCCGGTCGGGAGGCCAGTAGGTGAAGAAGGCCTGGCCGATGATCCAGCGGCCCGGAACGGGTCCCCAGAAACGGCTGTCGTCGGAGACGCCACGGTTGTCCCCCATCATGAAGTAGTCACCGGGCGGAACGACGATGGTTTGTGCGAAATTGCAGAAGGAACCGCCGCCACAGGGCAGTGTGTAGTGGTCGGGCTCGCGCCGGCCGTTGCGGACCACGTGCCCGTCGACGATCCGCAGGTGGTCGCCGGGGACCCCGACCACACGCTTGATGAAGGTCTCGGCCGACGCCTGCGGGGTCGGGGTGTCGCAGGCCTGCGGGTGCCCGGTGCCCTGGGCAGCGTCACCGCACTGGGCGGGCTGGGAGTCGGCGCCGTGCGGCGGGTGAAAGACGACGATGTCGCCGATGCCCGGATCGCCGACCAGCCGGTTGGCGAGGATCCGCTGACCGACCGCCAGCGTCGGCACCATCGAGGGGCTGGGAATCCGGTACGGCTTGACGATGAACGCCTGGATCAGCAGTGCCAGCCCGACCGCCACGGCCACGGTGGCGACGAGCTCGACGAGAGACTTGAGAGACGACTTCTGCGACTTCATTCTCCGCTCCGGCGGGTGGTCATGTTCGCCGATCCGCGCCGGGGACGGTCCCGTCCGGGAATTTTGCCCCTGGCAAATCTCCCCAGGGAGGCCGCGCCAGCGGACTCCCCGCTCACTGGAACCCGATCCGGTCCGGCGGCCAGTAGGTAAAGAACGCCTTGCCGATCAGCCACGCCCGCGGGACCGGACCCCAGAAGCGGCTGTCCTCGGAGTCGGGCCGGTTGTCGCCCATCATGTAGTAATAGCCCCTGGGCACGGTGATCGTCCCCGGGAACTCGCAGGTCGGGTCGCCGATGCAGCGGACGACGTACGGGTCATGCTCGGGCTTGCCGTTGCGGATCACGTGCCCCTCGCGGATCGACAGGCGGTCACCGGGGAGGCCGACGAGTCGCTTGATGAACGTCTCGGAGGACTCGAGCCGGTGGGGCACGTCGCAGGCGTGGGCGAGCCGCGCTCCGGCCTGGCTCCCCCCCTGGTGGGGATTGGCGCAGCCGGTGTAGTCCCGCGGCGGGTGGAAGACGACGATGTCCCCGACGTGCAGGGTGAAGAGGTGCATGCCGATGCGGTCGACGAGCACGCGCTGGTTGATCGCCAGCGTCGGCAGCATCGATCCGCTGGGGATCCGGTAGGGCTTGATGATGAAGGCCTGGATCCCAACGGCCAGGCCGAGCGCGACAGCGATGATCGCCACGAGCTCGACGGCCGAGCTCGCGAACCCCTTCCTGGTCGCAGTCACACCTACTCTTCGCCGGCGGGCGCTTCCGCGGCCGGGGCGCTCGGCTCAGTCGCTGAGGCCTCGGTCACCGCGGCCGGGGCGTCGCTCGCCTGCGCCGTCTCGGCCGGGACCGCATCCTCGACCGTCGGCTCGGCGGCGTACAGCAGCTCGCGCTCGACGACCTCCTCGGGTCCGATCGAGCGTCGCTCGCGGACGCGGGCGCGCTTGCCCACGCGATCGCGCAGGTAATAGAGCTTGGCCCGGCGGACGTCGCCGCGGGCGGCGACCTCGATCCGCTCGATCTTCGGTGAGTGCAGCGGGAAGGTGCGCTCCACGCCGACGCCGAAGGACTGCTTGCGGACGGTGAAGGTCTCGCGGGCGCCGTGGCCCTGGCGCTTGATCACGACGCCCTCGAAGACCTGCGTGCGGCGGCGCGTGCCCTCGATCACCTGGAAGTGGACGCGCAGGCGGTCGCCGGCGTCGAACTTGGGGACGCGGCGCAGCTGGGCGCGCTCAAGGCTGTCGATCAAGGTGCTCATCGGTAAAGGCCGGCGATTCGGCGGGGAGAAGGCGGGAATCCGCGCAGCGGTCTGGGCGCGGCCGCCTATGGTAGCGGACCGCTGCCGCGCGCGAACCCGGAATCGAGCCGCCGACGTAACGCCTCACTCGGCCCGCGCGCGACTCTGCGCCAGGCGCCACTCGCGAATCTTCGCGTGGTGGCCCGACAGCAGCACGTCGGGCACCCGCCAACCACGATGCTCAGCCGGGCGGGTGTAGTGCGGGTACTCGGGTGCTCCGTCGAGCGCCGCGCTGAATGACTCCTCCGAGGCCGATCCGGCGTGGCCGAGAGCGCCGGGCAGCTTCCGCAGCACGGTGTCGCACACCACCATCGCGGCCAGCTCGCCGCCGGCCAGAACGTAGCGGCCGATCGACACGGCGTCGGAGGCGAGGTGCTCGACGACGCGCTCGTCGAAGCCCTCGTAGCGACCGCACAGCAGCGTCAGCGCCGGCTCGCCGGCGAGCTCGTCGACCAGCGCATCGTCGAGTTGGCGGCCGCCCGGCGTCAGCACGATCACGCGGCGGCGGTTGCGCAGGCTCACCGGGTCGAGGCCGTAGCGGGCGCTCAGCGCCGCCTCGACGACGTCCACGCGGAGCACCATCCCGGCGCCGCCCCCAAACGGGGTGTCGTCGACCTGGCCGCCGCTCAGCGGCGTGTGGTCGCGATAGTTGACGTAGCCGAGCCGGTGGCCGAGGGTGAGCGCGTTGCGCACGTGGCGCTGGCCCTCGAACCACTCGAACCACTCGGGGAACAGGGTGAAGACGTCGATCTGCACGATCAGCCCGCCTCGCCGAGGAAGCCCAGGTCGACGTCAATCCGTCGAGCCGCGACGTCAACGGCGCGGACGGCGTCGGCGACCAGCGGCACCAGCAGGTCCGCTGCGCCCGGGCGCTCGACCTCCAGCACCTCGCACGAGGGCAGCGCCAGCAGCCGCCGGACGGTGCCGACGGCGCGCGCACCATCGTGGACCGCGCAGCCCTCGAGCTCGTCGGCCCACCACTCGTCCTCGGGGAGCGGGAGCGCGGCGTCGCGTGCCACCAGCAGCTCGGTCCCGCGCAGCGCCTCAGCGGCGCCGCGGTCCTCGCAGCCCTCCAGGCGCACGATCACCCGGCGCTCGTGGCCGGCCCGGCGGGCGATCGTCCGCGGCTCCCCGGCCACGGTCACCGTGTCGCCGAGGCCGAGCAGCGAGGCCACGGCGTCGGCCACGTGGAAGCTGCCGTCTAGCCCGTGGGGGCTGCCGACCCGGCCGGCCCGCAGGAAGCGGCTCGCGCCCACCCGCCCTCCGCCATCAGCTGTCAACGATGTCGACGAACACGCGGCCGCCGGTCTTGACCGACGCGCCCTTGATGATCGTGCGCAGCGCCGAGGCGGTGCGTCCGCCGCGGCCGATGACGCTCCCGTAGTCGTCCGGGGCGACCGACAGCTCGAGCACGATCGTGCCATCGCCCTCGCGCACCTCGGTGACCTCGACCTGGTCGGCATCATCGACCAGGCCCCGGACGAGGTACTCGAGCAGCTCCTTCATCGGAGCTGGTCGCTAGGAGATGCCCTGCGTGCGCAGCAGCTTGCGAACCGTCTCGCTCGGCTGCGCGCCACGGGCCAGCCAGTCGCGGATCCGCTCCTCGTTGAGAACGATCGTCGACGGCTCGGTCTGCGCGTTGTATTGGCCAACGGTCTCGATCACGCGGCCGTCGCGCTTGGAGCGCTGGTCGGCGACCACGACCCGCCAGATCGGGTTCTTGCGCCCGCCGATCCGGGTGAGTCTCAATCTGACAGCCATAACTCGGATCAGCGTAGCGGGTCGGGCGAGCCTGCGCCGCTACCGGCCCTGACGCATCAACGAGCCGAGGTCGGCATCCGGCCCTGGGAGACCTGGCAGCCGGACGACATGCGCCGCCGTGCGCCGGCGAGGCCGGATGCCGAGCGCACGGCTAACGCCCCTGACGCATCAATGCTCCGAGGTCGGGCATCCGGCCCTGGGAGACCTGGCAGC
>JBBSFX010000020.1:0-53346 GCA_038254735.1 Solirubrobacterales bacterium
CTCGGGAGCCGGGGGAGCCTCAGGAGCCGCCTCGGCCTCGGGAGCCGGGGGAGCCTCAGGAGCCGCCTCGGCCTCGGGAGCCGGGGGAGCCTCAGGAGCCGCCTCGGCCTCGGGAGCCGGGGGAGCCTCGGGAGCCGCCTCGGCCTCGGGAGCCGGGGGAGCCTCAGGAGCCGCCTCGGCCTCGGGAGCCGGGGGAGCCTCAGGAGCCGGGGGAGCCGCCGGAGCCGGCGCGGTCCCGGACACCAGGCCCTGATCGGCGATCGCCTGGAGCTGGATGGCGATCCCGACGATCAGCGCGTTGAGGGTCCGGACGAGGCCGGTGAGCGGCGCGGCGATCGTCCCGACGAGCTGGGCGTTCAGCAGCTCGCGGGAGGGCAGGCGGGCGATCGACTGGATCTGCTCGGGGCTCAGCGCGGCGCCGTTCATGGTGCCGCCCTTGAACTCGAGGATGCCCAGCGCCCGGGCGGCGTCGCTCAGCGCCTTGGCGGCCACGGCGACGTCGCCCCGGACCATGGCCAGCGCGGTCGGGCCCTGGAGGAACGGCTTCAGCTCGGCGGCGCCGGCCTGGTCGGCGGCCCGCTCGGACAGCGAGTTCTTCACCACCCGGAGACGGGCGTCGGCGTCGCGCAGCTTGCCGCGCAGGTCGGCGACCTGGGCGACGGTGATGCCACGATAGTCGACGGCGAAGACCGCGTCGGAGGCCGACAGCTGGCCCGCGATCTCCTCTACGACTGCTGCTTTCTGTTCTCGGTTCATGTTCCTCTTCCGACTGGAAACGCCCGCACGCAGGCGGGCGTTCGAAGGCGCCGGACGAACCGGGACTCTCGAGGGCTCCACCTGCTCCGGACTTACGAAATGCCGCCGGAGGTCTCGGGCTTCGTCTCTGTGCAGCGGTCAGTCTACGCCGCCGCGGGCTCCTCGATGATGTCGCGGGTGCGTGAGGGGTCGACCTTGACGCCGGGGCCCATCGTCGTGGCGAAGGTGATCGAGCGGATGTACCGCCCCTTGGCCGCCGACGGCTTGGCGCGGACGAGCTCGTCGATCACGGCGGCGTAGTTCTCGAGCAGCCGCTGCTCCTCGAAGTCGCGCTTGCCGATCACCAGGTGCACGATCGCGTTGCGGTCCGTGCGGTACTCGACCTTGCCGGCCTTCGACTCCTCGACCGCGCGCGCCACGTCCATCGTCACCGTGCCGACCTTGGGGTTCGGCATCTTGCCCGACGGGCCGAGGATCCGGCCGAGACGGCCGACCACCGGCATCAGGTCGGGGGTGGCGATCGCCACGTCGAAGTCGTCGAAGCCTTCCTGGATCCGCGCGGCCAGATCTTCGGCGCCGACCACGTCGGCGCCCGCCGCCTCGGCCTCGGCGGCCTTGGCGCCCCGCGCGAAGACGGCGATCTTGACCTCCTTGCCGAGGCCGTTGGGCAGCGCCACGGTGCCGCGCAGCTGCTCGTCGGCGTGGCGGACGTTGAGCCCGGTGCGCACGTGCACCTCGACCGACTCGTTGAACTTCACGCGTGAGAGCTGCTTGACCAGCGAGATCGCCTCCTGCGGCGCGTACTCGCGCTCACGGTCGAACCGCTGCTTGACGTCGACATATGTCTTGCCGTGCTTTGCCATCTAGACCACGTCCACGCCCATCGAACGAGCGGTGCCGGCAATGATCTTGACAGCCGCGTCCACATCGTTGGCGTTGAGATCCTTCATCTTCTTCTCGGCGATCGCCTCGAGCTGGGCCCGGGTGATCCTCGCCACCTTGTCCCGGTGGGGCTCGGCCGAGCCCTTGTCGAGCGACAGCGCCTGCTTGATCAGCACCGCGGCCGGCGGGCTCTTGGTCACGAACGTGAACGAGCGATCCTCGTAGACGGTGATCACCACCGGAATCACCGTGCCCATGTCACCCGAGGTCTGGGCGTTGAACGACTTCACGAACTCCATGATGTTGACGCCGTGCTGACCGAGCGCCGGACCGACCGGCGGGGCCGGACTGGCCTGGCCGCCGACGGCTTGGAGCTTGATCTGTGTGAGTACCTTCTTGGCCATGGAAAAGCTCCGGACTAAATCTTCTTGACCTGGTCGAATCCGACCTCGACCGGCGTCTCCCGGCCGAAGATCGAGACCAGCACCTTGAGCCGCTGCGCGTCCTCGTTGACCTCGGAGATCTCGCCCGAGAAGTCCGACAGCGGACCCGAGATCACCTTAATCGACTCGCCGATCGAGAACTGGGCGCGGCTGCGGGGACGCTCGGCCTTCTCCTGGTGGAGCAGGCGGTCGACCTCGGCCTGGGTCAGCGGCACCGGCTCGTTGGAGGCGCCGACGAAGCCGGTCACCCCCGGGGTGCCCTTGACCAGCGACCACGAGTCCTCGTTGAGGTCCATGTTGACCAGCACGTAGCCGGGCATCGTCCGCTTCTCGACGGTGACCTTCTGGTTGTCCTTCATCTCCGACACCGACTCGGTCGGGACCACGATCTGGCGCACGGCCCGCTGCTGCCCGAGTGAGACGACCCGGTGCTCGAGATTGTGCTTGACCTTATTTTCGTGGCCTGAATAGGTGTTGACGACGTACCAGCGGAACATGAGCGACCCGGCGTTATTTGAGGATGAAGTTGACGAGTTTTCCGGCGGCCCAGTCAGCCACACCGAGGAAGAGGCCGGCGACCACCACGAACCCGAGGACGACGCCCGTGGCCTGCATCACCTGGCGACGATCGGGCCACTGTACCCGTTGCAGCTCTCGCCAGCTTCCCTGAACGAAGTGAACGAGCCGGGTGACGGTCCCGGCCCCGCCGGCGGCGGGCGCCCGGTCGTGTCGCACCGCCTCGAGCTCGCCCGCCTCCTCGATCTCCTCCGGAATCTCGGAGCGGCGCCCGCCGGGGTTGCGCGGCGCGTCCTCGTCGCTCAGGCGCGCGGCCTCGGCGGCGCCGAGGGCGATCTGCGCGTCGGCGATCTCGCCGTCGGGGGTCGCGTGATCGAGCGCGCCGGGAAGCTCGTCCTCGGGTAGGCCGAGGACGTGGTCAGCGTCCTGCGCCCGCTCCGCGTCAAGCTCGGTCGGCTCAAGCTCGGTCGGCTCAAGCTCGGTCGGCTCAAGCTCGGTCGGCTCGAGCTCGGTCTCCGCGGGCTCGAGCGGAGCGACGTCCTCGTGCCCGTTGGAGCGCACGCCGCCGCCACCCGGCCGGAGGCCCGGCGGGCGCTGGGGACGATGGGCGCGCCGCTCCTTGGCACGTTTGCGGTTGCGAGCCACCTCGACGCCTTTACGGTCGGGCTAGCGCGTCTCGCGGTGCGGCGTGTGCTGCTTGCACCAGCGGCAGTACTTGCGCAGCTGAATCCGCTCGGGGTTGTTGCGCTTGCTCTTGTTCGTCTGGTAGTTCCGGCGCTTGCACTCCTCGCAGGCGAGGGTGGCGGCGATCCGGACGTCTCCACGGGCCATGTTCAGTTTCCCCTGGTGGGATCGGTTTGGAAGTCTCGAGCTCCGGCTGCGGGCGCGCCACAAAAACGCTCCTCCGGCGCCAGGAGCTTGAGTTTAGCGACAATCCCCCGATGCTCCGCCTGATCGGCCTCGTCGTCTCGATCGGCATCGCGGATTCCCTGAATCCGACCACGATCGCCCCCGCGCTATACCTTGCCTCGGGCGAGCGCCCGCGCCACAACGTGGCCCATTTCATTCTCGGGGTGTTCGCCATCTACCTGTTCGGGGGCGCCGCCGTCGCGCTGGGGCCCGGGGAACTGCTGCTCGATCTCGTCCCCCACCCCCACCACGTGGCCCGTCACGTGGTCGAGATCGTGGCCGGCGCGATCATGCTGACCGTGGCGGCGCTGGTGTGGCGCAACCGCCGCCGGCTGGCCGAGCGGGTCGCCCCCGACAGCGCGCCGGCGCAGAGGAAGTCCGGTTTGCTGCTCGGGGCGACGATCACCGCCGTCGAGCTGCCGACCGCGTTTCCGTACTTCGCCGCGATCACCGCGATCGTCGGCTCCGGCGCCAGCCCGGGCAGCGTGCTGCTGCTGCTGCTGCTGTTCGACATCTGCTTCGTCCTGCCGCTGCTGGCGATCCTCGCCACGCTGTGGCTGGCCGGCGACCACGCCAACGAGATCCTCGGCCGCTGGCGCGGCTACCTGCAACGGCGCTGGCCGGCGCTGCTGGCGGGCGCGGCGCTGCTGGCCGGCGTGATCTCGATCTTCATCGGGATCAGCGGGCTGGTCGTCGGGGGGCACGGCCGGGCCGCCAACTTCGCCCGCCACCTGCGCCACCTGCTGCACCTCTCGACGAAGCCCTGACCGGAAGTTGAGCTTTCGCTGTGCGGGCGCACCGCGCGAATCTGACGTTCTCGGCACGGGGAAGCGTCCCGCGCTCGACGCCGCGATCGACAACGTCCGCCTAACCGGCGTCGCGCGCGGCTCGGACGAGCTTGCGCATCCCGCGCAGCCAGCGCTCGGGCTGGGTCGCCTTGAGCACCATCTGGTCGGCCACCGCCGGGTGCGGGAGGATCAGGAAGCGCTCCTCGCGGATCGCCTCGAGCGCCACATCGGCCACCTCGGCGGGCTCGAGCAGCCCGCCGGCCAGCAGCGGGGCGGCGCCGACCGGGTCCTCGAGCGCGAGCTCGAGCATCGGCGTGCGCACCGCCTGGGGGCACAGCACCGAGACCTTCACGCCCGCGTCGCCGTAGGTGATGGCGAGCCACTCGGCGAGGGCCACGGCCGCGTGCTTGGTCACCGAGTAGGCGGCGGCCGAGACCTGGGTGAGCAGTCCCGCGGCCGATGCGGTCGAGGCGAGGTAGCCATCGCCGCGCGCGACCATCTCGGGGACGAGCGCCCGGGCCGCCCACACGTGGGCCATCACGTTGACGTTCCAGGTGTGGTTCCAGTCGGCGTCGGACGCCTCGGGTCCGCCGGGCGGCCCGGTCACGCCGGCGTTGGAGAAGAACAGGTCGATCGGCCCGTGCGCCTCGCGGGCCGCCTCGATCAGGGCGCTGACGCCGACCTCGCCGGACACGTCGGCGCCGACGGCGACGGCGCCGAGCTCGCCGGCCACGGCGCTCGCGGCGACGACGTCGAGGTCGGCGACGACGACGCGGGCGCCCGCGGCGGCGAACCGCGCCGCCAGTGCGCGGCCGATGCCGCTGCCGGCGCCGGTGACCACGACGTGACGGTCGGGCAGCTCCATGCCACGCCAGCCTAACTGAGCAGGCTGACCCGTCGCTCGACCCGCGGCTCGCCGCCCAGGCGGTCGGCGTGATGGTCAGCCGCACCGCCTACCTCCGCTACGTCGAGGGGGTCGGCACCGACTCGCTCGAGACGCTGGTGGGGACCCTCACCCGCCTGTGGGCGGGCGCCCTCGGAATACCCGCCGCCGCGAAGGAGATGGCTTCATGGACTTCGCACTGAGCGAGCACCCGCCTGTGACGGAGGAGATTAAGGCGGCCGCGCGCGAAGCTCGGCCTGGGGGGCGGCGCCTGCGAAGCGCCCGCGGCGGCCTGATGGTCCGAGAATGGGTAGGGTCCGTCGCGGTGGCCGATCCCCCCTACCCCCCTCGGCCCGGGCCGCCCCCCAGCCCCGAGCCGCCGACCGCCCCGCTGCGGGTCCCCGCGCGCGTCGCCGTCCCCGCCGAGCCGGCCGTCGGCTGGTCTGAGCTCCAGCAGTCGCTCGACTCGCTGCGCACCGCGCTGGCGCTGGTCGGGGTGCTCGCGGTGGCCGGGCTCGGGCTGGCGCTGTGGGCGCTGCTGCGGCCCGACCACGACCGGACGGTGCTGGTCCGCGGCGCCGTCCCGGCGCAGACCGACGTGGGTCCGCTGAAGGGCCGGGTCTCCCGGCTCGAGGGCGAGCTGAGAGGCCTGCAGTCGAACGCCGGCGCCCACGCCGGGAGCACCGCCTCGCTGTCCGGGCGGATCGACGCGCTGCAACGAAGCGTCAGCGCGCTGCAGGCGCGCTCCTCGGCGGCCGCCACCCCGAGCGCACTCGGAGCGCTGTCCGGCCGGGTCGACAAGCTCGCCGGACAGGTCTCGGCGCTGCAGTCGAGCCGGTCCGGGACCGGGACGTCGACCGGCGGCACGACGACCGCCCCGGGCTAGCGCGAGGTTCGGCGAGGACCGGCGCGGGGCGTGTCTGGAGCGGCGATCTCCCTGGCCCCGGCGCATCAGGCGTACCTGCTCCAGGCGCGCCAGATGCAGGCGCTGTCGTTCGCCGTCCACATCCCGCTGGTGTGCTTCGGGATCGCCTTCCCGGCGCTGGTCCTGTTCTGCGAATGGCGCTGGATGCGGTCCGGCGACCGGCTGTTCCTGCTCCTGGCCCGCCGGTGGACCAAGGTGATGGTGGCGCTGTTCGCCGTCGGGGTGATCACCGGGACGATCCTGTCGTTCGAGATGGGACTGCTGTGGCCCAACTTCACCGGGACCTTCGGCTCGGTGTTCGGCCTCGGGTTCGCGATCGAGGGCTTCTCCTTCTTCATGGAGGCGATCTTCATCGGCATCTACGTGTACGGCTGGGAGCGGCTGTCGCCGGGCCGGCACTTCCTGTCGGGGATCCCGATCGTGATCACCGGGTTCACAGGGTCGTGGATGGTGATCGCCGTCAACGCGTGGATGAACCACCCGTCGGGCTTCCGTCTGAGCGCGGGCCACGTGCGCGATGTCGACCCCCTGGGCGCCCTGTTCGGCAACCCGTTCCTGTGGCACGAGCTGATCCACATGTACGTGGCGGGCTACATCGTCGCCGGGTTCGTCGTCGCCGCCGTCTACTCGTTCGCGCGGCTGCGGAGCTCCCGCCCGCCCTCCCGCTACGAGCGCACCGCGCTGGCGATCCCGCTCAGCGTGGCCGCGCTGGCCGCCCCGGTCCAGGTCCTCGTCGGCGACTGGGCGGGGCGCGAGGTGGCGCGCTACCAGCCGGTCAAGCTGGCCGCGCTCGAGGGCCTGGCGAAGACGACCCGGGGCGCCTCGATCCACCTCCTCGGCTGGTACACGGGCGGTCAGATCAAGTTCGGGATCGCGATCCCGAAGCTGCTCTCGCTGCTCGCCTTCCACGATCCGAACGCCACCGTGCGCGGACTCGACACGGTCCGCGCCGCCGATCGCCCACCGGTCAACGTGGTGCGCTTCGCGTTCCAGACGATGGTGGGGATCGGCACGCTGCTGGCGCTGCTCGGGGTGGTGTTCGTGTTCGTCCGGCTGCGGCACCGGCGGCTGCCCGAGTCGGCGTGGTTCTACCGCGCGGTGGTGGTGGCCGGCCCGGCCTCGCTGCTGGCGCTGATCGCCGGCTGGGTGACGACCGAGGTGGGCCGCCAGCCGTGGGTCGTCTACGACGTGATGCGCACCTCGCAGGCGGTCACCGGCTCCGGCGGCATCCCCGTCGGCTACGGTGTGCTGGTGGCCGTCTACCTGGGGGTGGCGGCGAGCCTCGTGTGGATCCTCAACCGGCTGGCCCGGGCGCCGTTGCCCGCCGAGGCCGCGGCGCAGCCGGCGGGGTGAGCGAACCGTGCACCTGTACGACGTCCCGCTGATCTTCATCCTCACCGGGCTGGTGTTCTACATCGTGCTCGGCGGCGCCGACTTCGGCGCCGGGATCTGGCAGCTCACCGCCGGCAGCGGCGAGGACGCCGAGCGCCTGCGCGACCTCGCCCACGAGGCGATGGCTCCGGTGTGGGAGGCCAACCACGTGTGGCTGATCTTCGTGCTGACGGTGCTGTGGACGGCGTTCCCGGCCGCCTTCGCCTCGCTCGCCTCGACGCTCTCGATCCCGCTGTTCGCGGCCGCGATCGGACTGATCTTGCGCGGCGCCACCTACGCGCTGCGCTCCGGCGCCCGCACGGCGAGCGAGACCCGGGCGATCGACACGCTGTTCGCGCTGTCCTCGCTCCTGACACCGTTCGCGCTCGGCGCGATGGTGGGCGCGATCGTCTCCGGGCGGGTCCCGGTCGGCAACGCGGCGGGCCGGCTCGTGCACAGCTGGACGGGGCCGACCTCGATCCTGATCGGAGCGCTGGCGATCGCCACCTCGGCGTACCTGGCCGCCGTGTTCCTGTGCGCCGACGCGCGGCGGGCCGGCGCCGCCGACCTCGAGGTGCGATTCCGCCGCCGGGCACTGCTCTCGGGGGTCGCCGCCGGCGGGCTGGCGGCCGGGGGGCTGGTCGTGCTCCACGCCGACGCCCACCGGGTGTTCCACCGGCTGCTCGAAGGTCCGGGGCTGCCGGCCCTGATCGTCTCGGTCGCCTGCGGCGCGGCGGCGCTGGGACTGGTGTGGCGCAGCCGGTTCGGGCCCGCGCGGGCGCTGGCGGCGCTCGCCGTGGCCGCGATCATCGCCGGGTGGGCGCTGGCTCAGCAGCCGGTGCTGCTGCGGGGGCTGACGCTGCCGCAGGCGGCGGCGCCACACGACGCGCTGGTGCTGGTGATCGTCGCCGTGCTGGGAGGCGGGGCGATCCTGTTCCCGTCGCTAGGGCTGCTGTTCCGGCTGGTGCTCGGGGGACGCCTCGGACATGGCGTCGAGGCGGGGCCCGGGCCGGACGCGCCGCCCGGGGCGCAGGCCGCGCCCGGAGCGGAGGAGTCGGCCGGCGGGGCGGCGCCGCGAGGCCCGCGCGCCGGCGCGGTGACCCGGGCCGCGGCCTCGGGACTGCGGGCACGGGCCGCCGGGGCGTGCCTGCTCGCGGGGGTCGGGCTGCTGACGGTCGCCGAGGCGGGCTGGGCCCACGCGGTCGGCGTGGTCTGCCTGCTGGCGTTCGTCGTGGTCGGCGTCGGCGCCGTCGACCCGACCGGACTGGCCGCCGATCAGTCCCCGGCCAGCCGGTCGTAGTTCAGCCGCATCAGCGCGATCACGTCGAGCACGTCGGCCTCGCCGTCGATCCGCCGCGCCGCGGGGCCCCGGCGACCCGGGAACACCGGATGGTCGACGATCCGGTCGGCCGCCGAGAGCTCATCCCACACGTCCCCGGGAAAGCTGAAGTGCGCCGCGTGGTCGCCGTGCAGATGGCCGAGCTCGCGGCGGCCGTAGCGGAACGCGAACTCGCCGCGGCGACCGGGCCCGGCGCTCACGCCCGGCCACGAGGTGACCTCGGCGGTGATCCGGCGGCTCGAAGAGATGGTGGTGCTCATGGTCGGCTCCTGTTCGACTCGGATGCCGCTCCATGCTCCCGCGCGGGCCGTCCGCCCACCAGCGGTCTTTGGTCCTAGGCCCTCGCGCGCCGCGGGCGCGGGCCGCCGGCGGCCCGGTCAGCCGCCGCCGTAGGTGACGACGAGGTCGGTGGCGAGGCCGACGAGGAACCCGACGGCGAGCAGGTTGAGGCCGAGCGTGCGGTGGCCGTAGCGGCGCATGCCGGTCCAGATCTCGCCGATCACATACAGGATCGCCCCGCCCGCGAGCCCGTAGAAGGCGAGCTCGAGCGCCTGTGAGTGGACCTGGTAGCCGACCACGCTGCCCAGGAAGGTCGGGCCGCCGGCGATCAGCCCGGCCGCGCCGAGCCACGTCCACGACGGCCTCACCGCGCCGAGCGGGCCGACGATCCCGAAGCCCTCGGTGGCGTTGTGCAGGCCGAAGCCGATGATCAGCATCGTCGCCAGGCCGATCGCGCCGGCGCGGGCCGAGACGCCGATGGCCAGGCCCTCGGCGAAGTTGTGCAGGCCGATTGCGGCGGCGATCGTCATCCCGGTCTGCAGCGTGCGGCGGCGGGCCATGGCCAGGTCGGCGTCGTAGCTCGCCAGCCGCTCGCCGACCAGCGGTGCCGCCGCCTCGGCACCGGCGATCGGAGGCCGGGCGGTCACGGTCCTGCGCAGCTGCCGCTCGACCATCGCGATCCCGGCCGTGCCGGCGGTGAAGCTGACCGCCATCAGGGCGAACAGGCCGAACAGGTGCAGGAAGCTCGAGTGGTGGTCGTGGAAGCTGGTCAGGGCGGCCGCGACGATCGACTGCCCGTGGCTGGTCACGTCCATGAAGATGAAGGCGAGGATCCCGACCGAGAACATCGCCAGCGCGACCCGGGGCCGCTCGCCGACGCGTTGCATCCGTCCCAGCGGGAGGCCGATGTAGATCGTCAGCCCGGCGATCGCGCCGAGCAGGGCCGTCTCCACGAAGCTCATGGCCGGATGTCTTCCCGCATTCGCACTTAGGCAAGCCTAACCGAAATACCCGTGCGGGTTACGGGCGGTGCTGAGAATTACCTGGGGACGGCCGGCGACGGGTGGACGAGGGCGAGCGCGGCGAGGGCGAGGGCGAGCGCGGCGAGGGCGAGGACGCGAGCGCGAGGGCGGCGAGGACGAGGACGAGAGCGGCGAGGGCGACGGCGAGGTCGGCGAGGGCAAGCTCGGCGAGGCCGGCGAGGCCGCGGGTGCAGAGCGGCCGACCGGGTAGGCTCGCGAACCGGTGGACGCGCGCGCGAAATCGACCGGCGACCAGATCAGCGAGATCACCAAGCTGATCGCCGACGCGCAGGACAAGCTCGACCAGGCCGTGCGGGCGCTGCACACCGTGCGGGGCCGGCTGACCGAGCCGAACGGCCCGGCGCCCGCGGATCCCGCGCCCGCCCCGCCCCGCGGCTGACCAGATGCTGGTCCTGATCGGACCACGCCGCTTTGCGGAGAAACTCGATTGCGGAGAAACTCGATCAAGCTCCTGGTCTCGACTCTGATCAGAGGTCAGACGCCTGAGTCATGACCCGCGGCTCCTCGAGCCCGGCATCAGGGGGGCGGCGGCTGCCGTCCGCGGCTTGGATCAGGCGCTGGCCATGGGAGGCCGTGTCGCGCTCAGTCGAGGGTCGGAGGTGGTCCCACGATCTCGATTCCGTAGCGCGGTGCGGCGCCGACCATCGCCTCGACGCTCGGTGGGGGTGGCTCGGGCTCTCCTGGGCGGACCGGGGTGGCGAGGTCGGTGAAGTACGCCTCGAATCCGCCCGGCGTGACAGTCCCGATCCCCCGCGCGGTTTCGGAGGTGATCAGG
The DNA here is from genome assembly GCA_038254735.1 of Solirubrobacterales bacterium. GTDB lineage: Bacteria > Actinomycetota > Thermoleophilia > Solirubrobacterales > Solirubrobacteraceae > Palsa-465. Next base: position 10,910 of record JBBSFX010000020.1, read on the forward strand.
TAGGCGTGGGGGATCTCGCGGGGCAGGAACACGAGGTCGCCGGGACCTGCGCCGAGGCGCTGTTCGCCGATGATGAAGCAGGCGTCGCCCTCGATAAGCAGGAACTGCTCGTCCTCGCGATGGTGGACATGCATCGGCGAGGCGGCGCCCCGGCGGGCCTGGAAGGCCCACATACCGAGGTGTCCGTCTGTCTGCGATCCGGTGAGCTTGATGTCCACCTGACTATCGAGCCACCACACCGCGTTTGACCCGGCGACAGCGTGAAACGGCTGCGCGTCCGTGCCCTCGGCTTCGGTTCGGACCGCTTCGGCTGGCATAGTGCCGCTCCTCTCAACGTACAATAGGGGACAACAATATTAGTTAGATGCAGACCCTAGCGATTATGCCTGGTCCCGTCAAACCCTCAAAGCGCCCTTATCACTCGCCGCATCGAGCCGCCGCCGCCGCCGCGACGCGCGAGGCGATCCTGCGGGCCGCCCAGGCCCGCTTCGAAGCGCGAGGCTGGACCGGCACGAGCATTTCCGCGATCGCCGCTGACGCCGGCGTGTCGCCCAAGACGATCGAAGCCCAGTTCGCCACCAAGGCAGCGCTGCTGGCCGATGTCGTCGACTACGCGATCCGCGGCGACGACACCGCCATCCCGATGCGCCGCCGCGAACTCGCGCTCGCCGTCGAGGCCGCACCCGACGCAGCCACGATGCTCGAGCGCCACGCCGCACACTCCTGCGCGATCGCCGGCCGATCGGCACCAATCGCCTGGGTCGTAGAAACGGCTGCCGCCAGCGATCAGCACGTCGCCAAATTGTGGGCGCGGATGACCGAGAACTGGCACCACGGCGGCCACTGGGCCGCCCAGATCGCGCGCCAAAAGCCCGGCATCCGAACCGACCTCACACTCAAAGACGCCGAACAGATCTTCCTGATCGCCATGGACTGGGCCACCTACCGCACACTCACCACCAAGCTCGCCCTAACGCCCGACGGCGCTCAAGCATGGATCCTGCACTACTACCAGCACATGCTGCTCGCCTAGACCCAGACCCCCCGACTCGACCGCCGATCCCGTACGCGCAGGCGGCAGCCGCCGATCCTGGCACGCGGGGTGTCTGCTCAGCCGCTCAGGCAGCCATCTCCCGCGCCCGGCCGAGGCAGCCTGCTCCCGGTCGGATTTCAGCCACGACATCCACCATCAAGTGCCGTCAGTACGCGCCAGGCACGTCACCGAGCCGCGGCGGATCACGTACCCGCGCGATGCGGGCCGCGCGGCGCCGCTCGGGAGCTGTCAGGCTGCGTGCAGGAAGCGGCGGAGCGCCTCGCGGATGACCTCGGAAGGGGTGGTCCCGTCCGCTTGGGCTCGGTCCAGAAGTTCGCGGCGTAGCTCTGGATCGAGCCGGACGGACTCGACGCCCGCCGGCGCGGACCCGAGTGCTGGGCGGCCGCGCTTGGTGCGTCGCGAAATCAGCGTGTCGACGTCGTAGCCGGCTTCGGCTTCGGCGGCGAGCTTCTTGACATCGCGCTCAGTGATCGGCTTTCCCGAGTTGGTGTGGCCGTGGGTGGGAGGTTCGTTCATTGATCGAGCAGCCGTCGGTACTTGCGTCGCATCGGCATCGCGTGGATCACGAGCTGGTTGCCCTCGATCGTCGTGAGGACGACGATCTCGAGGCGGCTGCCGGCACGTCGGCGCCGATGAGGAGCCAACGGTCGGGTTCGTGTCCCGCGTATTCGATCGCGAGCGCATGGTCGATGGCGCGGACGATGTCCCCGTCGGCGACGCCGTGTTGCGCGCCGACTCGTGGACCTCCACCTCATTATCGTACGACGAATATCGCGGAGTGGGAACAACGGCTCGGGTCGCCGGTTCGCTCGCCTCCCGGCCTCGACGGTCGTCGCCGTCGGCGAGCGCGCCGACTTGCGCGCCGCCCTGACCGCGACCATTTCGCCTCGCTCCGGCGCGGTTTTCGCTCAACCGTGATGGGATCGGCCGGCTCGTGGCGGCGCTTGCTGCGCTACTGAAAGCCCACCCGAGGGGTAGATCAAACCCACCCGAGAGCCGCCCGTGAGTCCGAACCCTGCTCGGCGCTACCCGAACCTCGAAACGTTAGTGCACGCCGACCCAGTCACGCCGGGAGGAGCCGTGCCGAGTCCTACCGACCGATCGTTGACCGCCGAGTTGGGACGGCCATCTGTCTTGCTGGCGCGCCGGCCAGCGTCGTCGCCGTGCTGCCGCGTTCAAAGCGAAACAGCCGAAGCGAGTTCGTGACGACGCTGACGGACGAGAACGCCATCGTGGCACCGGCGACGATCGGCGGCAGGATCCCGACGGCGGCGAGCGGAATCGCGGAGAGGTTGTACCCGAACGCCCAGCCGAGGTTCTGGCGAATCGTCCGCAGCGTCCGGCGCGAGAGGTTGAGCGCCGTCGCGACGCCGTGCAGGTCGCCTGACATCAGGGTGATGTCGGAGGATTCGATCGCGACATCCGTGCCGGTGCCGATCGCGACGCCGAGATCGGCTTGGACGAGCGCTGGCGCGTCGTTGATGCCGTCTCCGACCATCGCCACGACGCGTCCCTCGGACTGCAGGCGTCGAACCTCTTCGACCTTGTCGTGGGGGAGCACTTCGGCGAGCACGCGGTCGATGCCGACTTCGGCGGCGACGGCTTGGGCGGTCTGGGCGTTGTCGCCGGTGATCATCGCGACCTTGATGCCGAGGCCGTGCAGGGCGTCGATCGCGTCGGCTGACTCGGGCTTGATTTTGTCGCCGACGGCCAGCGCGCCGCGGACGCGCCCGTCCCAGCCGGCGAACACCGCAGTCAGGCCGTTTCGTTCCCAGCCAGCCGCCTGCTGCTCTAGCTCGGTCGGCATCACCATGCCTCGGTCGCTCATCAGCCTGCGCCTGCCGACGCTGGTGAAGGCGCCGTCGACCATCGCTGTGACGCCGTAACCGGTGCTCGAGCTGAAATCCGTCGCACCCGTGATCGCGAGACCACGGTCCCGCGCGGCCGCGACGATCGCCGCGGCGATCGGGTGCTCCGAGTCGGACTCAACTGCGGCCGCTCGAGCGAGGACCGCATCGTCGTCGCCGCTGACAGCGGCGTGGTCGCGCAGCGTCATCTTGCCGGTGGTGATCGTGCCGGTCTTGTCGAACACGACGGTGTCGATGCGACGAGAGGCTTCGAGCACGTCGCCGCCCTTGATCAGCACCCCCAGCGCTGCGCCGCGACCGGTGCCGACCATGATCGCGGTCGGTGTCGCCAGTCCCATCGCGCACGGGCACGCGATGATCAGCACCGCGACGGCCGACACAACTCCCCCGGTGCCATCGCCGGCGATCAGCCACCAACCGAGGAATGTCAGCGTGGCGAGTACCAGCACGATCGGCACGAACACGGCCGCGATCCGGTCCGCGAGTCGCTGGACGGGAGCCTTGCTCTCCTGAGCTGACTGAACCAGGCGCACGATCTGCGCGAGCGCAGTGTCGCGACCGACCGCGGTGGCGCGCATCGTCAGCGCGCCCTCAAGGTTGACTGTGGCGCCGGCGAGCCGAGCGCCGTCACCCTTCTCGATCGGCAGCGACTCGCCGGTCAGCATCGACTCGTCGACTGTCGAGCGCCCGTCCACGACGACGCCGTCGACGGGGATCTTCTCGCCGGGACGCACGCGCAGCAGCGCGTCGACCGTCACCTCGTCAACCGGTATCAGGCGCTCCTCACCGTCGACCAGGACTCGCGCGTCGTTCGCGCCGAGCTCCAAAAGCTTGCGGATCGCGCCGGACGCGCGGGAGGTTGCGCGAGCCTCGAAGAATCGCCCAAGCACGATGAACGCGGTGATCACCGCGGCGCTGTCGAAATAGACGTCGCCGCCGACGAACAGGCGCACGGTCGAGAACGAGAACGCGGTCAGCGTTCCCATCGCAATCAGCGTGTCCATGTTCGCCGACAGGCGGCGGGCCCTCGAAAGCCCGGACACCAGGATCGGCCAGCCCGCGACGAATTGGACCGGCAGCGTCAACGCGAACGCGATCCAGCGCGCCCACGTCTGATCGCTGAAGCCGTACACCAGCACGACCACCGCAGTAGCCAGCGGGAGACTGAACGCGGCGCGGATGAACCAGCCACGGCGTACCTGCTCGCGGGCCTGCTCGGCGTCATCGTCGCTGCGGGGAGTGATCGGCGTCGCGCGATAGCCGAGCGACTCTACGACCGTCTCGAGCGAATCTCGGTCGAGGATGTTGGGGTCGTAGCGAACCGTCGCGTGGTGGGTAGCGAAGTTGACTCGCGCTTCGCTCACCCCATCTTGACGAGAGAGCATCCGCTCGATCCGCGCCGCGCACGAAGCGCACGTCATGCCCTCGACCGCCAGCTCCCCAAGCTCCTCCTCGCCGCCGGGACGGTCGATCGCATCCGAGCTGACGGCCATCACAGCCGCTCCGCGGTCGCTACGGGATGGCCCTGCTCCTCGATCGCCGCCGCCAACCGCCCGACGGGCGTGAGGCTGTCGTCGTGCTGGACCCTCACCAGCTTGCGGTCGAGATCGACTTCGACCGCGGCGACTCCAGGGAGCCCCTGCAATGCTCCCTCGACGGTCGCCCGGCACGCCTCGTAGCTGATGTCGCGAACTGTCAGCCGGCTCTGGCTCATCGCGCGCTGCTTCCCGTACGCGCCGCCACCGGCTCGCCGCCGATCGAAGCTTCGGCGCCGGTCAGCACTCCGTTGAACTTGACAGCGTCGAGCAGCTCGGCGATCGCCGGCTGAGCACGCCCTTCGGTCACCGCCTCGGAGAAGCACGTCTCCAGGTGGTTCTTGAGGATCAGCCGGTTCACCCGCTCGAGCGACGCCTGCGCCGCCGAGACCTGCTTCATCAGATCGACGCAGTAGGCCTCCTCCTCGGTCATCCGAATGATCCCGTCCATATGACCCCGCACCGTCTTGAGCCGGTTGAGGATCTCGCGCTTGGCCAGCGGCAGCATGGGTCTCGCCTTCGAGTCGCTTCTGTGGGAAGTAAGCACCCCACCTGGGGTGGGGTAGCACAAGCGTACCATGTGACTCGCTCCAGACCGATCGGCTCGGTCCAGCGCTTGCGGTTGCGCCATCGCGCCGTCTTTGGCCGTCGCCCAGGTCGGCCTGCAGCTGCCTGCGACTACCGGCGGCGTACTACGAACCATAATAGTCCGCGCTCGTGAGATGCGAGCTTGACCTGTGTATGAAGCCACCACGCCGCTCAATCACTCGAACTCTGAGCGCGCTCGCTGCGGGCGGCCTGCTCGCAGCGTGCACTGCTCCGGCGGCACTGGCGCACGCCTCCTTCGAAGGGTCGAGCCCGGCGCCGGGCGCTCGAGTGGGCAGCGCTCCGGGGCGGGTGATGTTGCGCTTCAACGAGGCGCTCAACCGTCAGCTCAGCACCGCCGCGATCTACAACGCGCAGACCGAGCGACGCGTGGTGGCGAGCGTGAGCGTGCCGCAGGCGTTGGGTATGGTGCTCCGGCCTGCTCACCCGCTGTCGCGTGGTTCGTATCGGGTCGAGTGGCATTCGGTCTCGGCTGACGACGGTCACGAGCTTGAGGGTTCGTTCTCGTTCGGCGTCCAGGCCCCCGCGCTCGGGGTGTCGAGCACGCAGGCGAGTCCGTTCTCCGGGCTCGGCTGGCTTCGAACGCTGCTGCGGGCAGCCCTCTACCCGGCCCTGTTCTTGTTCGTGGGTGCGCTGATGCTGCGCACGCTGCTCGGCGCCGGCGCCGGCGGGTTGTGGCTGCTGCCGGCGCCGGTCCGCGAGCGACTCGACCAGGCCGAGGCGACGAGCGTCGAGCGCCGCGAGCGCTCGCTGGTGCTGGACGCCGGCCGGGTGGCGATCGCGCTCGCTGTGGCTGGGGCGCTGCTCGACACCCGGCTTGCCGCCGGCAGCCTCTCGCCACATGCGATTCACGCGTTTCTGCTCTCGAACGCGACCGGCCTCGCGCGCGTGTGGCTGGTAGTGCTGCTGGCCCTCGCGTGGACTGGTGCGGTGGCGGCGCCGCGCAAGGCGGGGGTTGTTGCGGCTGCGGCGCTCGGCGCGCTGGCGTTGGCCGGGCACGCTGACTCGGCTACACCGCGCGGCGTCGCGGTCATCGTCGACTGGGTTCATCTCGCGGCCGGTGCGGTGTGGCTGGGCGGGGTCGCGACGATCGCGTGGGTCTGGGCCCCGCGGCTGCGTCGCTCGAGCGCCCAGTTGCGGCGGGCGGTTATGACCAGCCTGCTCCCGCGGTTCGGGCGCGTGGCGCTGCCGGCGTTCATCGTCGTTGCCCTCACCGGCGCAGTCAGCGCGTACATCGAGCTGCGCCATCCGTCGCTGCTTTGGAGCAGCTCCTACGGCCGTGCGCTTCTGGTCAAGGTAGGTCTCGTCGGGGTAATCGCGCTGATCAGCTACACGCACGTCTTTCGCCTTCGCCACCGCCTGCTCGCTACCAACCCCTGTCCGGGTGCAGCGTTGGAGCGCCGGCATTGGCGGCTGCTGAGCAGCGAGCCGCTGGTGGGGATCGCGGTCGCTGCGGCGGTCGCGCTGCTCGTGTCCTTCCCGTTGCCGCGCGATGCCGCAGCGCGGCTGGCGCTGGCGGCTGCGCCGCTTGCCGCGTGTAACCCGTGCGTGCTGCCGCTCCCCACTCGTGATCAGCTGGCGGTGGCGACCGACGCAGGTTCGGATGTCGTCGCCGCATGGGTACGACGACGATCCGGGACCGTCGAGGCTGAGATCAGGGTGCTGGCGATCGACGGTGGGCCGGCCTCAATGCCGTACGAGATCGTGAACGCCGCTGCCGTCGCGGTCTCCTGTGGCCCGGGCTGCCGACGTTTCTCGATTCCGCACACCCCGCCAGAGATAAACGTCGTGCTGCACACGCCGAACGGCCGGTTCCGGGCAATCCTCCCGACCCGCTGGCGGCCTGACGGCAGCGGCGCCGCCCGCGCAATCCTCGACCGTGCTCAGGCAGTGATGCGCCGTCTGTCGAGCTTGCACGAGACGGAGCGTGTCAACAGCGTGCCCGGGCTCTACGCCCTGAGCGACTACCGCCTGCAAGCCCCCGACCGCCTCGCCACCGCCAACTACGTCGTCCGGCCGCCCCAGCGAGCAGGACTGGAGGGTCAGTCGGTCGAGATCGCCGCGCGCGACTGGTTTCGATCCGCGCACGGGCGCTGGCAGCTTGCGCCGCCAGCGGGGACGCTGCCGTTCAGGACTCCCAGCTGGTTTACATGGACCAGTTATGCGCAGTCGGTCCGTTTGATCTCGATCGCGCCGGGCGGGGGCGGTCAGGTGGCGACGATCGCGTTGATGGATCCGGGAACTCCGGCCTGGTGGACGCTGCGCGTCGACCTTCGCAGTGGCCGCGTGCTGTACGCCCGGCTGATCACCCCCGGGCATTTCGCCACCGACCGCTTCAGTGAGTTCAACCGGGCCGTACCGATCGCGATCCCCACCAGCCCCCGGCGTTGAGCGAGCCCCTCAAAAGCGAAGGCTCGCGCCTCGCTCCCGTCCGCTGGGTCCTGCGAGGGCTCGCGGCCGCCGTGCCGCTGACGTTCATCGGGCTGCTCATCTACGGCGTGATGGCCCAGGCCCCGAGCACGACGATCGACGACAGCCTCAGCCGGGGGCAGGCCATAGTCGCTCCCTCATTCCGGTTGGCGGTGCTCGAACGTGGATCGCTCGGCCCGGTCCTGACGTCGAGGCTGGGGGCCGCGTTCGATCGCCCTGCGGTCGCACTCAGCGATCTGCGTGGCACGCCGATCGTGTTGAACATCTGGGCGTCCTGGTGCGTCCCGTGTCAGCAGGAGGCGCCGACGCTCGAGCGGGCCTGGCGCCAGCAAGCGCGCCCGCGCGGCGTGCTGTTCCTCGGTCTCGACATGCTGGACGTGACCAGCGACGCGCAGACGTTCATGCGCCACTACCGCGTCGATTACCCGAACATCCGCGACCCCGGCAACGACGTCCCGCACTCCTACGGCGCGACAGGCGTGCCGGAGACGTTCTTCATCTCCGCCCGGGGGCGGATCGTCGGGCACATCAGCGGCGTCAGCGACAGCCGGCAGCTCACCGAGGGAATCCGCGCGGCGCTCAGCGGACGCGCGCGCGGCGCGTTCGTCGGCGGAGCCCAAAGAGCATTTCGATGAGCGGTCTGGTCAGGCCGCCGCGCCGCCGCAGCCATCGAGCATGGTGATCGGGTGACGACACAGCGTAGTACCTCGCCGGACCGAGCGACGCGCTAACTGCGATACCGTGTAGTACGTTCAGACGGCTTTGAGGTCGCTCCGTGCACGGCCAGTCCACGACCCCGGGCGTTTGCCCGGCGCCGTCCCTGCGCGCTCGCGGCTCGCCGCCGCGAACCGGTTACGCCGGCAATCGGCCGCTCGCCGGCTCCGCGGCGCAGCGTTGGTCTGGGCGACAGCCCTGGTGGTCGCAGGATGCGGCTCGAGCGCGGTGGGGCCGTTCGGTCGGTCTCCGAGCCGCGGCGAGGCGACGTCGGCGCTGCGCGTCCTCGGCGGCGAGTCGGGTCTGGTGCGGGCCGCATCGCCGGCGGGGTTTCGGCGTGAGCTCGCGATGCTGCGCGGATATCCGGTGGTGATCAACCAGTGGGCGTCGTGGTGCGGCCCGTGCCGGTTCGAGTTTCCGTTCTTCCAGCACCTCGCGCGCCGCTACCGCGGAAAGGTGGCGTTCCTCGGCGTCGACGCCAAGGACAGCGCATCGGACGCGCAACGCTTCCTAGCGAAGCTGCCGGTCCCGTATCCGAGCTATTACGACCCGGCCACGGCGATCGCGCGCGTGTTCGACGGCGGGCAGTACTGGCCGACGACCGTGTTCTTCAACCGCACCGGCAGGCTGACCTATGTTCATCCGGGCGCCTACGCGACCGAGCATGCGCTGGGTGCCGACATCGTCCGGTTCGCCCTGCATGGTTGAGACCCCGAGCCTGGCGCTGGCGTTTGCCGCGGGGTTCGTCTCGTTCGTATCGCCGTGCTGCCTGCCCCTCGTGCCCGGATATCTCGCCGCCGTGTCCGGCGGCCTGCCGGATGAGCGCAGACGGCTTGATCTGCGTCTGCTCGGACGGTGCCTGCTGTTCGTCGGCACCTTCTCGGCGATCTTCGTCGCGCTCGGGCTCGGCGCGACCGCGCTCGGGAGCTTCCTGTTCGACAACAGGCCGCTGCTCGAACACGTCGCCGGAGTCGCAATCATCCTCATGGGCCTCCTGTTCGTCGCCTCAGCGTTCGTCCTGCGGCTCAACCGCGACTGGCGCCCGGCGGGGCTGGTCCAGCGCGCCGGCAGCGGCGGTCCGATCGTCGCCGGCGCGGCGTTCGCGATCGCATGGACGCCCTGCGTGGGCCCAACGCTCGGAGCGGTCCTCGGCCTGGCGTCGACCCAAACCGGGACCGGCGAGGGCGCGCTGCTACTCGCCGTCTACTCCGCGGGACTGTCGGTGCCATTCCTGCTCACCGCCGTCGTGTGGGGCAGCGCCCAAGGCCGCTTTGGCTGGTTTCGCCGCCACCACCTCGCAATCCAAGTCCTCGCTGGAACGCTGCTCGTCGGGATGGGCGTGCTCGTGCTCAGCGGCGAGCTCTTCCAGCTGAACATCCAAGCCCAGAAGCTGCTCAGCCATTTCAACCTGAACTTCTTCCAGAGCATCTGATCGCGGGCCGCGGCTCGGCTGGACCATCAGATCGGAGGCGGCAAGACATGCGAGCCACCGACCGCGCCGGTGGTGCCGACCCGTGGGTATCGCACACAGCAGATCTACTACACTCGACCGTTACTACTACGCAGCATCATTATAAGCATGGAGGAAAGTGTGTGGAGATAGCGACCATCACAAGCAATCTGGTGCCGCTCGCCTTCCTGGCTTGCCCTGTCGGAATGGGGGCGATGATGTGGATGATGGCCCGCGGCAACAGGACCAAGCAGCGGGAGGAGGTCGGGCCAAACGCGGAGCGCGCTTCCAACCCTGCATCACTCGAGGTTCTACGCGAGGAACATCAGCGCCTGGGAGCAGCGATCGAGGAGCTCGAGCAACGCCCGCGTGCCGACGAGCCGCAACCGAGATGAGCCAGACCGTCATCCTCAGCGCCGCGATCGGGGCCGGCCTCGCATGCCCGCTACACATATCCTGGTCGCACAGACGCGGACGACAGGCGGCATGCTGCCCATCGTGGACCGCGACCGATCATGGTCGGCTGGAGGACGGCGATGGCGAGCTCGATGCGCTGCGTGCCCGCCAGGCGCGGCTCGCCGCGCTGATCGACCAGCACGCGAACTTCGGCGCCCAAGCAAGCGACGAGCGGCCTCGCATCATCCGATAGGGCCGACACCGACCGCCGGGGTCATGAGATGAAGCCGCCGCATGGCCGTCGGTGCAGTCAGCTCGCCGGCAGGCGAGGGGACCGATGGGGTTTCGCTGCCGAGCGCTCACTGGCGGCTTTGGCTACCAGTTCGCCGCCTCGCCGACCTGCGAGCACGCGGACTGGCCTGGTGCAAGGACGACAGCACGTCAGTCGTCCGGCGTTGCCGGTGCCGCTGAACCCTGCCTGCGGGGGCTGAGGTCCGACGCCCCACCGGCCGCGGCTATGCTCTCGACCGGATGGCACGATCTCGCGCGCCCCAAGCACCGCCGGCTCTGCACGAGCTCGAGACCGTGGTGATGGAGGAGGTCTGGCGTCAGGGCGAGACGACGGTCAAGCTCGTGATGGAGGCGCTGAACAAGAAGGCGAAGCCGCCGCGCGCCTACACGACGTACATGACGGTCATGCGCCGCCTGAACGACAAGCACCTGCTGGCACGGACACGAGACGGTCGTCACGACACGTACGTGCCGCGGCTCACACGCGAGGAGTACCAGGAGCGCCGCGCCCGCGCCGAGGTCAAAGGGCTGATCGACGAGTTCGGTGACGTCGCGCTCGCTCACTTCGCGCAGAGCCTGTCCACGCTGGACCCCGCTCGTCTGCGCCAACTGCGCCACCTGGCTGGCCGTGAATAGCAGAGCACGCTGGGTGTACCGCCTCCACGGCGCACTCGCCGGGGCTGGCCTGATGACAGCGGTGGCAGCACTCGCGGTGACGCTGCGCGCCACGACGCTGCGACTGCCTTCTCTTGGATCCTTGATGGCTGCCTGCGGCGACTGGCTGCATCCGTACGCCAATCCGGCCCAGCTGGTCGTGCTCGCACTGGGAGGCCTCAGCCTCGCGGTTCTGTGGCGGGCAATCCAATCCGGGTTGCGAGCGCAGCGCTCGTCGCGACGTTTCCTCCGGCAGCTTCGTATCCGCGGTGAGCTGACCGGTCCGCGCTCGGCAAGACTCGTGGACAACCAGGTTCCCCAGGCGTTTTGCGCGGGCCTCATGCGGCCACGGATCTACGTCTCTACAGGAGCGGTCAAACTGCTCGCCGAGGATGAGCTGCGGGCCGTCCTGGCGCACGAAGCGCACCACGTCGCGCGACGCGATCCCCTGCGCCTGCTCGTCGCTTCAGTTCTCACCGACGCGCTGTTCTTCCTGCCCGCCATGCGACGCCTACGACGGCGCTACGCGGCGTTCGCCGAGCTCGCGGCCGACGACGCCGCGGTCGCGGTTACCGGAGCCAAGCGACCGCTTGCGTCCGCGATGCTCAGGTTCGCCGAGTTGAACGCCGCACTGGTCCTCGGGGTAACCGCGGAGCGGGTCGACCACCTCCACGGCGAGCCGCCTCGATGGGAGCTGCCCGGGCTGCTGCTACTCGGAGCGGTCATCACGCTCACCGTGCTGGGAGCGCTCGTTCTCGCCGGTGCGAAGGCAACCAGGCCGGCTCAGCTGAACGCGCCCGGCCTGCTGATGGAGAGCTGCGGTCCGGTCATGCTGCTGATCGCCGCCCTGGTAGCGGCCCGTGTGTTGCGCTTCGCCCGCACGCGGTAGCCCGAGCCAGCCGCACCGCCTCGACGTCAGCGACATCTCGAGCGGCGATCCTGCCCGTGGTCAACCCGAGCGCGACCTGTGCGGCCGGAGCGGCCGGATTCGCCGCGGGGTGTTGAACGACCCCCACAGCCGGGTCATGAAGTACCCGGCGGTGCTGACGGCCAAGCATCCCGCCGCTGCTACCGATGTTTCTGCTGACTCGCCTGCGGCTCGCTTGAGACGCCTGTATCCGCAAAGAGCGCCAATGCGCCGAACTCATCCGGTCACATACGTGAGATCATCAATCGTGACGCCTGACTACGTGGAGCTAACCAGCTGCGGGCTAGCGCTGCGGCCGTAGGCGCCAGCGCAGCATTGCACGGCCAGGCCACGTCATCGCTTCTCCAATCCGGGCGATGGTCCCTGGCACCGCATCGGTCACGGCCGACGCCGTGCTCGCTTCGGTGTCGGTCAGAACTCCGGTCCCTCGCGCCTTGGCCGCGAGTAGCGCGCCGTCGGCGCGTGTGAGCAGCTGCTCGGGCGTTGTGCCCGGCGTCCACTCTGCGACGCCAACCGAAGCTGTCATCGGTTCGTCAGCGGATGGGATCTCGGCGTCGGCTATCAGTGAGCGCAGTCGCTCGGCGAGCCGGCGCGCCTTGGTCTCGCTCGTCTGCGGGAGAATCACGACGAACTCGTCACCGCCGTAGCGCCCAACCACGTCGCAGTTGCGCACGCCGTCACGCAAGATTCCGGCGGCTGCCGTAAGCACCTGGTTGCCGCGAACGTGGCCGTGGCGATCGTTGACAAGCTTGAACTCATCAAGATCGACGAAACAGCACGAGAGACGCGAGCCGCCCCGCTCGCTGCGATTGATCTCGCGGGTCAGCTCATGAATGGTGCTCTCGTAGGTGAGACACCCCGTGAGGCCATCATGGCCCATGCCCTCAAGCAACCCGCCAAGTGCATCCGGGTGCTCCATAAAGAGCGCTAGCAGGCCCGCGTATGACTCTGTTGTCCACAGCGTAAGCGCAGGGTCTGGAGGGGGCGTCGAGAAGCCCACGATCAGCCCGCCGCCAACGCCGCCGAGAGCGCGGACAGGTGCCGCGGCGGCGTGGGTCAGCGGCGGCCCGTGTGTCGCCTGTACGAGACTAGCGTCGCGATCAGGATCGAGAGACTCGAGGGTCGCGCGCTCAGAGGTGAATACGCGGCCAACGAGACTGTCGTCACGGCTGCGACCGGGCCGGGCACGCGCGCCCCGCGGTGCCGCAGCCCTGACGTTGCGGTCTATGCCCCAGGCGGAGACGATCTGCGGCTGACCGTTGCGATCCAGCTCGCAGACCAGAGCGACCTTGCAGCTCAGAGTCCGCGCGAGGTCGCCCAGCAGAAGATCGAACCGTCGCCCGCGGACCGCATCCAGTACCGGCGACGGCGTCGGAGGATTGCTCGGAGTCGCGGACCTCGACGGTCTGGTCGCTCCGGCACGCACCGGCACCGCGCTCAAGCCACCAGTCGCAGACACGGCACACCATCGCCGGAGCGCCGGAGCGCCCAGCCCTCACTGCAGCAGTTCAGGAGCACGAAGAAGCGCGATGTCGACTTGAGCTCCGCTTCTGCGTTCATTTCGGTCCTTCGCTCTCACGAGGTACGGATGGCTGAGGGACTCGATCTCCAGGATCTCACCCGAGGGAAAGCGGCGACATGGACGTTTGTACAAACATCGATAGGGGTGTTCAGACATTAACGGCGCCCGGGTCACCCGCGCGAGCGAATGCACGCTGATTTGAAGTCCCCGCAGGTCGATCCAGACGCCGCCGGCGCCCGGCGGGCCGGACGACACCCTGCTTCTGTGCCGAGGATGCCCGCCCGGAGCCCTGGCCGACGCACCCGGTTTGCGCTCGAACGGTCGGGAGTTTCAGTAGGGACCGGTGGCCGGTGCCAGCGCTCTGGCGCGCAGCCCGGTGATCAGCGCCGCGCGCCCGCAGTCGGTCAGCACCAGCGGCTCGCGGCGGGCACGTGAGTCGCTCTCGCCTCGGGCCAGGATTCCGATTGCCTCGGCGGGGCGAAGGAAGTCGGCGATCCCCCACCGGACTGCTCGCACATCCGGAGAATCGCCGTCCGCTTGCCAGCCCTCAGCGACGATCGCGGGCTGGATCTGGTCGGCGAGGCCGTCGCCGTAATCGGCCGTGGCGCCGTCGAGGATCAGCGCGACCGCAAGCTCGGCGCATGCGGCGCGAAAGCTCTCGTCGCAGAGAAGCTCGCTGGCGAGCGCGACAAGCAGCTGCGACGGGTCTTTGCGGAGCTGCCGCCCGCGCGCGGTGATCACGATCCGACGGCCTGTCCGCCGCACGAGCCGGAGGCTGCGCAGCAGTCCGTGAAGCTCGTGCAGCAGCGTGACCTCGTCCTCTCGGTTCGGCGGTCCGAACAGCTTGGTGTCCCACCACTCGGGCCAGCGCTCGACCGCCTCGCGGACCAGGGCGCGGTTCAGCGCGCCGGTCTGCGTCAGCGCGACGCCACCGTCGGTGCGCTCCAGCAACCACAGCACTGGCGCGAGCATCGAGCGCGCTGCCTCACCATCAACTGATGCCGCGCCGGCCGTCACCAGCGCGAGGACCGGCGCGATGATCGCGCCGCGCTCGGCGCTCCCCCGCGTCTGCCCGTGCTTGATCCAACGCTCGAGACGCTCGGCGTGCACCACCTCAAGTCGGCCGCGACCGTCGCCGCCGTCCCACGGCGCGAGCAGCGCTGCGTTCGCGGCCTGGGCCTGCCGGCGCCGGAAGCTCGGGCCTCCAGGTACCAGGCGCCCCTGCTCGACCGCTTCCTCGAGCGCGGTGGCGACCTGCTCTCGCACGCGCGCTTCTTCGAGGCCCATCACCTTGCCCCAGGCGAGCAGATCGGTGTCGGGCGGCTCGAGCCCGGATCGATCAAGCAGTCCGCGGAACAGCTTCCAAGCGCCCGGATCGTCGACCGCCCAGGCCTGCAGCAGCTCGTCGGTCTGCTCCGAGCGGCAGACCTCGGCGTAGCTCGCTGCACGGTCACCCAACCGCTCGAGCGTGCGTGCGAGCGCCGCGGCGACCTCCCGTTTGTGATCGAGCGGCGCGAGGAACTTCCGCGGCAGCGTCCACCACAGGAACAGTTGAACGTCATAGCGGCGCAGCCACAACGGACCCTCGCCCTCCCAGCCCATCCACTCGAGCGCAGCCTGGCCCGCGGGCCCGTCCTCACCATCGTGTTCCTCTGCGAGCGCCACCGCGTCGAGCAACGCGCGCTCGCTCACCTCGACCGGCATCCTCAGACTCCCGCCGTGACCGGATCCCGTGCGCTGAGCGCACCACAGCAGCGCTTGTACTTGCGCCCGGCTCCGCACCAGCACGGTTCATTGCGACCGGGCGGCCACGCGCGACCGGCTCCGGCACCGCTCATCGCATTCACGAACGAGCCCCGCGATCGCCGGTCCAGCGGATCGTGTCCCTTTGCCTCGCACCAGTGGGCGTATTGCTCGAGGTCGATCGTCACGACGGTGAACGGCCCGTCGCCATCGGCGCGCCGCTGGCGCAGCGAGCGCTCCATACGGGCGGCGCGCTCGGCGAACGGCTCGTCGACGACGAGGCTGGCCTCCCAACCGGGCCACCGCTCGCGCGCCGCTCGGTCATCCTCGTCGGAGATCCAGGCGACGCTGCCCGGCCGACCGCGTAGCGCGATCCCCGACCGGCGCAACGAGCCGCGGAGCGCCGCCATCCGCTTCTCCTCGCGCACCGCTGCGCGGGCGCGGAACGCTTCAACGTCGAGCTCGAGCTCATCGAGCTCACGGCCGAGTCGACGTAGGCTCGCGCGCCGGGCGTCCGACATCTGATCGACGACGTGCTGCGGATCGTCCTTCGCGAGCGCAACTCGTACGCCGTCGGCGAGCCACTCGACTGCCTCCTCGTCGCGGCCGACCTGGTTGTAGGCGAGTCCGCCGGCGTTCAGCGTCCACACGCCCTCCGGGTCGGCGGCCCGGAGCTCCGCCCACACCGTGTCCGCCTGCGCATCACGGCCGGCGAGCAGCAACACGCGTGCGATCTCGCACCGACCGTCGGGCACGACGTTCCAGCCGAGCTCGATCGCCCGTTCGAACGCAGCGATCGACTCGTCGTAGCGACCGACGCGCGCGAGCGTGAGCCCGATGTCCTCCAGCATGCTCGTGACCAGCCATCGCGGCGTCGCCGGATCGGCCGAGCGCTCCTCGACCAGGGCCCGAGCATCCTCGTAGCGACGCTCATCGAGGGCCACCCGGAACTCGCTCCCGGGGCCGTCATCCTCCTCGGCGTCGAGCTCGCTGTCCACTCCGGCAAGGTAACCCGCGGCCGTCTCAAGCGCAGCCGACGTCCGCGCACATTGCGCACAAACCGCGGGCGCTCACTGGAACGGTGAAACCGAGGTGTATTCCCCTGGTGTTCCCCTGGTGTTCCCCGGCCCCTCGCCCTACTCTGTCCGAATCATAAGAAGCCCCTGCAAATCCAAACAAGCCCGGCAAGCCCTCTATCGGACTCGAACCGATGACCCCTTCCTTACCATGGAAGTGCTCTACCAGCTGAGCTAAGAGGGCGCTCTATGCGGAGCGTAGCGTGTGGCGGATCAGTATGAGCTCTGGAGCAGGGACAGCATCGTGCCCGCGCTGCCGGCACCGACCAGGCCGCCGCTGGCGGTGGCGAAGCCGATCTCGAGATGGGGGCCGGTCGAGATGCCAACGATGCCGGGGCCGATGGAGCTCATCACCTGGCCAGCGCCGACGTGGGTGCCGACGGGAAGCTGATCGGCCGGGCCGGCGTGGCCGTAGTAGACGTAGCTGTAGCCGCCGATCGAGACGTCGCAGTGGAGGATCGGGGCCCACGGGCCGAAGCCGCCGATGCCGTGCAGGACGATCGTCCCCGAGCAGACCGCGTACTCCGGGGTGTCGCCCGGCGCGGAGATGTCGACGCCCTGGTCGAGCGACCAGCTGCCGGACGGCGAGGCGGAGCCCTTCGGCAGTGGGAAGACGAAGCCGCCGCCGCCGGCCGGGGCAGGAGCCGGCGCCGGGCTCGACCCGATGCCCGTGCCGGCGGCCGCCGGGGTGTCGCTGGCCCGCGGCACCGACGCCGCCGCCAGCGCGGCGGCGCGCGCGGCCCGGGCCTGATCGGCCTGCACGGCCGACAGCCGACGCTGGAGTGAGACGAGCTCGCTGCGGACGCCGGCCAACTGCCCGGCCTTGGCGTTGCGGAAACGGGCCACCGACTGCTGCTGGGAGACGAGCACGGCGCGCGCCTGGGCCAGCGAGTTGCGCTGGACGAGCACCTGCTCGGTCAGCGCCTGGGCACGGACGGTCAGCCGTCCGAGATGGATCGCCGCGGCGGCGACCGCGGTCCGGGCCGTGCGTACGGCGGTGACGATCCGGGCGTCCTCGTGGCGGATCCGCTCGACGAAGTTGAGCCGCTCGAGCAGATCGCGGAAGCCGGTCGCCTTCAGCACCACGGTGACGAGGTCGGGCGTCTGGGCCTCGTAGCTGCCGACGAGCTGGTGCGCGAGCACGGCCTCGGTGCTGGTCTGCAGCGCCTCGAGGTGCACGAGGCGGGAGCGGGTCGCGTCGAGCTGGTCACGGAGGCGCAGCAGGTCGGCGCGCTTGGCGTCGAGCGTCACCTGGATCCCGCCGATCCGCCGCTGGAGGCCGCCGACATCGGCACTCAGCCGCGCCAGCCGCGCACCGGCGGCGCCGACGACGCCGGACAGGCTCGAGACGCGTCCCCGTCGCGCCCCGATCTGCGTCTGGAGCTGGCTGACGCCGGCCGCCCGGGCCCCCGGCAGATGCGCGATCGCGAACAGCGCCGCCACCACGACCAGCCCCGCCGCGGCGGGGCCGAGCCGGCGGGGCGCGGGTCGGTGAGGTCGAGTGGAGATCTGCATCGAGCGACGCCGCGGCGCATTGGGCCGGGTCGGGCGGCGACCGCCGTGGCGGGCAGGTCGCCGTTCGTCAACCTAACACGGAAGCTCGCGGCGGCACGATCGAGCCGCCGCGGCTGCAAGAGATCGTGCAGGGCAGGAGATCCGACGGGCTCGCGGAGCTCGAGCCCCCGGAGTCAGGCGGCGGGACGGTCTTCGCGCGTGATGAAACGGCGCCTCGCGGAGCTTCAGCCGCCCCGAGTCAGGCGGCGCGACGGTCGCGCGTGATCGCGGCGACCTGCATGTCCCCTGGGGCGCCCTCGGCGCGCAGCCGGCGCTGGCGGCCGACGCGCAGCCCGGGATCCCGCAGCCGCACCAGGGCGGTGTCGGACACCAGCACCTGATCGGCCTCAGCGGCCTCGCCGACCCGCGCGGCGATGTTGACGTCGATGCCGAGGTAGTCGCCGCCGAGCCGGCGCGGCCGGCCCCAGTGCACACCGGCGCGCATCCGCGGGCGATACCCGTCGAGGTTGATCTCGCCGACCCGGGCCTGGGCGTCGAGGGCGGCCGCGACGGCGGCGTCGCTGTCGGGGAAGCTCGCCATCACGCCGTCGCCGAGGCGCTTGACGATCCGCCCCCGATGGGCGGTCACCGCCGACTCGACCGCCTTGCCGACCTCGCGCAGGAGCGTCAGCACGGCGCCGTCGCCCGCGTGGAGCGCCCACGAGGAGAACCCGACGAGATCGGTGAACAGGAGCGCGAGCTCGACATCGCCGCGGCCTCGGCCCGCGGCCTCGGACAGCGACTGCCAGAGCTGCAGCCCAGCGAAGCCGAGCTCCGAGACCAGACTCTCACGTTCGACCGGCCGGAGCGCCGAGACGCTGCGCGCAACGACCTCGACCGGTGCGTCGCCGGCCATCGACAGCGGATCGCCGAACTTCTCGTCCCCGGGCAGGCGGCGGCGCAGCTTCCGAGCCGCCTCGAGCAGCGCCGGCTGGGTGTCGAGGCGCGCGGCGGCGCCGCGGAGGTTCCGCGGCGCACCGGCCGGCCGGGCCTCGGGCTCGGCCTCGGGCTCGGGCTCGGGCTCGGGCTCGGGCTCGGACTCGGACTCGGACTCGGACTCGGACTCGGGCTCGGACTCGGACTCGGGCTCGGACTCGGACTCGGGCTCGGGCTCGGGCTCGGCGGGCGTAGCGTCGAGCTCGCCCCCGGGAGGAGTCAGGGCGTTGCGCTCGTCGTTGTCTCGATCGTCGCGGGGCATCCCGGTGAAGGATAGAGAACCCGAACCTATGTTCGGTTACAGACCGTTGCGAACCAACCGACAGCCGGCAACACCGGAGGAGAAACCGGTGACAACCGGCCGATGGCGGGAGCAGGATTCGAACCTGCGAAGGCGTAGCCAGTGGATTTACAGTCCACCCCATTTGACCGCTCTGGAATCCCGCCGGGATGATGCGAGTTTAGCGATCGCAGGCTATTCAGCCCTGGGCGGGACAGCGAGCGGGAGTCCCGGTTCGATCTCGTACCGCCGCTCGTGCAGGCCCCTCGACAAGCCACTGCATCGCCGAGACTTCGCCGACATCGCCCTACCGCGTGGCGCGTTATCGATCGCAGCTCGCTCACGAACATATGTTCGCAAGCGGGCCGGACGGAACGGCTACGCGCCGTCGCGCAGGCGCTGCGCCTCGGGCAGCGCCTCGAGCTTCTTCAGCGTGTGGTTCTCGATCTGGCGGATCCGCTCGCGGGTGACATTGAACGCCCGGCCGACCTCCTCGAGCGTGAACGGCCGCTCCCCGCTCAGGCCGAAGCGCATCTCGATCACCTCGCGCTCGCGCTCGGGCAGCGCGGCCAGCGCGCGGCGCAGGTTCTCGCGGCGCAGGTGCTCCGCGGCGAGCTCGAACGGCGACTCGGCGGTCTGGTCCTCGACGAAGTCGCCGAGCTCGGACTCCTCCTCTTCGCCGATCGGCTTCTCCAGCGACACCGGCTGCTGGGCCATGCGCATCACGTCGCGGACCTCGCGAACGGTGGTCTCGAGCTCGGCGGCGATCTCCGCCGCGGTCGGCTCGCGGCCGAGCTGCTGGACCAGCTGGCGCTCGACGTGGACGACCTTGTTGAGCTTCTCGACCATGTGCACGGGGATCCGGATCGTGCGGCCCTTGTCGGCGATCGCGCGGGTGACGGCCTGGCGGATCCACCAGGTGGCGTAGGTGGAGAACTTGTAGCCGCGGCGGTAGTCGAACTTCTCCACGGCACGGATCAGGCCCATCGAGCCCTCCTGGATCAGATCCAGGAACGTCAGCCCCCGACCCAGGTAGCTCTTGGCGATCGACACCACCAGCCGCAGATTCGCCTCGATCATCTGCTGCTTGGCGGCCATGTCTCCGCGCTCGATCCGCCGGGCCAGGAGCACCTCCTGCTCGGCCGTGAGCAGCGACACGCGCCCGATCGAGCGCAGGTACAGCCGCAGCGAGTCGAGCGACGGCTCGACGGTGAGGTCGACCTCGACCTTCTTGCGCGGCTCGATCGCGGACTCCGAGGCGCGCTGGGCGGCGTTGGCCTCGATGCTGCCGCCCTCCGAGCGGGCGAGCCGACCGTCCGCCTCGACTACCTCGATCCCATGCTCGTCCAAATAGGCGTGGAGCTCGGCGACCTGCTCCTTGGTGACCTCGACCTCCTCGAGGCACGCGGCGATCTGCCCGAAGGTCAGAAAGCCGCGTTCCTGGCCCTCGGCGATCAGCGGCCGCAGCTCGTCCAACTCGACGATCGGCGCCTCGTCGCTCAACAGCACACTCGATTTCTCGCTCACAGCCTGTGAGCTCCTCCCAGTCGGCAGCCTTGAGCACGACCCGATGGCCGGCTCCCTCTCTCACTCGCCCAACTCCTCGATTGGACCGGCGGATTGATACCAGATTCGCCGGGATTTTCCAGCCACGTGGCATATGTCACACAGTCGCGACAAGTTGTCGTCGCCGACCCGCACTGCCGCCTCTCTACTCTTACTCCCGCGCGATGAACCCGCCGAGCCGCTCCGTTCTGCCCTCCCCCGACGTCCAGGCCCGCCGGCCGACGGTCTCGCTGAGCCTGTCGCAGGTCGGCGTCACCGGGGTGGAGAAGGTGATCCGGATCGTCCACGACGGCGCGGAGCGGCTGTTCTCCGCCCGCTTCCAGTGCGTCGTCGAGCTCGGCCCGGACCAGAAGGGCGCGCACATGTCGCGCTTCGAGGAGGTGGTCAACGAGGCGATCGGCCAGGTCGTGCTCGGCGAGCCCAGCTTTCGCGCCGAGACACTGGCTGAGCACATCGCCCAGCTCGTCCGCGAGCGTCAGGGGGCCCGCCGCGCCGAGGTCACCGTGCACGCGCGCTACCCCGAGCACAAGGCCGCGCCGGTGTCGGGGATCCAGACCCAGGAGCTCTACACGCTGCACGGCTCGGCGATCTGCACCGAGCTGGGGACGCGGCGGATGACCGGCGTCACCGCCCAGGGCATGACCGCGTGCCCGTGCGCGCAGGAGCTCGTCGCCGCCGCCGCGCGCGAGCGGCTGGGCGCCGAGGGGTTCGACGAGGACGAGATCGACCGGATCATCGCGGCCGTGCCGGTGGCGACGCACAACCAGCGGGGCCTCGGCACGCTGAACGTCGGGCTGCCGGAGGGCTCCAGCCACGAGCTCGACGCGCGGGCCCTGCTGGCGATCGTCGAGGGCTCGATGTCATCGGAGATCTACGAGCTGATGAAACGCTCCGACGAGGCGTTCGTGGTCGAGAAGGCGCACCGGCGCCCACGCTTCGTCGAGGACTGCGTGCGGGAGATGATCCGCGGCGTGATCGACGCCTTCCCAACGCTCGAGGACGAGGCGTTCGTCTCCGCCCGGCAGGAGAACCTGGAGACGATCCACCAGCACAACGTGATCGCCGAGCGCTTCGGCACCCTCGGCGAGATCCGCGCCGAGCTGCGCGGCGGCGAGCCCTCAGCGGTTCACACGAGCCGGCGCGCCTGGCTCGACGCCACCGTCTGAGCCCTCCGACACGCGCCGGCGGGACGCCCCGAAGAAGTAGTCGGCGCCCGACAGCACGGTGATCGTCACCGTCACGTAGACGATCACGTCGACCCACTCCGGCCGCCGGCCGTGGACGGCGATCAGCACCATCACCATCAGCACCTGGGCAGCGGTCTTGAGCTTGCCGAAGTAGCTCGCCGAGATCACCACGCCGTGCTGCGCGCCGACGGCGGCGCGCAGCACGGTGACGGCGAACTCGCGGGCGATGATCACCATTGCCACCCACGCATCGAGCCGGTTCAATGACACCAACGAGATCAGCGCCGCCATCACCAGCAGCTTGTCGGCCAGCGGATCCATCAGCTTGCCGAAGGTGGTCACCGAGTTCTGCGCGCGGGCGAGACGGCCGTCGATCGCGTCGGTGGCGGAGGCGACGGCGAACACCACCGCGGCCAGCAGATCGCCGCCACCGGTCTGCTCGAGCAGCGCCACGACGAGCACCGGCACCATCAGGATCCGGATCACCGTGAGGAGGTTGGGGAGGTTGAGCGGGAACATCGCCGCGGCGAACGCTAGAGCACCGCTGCGGCGCCGGCGCAAGGCCCCGGTCGGGGACTCGGACGACCCGCTGCCGGGAGCGGAGCGCGCGCGCGGTGCCGTAGGGTTAGGACATGCCACTGATACCGATGGTGATCGAACGAACGGCCCGCGGGGAGCGCGAGTTCGACATCTACAGCCGCCTCCTGAACGAGCGCATCGTCTTCCTGGGGAGCCCGATCGATGACACCGTCGCCAACCTGATCGTCGCCCAGCTCCTGCACCTGGAGTCGCAGGACCCCGACAAGGACATCTCGATCTACATCAACTGCCCCGGCGGCTCGATCTACTCGGGCCTGGCGATCTACGACACGATGCAGTTCATCAAGCCGGAGATCCAGACGATCTGCGTGGGGATCGCGATGTCGATGGGGTCGCTGCTGCTGATGGCGGGCAACAAGGGCAAGCGCTTCTCGCTGCCCAACAGCCGGATCCTCATCCACCAGCCGTCGGCCGGCTTCGAGGGCCAGTCGACCGACATCGAGATCCACGCCCGCGAGATCCTCAACATCCGCGAGCGGATCGACGGCATCTACGCGCATCACACCGGCCAGCCGCTGGAGCAGGTCCACCACGACATGGAGCGCGACCGCTTCTTCAAGGCCGACGAGGCAGTGGAATACGGTCTGATCGATCGCGTGATCGAGCACCACTGATGGAGGCTGAGCGCACGGCGACGTGTCGCTGGGAGGGCGACCTCGCGAGCGGCCGCGGCGTGCTCGCCGGCGGCAGTGGCGCGCTGTCGGAACTGCCGGTGACGTGGGCCTCGCGGACTGGCCGCGCCGGCGGGAGAACCAGCCCCGAGGAGCTGATCGCGGCCGCCCACGCCTCGTGCTTCTCGATGGCGCTCGCGCACGGGCTGGGCGAGGCCGGCACGCCGGCGGAGTGGCTCGAGGTGAGCGCGACGGTGCTGCTCGAGGAGCGCGACGGCGCCCCGACGGTGACCGCCTCGGAGCTCGACGTCACCGGGCGGGTGCCCGGGCTCGAGGCGGTGGGCTTCATCCACGCCGCCACCGAGGCGGGCAAGAGCTGCCCGGTGTCCCGGGCGCTGGGCACCCTGGAGATCAGCGTGCACGCGACGCTTGCCGAGCCGGAGCCCGGGACCGGGCCCGGAGCGTGAAGGCCGGGCCCGGCGGCGAACCCCCGCTATCGAACCGGGTGCTCGATGCTGCCGAGACCCTCGATCTCGATCCGCACGACGTCGCCGGCGTCCAGGAAGCGCGGCGGATCGAGGCCCATCCCGACGCCGTTCGGGGTGCCGGTGAGGATCAGATCGCCGGGCTGGAGCGCGCACGTCTCTGCGATGAAGTCGACGACGGCGCGGCAGCCGAAGATCAGGTCCGACGTGCTCGAGTCCTGGCGCAGCTCCTCGTTGACCCAGGTGCGCAGGCGCAGGGCCTCGGGGTCGGCGACCTCGTCGGCGGTGGTGATCCACGGGCCGTACGGACAGAAGGTGTCGGCGCCCTTGGCCCGCGTCCACTGCGCCTCGCGGCCCTGGAGGTCGCGCGCGGTGACGTCGTCGGCCACGCAGTAGCCGGCGATCCGTCCGTCGGCCCCGATCACGATCGCCAGCTCACCCTCGTAGTCGAGGCGGCGCACCACGGCCGGGCAGCGGACAGGGCCGCCGGGCGGGGCGACCGAGCCGCGGACCTTGACGAACACCATCGGCTGCCCGGGCGCCGTGGCGCCGGTCTCGGCGACGTGGCGGGCGTAGTTGAGGCCGATTGCGTAGACCGTGGGCGGCTCGGGGACGGGCGCCAGCAGCGTCACCTCGGCCAGCGGCCACGAGTCGCCGTCGGCCGGCCCCGACACGCGCCCCGCCAGCACGTCGAGGACGGTGCGCCCGTCGCCGAAGGCGGTCACCCGCTCGCGCTCGACCGTGCCGGCCACCGGCGCGTCGTGTCCCGGAGCTTGGAAGGTGGCCAGCTTCACCGCGACCGGAGCCTAGCGCGACGCAGCGCTGGGGGGGCTCAGAGCGCCCGTCCGGGCACCGGGCGTCGAGGACGGCGCTCAGCGCGAGAGTGCCCGCGGCACGGGTGGCCTCCCGGGACGGCCCGGTCGCCGGGGCCCATGCTCCCGGCGGGCTCACTCGGCCAGCACGTGCTCCACCGGCAGCCCGAGCGCCCGCGTCTTCGGCACCAGGTCGAGCTTCAGCCAGCGGGATACGCCGAGCAGCAGCGTCGAGATGATGATCTCGTCGAACGTGCCGAGGCTGAGCGCGTCTTGGACCGCCATCAGCGGCTCGGTGTCACCGACCGCGCCGGTGACCTCCATGCCGGCGGCCTCCGAGAGCTTCGGCAGCGCCTGCGCGAGGACCGCGCGAGCCTCCTCCTGGCCGGTGTCGTGCGAGTTGGCGATCCCGCGCGGCGTGCTCGGGTGGGCCGGCGAGACCGGCACGAGAAGTCGTTCCATCCGGGCGGGCTCAGCTGAGGCGGTACTCGCCGCGCGCGACGGACACAGCGGCGCCCCCGACGGTGACACGCTCGAGCCGCTCGGCGTCGCCGTGGGCGCAGGCGTGGAGGATCGAGCGGCGGCCGATCTCGACCCCCTGGGTGATGGTGATCCCGGTGCCGAACGGCACCCGGCCGTGGCGGCTCAGGTGGACGGCGAGCGGCCCCGCGGCCGAGCCGGTGGCCGGGTCCTCGGGGACGCCGAGCGCGGGCCCGAACATCCGCGAGCGGACAGCGGTCCCGTCGAGCGAGAAGCAGCTGAAGCCGGCCACGCCGAGCTGCGACAGCGCGCCCAGGTCGGGCCCGAGCGCCGTCACCGCCGCCGCGTCGGCGAGGGCGACCATCACGTGCGCGGGGCCGTTGGTGTACTGCTCGATCGGCAGCACCGGGACTGGCGCGCCGAGCGCCGCCAGCAGCTCGCCGGGGCGCGGGAACGGCTCCCAGGTGGGGAGCGGCTGGTCCATCTCGCCGAAGCCGATCTCGCCGCCGGCGCGGGTCAGCCTGACCGTGACGATCCCGGCGCCGGTACGCAGCCGCACCACATCGAGGCCCTGGCGGGTGCCGACGACGAACGCGCTGCCGAGCGTCGGGTGGCCGGCGAACGGAAGCTCGGCGGCGGGGGTGAAGATCCGCGCATGGGCGTCGCACTCGGCGTCGCCGGGGAGCAGGAACACCGTCTCGGAGAGGTTGAGCTCCCGCGCGGTGCGCTGCATCAGCCGGCTGGGGACATGCTCGCCCTCGGTGAACACGGCCAGCGCGTTGCCCTCGAGCGGGGTGTCGGTGAACACGTCGAGGATCTCGTAGGGGTGCATCAGCCCTCCTCGGCCATCGTCAGCAACGTCGTCACGGTCGTCCAGTTGCGCGCCGTCGCCGTCACCCCGAGGCGCTGGCCGGCCACCGCCGCCCACAGCTTCGAGCGCGCCACGCCCTCGGGATGCCAGGCGTACAGCTCGCGGCCGATGGCCACCAGGCGCTCGGTCGGAGCGGCGCGGGCCTGCAGCCGCTCGAGCACCTCGGGCGCCGGCTCGGCCGAGAGGAAGCTGACCTGATAGCGCTTGGGCTCGGTGACGATCTCGCCGAGCGGGTCGCGCGCGACGACGGCGGCGAGCTCCTCGCGGGTGCGGACGACAACCGGGATGCCCAGCGCGAAGCGCTCGGCGATCATCGCCTCCACGCGGTCCGCCAGCGCGGCCGGACCAAGCGAGCTGTCGAGCACGACGTTGCCGCTCTGGACATAGGTGCGCGCGCCGGGCAGCCCGGCTTCGCCCAGCGCCTCGCGCAGCGCCGGCATGGCGATCCGGTTGGCCGGCCCGAGGTTGATCCCGCGCAGCAGCGCGATCATCCGGGCCATCTTCAGAACAGCGGGTCCTGTCCGGGGAGCGCCGGCTCGCGCCGGTGCGGCGCGGCCTCCTCGTGGCCGAGCGCGATCGCCACGTCTCGGGCAATCGCCGCTTCCGAGCGCGAGGCGATCAGCGGGTCTTCGATCCCCTCGACGTGGACCAGCGTGCGACGGCCGTCGCCGCGGCGCTCGCCGGCCAGCGGAACCAGCGCGTAGACGCGGTCGGCGCGCACGAACTTGCCGTAGCCGAGCGGGACGAGCGGAGCGCCGGCGCGAGCCATGGCCGGATCGTAGCCCGGCCCGGGTGCGATCTGCGGGGCCGTCTCGATGCGGTGGCGCGAACCCGCGCTCAGGCGAGGATCAGGCCGAGCCGGCGCTTCAGGCGAGGATCAGGCCGAGCCGGCGCTTCAGGCGAGGATCAGGGCGAGCCGGCGCTTCAGGCGAGGATCAGGCCGAGCCGGCGCTCCAGCGCCTCGGCGAGCATTTCGCGCACCGGCCCCTCCTCGAAGCGCTCGACCAGCGCGGCCAGGAACCCCTCGATGACCAGCCGCTTGGCGACCGGCTCCGGAAGCCCGCGCGAGCGCAGGTAGAAGAGCTGCTCGGGATCGACCTGGGCGACGGCCGCGGCGTGGGTGCAGCGGACGTCGTTGGCCTGGATCTCGAGCCCGGGGATGGCATCGGCGTGCGCGCGCTTGGACAGCAGCAGGTTGCGCGACTCCTGGAAGGCGTCGGTCTTCTGGGCGCCGGGGTCGACGATGATGTTGCCCTTCCAGACCGCGGTCGAGCGCCCCTGGAGGACGCCGCGAAAGGCGAGATCGGAGGTCGTGTTGGCTGCCGCATGCTCCTGGGTGGTGTCGAAGTCGATGTGCTGGCGGCCGTGCGTGGCGTAGGCGCCGGTGACGCGGGCGTCGGCGCCCTCGCCGACCAGCCGGGTCTGCATCCGCACGTGGCCGCGGTGTGAGCCGAAGCCGAGCGCGACCCAGTCCAGGCGCGCGTCGCGCGAGACCGCCGCCCGCTGGGCGCCGAAGATCCACGACCGCTCCGACAGGCCCTGCGCGCACACGTAGCGCAGGCGGGCGTTGTCGCCCACGACCAGTTCGGTGACGACGTTGAACACCCCGTCAAGGTCCTCGGAGCCCGACAGATACTGGTCCCACACCTCGGCCTGGGCGCCCGCGTCGACGACGATGAGCGTGCGCTGGTTGACGAGCGTCCCGCCGCGCGACTGGACGGCCGTGAGCGAGATCGGCTGCTCGACGATCACCCCGCGGGGCACGTAGACGACGGTGGTGGAGCGCGCGCCGGCGTCGTTCAGCGCCACGAACGCGTCGTCCTCGCCCGACAGCAGCGACCCGAGGTGGCGCTCGATCAGCTCAGCCGGAGCCTCCTCGACGGTGGTGACGAGCACGCCTTCGGGTAGCTCCGGCGCCGGAAGCTCGAACAGCGGCGACCCGCCGGTGGCCTGCGCCGTCGCGCGCTCGTAGGCGGCCAGGTCGAGCCCGCTCAGGTCGGTGAACTCCCAGCCGGGCCGGCCCTTGAACCTCGGCAGCTCGATCACGTCAGCCAATCGAGCCTTCCATCTGCAGCTCGATCAGCCGGTTCATCTCGACCGCATACTCCATCGGGAGCTCCTTGGTGATCGGCTCGATGAACCCGTTGACGATCAGCTTCGAGGCCTCCTCCTCGGAGATCCCGTGGGACATCAGGTAGAACAGCTGATCGTCGCCGACCTTCGAGACGGTCGCCTCATGGCCGACGTTGACGTCGTCCTCGCCGATGCGGATCGTCGGATAGGTGTCGGAGCGCGAGTGCTCGTCGAGCAGCAGTGCGTCGCAGACCACCTTCGAGCGGGAGCCGTGGGCGCCCTTGGCGATCTCCAGGAGCCCGCGGTAGGAGCCGCGGCCGCCGTCCTTGCAGATCGACTTGGCGAAGATGTTCGAGGTCGTGTTCGGCGCGGCGTGGATGATCTTGCCGCCCGCGTCCTGGTGCTGGTCCTTGCCCGCAAAGGCGATCGAGAGGATCTCGCCGTGGGCGCGCTCGCCCATCAGGTACACGCTCGGGTACTTCATCGTCAGCTTCGAGCCGAGGTTGCAGTCGACCCACTCGACCGTCGCGTCGCGCTCGGCGACGGCGCGCTTGGTGACCAGGTTGAACACGTTGGTCGACCAGTTCTGGACCGTCGTGTAACGGATCCGCGCCCCCGGCTTGGCGACCAGCTCGACCACCGCGGAGTGCAACGAGGAGGCGCTGTAGGTCGGCGCCGTGCAGCCCTCGACGTAGTGCACGTAGGAGCCCTCGTCGGCGATGATCAGCGTCCGCTCGAACTGTCCCATCGACTCGGTGTTGATCCGGAAGTAGGCCTGCAGCGGCATCTCGACGTGGACGCCGGGCGGGACGTAGACGAACGAGCCGCCCGACCACACGGCCGAGTTCAGCGACGCCAGCTTGTTGTCGTTGGGCGGGATGATCGTGGCGAAGTACTCCCGCATGAGATCCTCGTGCTCGCGCAGCGCGGTGTCCATGTCGGTGAAGATCACGCCCTGCTTCTCGAGGCTCTCGTTGACCTGGTGATAGACGACCTCGGACTCGTACTGGGCTCCGACGCCGGAGAGGAACTTGCGCTCGGCCTCGGGGATCCCAAGCCGGTCGAAGGTCCGCTTGACGTCCTCGGGGACGTCGTCCCACGAGCGCTCGGAGCGCTCGGAGGCGCGGACGAAGTAGTGGATGTCGTCGTAGTCGACCTCGGCCATCAGCGGCGAGCCCCAGGTCGGCTGCGGCCGGGCGAAGAAGTACTCCAACGCCTTGAGGCGGAACTCGCGCATCCACGCCGGCTCGGACTTGAACTCGGAGATCTTCTCGACGATCTCGCGGTTGATCCCCTTGGGCGCCTTGTAGAGGTAGTTCTCGGCGTCGCGGAAGCCGTAGCGCTCCGTGTAGTCGGAGTTGATCAGCCCCAGCTTCTGGTTCTCGGTCAGTGTGTCGGGCAGCATCGAGGGGCCGGTCTGGCCAAGCTCCTCGGGCAGAATCTCGGGAGTCGCCATCACTCCACCTCCAGCTTGATCATGTCCCGATCGACGGTCACCGCAAAGGTGTCCACCGGGACGTAGGCGGGCAGGGTCTTGGGCTTACCGGTCCGCAGGTCGAACAACGACCCGTGCCGAGGGCACTCGACCGTGCAGGCCGCCTCGTCGACGGTCCCCTCGGCCAGCGGCCCGTCGTCGTGCGTACAGCGATCCTCGATTGCGAACAGCTCACCGCCGCAGTTGAACACGCCGATCTCGAGATCCTCCCAGCGGACCACGCGCACCTGGCCGGGCGCGAGCTGATCCAGCGGACAGACGTCGATTGGGGGCATGCTCGTCTCTAAAACCTAGCGGTTGGATCGGATTTAGGACTGAAGCATAGCGGGGCGCAGGATGCGACCGGCGGCCCACCGCTCGGCGACCCCGTGGAGCACCGTCAACATCGCCGCGGCGGCGGGCGAGCGATACCCCACCGGCAGCGCGACGAGGATCGGGCGCGGCGGCGGCGCGGGCTCGAGCATGCGGATCACCACGTCCTCGCGCGCCGTCCGCGCCGCCATGTCCGGGATCAGCGCGATCCCGACACCGGCCGCCACGAACCCCAGCACGGCCGCGTAGTCGTCGTGCTGGAAGGCGATCCGCGGCTCGAACCCCGCCTCCATGCAGGCCCGGCGGAACAGCCGCGAGTCCGGGCAGGTGGCGGTGCTCCCGAGCATCCACGGCTCGGCGGCGAAGTCGGCCAGCCCCAGCGCCGGGATCTCGGCGAGCGGGTGGGCGACGGGCAGCGCGACGTACATCGGATCGTCGAACAGGTGCACGAGGTCGAGACCGGCGGCCTCGCCGGTGATCGCCAGCGGGTCGTGGGACAGCGCCATATCGAGCTCACCGGCGCGCAGCCGCGGCAGCGAGTCGCGCGGATCGGACATCTCCACGCTCAGCTCCACGGCCGGGTGGCGCTCGCGGAACGCGAGCACGGCCAGCGGCACGATCGAGGACGCCGCGGAGGCGAACGAGGCCATCCGCAGAGTACCGCCGTGGAGCCCCAGGAGCGCCTGGAGCTCGGCCTCGGCGTCGCCCAGGCGGCCCAGGATCGCTGTCCCGCGGTCGACCAGCAGCCGGCCGGCGTCGGTCAGCACCGCCCCCCGCGGGACCCGGCGCACGAGCGTCGCCCCGGTCTCCGCCTCGAGCGTGGCGATCTGGCGCGAGACGGCGGGCTGCGTATAGCCGAGCGCGTCGGCCGCGGCCGAGAACGAGCCGTGCCGGGCCACCGCGCAGAGAACCTGGACCCGGCGTAAGTCGAGCATTACCTAAAGTTATACCATCTCAGCCGAATCCCTATTTGAGTTTATGGCGAGCCGGGTCCACAGTTGCGTCCATGGAACACGCGCCACAGTCACTCACGATCCGCCCGGGCTACGCCGACGACGAGCTCGCCCTCCGCCGACTGGCCACGCTCGACTCTGCCCCCGCCGTGCCGCCGGCGCCGCTGTTGATCGCCGAGATCGACGACGAGCTGCGAGCCGCCTACTCGGTGCGCGACGGGAGCGCGATCGCCGACCCGTTCCGCCCCACGGCGGCGCTCCTGGAGCTGCTGGCCCTGCGCGCCGCACAGCTGCGCCGGGCGGAGCGCCAAGCGGAGAGCACCAGGCCGCTTCGGAGAGCAGATGCGCGTCGGCGGCGAGCCGCCCGCGGAGCTTTTGCCTGAGGCTGCGGATCGAGCTTCAGGGTCTGGACGGCCGGCCGATCTCCGCGCTCACCGCCGGCAACGCGCTGACCGCCGCCGGCGGCGGGGCCGTCATCCGTCATTCATCCGTCATATAGGCCGCGCGCGCGGCCTGGGGGCGAGCCGAGCGCGGCCGCCGTCCAACGAGCGTCCACTCACGCAGCCCCGATCCTGGACTTTTCCGGCTCGGCTGCCGATAACCCGTCCGGGAGACGCCCCAACCTCGCGCCCAGGGAGCAACGAAGCGCGAGCGTGCACCGTCCAGCGCATGCCCGGAACCGCACCCTCGACCCCTGAACCCCCCGCCCGCACCGTCCGGGAGGCTCGCCGCGGCTCCACGTCCGAAAGCGGCTTCACGTTGATCGAGCTGCTGATCGCGATGGTGCTGATGCTGGTGATCGTCGGCACGACGCTGACCGCGCTCGACGTGCTAACCCGGACGCAGACCCGCGACCAGGCCTACGCGCAGGAGGTCACGAGTACGCAGACGGTGTTCGCCCGGCTGCTCCACGACCTGCGCCAGGCGACGATGTTCCAGTCGGTGACCCCGAACTCGATCAAGTTCCAGATGGTCACCGGGGCGAGCGCGTACAACGTCGCCTACGACTGCACGGCGAGCGACTCGCTCGGATCGCCCTACACGCGCTGCGCCGAGACCCAGGCGCTCGCCCCCGCGCTGCCCGCCGCCCCCGGCTCACTCGGCTCGCTCGACATCGCCCACGTCAAGGACGGCGCCACCGCGACCTTCTGCAACACCGCCGGGAGCGCGCCGTCGGGCTCCGTGTTCTTCGTCTCCAACCCCAACATCCCGAACACCGACGGCAGCATCCTGAAGTGCGACGAGGCCTACGAGCGTGAGATCGCCGGCCTCGCCGGGGGGCCCACGTATGTGCAGGTGCAAGTCTCGATCCCCGCCAAGGGCGATCTGATGACCGGCGGCCTGTCGCACCTGACGACGCTGCAGAGCGGCGTGTTCCTCCCCAACCTGGACGCGGGCTCATGATCAAGCACGAGGACGGCTTCACACTGGTCGAGGTGATGGTCGCCGCGTCGATCCTGATCGCCGGCGTGCTCACCGCGCTGCTGGGGATGGGGGCGGCGCGCAAGTTGACGCTGGTCTCGGAGCGGCGCACGTCGATCATCCAGCGCGCGCAGCTCGAGCTCGAGCGGGTCAAGTCGCTGCCCTACAACGAGGTCGCCCTGACCGGCCCCTCGGCGCAGTGGTCGACGACCCCCACCGACTACACCTACGTCGGCGCACCGGCCGGGTCGTGCCCGCCGGGGGGCGGCGCCGCCCCCACCTACCAGCCCGACCACTTCCCCGGCGGCTCGGCGGCGACCGAGAACCTGGTCGTCAACGGCTGCACGTACACGATCAGCGGCACCGCGACGACGGTGAGCAGCGGCGTCCTCTCGCCCGTGCAGGACTGGACCGACGGGCGCCTCAGCGGCAGCATCTATGACTTCGTCACCTGGACGGCCGACCCGACGTGCAGCCAGACGACGACGGCGGGCTCCGACTGCGCCACCAACAACGACTACAAGCGCGTGACGATCGTGGTCACGCTCACCGGGGCCGATCACCCAAGCCACCCCGTAGTGGTGTCCGGCTACCTGCCCGACCCGAACCAGAACTCGAGCCAGAACCTGCTCAACAGCCCGAACACGAAGTGCCTGAACAGCACCGGCCAGACCATCTCCTGCAGCAACTCCCTGACCGGCACCCCGCACCAGTACTTCCCCTGCGACACCTCCTACTCGGCGGGCTCGTGCGGAGCGCCGGCGTGCACGGGCAACAACCTCCACGACACGCTCGCGGCGATCGGTCTGACGCCACCAGCTCCGGATCTCCTCGGCTCGAGCCTGCCCACCGGCGCATGCACCACCGGAGGGGGCACCGGCACGACCTCGACGACGACCACGCCGACAACGACCACGACCACGCCGACGACAACGACGACCACGCCCACGACGACGCCCACGCCCGTCACCCCCTGCTATGCGCTCGACCTCCAGGCCGGCTGCCAAGGCGCGACCATCCCCCCCACGGGCGGCCTGCCCATCCCCCCCACGGGCACGAGCTGCGGAAGTTCGCCGCCGGCCGACAACACCAAGTCGCACTCATGGGTGACGCCAGGGATCCCGGCGGGGACGACGCTCAACCTCAACGGCGCCGGCAGCATGACCGCGTACCTGATGTCCGGCTCTGGCGCGGCGGTAAACGTCAGCCTGTGCCTCGGGCTGTACGTGGTCCCCGGCGGCATCCTCGGCAGCCTGACCGGGAACCTGCTGGCCCAGCCGATCGGGGCGGCGGTGAGCGCCAACGTGACCGCGCAGGCGGGCGTCCCGACGCCCGTGTCGTTCAACTTCAACGTCGGCTCGGCGAACTCGATCGTCGGCGGCGGGATCCTCGGGCTGCCGCGGGTGGAGGTGGTCGTGTGGCTCGCCGCGGCGGCCGGCACGAACGTCTCGCTGGCCTACGACCAGACCCAGTTCGCCTCCCAGTTCACGCTGGTGACGACATGACCCGGACGATCCTCAGGCGGCTGCGCGCCGAGGGTGGCTTCGCCGTCCCGATCGCGCTGGCGGTGATGACGATCGCGCTGGCGCTGGCCGCGGTGGCCGTTGCCTTCGCCGTCGACAGCAACTCGTTCACCAATCGCGACGTCAATGCCAAGGCCGCCCTCAACGCGGCCGACGCCGGCGCCCGGGTGGCCGCCTACCGGCTGAGCCAGCATCAGCCGGGCGACAACGCGTGCCCCGACCCGCAGCCGACGCCGGCCGCGGTCGGAGGCAGCGGCTGGTGCCCGATGGTCGGCGCCGAGTCGGTCGGCAACGGCGCCACCTTCGAGTACTGGGTCTCGCGCAACATGGTCCTCGGCGACGCGTGCGTCGGCCCCGTCGTCGACAACAGCCAGAGCGACATCTCGCAGCGCTGCATCACGGCGATCGGGACAGCCAACGGGATCAGCGAGCGAATCCAGGAGCGGGTCGC
The DNA here is from genome assembly GCA_038254735.1 of Solirubrobacterales bacterium. Taxonomy (GTDB): domain Bacteria; phylum Actinomycetota; class Thermoleophilia; order Solirubrobacterales; family Solirubrobacteraceae; genus Palsa-465. The sequence continues at coordinate 44,788 of JBBSFX010000020.1, forward strand.
ACGCTACACCTCGACGCCGGTGTTCCCGACGGCGATCTTCGGGACCAAGAACGTCACGATCAGCAACAACGAGACGCTCCTGACCGACACCTCGGGCGTCCCGGCGCTGCTGGGCACCAACGGCGTGCTGACGGTGGGTGGGACCGGCGGCGGCACGACATCGATCGACGGGTACTCGCTGCCGCCGGGGGCGTCGGTCCAGCTCGGCCAGAACGTCATCAACAACGGGCCGACCACGGGCCGGCTGACCCCGTACCCGACGCCGGAGGTGACGATGTCGACGACGGCGACGAACACGCCCCTCGGCGGCACGTGCGCCGCCCCGACCCCGCCGCCGATCGGCTACATCCAGACCAACTGCGACTACCGCCTCGCCCCGGCCTGCGTCACCTCCTGCGACTCGCTCACCGGCACGGTGATCTTCGACCCCATCGGCCGCACCCTGTACCTGGGCAACAACGCGAGCGTCGTGCTCGGCGGCGGCGTCTACAACTTCTGCAGCCTGTACCTGTCCAACAACTCGGCGATCACGATCGCCCCCAATGTCAACGCCTCGATCTACATCGACTCACCGAGCGACCCCGGCAGCGGCTGCTCGACGTCGAAAAGCGCGCAGGGGGTCGCACCGGGGACGTTCTCGATGTACCAGAACTCGACGTTGAACCCGGGCGACTCCGCGCTCAAGGCCCAGCTCTACATCTACGGCGACCCGATCAACACCCCGCCGAACAACGCCGTCACACTCAGCAACAACGGCAACGTCTCGTTCGGGCTCGACGCCCCGTTCTCCAACGTCAATCTCAGCCCCAGCAACAACACCGTCTACCGCGGCGCGATCAACGGCTACACGGTGACGATCGGCAACGCCGGCTCCTTCACCTACGAGGCCGACACCAAGTCGCTGCAGAATCCGGCGCTGTACGCCTACTACCGCAGCTACTGGGAGCAGTGCGCGGGGCCGGGCAGCACGAGCAACTTCACCGCCGGCTGCTGAGCGCCGAGATCCTCAGGACGCCTCGGCGGGCTCCCAGTCGACGGCGTGACCGAGGCCCGCGGACTTCAGCACCTTCAGCGACAGCATCGCGCATTTCATCCGCGTGGCCGAGATGTCGATCCCCAGCAGGTCGAGAACGAAGCCGCGGTCGAGCCTCAGGAGCTCCTCGACGGGCATCCCCTTGACCTCGTCGGAGCTCATCGAGGCGGCGGCCTGCGAGATCGCGCAGCCGTGCCCGGAGAACGCGACGTCGGCGATTCGCCCCTCCGCGTCGAGGCGCAGCTGCACCTTCAGCTGATCGCCGCACAGCGGGTTGAGATCCTCGGCCTCGAGGGCGGGGGGCTCGAGCTCGGGCTTCGGCGGGCTCCAGTTGTGCGGGTGCTTGTAGTGGTCGAGGATGTTCTCGCGGTAGAGCTCGTCCACGCCTCAGTCTCCGAAGATCCGGGTCACCTCGGCCAGCCCGTCGAGCAGCCGCTCGACGTCCTCGCCGGTGGTGTGGACGGCGAACGAGGCGCGGGTGGTGGCGGTGGCACCGAGGCGGCGCATCAGCGGCTGGGCGCAGTGATGGCCCGCGCGCACGCACACACCGCGGCGCCCGAGGATCTCGGCGACGTCGTGGGGGTGGATCCCCGGCAGCTCGAACGAGATCACCGCGCCGCGCTCCTCGGCGCCGGCCGGGCCGTGGATGCGGATCCCCGGGACCTCGTCGGCCAGCCGCGCCAGCGTCTCGGCCACGAGCGCGCGCTCGTGCTCGCGCACCGCTTCGATCCCGATCCCCGTCACCCACTCGACGGCGGCGCCGAGCCCGATCGCCTCGGCGATCTGCGACGTGCCGGCCTCGAACTTCCACGGCAGGTCGGTCCACGTCGACTCGGTGTCGCCGACCGTCTTGATCATGTGGCCGCCGCCCAAGAACGGGGGCATCGCCTCGAGCAGCTCGCGGCGGCCGTGGAGCACCCCGATCCCGGTCGGCCCGTAGACCTTGTGCGCGGTCCAAACGTAGAAGTCGGCGTCGATCGCCCGCAGGTCGACGGGCAGCTGCGGGATCGCCTGCGAGCCGTCGACGAGCACGGTCGCGCCGGCCGCGCGGGCCTGCGGGACGATCTCCTCGAGCGGGTTGATCGTCCCCAGCACGTTCGAGACGTGGGCCAGCGCCAGCAGCTTCGGCCCGCGGGCCAGCAGCGCGGCGAGGGCGTCGCGGTCGAGCTTGCCGTCGTCGAGAACCGGCACGTAGGCGAGCTCGGCCTCGCGCTCGGCGCACAGCAGCTGCCACGGGACGATGTTCGAGTGGTGCTCCATCTCGGTCAGCAGGACGAGGTCGCCGGGGCCGACGTTGCGGCGACCCCAGGTGTAGGCGACGAGGTTGATCGCCGCCGTCGCGTTGGCGGTGAAGATCGTCTCGGCGGGGGTCGAGTGCAGCCACGCGGCGACCCGCTCGCGCGCGCCCTCGAACAGCTCGGTGGCCTCGACGGCCAGCGGGTAGACCCCGCGGTGCACCGATGCCCGCGAGCGCGTGTAGTACGAGGTCATCGCGTCGATCACCGGCTGCGGGGTCTGCGAGGTGGCGGCCGAGTCCAGATACGCGACCGCCCGGCCGTCGAACTCGCGCGCCAGCACGGGGAACTCGGCGGCGATGCCGTGGAGCGGGCCGGCCGTGGTGGCCATCAGCGGGCGGGGGCCTCCTGGGCCTCCGGGACGTCGTCCGCCGCGGGATCCTCGGCGGCCTCCCCGCCGAGCTCCTCGGCAGCCTCCCCGCCGAGCTCGTCGGTGATCCAGCCGTAGCCCTTGCTCTCCAGCTCGTCGACCAGCTCGGGGCCACCCTCCTTGACGATCCGGCCCTGGTACATGACGTGCACGTGACTCGGCTTCACGTAGTCGAGGATCCGCTGGTAGTGGGTGATGATCAGCACGCCCATGTCCTCGCCGGCGACCGAGTTGACGCCGTCGGCGACGATCCGCAGCGCATCGATGTCGAGGCCCGAGTCGGTCTCGTCGAGCACCGCCAGCGCCGGATGCTGGAGCGCCAGCTGGAGGATCTCCATGCGCTTCTTCTCCCCGCCGGAGAAGCCGTCGTTGAGGTAGCGGGAGGAGAAGTCGCGGGGGATCTTCGTCAGCTCCATCGCCGCCTCGACGGTCTGGCGGAACTCGCGCAGCGGGATCGGCTCCTCGTCGCGCGCGGCGCGATGGGCGTTGAGCACCGTGCGCAGGTACTTGGTGACCGTCACGCCGGGCACCGCGACGGGGTACTGGAAGGCCATGAACAGCCCCATCCGGGCCCGCTCGTCCGGCGCGGCCCCGGTGATGTCCTCGCCGCGGAAGAAGATCTGGCCCTCGGTGACCGCGAAGTTCGGATGGCCCATGATCGCGTTGGCCAGCGTCGACTTGCCCGACCCGTTGGGGCCCATCAGGGCGTGGATCTCGCCCCTGCCGACGGTCAGGTCGAGGCCGCGGAGGATCGGCTTCTCGCCGGCGCGGACGTGGAGGTTTCGGATTTCCAGTTCAGCCATCTAGGTTCAGAGCCTTCGTGTCGGGGGTTCGGTCGGTCGCGACGGCGCGAGCAGGCTCACGCGGCCGCGGTGGGGACTCGCTCCTGGCGTCGCGAGAACTCGACCAGCTCGGCGAGCGTGGTCGTCTGCAGCGAGCGGACGATCCCGCCCTGGACCCGGGTCCACAGCAACTTCGTCGCGCAGCCTCGCCCCGAATCGGGCTCGTGCGAGCACAGCACGCGCTCGGTGTGCTCGCCGAGAAAGCAGTCCATCGGCGCGATCACGCCCTCGAGCGCCTGCACCACCTCGTGCATGGTGATCTCCTCGGCTGGGCGCGCGAGCCAGTAGCCGCCGTGCGCGCCGCGCGCGCTCATCACCAATTCGGCCCTGCGCAGCCGGGCCACCACCTGCTCGAGATAGGCCAGCGGCAGGCCTTCGGCGTCGGCCAGCGCCTTGAGGCTGGTCGGGCGCTCCGGGGTCTGCCGACCCAGCTCGACCATCAGGCGGACTCCGTACTCGGCCTTCGAGGAGAAGATCATCGCCGTAAATCCTACCACCGGGGTCGGTTTAGCCGCAGGGCGCGCTTACTAATAGGATCACGGCCACCGTGCGCAGGGCGCGGGCTTTCCGAAGGAGGTGAGCGGGCTATCGCCGACAGGGTCGCGGACCAGCACAGAGCCAAGCGCTTCGCGCTGGCCTCCTCGGAGGAGCTCGCCGAGGCGGCCGAGCTCGCGCGCACCCGCAGGCGCTTCGGGATCGACACCGAGTTCATGTCTGAGGGCCGCTACCGGGCGCTCCTGTGCCTGGTCCAGGTCGCCGTCGACGACCCCGAGGAGCCGGGGGGCTCGCGGATCCTGATGATCGACTCGCTGACCGACGTCGACGTCTCGCCGCTGGCCGAGCTGGTCTCCGACCCGGCGATCGAGGTCGTCCTGCACGCCGGCCGCCAGGACGTGGCGATCCTCCGACGCGCCTGGAGGACCACGCCGGTGAACATCTTCGACACGCAGATCAGCGCCGGCTTCGCCGGGGAGAGCGCGCAGTCGGGCTACGGGAACCTGATCGGCTCGGTCCTCGGGCGGACCGTCGGCAAGACCGCGTCCTTTACCCGCTGGGACGTGCGCCCGCTGACCGCCGAGCAGCTCTCCTACGCCGCCGAGGACGTCGCCCACCTGCTCGAGCTGGCCGACCGGCTCAAGCAGCGGCTCGAGGACAGCGAGCGAACCGAGTGGGCGCGCGAGGAGTGCCGCCGGCTCGAGTCGGTCAGCGACCAGCGCGAGCCCCTGACGGCGTGGGAGCGGCTGCCGCGGGTCAGCCAGCTCGATCCGCGCTCGCGCGCGGTGGCCCGCGAGCTGGCCGCCTGGCGCGAGCGCACCGCCTCGGAGGAGGATCGCCCCGTCGGGTCGGTGCTGGCCGACCCGCCGCTCGTCGAGCTGGCCAAGCGCCAGCCGTCCAACGTCGGAGCGCTCGAGCAGATCCGGGGCATCCACCGCTCCGCCGTCAAGCGCCGCGGCCCTGCGCTGCTCGACGCGATCGCCCGCGGCCGCGAGGCGGAGCCGATCCCGCGCGACGAGCGGCGGGGGCGCTCGGAGCCCTCCGACGGGCCACTGATCGTGCTCGCCGAAGCGCTCCTGCGCGCGCGGGCGATGGAGTCCGGCCTCGCCTACGAGCTGATCGCCTCGCGCTCGGAGCTCGAGCAGATCGTCGCCGCGGCGCGGCGCTCGGCGCCCGAGCCGGACGTGCGGACGCTGACCGGCTGGCGGCGCGAGCTGGTCGGGGACGATCTCGCCGACCTGCTCGGAGGTCGCACCGCGCTGGGGGTCGGGCCGCGCCAGCGGCTGACGCTGATGCCCCGCGGCTGACCGGCGGCGCGGCGGGACGGCGGGGCGCCAGGCGGAGGTTTTCGCCGGCTAGGACGAGCCGAACTGGACCAGCATCGACAGCGTCGGCGTGTGCGCGAAGATCGCGTGCGATAGGGCCAGCGCGATCGCCCGGCGACGCTTGATCCACCCGAAGTCGATCCCGATCAGGTCACCGTCGGGGGTGGCGTAGATCAGGTGCAGCCTGCCCCCGGGGGAGTCGACGGCGTGCTCGTCGCCGTTGGGCGCATACGCGCCGGTCCAGCCGAGCTCGCGCAGGCGGCGGCGCTGTGCGTCCAGAAACGCCTGGCTCGTGCGGAAGCGGTGGTTGACCACCACCAGCTGGAAGGCGCAGCTGGCGTTGGCGCCGGGGTCGCAGCTGCGGATCTTGACCACGATCTGCGCCCCGCCGAGCATCGGGACGCCCGCGAGGTCGGGGACGCGGTCGCCGCCGCTCCCGCAGCTCGCCAGCCCCAGCGCCGCGAGCAGCGGCAGGCACCTCGATCCGATCCTCATCGCCCGCCGGAGCGTAACGCGCTCGGGGCGCGCGGCAGCGGCGGCGGCCGCGGTTGGCCGGGCTCGCGCTGCGGGTAATCTCCCGGTCTCCGATGTCCGCCACCGCCGACCACCTGGCCGACCCCGAGCTGCTCGCCGCCGAGTGGGACCTCGCCCCCCTCCTCAACGGCGAGACCGACGCGGGGGTCCGCGGCCAGCTCGATCAGGCGGTGAGGAGCGCGCAGGCGTTCGCGGAGCGCTACAGCGGCCGGGTGGCCGGGCTCGACGCCGCCGGGCTGCGCGAGGCGATGGAGGGGCTCGCCGCGATCAACGAGCTGGTCGGCAGGGCCGCCTCGTACGCGTCGCTGCGCTTCTCCACCGACACCGCCGATCACGCGCGCGGGGCGCTGCTCCAGCTGATGCAGGAGAAGGCCACCGAGGCGGAGACGAAGCTGCTGTTCTTCGAGCTCGAGTGGGCGGCGGTCGACGACGCGCGGGCCGACGCGCTGCTGGACGGACCGGGGTCCGAGGGGCTCGACTTCTGCCGCCACCACCTGCGCAGCGCGCGCCGCTACCGCCCGCACCTGCTGAGCGAGCCGGAGGAGAAGATCCTGGCCGAGAAATCGCTGTCCAGCGAGGCCGCCTGGGGCCGGCTGTTCGGCGAGCTGACCTCGGCGATCCGGGTCGGGCTGGACGGCGAGGTGGTGACGCTCGAGCTGGCCCTCAGCCGGCTCCAGGGCCCCGAGCGCGAGCAGCGCCGCCAGGCCGCCGAGGCGGTGTCGGCGGCGCTCGAGCCGGGGCTGCGCACGCGCGGATTCATCTACAACACGCTGCTCGCCGACAAGATGGTCGAGGACCGCCTGCGCTCCTACCCGCACTGGCTGGCCACCCGCAACCTCTCCAACGAGGCCTCCGACGAGTCGGTGATGGCGCTGATCGAGGCTGTCCGCCGCCGCTACGACATTCCCCAGCGCTGGTACGCGGTCAAGGCAAAGCTGCTCGGCGTCGAGCGGATCGCCGACTACGACCGCGCCGCCCCAGTGCTCCCGGAGGACGTGAGCTTCTCCTACGGGGAGGCACGGGACCTCGTGCTCGAAACCTACAGCGCGTTCTCGCCCGAGGCCGGTCGCGTCGCCCGGCGCTTCTTCGACGAGCGCTGGATCGACGCGCCGGTGCGGGAGAACAAGCGCGGCGGCGCGTTCTGCGCCTATACGGTGCCGAGCGTCCACCCGTACGTGATGCTCAACTTCACCGCGCGGCGCCGCGACGTGCTGGTGATGGCCCACGAGCTCGGCCACGGTCTGCACGCCGCGCTGGCCCAGCCCCGCGGCGTGTTCCACCAGTCCACGCCCCTGACCCTGGCCGAGACCGCCTCGGTGTTCGGCGAGGCGCTGGTGTTCGGCCGGATGCTCGACGCCGCCACCGACGACGACACCCGCCTGAGCCTGCTCGCGGACCGGATCGACGGCGCGATCGCCACGGTGTTCCGGCAGATGGCGATGAACCGCTTCGAGCACCGCGTCCACACCGGCCGGCGCAGCGAGGGCGAGCTGTCGGTGGACCGGCTCGGCGAGCGGTGGCTCGAGACGCAGGCCGAGCTGTTCGGGGACTCGGTGGAGATCACCGACGGCTACGGGATGTGGTGGTCCTACGTGCCGCACTTCATCAGCACCCCCGGCTACGTGTACGCCTACGCATACGGCCAGCTACTGGCGCTCTCGGCCTACGGCCGCTACCGCGAGGAGGGCGAGTCCTTCGTCCCCCGCTACCTCGAGCTGCTGGCCGCCGGAGGCTCGCGCAGCCCCGAGGCGCTCGGCCGGATCATCGGCATCGACCTCGCCGACCCCGGCTTCTGGGACGCGGGGCTGGCGCTGGTCGAGACCCAGCTGTCCGAAGCCGAGGCGCTGGCCGCCGGGCGCTGAGACGTTGCCGCCAGACCGACGCAGGGTTCGATGGGCGCAATCGGGCGTCTGATCGCAGGCGCTGCGCTCCGCGGGCCGGCCGGGCTCGCCGCGCTCGCCGCACTCGCCGCACTCGCGCTGCTCGGCGCGGGCGCGGAACCCGCCGCCGCCGCGCCCCGGCCGCTGCGGCTCAGCGCCGCGCCCCGGCCGCTGCGGCTCAGCGCCGCGCCCCGGCCGCTGCGGCTCAGCGCCGCGCCCCGGCCGCTGCGGCTCGCCGCCGCTCCGGCGCTGCCGGGCGGCGCCCGCCGGCTGGGCCCGCTCGCTGGGGGCACGCCGCTCCGGGCGACGATCGCACTCGCCCCGCGCGACCCGGCTGCCCTCGCGGCGTACGCCGGCGCCGTCTCCACCCCCGGCTCGCCGGACTTCCACCGCTACCTGACGGTGGCCGAGTTCGCGCAGCGCTTCGCGCCCAGCGGCGCGACGGTGGCCGCGCTGCGAGCCTCGCTGCGCAGCCACAGCGTGATCTCGGGCCCGCTCGGCGCCAACGGGCTGTCGCTGCCGGTGCGCGGCGGCGCGCAGGCGCTCGGCGGCGCGTTCTCGACTACGTTCGAGCGCGTCGCGCTGCGCGACGGCCGGGTGGCCTACGCCAACGTCCGCGCCCCGGCGCTCGATCCCCGGGTGCAGGGGGTGATCGGCCTCGACGACCTCGCCGGGCCGACGCCGCAAGGACCCCGCCCGCCCAGCCCGCGGCCCCCGGGCGACCGCGCGCGCGCCGGCGCGGCGGCCGGCGCGGCGGGCGGCTTCGGCGCGGCGGCCGCGGCGGC